>NZ_JBXAQJ010000004.1:0-524547 GCF_058807115.1 Pseudoduganella sp. GW821-FHT12E03 | reverse complement strand
CTTCGGAGTGTAGCGCAGCCCGGTAGCGCACCTGGTTTGGGACCAGGGGGTCCAAGGTTCGAATCCTTGTACTCCGACCAGAATTTAAAAGCCTGTGAAATGGAAACGTTTCACAGGCTTTTTTCATTCCAGCATTCAACAAATAGTGCTTATCAAGCCAACCGCATTTGACCATTCGGCCCGGTCCGAGTATGATGTCGGTATTCGGAGTGTAGCGCAGCCCGGTAGCGCACCTGGTTTGGGACCAGGGGGTCCAAGGTTCGAATCCTTGTACTCCGACCAAAATTTAAAAGCCCGTGAAATCGCAAGGTTTCACGGGCTTTTTCCATTCCCTCAATAAACTACGCGGACAGGCGCCGCAAGTTGTCGATGTCCCGCCGTGGCGGTGCGCCAAACAGCCGACTGTATTCGCGGCTGAACTGGGACGGACTTTCATAGCCGACCTGGAATGCCGCCGTGGACGCGTCCAGGTGATCGGACAGCATCATGCGCCGCGCTTCGTTCAGGCGCAGCCATTTCTGGTATTGCAGCGGACTCATCGCGGTCAGCAGGCGGAAGTGGTGGTGGAAGGTCGATGGACTCATTTGCACATGGGCCGCCAGTGTTTCGATCCGCAATGGCAGCGCGAAATGCGACTTCAGCCAGTCAATCGCCCGCGCCACCCGGTGGCTCTGGCTGCCCACCGACGCGATTTGCCGCAGCCGTGCGCCCTGGTCGCTCATCAGCAATCGATAACAGATTTCACGCTGGATCAACGGCGCCAGCACCGGAATCGAGTCCGGATCGTCGAGCAGCTCGAGCAGCCGTGCAAACGCTTGCAACAGGTGCGGCGTGGTATCTCCCATCACCATGCCACAGGCGCACGGCGCGTCGGACGGCGGCGCCATCCCGCCTTGCATGGCCAGTTCCGCCACCATCCGCAAATCCAGCTTTAAAATCAGGCCCAGGTAAGGCCGATCCCGGCTGGCGTTCACCACCTGCATCATGACGGGCAAATCCAGCGATGTGATCAAAAATCGCGTGATGTCATAGTGATAGGCATGCTCGCCCAACAGCGCCTGCTTGGCGCCTTGCACAATCAGCGCAATGCTCGGTTCCACCATGCAAGGCGCCGGCTGCGTCGGTGCTTCGCAGCGGGCCAGCATCAGGCCGGGAATCGGCGTCACCACCCGGCTCTCGCCGGCGGTCCAGCGGGCCGCGGCGGCGGCGAGCGGCTGGCGCAGGGTTTCAAGTAAGTCGCTATCGGGCAGTGTCACGGGCGCTCCTGGATTGGTCCCGGCGATGGTAATCCATCATTACCTGTCCGTGGCGGGCTTCGCAGGATTAGGCAAAAAACTCACAGGATCGTGCTATCGGTTGCGGCGCCGCGCGCACGAGAATGCAATCCACCTCTTCCCTCGTCCCTCAGGAGTCCCCGATGATCACTCTCGACATCAACGGCAAGGCGACCCGCGTCGATGCCGCCCCCGACACCCCGCTGTTGTGGGTCTTGCGCGATACGCTGCACATGACCGGCACCAAATATGGCTGCGGCATGGGTTTGTGCGGCGCCTGTACCGTTCACCTGGCCGGAGAACCCATCCGTTCGTGCAGCACCCCCATCTCCGCCGCCGTCGGCAAGAAGGTCGTCACGATTGAAGGCGTGGACCAGGCCAGGACCGCCAAGGTCGCCAGGGTGGTGCAGGACGCCTGGCAAAAACTCGACGTGGTGCAGTGCGGCTATTGCCAGTCGGGCCAGATCATGAGCGCCGTCGCCCTGCTGCAATCCAACCGCAAGCCCTCCGACGCCGATATCGACGCCGCCATGGCCGGCAATATCTGCCGCTGTGCCACCTATGTGCGCATCCGCGCCGCCATCCACGATGCCGCCAAATCACTGGCCTGAAAGGGACGCCATGACACCGCATATTGAAAATGCCAGCCGCCGGGGCTTCCTGCAAAACGCCGCCGGGCTGACGCTGGCGCTGTACCTGCCCGGCGCCGCGAATGCTGCCACGAGTGCAGCAGCAAATGCCAGCGCTGCCGCCGCGCAGCCCTTCGCACCCAGTGCGTTCCTGCGCATCGGCGCCGACGGCACCGTCACCGTGATTTCCAAGCACCTGGAAATGGGCCAAGGCACGTACACCGGCCTGGCCACCATCGTGGCGGAAGAACTTGACGCGGCCTGGGGGCAAGTAAAAGTCGAAGGCGCACCGGCCGACGCCGGCCGCTATAACAACATACTGTGGGGCCCGGTCCAAGGCACGGGCGGCAGCACCGCCATGGCCAATTCGTGGGAACAGCTGCGCACGGCGGGCGCCTCGGCGCGCGCCATGCTGGTGGCGGCGGCGGCGCAGCAGTGGCAAGTGCCGGCCAGCGCCATCACCGTCAGCGACGGCGTGGTGTTGCACGCCGCATCGCAGCGCAAGGCCACGTTTGGCCAACTGGCGCAGGCGGCGGCACAGCAGCCGGTCCCCGCCAATGTCCCCCTGAAAGACCCGAAAGACTTCAAGCTGGTTGGCAAGCGCGCACCGCGCAAGGACACGGCCGCCAAAATCCGTGGCCAGGCGCGCTTTACGCAGGACGTGCACCTGCCCGGCATGCTCACGGCGGTGGTGGCGCACCCGCCCCGCTTCGGCGCCACCGTCAAGTCCTTTGATGCGAAAGCGGCCCGCGCCGTCAAAGGCGTGGTGGACGTGGTCGCCATTCCAACCGGGGTGGCGGTACTGGCGAAAGATACGTGGAGCGCCAAGAAAGGCCGCGACGCATTGCAAGTGGCATGGGATGAAACGGGCGCCTTCAAGCTCGGCACCGATGACATCTTTGCGCGCTACCGCGAACTGGCCAAGACACCGGGTCTGGTGGCGCACAAGGCCGGCGATACGGACGCCGCCTTTACGGCGCCGGCGCGGGTGCTGCGCGCCGCCTATGATTTCCCTTACCTCGCGCACGCGGCCATGGAACCGATGAATTGCGTGGTGCACCTGACACCCGGCCGCTGCGAAATCTGGAATGGCGAACAGTTCCAGACCATCGACCAGGCCAAGGTCGCCGCGCTGCTGGGACTGAAGCCGGAACAGGTCATCCTGAACATGCTGTACGCGGGCGGCAGCTTTGGCCGGCGCGCCTGCAAGGATGCGGACTATATCGTCGAAGCCGTCAACATCGCCAAAGCCATCGATGGCAAGGCGCCCGTCAAGCTGGTATGGCTGCGTGAAGATGACATGAAAGGGGGCTACTACCGTCCCGCCTTCCACCATGTGCTGGAAGCGGCGCTCGATGCGCAAGGCAAGCTGACGGGCTGGCGCCACCGCCTGGTGGGCCAGTCGATCCTGGCCAATTCGCCGTTTGGCGCCATGGTGCAAAACGGGATCGACCGCGTCTCGGTCGAAGGCGCGGCCAACCTGCCCTATGCGATCCCGAACCAGCTGGTCGACCTGCACTCGCCGGACGACATCGGCGTGCCGGTGCTGTGGTGGCGCTCGGTGGGTTCCACCCATACGGCCTATTCCACTGAAACCTTCCTGGACGAAGTGGCCGCCGCGGCGGGCCAGGATCCGGTGGCCTTCCGCCTGGCGCTGCTGGAACACCACCCGCGCCATGCCGGTGTGCTGAAACTGGCCGCCGACAAGGCCGGCTGGGGCACGCCGCTGCCCAAGGGCGGCAATGGCGACCGGCGCGGGCGCGGCGTGGCGGTGCATGAATCGTTCAAATCGTATGTCGCGCAGGTGGCGGAAGTGACCGTCAAGCCCGATGGCAGCGTGGTGGTCGACCGCATCGTGTGCGCGGTCGATTGCGGCATCGCCATCAATCCCGACAACGTGCGCTCGCAAATCGAGGGCGGCGTCGGCTTTGCCCTGTCCGCCGCGCTGCAAGGGGCCATCACGCTCAAGGACGGCATGGTCGAGCAGTCGAACTTCCACGACTATGCGCCGCTGCGCATCAACCAGATGCCGAAGGTCGAGGTGCACATCATGCCGTCGGCGGAAAAGCCGACCGGGGTGGGCGAGCCGGGTGTGCCGCCGGTGGCGCCGGCCGTGGCCAACGCGATCGCTGCGGCGACCGGGAAGTATTTGCGCAGCCTGCCGTTCAGCGCACAGGCATTAAAAACGTAACAGGGCACTGCCCGCCACGGACGATCCACCCGGCAGCCATGTTCCGTAGGGCGGTTTTCGCGCCAGCGAAAGCCGCCATGCGTGCGTAGCCGCCGGCACTGGCGCTATCACCCCGCCCGCTTGGCGGCAATCGCATTGCCCGCGCGGCTGGCGGCCTTGCGGTTGAGGATGGCGGAAATGTACTGGCCCGCGTCGACCACGATATCGAGGTCGATGCCGGTCTCGATACCGAGGCCATTCATCATGTACAGCACATCTTCGGTCGCCACGTTGCCGGTGGCGCCCTTCGCATACGGACAGCCGCCCAGGCCCGCCACGGACGAGTGGAAGATCGACACGCCCACTTCCAGGCTGGCATAGATGTTGGCCAGCGCCTGGCCATAGGTGTCGTGGAAGTGGCCGGAAATGCCATCGAGGCGGAACACCGAGGCGGCGCGCTCCATTACGGCCTGCGTCTTGCGCGGCGTCGCCACACCGATGGTGTCGGCGATGTCGATTTCATCGCAGCCCAGGTCGCGCATGCGTCCCACCACGTCCGCCACCGCGTCGAGCGGCACGTCGCCCTGGTACGGGCAGCCGAACGAGCAGCTGATCGAGCCGCGCAGGCGCAAGCCCTGGTCCTTGGCGGCTTTGGCCACGTCGACAAAGCGCGCGATCGATTCCTCGATCGAGCAATTGATGTTCTTTTGCGAGAACGCTTCGGAAGCGGAACCAAAGATCACCACTTCATCGGCCTTCGCCGCCAATGCGCCTTCCAGGCCCTTCATGTTCGGCGTCAGCGCGGAATAAATGGCGCCGGCGCGGCGCGTGATGCGGTCCATCACTTCCGCGCTGGTCGCCATTTGCGGCACCCACTTCGGCGACACGAACGACGCCGCTTCGATGTTGGCAAAACCGGCCGACGACAGGCGGTTCACCAGCTCGATTTTCACGTCGGCGGAAATGGTTTCCTTTTCATTTTGCAGGCCGTCGCGCGGGCCGACTTCAACGATTTTGACTTTCTGCGGCAGTAAGCTCATTGCACTATCCTTTTCAATAACCTTTGGTACGGTCGATCACGTCAGCCACCGGCTCACCGTTCGCCAATTGCCGCATCTTGCCGGCGATTTGCTGCACGCTTTCGCGCCGCAAGGTCAGCGCGGAAATATGCGGCGTGATGGTAATGCGCGGCTCTTTCCAGAACGGGTGCTGCATCGGCAGCGGTTCGTTGCGGAAGACATCGAGCGTGGCCGCTTCGATATGGCCGGTGCGCATCAGGTTCAGCAAGTCCGGTTCCGACACATGGCCGCCCCGCCCCACGTTGACGATAAACGAGCCTTGCGGCATTTTCGACATGTTGGTCAGGTTCAGGATGTTGTTGGTGTCATCCGTCAGCGGCAGCATGCACACGGCCACGCGCGTACCGCGCAGGAACGTATCGAGGCCATCGGCGCCATGGAAACACTGCACGCCATCGATGGTGCGCGCCGTGCGGCTCCATGCCCGCAGCGGGAAGCCGAATGGTTTCAATGCTTCCAGCACGCGCGAACCGAGCACGCCGGCGCCCATCACGCCCACCGCGAAATCTTCGCGCACCGGCGGCAGCAATGGCGCCCACTGACCGGCGCGCGCCAGGTCTTCATATTCGTGGAAGCGGCGGTAGTAGCGCAGCACGGCATGCGTCACATATTCCGCCATCTGCGCGCCCATGCCGGCATCGGTCAGGCGCACCACCGGAACCTGCGCGGGAATCGCCTCGCCGAACCGCAAAATGCCATCGGCGCCGGAACCGGTCAGGAAGATGGCTTTGACTTCCCGCAGGTCCGGCAGCATTTCCTCGGGCGGCACGAACACCACGGCGTAATCGCACGGGGCGGCTTTAACGCCCTTCTCCCATACGATCACCTCCGCTTCCGGCAAGTAGCGCGCGAAATCCCGGATCCATGGCTCGGTCTTGCCATCCGCGCGGTGCAGCAAAATACGCATCTGCTCCTCCTGCAATTGCGCCATTACGCCGCGCGGAACGCGAGCAGAGGCGCGCCGTCCGACACCTGGTCACCCACCGCGTACAGCACGTCATCGACCACGCCGTCATGCGGCGCCGCGATGGTGTGCTCCATCTTCATGGCTTCCATGATGACCAGCGCATCGCCTTTTTTGACTTCCTTGCCCTTTTCGGCCAGCACCGCCACCACCTTGCCCGGCATCGGCGCCGTCAAACGGCCGCCTTCCGCTTCGGATTCGCCGGCATGGGCCATCGGGTCGTTATAGCCAAGCGTGTAGTGCAAGCCGTTGGTGAAGACGTGGAACAAGTCCCCGTCGCGGCGCACGCTGCCATGCACCGCCGTGTCGCCCAGCTTGATGCTGATATCGGCGCCCTGCTGCGACATCAGGGTCAGCAACTGCGGCTGGCTATCCGGGCAGGCCGGCAAATTGAACATCCAGCCATCGTTCAGGTAAGTGACATCCACGCCATACGCCTTCGCTGGCAAGCCCGCCGCGTAATCATCCGTAAACGACAGCTTGCGCACATACGGCTGGTTCATGCGCCAGCCCAGCGCCTGGCCCCACGGATCGCCGGCATTGGCGCCCGATTGCGCGGCGGAGCGGTCCTTGTCGGACTCGATCAGCGCCACGGCCGCCAGCGCCAGCGCACCGGCTGCCGCCGGCTGCGCGGCCGGGAACAGCGCGTCGTGGTTGCGTTCGATCAGGCCGGTATCGAGGTCCGCCGTGGCAAACGCTTCGCCCTGCACCAGGCGGTTCAGGAATGCGATATTCGATGCCAGGCCGACGATCTGGTATTGCGACAGCGCTTGCGCCATGCGGGCCAGCGCCTGCTTGCGGTCCGCGCCCCATACGATCAGCTTGGCGATCATCGGGTCATAGAAGGGCGAAATCGCATCGCCTTCCCGCACACCGGCGTCGATCCGGACACCGACCGGGTGGCCGGGAATGCCGCCCAGTTCAAAGTTCACTGCGTCCGGCGTGCCCAGGTGGCGCAAGGTGCCGATCGACGGCAGGAAACCCTTTTCCGGATTTTCCGCATACACGCGCGCTTCGATCGCGTGGCCGTTGATGGTCAATTCGCTTTGTTTTTTCGGCAGCGCTTCGCCGGCAGCCACGCGCAACTGCCATTCCACCAGGTCGGCGCCGGTGATCATTTCCGTCACCGGGTGTTCCACCTGCAGGCGGGTGTTCATTTCCATGAAATAGAACGAGCCATCCTGGTTGGCGATGAATTCCACCGTGCCCGCGCCGACATAGCCGACCGCCTTGGCGGCGGCCACCGCCGCTTCGCCCATGGCGGCGCGGCGCTCGGCCGTCATGCCCGGGGCAGGCGCTTCTTCCAACACTTTCTGGTGGCGGCGCTGCACCGAGCAATCGCGCTCGAACAAATGGATGCAGTTGCCGTGCGTGTCGGCGAACACCTGGATTTCAATGTGGCGCGGGCGCTGCAGGTATTTCTCGGCCAGCACCTTGTCGTCGCCAAAGGAACTGATGGCTTCGCGCTTGCACGACGCCAGCGCATCGCGGAACGCTTCCGACGACTCCACCACGCGCATGCCCTTGCCACCACCGCCGGCCGACGCCTTCAGCAGCACCGGGTAACCGATGCGGTCAGCCTGGGTTTGCAGGAAATCCGGATCCTGATTGTCACCGTGGTAGCCCGGCACCAGCGGTACGCTGGCTTTTTCCATCAGCGATTTCGCGGCGGACTTCGAACCCATCGCGCGCATGGCCGATGCCGGCGGGCCAATGAACACCAGGCCGGCTTCCTGGCAGGCGTCCGCGAACTCCGCATTTTCCGACAGGAAGCCATAGCCCGGGTGGATCGCTTCAGCGCCGGTAGCCTTGGCCACGGCGATGATCTTGTCACCACGCAGGTAGCTTTCCTTGGCGGCGGCCGGGCCCAGCAAGACCGCTTCATCGCACACGGCAACGTGCTTGGCGTTGGCGTCCGCTTCGGAATACACGGCGACAGTCTTGATGCCAAGACGGCGCGCGGTGGCGGCGACGCGGCAGGCGATTTCACCACGGTTGGCAATCAGGATTTTTTTGAACATGGTCTCTCTCTATTCAGCTCGTGGCTGGCGTTTTCTAAGAAATGCGTTCGGAGCCGCCGCCAATACCGTTGGCACTTGTGGTGCAGGCATCGGCGGCAACGGGAAGCGGCTTAGCAGCCGCAGCTTTCCTTCTGTACCGATTCCAGCGTGTTGGCGCGGGTCTTCAGGCCCAGCTTGGCCAGCAGCGCGCGGTCGTCGTTGGCTTCCGGGTTATCGGTGGTCAGCAGTTTGTCGCCATAGAAGATGGAGTTGGCGCCGGCCATGAAACACATCGCCTGCACGGCTTCGCCCAGTTCGCGGCGGCCGGCCGACAGGCGCACGCGCGCCTTCGGCATCGTGATACGGGCCACGGCGATGGTGCGCACGAATTCCAGCGGGTCCAGCGGGTCCAGGCCATGCAGCGGCGTGCCTTCCACCTGCACCAGGTGGTTGACCGGCACCGATTCCGGGTACGGATTCAGGTTGGCCAGCTGCGCGATCAGGCCGGCGCGCTGGGCGCGGGTCTCGCCCATGCCAACGATGCCGCCGCAGCACACTTTCAGGCCCGCGTTGCGCACGTGGCCCAGGGTATCGAGGCGGTCCTGGTATTCGCGGGTGGAGATCACGTTGTTGTAGAACTCCGGCGCGGTATCGAGGTTGTGGTTGTAGTAATCAAGGCCGGCCGCTTTCAGGCGCTCGGCCTGCTCGGCTTCCAGCATGCCCAGGGTGGCGCAGGTTTCCAGGCCCATGGCCTTCACTTCGCGCACCATGTTTTCCACTTTATCCATGTCGCGCTCTTTCGGGCTGCGCCATGCGGCGCCCATGCAGAAGCGGGTGGCGCCGTTGTCCTTGGCCTGGCGCGCGGCGTCGAGCACCGTGTCGATGTCCAGGATTTTCTTGGCTTCCACGCCGGTATCGTAGCGCGCCGCCTGCGGGCAATATCCGCAATCCTCTTCGCAGCCGCCGGTCTTGATCGACAGCAGGGTCGCCAGTTCGACGTCGCCTTCCGGCCAGTACGCGCGGTGGGTTTCCTGTGCGCGGAACATCAGCTCGTTGAACGGCAGCTCGTACAGCGCCATCACGTCTTCCAGTGGCCAGGTGGCCGCTTCCGGCAGCGTAATGGCCTTGGCGGGACGATGCAATTCCACGGTGCTTGCGGTCTGTACGGTCTTCGGTTCTTGCAGGGTCGCTTGCGACATCATGTTTCCTTCACATTCATTGATTGTTGCGGCGGGTGGGCCAGTTCGGCAGGCCCGCCAGATTCACATACTCGGCAGCGGCGGCTGCCGTCGGCTGCGCCAGGCGCGGGATGCGTCCCAGCAGCGGCGCGCCGAGGCGCTGCTGCAGCGCCGCCACGTTTTCATCGGCGAACGCCATCTCCGCCTGCACTTCATTGGCAATCCATCCCACCAGTTTCAGGCCGCGCGCGGCAATCGCTTCGGCTGTCAGCAGCGCGTGGCTGATGCAGCCCAAGCGCAAGCCCACCACCAGGATCACCGGCAAGTCGAGCTGCTGCGCCAGGTCGGCGGTGTCAAAACTGTCGTTGAGCGGCACGCAAAAGCCGCCCACGCCTTCCACCACCACGGCATCGGATGCGGCCGCGATTTCAAGGTACGCGGCCAAAATCGGTACCGAATCGATGGTGACGCCTTCCAGCGCCGCCGCGATATGCGGCGCCGCGGGCTCCATCAGCATATACGGTGTCGTCAGCGATTGCGGCATGGTCACATTCCCGGCCGCGATCAGCATATCGGCGTCGTCGTTATGCAGCGCGCCATTGCGGATTTCCGCGCCAGCCGCCACCGGCTTCATGCCGCAGGCGCGCACACCCTCGCGCACCAGCGAATGCAGGATGGCGGACGACACCAGCGTCTTGCCGATTTCCGTATCCGTGCCGGTCACAAAGCACGTGAAACGGGGCGGCCAGCCGGCTGCCGCTGCCGCCGGTTTTGGTGCGGTTTTGGGTTCGTCGTGGACGACAGCGACGCCCACCACGGATTCGCCCACGACGACCGTCGGCAAATCCGCCCTGGGTGCAATGACACCCGGCTTGTCCGTGCTCATGATTGCTCCTCCAGCACATGAATCGCCGCGACCAGGCGGTCCACTTCTTCCATCGTGTGGCCCGCCGCCAGGGTCACGCGCAAACGCGACGTTCCCACCGGCACGGTAGGCGGACGGATACCGCCCACCCAGAAACCTTGCGCATACAGCGCGGCGGATACGCGCATGGTTTCAGCATTATCGCCGATCACGATCGGCTGCACCGCCGTGTCGGATGGCATCAGTTGCCAACGTTTCAACTTCAGGCTGGCTTTCAGGTGTGCAATCAGCGCCTGCACGTGGGCGCGGCGCTGGCGCCCTTCCGCGCCTTCGATGATCTCGACACTGGCCAGCAGCGCATGCGCCAGCGCAGGTGGCGCGGCGGTCGTGAAGATGTACGGGCGGGCGCGCTGGATCAGCGTTTCAATCACGACTTCGTGCGCGGCGACAAAGGCGCCGCCAACGCCGGCGGCCTTGCCCAGGGTACCGACATAGACCAGGTACGGCGAACGCAAATTGAAGTGTTCCAGCGCGCCGCGGCCGTTTTCGCCGAGGGTGCCGAATCCGTGCGCATCGTCGACCACCAGCCACGCGCCATGTTTTTCGCACAGCGCCAGCAATTCGGGCAGCGGCGCCAGGTCGCCATCCATGCTGAACACGCTGTCGGTGACCACGATCTTGTTGGCCGCCGTGCTGTGCTCCAGCAAGGCCGCCAGTCCCGCCACGTCGGCATGTTCGACCACCTTGACCGTGGTGCGCGACAGGCGCGCGCCGTCGATCAGCGAGGCGTGGTTCAGCGATTCGGAAAAGATTTCCGTTTCCTTGTCGCCCATGGCCAGCCCCGTCAACACGGCCAGGTTGGCCATGTAACCGGTGCAGAAATACAGCGCTTTCGGCGATTCGAGATACGGACCGACAAAGCCGGCCAGCCGCGCCTCCAGTTGCGCGTGCGCGCGGCTGTGGCCGGAAATCAAATGCGAGGCGCCGCTGCCGGCGCCATACAACGCGACGCCTTCCTGCAGCGCGGCCATGACTTTCGGGTGGCCCGCCAGGCTCAGGTAGTCATTGCTGGAAAAGCACAGCATGTCGCGGCCGTCGACCGTCACGCGCGGACCGGCGGGGGTTTCCACGTGGCGGCGCTTGCGGATCAGGCTTTTCTGTTCCAGGCCGGCCAGCTGGAGCTGCAGTTTGTTCAGTAAATCCATGTTTATACCCCTGCGATGGTGGCTTCGAACACCGACAGGGTGCGCGCCGCCAGTCCGTCGATTTCCTCGTCGTTGAGGATATAGGGCGGCATCAGGTAAATCGTGTTGCCGATCGGGCGCAGCAGCAATTCCTGGCGCGTGGCTTCCGTAAAGAAGCGGCGCGAGAATCCCGGGCCGGCATCGACGGCGTCAAACGCCCAGATCATGCCGCGCTGGCGCGCATGGGTGATGCGCTCGTGATGGGCCAGCGGCGCCAGCGCTTGCGTGAGCTTGTCGGCGCGCACCTTGTTCGCGGCCAGCACGCCGTCTTCCTCGAAAATATCGAGCGTGGCCAGCGCGGCGCGGCACGCCAGCGGATTGCCGGTGTACGAGTGCGAGTGCAGGAAACCACGGGTGACTTCGGCGCTGTAAAACGCCTGGTAAATTTCTTCGCGCGACAGCACGATCGACAGCGGCAAATAACCGCCGGAAATCCCTTTCGACAGGCACAGGAAATCCGGCCAGATGCCGGCCTGTTCGCACGCAAAGAAGGTGCCGGTGCGGCCGCAGCCGACCGCGATTTCATCGAGGATCAAATGCACCTCGTGCCGGTCGCACAGTTCGCGCACCAGTTTCAGGTACAGCGGGTCGTGCATCGCCATGCCGGTGGCGCACTGCACCAGCGGTTCAATGATGATGGCGGCAATGTTGGCGCCGTTCTGTTCGAACAGCTGTTGCACGTCGGCCGCCGCGCGGCGCGCGACATCCTGTGCGGTCTCGCCTTCGGCCGCCTGGCGCGCATCGGGCGACATCACGATGCGCGAGGACCGCAGCAGCGGGCCATAGGCATCCTTGAACAGCGCCACGTCGGTGACCGCCAGCGCGCCGATGGTCTCGCCGTGGTAGCTGTTCTTCAGGCAGACGAATTCCTGTTTTTCCGTGCGGCCGGCGTTGCGCCACGCATGGAAACTCATCTTCAACGCGATTTCCACGGCGGACGCGCCGTCCGACGCGTAAAACGCATGCCCCAGCTGGTGCCCGGTCAGCGCCGACAGGCGTTCCGACAGGCGGATCACGGGTTCGTGCGTGAAGCCGGCCAGCATCGCGTGTTCCAGCATGTCCAGCTGCTCTTTCAGCGCGCCATTGATGCGCTGGTTGGCATGGCCGAACAGGTTGACCCACCACGAACTGATGGCGTCCAGGTAGCGGTCGCCATGGTGGTCATACAGCCACGGACCACGGCCGTGGCTGACCGCGATCAGCGGGACGGTCTCGTGATGCTGCATCTGCGTGCAGGGATGCCATACGCTGCGCAGGCTGCGCGCTACCCAGTCGCTGTCGCCTTGCGTACCTTGTTGCTGCACACCTTGTTGATTTGCTTCCAAAACTGCTCCGTTTCCGTTTCCGCCACGGGCTGCGTGCGGGCTATAGCCAGGATGGCTTGCGCTTCTCCAGGAAGGATTGCACGCCCTCGCGGCCCTGCTCTGACGCGCGGATATTGGCGATGCGCAGCGCCGTGTCGGCCAGTAGCGCATCGTCGACGGGTCGTCCCGCCACATCGCGCACCAGCGTTTTCGCTTCGCGCACCGCGTTCGGGCTGTTGCCCAGCAGGGCCTTGGCGAGTTCCGCCGTCTTCGCGTCGATGGTGTCTGGGGTCGCCAGTTCATGCACGAAGCCGATGCGGTGCGCCTCGGCCGCTCCGAACCGCTCGGCGGTCAGGAAATAGCGGCGCGACGCTTGTTCGCCCATGGCTTTAATGACATAAGGTGAAATGGTGGCCGGGATCAGTCCCAGCTTCACTTCGCTCAGGCAGAAGTTTGCCACGTCCGCGGCAATCACGATGTCGCACGCCGCCACCAGGCCCATGCCGCCGGCATAGCAATCGCCGTGCACCTTGGCGATGACTGGTTGCGGGCACAGGTAAATGGTGCGCAGCATTTCCGCCAGCATCATCGCATCTGCATTGTTTTCGGCGTGCGTATAGCCCGCCATTTTCTTCATCCAGTTCAAGTCGCCGCCGGCGCAGAAAGCGGGACCATTGGCCGCCAGCACGATCGCGCGCACATCGTCCCGCTGCGCCAGTTCACCGAATGCCAGCGTGATTTCACGGATGGTCTGTTCGTTGAACGCATTGCGCACGTCCGGACGGTTCAGGGTAACGGTGGCGATCTTACCGTCGATTGCCAATTGCAGGGTTTCATAAGTCATATAGTCACCCTCCTTACATGCGGAATACGCCGAACCTGGTGTCCGGGATTTCAGCGTTCAATGCGGCGGACAAGCCCAGGCCCAGCACCATGCGGGTGTCGGCCGGATCGATCACGCCATCGTCCCACAGGCGCGCCGTGGCGTAGTACGGGTGGCCCTGGTGTTCATACTGGTCCTTGATCGGCTGCTTGAACGCGGCTTCTTCTTCAGACGACCACTGGCCGCCCTTGCCTTCGATGCCGTCGCGTTTCACGGTGGCCAGCACGGACGCCGCCTGTTCGCCGCCCATCACGGAAATGCGGGAATTCGGCCACATCCACATAAAGCGCGGCGAGTACGCGCGGCCGCACATGCCATAGTTGCCGGCGCCGAAGCTGCCGCCGATCACCACGGTGAACTTCGGCACAGCGGCGGTGGCCACGGCCGTCACCATCTTGGCGCCATTGCGGGCGATGCCTTCGTTTTCGTACTTGCGCCCCACCATGAAGCCGGTGATGTTTTGCAAGAACACCAGCGGGATCTTGCGCTGCGCGCATAGTTCGATGAAGTGCGCGCCTTTCAGGGCCGACTCGGAGAACAAAATGCCGTTATTGGCAATGATGCCGACTTTCATGCCATAGATATGGGCAAAGCCGCACACCAGCGTGGTGCCATAGCGCGCCTTGAATTCATCGAAGTCGCTGCCATCGACAATGCGGGCAATCACTTCGCGGATATCGAACGGCTTGCGGGTATCGACCGGGATCACGCCATACAATTCACTGGTCGGGTACTTCGGCTCCACCGCTTCGCGCAACGCGCCCTGCTGTGGCTTGGTACGGTTCAAATTCGACACGATCGTGCGCGCCATCGACAGCGCATGCAAATCGTTTTGCGCCAGGTGGTCGGCCACGCCGGACAGGCGCGTATGCACGTCGCCGCCGCCCAGGTCTTCGGCACTGACCACTTCACCGGTGGCCGCTTTCACCAGCGGTGGGCCGCCGAGGAAAATCGTGCCCTGTTCCTTGACGATGATCGACTCATCGCTCATGGCGGGAACGTAAGCGCCGCCCGCCGTGCATGAACCCATGACCACGGCGATTTGCGGGATGCCCTTGGCCGACAGGTTGGCTTGATTGTAGAAAATGCGGCCGAAGTGGTCGCGGTCCGGGAACACGTCGTCCTGGTTCGGCAAGTTGGCGCCGCCCGAATCCACCAGGTAAATGCACGGCAGGTTGTTCTGGTCGGCGATTTCCTGCGCGCGCAAGTGTTTTTTCACCGTCATCGGGTAATAAGTGCCGCCCTTGACGGTGGCGTCATTGCACACGATCACGCATTCCTGGCCCGAGACGCGGCCAATGCCGGTAATGATGCCGGCCGCCGGGGCCGCATCGTCATACATGCCATAGGCGGCCATCTGCGACAGTTCGAGGAACGGCGTGCCGGGATCGAGCAGCATTTGCACGCGGTCGCGCGGCAGCAATTTGCCACGGGCGGTGTGCTTGGCGCTCGCCGCTTCGCCGCCGCCCTGGGCCAGCTTGGCGACCTTGGCGCGCAGGTCGTCGACCAGCGCTTGCATGGCGGCCGCGTTGGACTTGAAGTCGTCGCTGCGCGGATTGAGTTTGCTTTCGATATGCGGCATTCGGGTTCCTCTTCTCAACGCGGTGTCTCGGGCCGCGTCACAGTGGTCACTGGTTATTCGGGAAAAGTACCGTCAACGTAAAACCAGCGCAGCCCCTCGGCGGAAGGTTCGCGCAGAAAGCGGCTGAGTTCGTGCAAGCGCTGGCCACGGCCATTGACGCGAAATCTTGCTACGAATTCAACGAAGTCCTCGTTTTCTGCTTTACGTTGACGTAAACGTAAAGCAGATTTTACCTCAAGTCCGAGCCATTGCAATTTTTCATTTGGGCTGATTACAGCCTCCCCCGGCCGGGTGCTGGCATGCCACGTGGCCTGCAGGTAAGCCTCGTTTTTCAGCGTGTACGCGGTGTAGCGCGAGCGCATCAGCTGCTCCGCAGATTGCGGCACGGCGGCGCCTTCTATATAAGGACCGCAGCAATCGGCAAGGGCGGCGCCGCTACCGCAAGGGCAAGGGTGGGCAAGGGTCTTGGATTTGGACATCAGGAGACAAAAAAGCAGCGGAAATCCGGACATTATCCGCCATATTGGGTATCCCGGCGCATGTTGATATATTGCCAATACATGTCACACCCTGGGGTCAGACCCCAGGGTGTGACATGGCGGGCTGGGCTGGTCTTACTTGGGCAATACCAGCCCCTTCAGTGCAAAAGGGACGGTTTTTCCCTGCATGACATCCGCCAGCAACGCCGCCGTCCCGCACGCAAACGTAAAACCCAGCGCGCCGTGTCCCACGTTCAGCCACAGGTTCGGATAACGGGTAGCACCGATGATCGGGGCGCCATCCGGCGTCGCCGGGCGCAGGCCGGCCCAAGGCTCGGCCCGGTCGTAATCGGCGCCACCCGGCAGGGCGGCGCGCGCCAGGCGCCGCAGGGAAGCCATGCGGCGCGGGTCGATGGCGGTGTTGTCGCCCACCAGGTCGGCCATGGCGGCCACCCGCAAGTTGTTGCCGATGCGCGCATACAGCACCTTGCGCTCGAAATCCGTCACGCTGATATCCGGGGCCCGGTCTTGCGGGCGGATCGGCGCAGTCAGGCTATAACCTTTTAATGGATAAATCGGCAAGTACAGGCCGGCAGTTGCCGCCAGGTCGCGGCTGGCCACACCCGCCGCCAGGACATAATGATCTCCCTGCAGGCTGCCGGCGCTGGTCAGCAACCCATCGATTTTTCCTTGCCGGACCTGCAATTGCCAGGCTTCCGCCTGCACGATTCCCTGGAAGCGGGGGTGTGTTTGCAGCCGCTGCGCCAGTGCCAGGCAAAACGCATGGCAATCCGCCACGGCCTCGCCGTCGTTGTAAATGCCGCCGGCCAGCTGCGGCGCCAGCGCCGCCAGCGCCGGTTCGTGCTGCACGATTTCCGCCGGGGACCAGACTTGCCGGACACTCTCCGCCTCCGGCCGCGACAGCGCCGCATCGAGCACGGCGCGCGAGCGGTACACCACCAGCTTGCCCGCGTTACGCCAGGCAAATTCTTCCAGCGGCAACACCAGCGCCAGCTGCGCCATGGCCTGGCGGCTCAACGCGCCCAGTTGCAACAGCATGGCCGTGGTGCGCCGGTTGGCGTCGCTATTACAGCAGGCAATAAACCGCGCCAGCCAGCGCCACTGGCGGCTGTCCGGCTCGAGCTTCAGGCGTAAAGGGCCATCTAACTGCAACAGCCAGCGCAGCGCCTTCAGCGGTACTCCCGCGTCCGCCAGCGGCGAAACATAGCGGTAACTCAATTGCCCGCCGTTACGGTAACTCGAGACGCTGCCAACAATGGCGGCCTGTTCCACCAGCGTGACCCGGTAACCGGCACCCAAGAGCCACCAGGCCGACGCCAGCCCCACCACGCCACCACCGATGACGATCACTTGTTGCGCAGAAATCGTAACGTTTGCCATTCCGCCAGCTTACCCACGAAACGCGCCGTGTGCGGCACATAACCTTGGTTCAAGCAAAAAATGGACGCAAAAGCGCTGCGCCGTTTACACTGGAGGCCTAGGAGAAACCCGTATGAGCCAGACCAGCGTTGAATTCCACGCAGATGTATCAGACAATTCGCCGCTGTACATGCAGATCGCGCGCAAGCTCAGTGACGACGTGCGCAATGGGCGCTACCAGGTCGACCAGGCCTTGCCGTCCGAGCGCACACTGTCGGAACTGTTGAACGTGTCGCGCGTCACCGCGCGCAAAGCCATTGACCAGCTGGTCGACCAGGGCCTGGTGGTGCGTCGGCGCGGATCGGGCAATTACATTGCGCCCCGCATCGAGCAGCCCCTGTCCAACCTCACCAGTTTTTCGGAACAATTGCAGCAGCGCGGCTATACGCCGAAATCGCGCTGGCTGAAACGCGCCATCGTCACCGCTTCGGCGGACGAGCAAATGAGCCTGGCCCTGTCGCCCAGCAGCAAGGTGGCGCGGCTGGAGCGCTTGCGCATGGCCGACGATGTCGTGATGGCATATGAAGTGTCGGTGCTGCCGCAGCATATCGTGCCGAAACCGGAAGCCATCGGCGATTCGCTGTATGCCTTCCTGGAATCGACCGGCAAGGCGCCGGCGCGCGCGCTGCAGCACATCCGCGCCATGAATGCGCCGGCGGAACTAGCGCAGCAGCTGGAAGTACCGGAAGGGCAGGCGGTCCTGTTCATCACCCGCATCGCCTACCTCGATTCCGGCGAAGCCGTGGAACTGACCCATTCGTATTGCCGCAGCGATCATTACGACTTCGTGGCGGAAATGCGACGCGCGCCCACATAACCGTTCAACCCAACCTCCAGGCCGAGCGATGCTGAAAACTGAGACCCCCAGTGTTCGCCACGCACAACTGGACCAATACGCGGATGCGGACCTGGTCGGCGCCTTGGTCGACGACCAGCTGCAAGCGGTGCAGGCGGTGCGCCGCGCCGCGCCGCAAATCGCCGCCGCGATTGCCGCCGCCGTGCCCCGCCTGCAGGCGGGCGGACGCCTGCTGTACGTGGGCGCCGGCACCTCCGGCCGCCTCGGCGTGCTCGACAGCGTCGAACTGTATCCCACCTTTTCCTGGCCACACGAACGGGCCGTCGCCTTGCTGGCGGGCGGCGCGGGCGCCATGTTCCAGGCGGTGGAGGGCGCGGAAGACGACGCCGCACAGGGCGCAGCCGACCTGGCAGCGGTGGCGCCCGGCCCGCATGACGTGGTATTCCTGCTGGCCGCCTCGGGCGGCACCCCCTATGTGCTGGGCGCGCTGGCGGCGGCACGGGAAGCCGGCGCGCTGACCGTCGGCATCGCCAACAACCGCGATGCCCCGGTCGCGCTGCAAGCCGACATTGGCATCACCCTGGACACGGGCGAGGAAGTCATTTCCGGCAGCACGCGGCTGAAAGCGGGCACTTCGCAAAAAATCGTCCTGAACACGATTTCCAGCGCCCTGATGGTGCGCCTGCATAAAGTGTACGGCAACCTGATGGTAGACTTGCAGGCCACCAACGCCAAGCTGGTGCTGCGCGCCGTGCGCCTGACCATGCACGCGACCGGCGCGGACGACACCACCGCGCGCGCCATGCTGGAACAGTGCCACTACCACGTGAAAACCGCCATCGTCGCGCTGCTCAACGGGCAGACCGCGGAACAGGCCGGCGCCGTGCTGGCGCAGACCGGCGGCAGCGTGCGGGCGGCGCTGGCATCCGATCGAACCAACTGAAAGTCCACATTGCAAGCAACCGAACAACGCAGCGCCTGGCGCTGGATTCCATCGCTGTATTTCGGCCAGGGCATCCCCTACGTGGTGGTGATGACGTTGGCCACGGTGATGTACAAAAACACCGGCTTTTCCAATACCGACATCGCGCTGTACACCGGCTGGCTGTATTTGCCATGGGTGATCAAACCGCTCTGGTCGCCGCTGGTGGAAATGTTCGGCACCCGGCGGCGCTGGGTGGTGGTGCTGCAATTCCTGCTGGGCACCAGCATGGCGATGGTGGCGCTGACCACCCACCTGCCCGCGTTTTTCCAGGTCAGCCTGGCCGTGCTGTGGCTGATGGCGTTCAGTTCCGCCACCCATGACATCGCGGCCGACGGCTTTTATATGCTGGCCCTGCGCAAGCAGCAGCAAGCCGCGTTCGTCGGCGTGCGCAGCACGTTTTACCGGGCCGCCACGATCCTGGGACAGGGTGCGCTGGTCGCGCTGTCCGGCGTGCTGATCGAACGTTATGGCGATGCGCGCACGGCGTGGTCGATCGTGTTCTTTACCCTGGGCGCGCTGTTCCTCACGCTGTTTGCCTGGCATGCGTTTGCCTTGCCGCGCCCTGACACGGACCAGCCGCCGGCCGCTGGCCATGGCGGCAAGCAGCTATACCGTGAATTCCTCGATACCTTTACCGCCTTCTTCCGCAAGGATGGCATCCTGGTGATCCTGGCGTTCCTGCTGCTGTTCCGCCTCGGCGAAGCGCAATTGCTGAAAATGGCCACGCCATTCCTGCTCGACCCGCGCGACGTGGGCGGGCTGGGGCTGTCGAACAAGGATTACGGCTTTGCCTATGGCACGGTGGGCATCCTGGCGCTGACCCTGGGCGGCTTGCTGGGCGGCGTCACGATTGCCCGCTTTGGCCTGAAACAGTGCCTGTGGCCGATGGCGTTTGCCGTGCACGTGCCGGACCTGGTGTTTGTCTACCTGTCGAGCGCCATGCCATCGAGCCTGCCACTGATCACCGGCGCCATCGCGCTGGAACAGTTTGGCTATGGTTTCGGCTTCGCGTCCTACCTGATGTTCATGATCATGGTGGCCGACGGCGCGCACAAGACCGCCCATTACGCGATTTGCACCGGCTTCATGGCGCTGGGCATGATGGTGCCGCAAATGGCCAGCGGCTGGATCCAGCAGCAGCTGGGCTACCAGCATTTCTTCATCTATGCGTGCCTGGCGACCATCCCCGCGTTTGCCGTGACGGCGCTGCTGAAGATCGATCCCGCTTTCGGACGTGAATAAACCTGGGTGCCGGGTCTTCAGGCCGGGCCCCCACATACTAAGCGTGCTCCCCGCCGCTTACCGCTACAATACCGGCGCAATCACTGACTCGAGGTATGGTTTTGAATCCGAAAAAGCGGCTGACCCTGACCGCCGGCGCTGCCACCGCCCTGGCGGCGCTGATGAGCGCCTGTTCCACCACGCCGATGGCGCCGCCCCTGCCTGGCACAACGCCATCGGGCCCGGCCACTGTCCCGGGAACCACCGGCACCGCCGGCACCACGCCGGCTGCCGGCACGGCGCCCGCCGTCAACGGCTTGCAGCCGCCGCCGGCGCCGCGCGAATTCCGCGCCGCGTGGGTGTCAACTGTCGCCAATATCGACTGGCCCAGCCGCAGCAACCTGCCGGTCGCCAAACAGCAGGCCGAAGCCATCGCCATCCTGGACCGCGCCCGCGCGCTGAACCTGAACGCGATCGTGCTGCAAGTGCGTCCCAGCGCCGATGCGATTTATCCGTCCGAGCTGGAGCCGTGGAGTGAATTCCTGACCGGGCAGCAGGGCAAGGCGCCGTCGCCGGCGTATGACCCGCTGCAATTCTGGATCGACCAGGCCCACGCGCGCGGCCTGGAATTGCACGCTTGGTTCAACCCGTACCGCGCGCGCCACGCCACCGCGAAATCGCCTGCCGCGCGCAGCCACATTTCCGTGGCCAAGCCGCACACGGTGAAAACCTATGGCCGCTACCAGTGGATGGACCCGGGCGAGCAGGAAGCGTCGAAGCACACCTTGGACGTGGTGCTGGACGTGGTGCGCCGCTATGACATCGATGGCGTACATATCGACGACTATTTCTATCCGTATCCGATCGAGGCGCCCAGCGCCACCGGCGCGGAAACCGCGGCGCTCGATGTGCCTTCCGGCGGCGGCATGAAGCCGGAACTGGAATTCCCCGACCAGCCGGCGTGGCAGCGCTATGTTGCCGGCGGCGGCAAGCTCGATCGTCCGTCGTGGCGGCGGCAAAACGTCAACCTGCTGATCGAAGCGATGTATACCGGCATCCACCGCGAAAAAGCGTGGGTGCGCTTCGGCATCAGCCCGTTCGGCATCGGCCGCCCGGACCGCCGTCCACCCGGCATCGTCGGGTTTTCCCAGTATGACAAGCTGTATGCGGATGCGGAACTGTGGCTGAAAAACGGCTGGCTCGATTACCTGGCGCCGCAGCTGTACTGGCCGATTGCCCAGCAACCGCAAGCGTTTGACGTGCTGCTCGACTACTGGCTGCGCGAAAACACGCGTGGCCGCCACGTGTGGCCGGGGCTGTACACGAGCAAGATCGACAACACGCCGAAATCGTTCGAGCCGGAAGAAATCGTCAAGCAGATCGGCGTCACGCGCACCCGCCCCGGCGCCAATGGCCATGTGCACTTCAGCATTGCCGCGCTGATGCAAAACCGCAAAGGCGTGGCCGACCAGTTGCGCGCCGCCAGCTATACCAGCGCGGCACTGGTGCCGCCCACGCCGTGGCTGGGCAACTCGGCGCCCGCCGCGCCGCGCGTCGCGGCCAGGCGCGGCGCCGCCGGCCTGGACCTGAGCCTGTCGGCCGGCAAATCCACGACGCAGTATGCGATCTGGGCGAAATATGGCAATGAATGGCGCTTCATCACGGCGCCGGCGAACCTGACGGAAGTCACCCTGGCCGACGACGGCGCGCTGCAGCCGGTGGTGGCCGTGGTCAGCGCCGTGGACCGTCTGGGCAATGAAAGCGAACGGATCACCGCCCAACCTTGACTAATCGACATGACGGCGCCTGCCCCCTTTTTCCGCCTTGTGCCGAACTAGTCGACATTACGGTGCCTGGCCCCTTTTTTACTATCGGGTGGCTTTGAATGATTAATAACACTGATCACGGCTTGGGCCTCGGCATCGATGCCGGGGGGACGCAGACGCGCTGGGCGCTGGCGGGCGCCGATGGCCGGATCGTCGCGGAAGGGGGCGTTGCCGGCTTGTCCGCCTTGCAAATGAACAGCGAAACCGGCCGGGCGGCGATACAGGCCACCTTTGCCGCGCTGGCGCAGGCGGCGCTGGCCTGTGGACAACCGCAACGGGTCTGCGCGGGCTTGACCGGCTTTGGCGGCGACAGCGCCCTGCCGGTGCAATGGCTGGCTGCCTTGCTCGCCATTGCGCCGGACCAGGTCACCATCTCGAACGATGTGGAAATCGCCTATCTCGACAGTTTCACACCCGGTGCAGGCTACCTGGTCTATGCCGGCACCGGCTCGATTGCCGCCTACATCGACCCGCAAGGCGTTTTCCACCGCGCCGGCGGCCGTGGCGTGGGCCTCGATGACGGCGGTGGCGGTTACTGGATCGCCCGCGAAGCGCTGCGCCATATCTGGCGCCGCGAAGACGAAGCACCGGGGGCCTGGCGCGACTCCCCCATGGCGCATGCGGTCTTCGACCATGTGGGCGGCAGCGACTGGGCCTACTCGCGCCAGTTCATGTATGGCAGCGAACGGGGCGCCATCGGCAAACTGGCGCTGGCCGTTGCCGCCAGTGCGGAGCAAGACCCCGCCGCACAAGCCATCCTGGAGCAGGCCGGCCGGGAACTGGCGCGCATCGCCATGGCGCTGGTGGCGCGCTTCGGCGTGCGTCCGGTGGCGCTGTCCGGCCGCGCGGCGGAACTGCATCCGCTGATCGAACAGGCCATGCGTGCTACGCTGGCGCCCAACGTGCCTTTGCACCGCCACATCGTGCAGCCCCATTACGCGGCGGCCCGCCTGGCGGCGCGGCCCTGAACCTGGAGAATGACCTTGTTGAAAAAGCTGTTAGTGCCACTGATCGCCGCATTGCTGGCCGGCTGCGCCACCGCGCCGCCGGCCGCGCGGCTGGACAACACCTATACCGCCCGCAGCCAGAGCAGCCGCGTGAAATTCGTGATCCTGCATTACACGGTGTCCAATTTGCCCGGCTCGATCAAGACCCTGACGGAACAGGTGGTCAGCAGCCACTACCTGCTGACCGATGAACCCGAGCCGAAGTTCTATGTGCTGGTCGATGAGGCGCGCCAGTCCAAC
Organism: Pseudoduganella sp. GW821-FHT12E03; assembly: GCF_058807115.1. Lineage (NCBI taxonomy): Bacteria > Pseudomonadati > Pseudomonadota > Betaproteobacteria > Burkholderiales > Oxalobacteraceae > Pseudoduganella > Pseudoduganella sp. GW821-FHT12E03. Next base: position 501,381 of record NZ_JBXAQJ010000004.1, on the reverse strand, counting down.
CACGCGGGCCTGTCGAGCTGGAAGACCTTTTCCAACCTGAACCCCGCCTCGATCGGCATCGAAATCGTCAATCCCGGCTATACCGACCATGCGCGCGGCACCTATGCGCCATTCAGCCAGGCGCAAATCGACCAGCTGATCTTGCTGTTGAAAGACATCGTCCAACGCCACCAGATCGCGCCGCAAAACATCCTCGGCCATGCCGACATCGCCCCCCAGCGCAAGCAAGACCCCGGCCCCATGTTCCCGTGGCGGCAACTGGCGCAGGCCGGGTTGATCGCGTGGCCCGACTCTGCCCAGGTGGAAGCGCAGCGCGTCGTGTTTGAAACGCAAATACCCGATATCGTGTGGATCCAAAAACGGCTGGCCCAGCATGGCTACGCGCTGGCGCAGTCGGGCGTGCTCGATGACGCCACCCGCAACGTGCTGTTCGTGTTCCAGTCCAAGTACCGCCAGGCTAAATATGACGGCGAACCCGACGCGGAAACCGCCGCCATCCTCGACGTGCTGACCCGGCCGCAGGCGGCGCCAGGAACGCCGCTGGCGCCGGCGCCAGAACTGCACTAAGCTGCAATCACGACACCGGCCGACAGGCAGATCATGAAAACCATCCGCAGCGAAGACGTGCCATCGCATCCGGACTTCCGCCGGCTCGACAGCATTGCCGGCATCCGCTGGGATTTGCGCTATGCCAGCGCCAACAACTTCGTCGGCCGCGACCTGTATTCGCCCTACGATTGCGCGTGGCTGCACCGCGAAGCGGCAGCCGCGCTGGAACAGGCCGTGGCATGGCTGGCGCACGAACGTCCCGGCTACACACTGCTGGTGCTCGACGCGCTGCGCCCGCAGCGGGTGCAGCAACTGCTGTGGGATGCCTTGCAGGGCACAAACTTGCAAATCTACCTGGCCGAACCGGCGCGCGGTTCGATCCATTCCTTCGGCATGGCGGTCGATATCACGGTCTGCGATGCACAGGGCCGGGAACTCGATATGGGCACCGGCTTTGACGACTTGACGGACAGCTCCCACCCCGCGCTGGAAGGCCAGATGCTGGCCAGCGGCGAGCTGACGGAAACCCACCTGGCCAACCGCGACCTGCTGCGCGGCGCCATGCTGGCGGCAGGCTATGTCGGCATCAATACCGAGTGGTGGCACTTCGATTGCGGCGACCGCACGCGGGTGCGCCAGACCTATACCCGCGTGCTGTAGCCTTATTTCAGGCCGGCGATCCAGTCGATCAGCGCATCGCCCACCTTGCGGCCATTCCCATTGCCCACCAGGTCGTGATTGACGAAGGCGACGACGATGCATTGCTCGCCATTGGCATCGGGCGCATAGCCGGCAATCGCCACCACGTTTTTCAGCGCACCGGTCTTGATGCGCGCCCGCATGGCCGCCGGCGTGCCGGCCAGGCGGCGGCGCATGGTGCCGTCGATCGCCGCGATCGGCAGGCTGCTCAAGAATTCCGGCTGCCACAGCGAACGCTGCGCCGCCTGCAGCAGCGCCGCCATTTGCGCAGGCTTGATACGCTCGCTGCGCGACAGGCCGGAACCGTTGTCAAGCACCAGTCCCGTGTCGTCGATGCCCTGGCGGCGCAGCCAGCCCCGTATCGCCTGATCGGCGCGCGCGGCGGTTGGCTCCGGCGACGCTGGCACATGGGGCACATGGGCTGCATCGGGTGTGTTGGGCCTGGTTGCCATGGTTGACGCAGCCGGCGTGGGTTGCGCACCGGCTGCAAGGGCAGCTCCGGCCGCCGGTAACGCCGATGCCGTTGGCGCAACGGCGCCACAGCAGGTTCTTGCCGCCGCATCCCCGGGCAGCGGCCCGCCGCCAATCACGGGAATCCGCCCTGTGGGCGCCGCCAGCGGCCTGCTGCCCAGCATCACATCCGCCTCCAGGCTGCCCAGACTCAGGAACAAGGTGCGCGCCAGCCCGTTATCCGACGTCTTGTTAATATCGCGCAGCACATCGGCCAATGGCCGCGACACGTGCTCCGCCAGCAGCTTCGACGGCAGCGGCGTCGCGCCGTCACCGGACGCTTCGCGCGCCACGCCGCTGAATGTCCCGCCCAGTTTCGACCACGTGCCGCGGAACAGCCGCTCCGCATAATCGCCGCGGTCCAGCAAATTCACGTTGACGGTCTTTGGTCCGCAATGGCGGGGAAATGTGCCGTGCAAGGTCACCGTGATCCGGGTGCCCTGGCGCGCCCACGTCGGCGGCTTCCAGCTGTCGTCCCATTTCGCGCAATCGCCATCGGTCAGCGCCATGTCCGCCATCACACCCACATTGTCCAACTGCGGCAGCATATCGAGCCGCAGCTTGCCGCCGGTGGAATCGAGCGTGATGCGCAGCATGTTCATGTTCAGCAGCAGCGCATCGGGCACCAGGTTGTAGTACGCGTCCGGATATTCATCGAATGGCGCCGCGCCGAGGTCCGGCCGGGACGGCTGGAACAGCGTGCGGTCCAGGATCAGATCACCGTCGATCTTGCGGATGCCCGCCGTGCGCAGCTTTTCCAGCATGTGCACCAGCGCATCTTCATTGAAATCCGCATCGGCGCCGCCGCGCAGGTAAAGGTCGCCTTTCAGCACGCCCCCCGCGACCTCGCCGGTGCTGCGCAATTCCGTGCGGCCCCGGAACACGGGACCCAGCACCTCCAGGCCCGCCAGGGTGGTCACCAGCTTCATGGTCGATGCCGGCTGCATCACCTTGTCCGCCTGGTGCGCCAGCAGCACGGTGTTGCCGCGCAAGACCACCAGGCCCACCGCCTCCTCGGGAATACCGGCGGCCTGCAATTGCTTCAGTACCGGTTCAGGCAACGCCGCCTGCGCGGCAGGCAGGCCGGCACACGCCAGCAATGTGGAAAGGACCAGGCGGCGCATCATCAATGCCCTCTCAATGGAAGAACAGGTAAGCCACGGCGATCGCGGTAATGACTCCGGCGAAATCCGCGATCAGGCCGCACGAGATCGCATAGCGCGTCTTGCGGATGCCGACCGAGCCGAAATACAGCGCGACGATATAGAACGTGGTGTCGGCGGAACCCTGGAACACGCACGCCAGGCGGCCGACGAACGAATCCACGCCATAGGTCTGCATCGCATCGATCATCATGGCCTTGGAACCGCTGCCGCTCAACGGCTTCATCAGCGCCGTCGGCAAGGCCGGCACGAAGTCCGTATTAAAGCCCAGGCCCGAGAAGATCCAGTTAAAGCCCGTCACGACAAAATTGAAGATGCCGGCGTTGCGGATCACGCTGATCGCCACCAGCATGCCGACCAGGTAGGGAATCACGGTCAGCGACGTCTGGATGCCGCCCTTGGCGCCTTCGATAAAGGCTTCATACACATTGACCTTCTTGCGCAGCGCGCCGACGATGAACACGGTGATCACGCCGATCAGCACCAGGTTGCTGAACACCTTGGAAAAGGTTTCGATTTCAGGCCGCGTCAGGTGCTGCGTAAAGTAATAAATCAGCGACACGATGGCGGCGGTAATCCCGCCCAGCCACGACAGCACCACGCTGTCAAACAGGTTGATGCGCTGGCGGATCGAGACCGCGATAATGCCGGTCACCGTGGCGACATAGGTGGCGATCATGCACGGAATGAAAATGTCCGATGGATCGGCCGCGCCCAGGATCGCGCGTTGCGCCATGATCGCCAGCGGAATCAGGGTCAGGCCCGACGTGTGCAGCACCAGGAACATGATTTGCGCATTGCTCGCTTCATCCTTGTTCGGGTTCAGCGTTTGCAGGCTTTCCATGGCTTTCAGGCCGAATGGCGTGGCCGCGTTGTCGAGGCCCAGCAGGTTGGCCGAGAAATTCATCACCATGTGGCCGGTGGCCGGGTGGTCTTTCGGCACGTCCGGAAAAATGCGCGAAAAGAACGGGGAAATGATTTTCGCCAGCCAGCCGATGGCGCCGGCCTTTTCCCCGATGTTCATGATACCCAGCCACAAGGTCATGACGCCCGCCAGCGGCAGCGCGATATCCATCACCCCCATCCGCGCCGACTCGAAGGTGCCGTCGATGATGCGCTTGAAGATCTCGTTATCGCCGAGAAGGATCCATTGCGCCAGGGCGGCGGCAAAGCCGACGAGGAAAAAGCCGGACCAGATGTAATTGAGGGACATGACGGATGCGCGGGATGCAAAGTGTGAAAGTATAGGCCCGTCCGTAGAAATACGGGTAGCCCGCATGGCCGCCGGTGCCGTATCCTGATGTCCGCACCCCGATCTTCGATAAAAATGGCACGTTTCCGACTTTTCCTGCCGGCGGCAGCATTGACCACCTTGTTGGCCGGCCCGGGTGCGGCGGCTGGCGATCACCGTCCGCTGGCGCCGCCCGGCCCGCACGACAAGGTCTTGCGCACCTTCCTGTCCACCGGTGAAACCGCGCTCGATCCCGCCACCGCCTCCGACATCGCCACCCTGGCGCTGCTGGAAAACCTGTTCGACCCGCTGCTGCGCTATGCCTACCTGGCGCGCCCCGTCAAACTGCAGCCCAATACCTTGCGCGACATGCCAAAGCTGGACAAGGATGGCGTCACCTACACCTTCCACCTGCGTTCCGGCATCTATTTCACGCCCGATCCCGTGTTCAAGGGCAAGCGGCGCGAAGTCACGGCCGACGATTACGTCTACAGCCTTAAGCGCCTGTACGATCCGGCCCTGAAATCCCCGTGGCTGTTCCTGTTCGACGGCAAACTCGCGGGCGACGCGGCGCTGAAGAAAAAATTCGATATCGCCACCGCCATCCCCGGCCTGCAAGCCGTCGACCGCTACACGCTGCGCATCCGCCTCAGCCAGCCCGACCCGAACTTCCTGTTTTACCTCGCCACGCCCGCCACCAGCGTGGTGGCGCGCGAAGCGGCCCAGGCGTACGGCGCCCAGCTGGGCAACCATCCGGTCGGCACCGGCCCGTTCATGGTGGGCGAATGGAAGCGCAGCGACAAGATCACCTTGCTGGCCAACCCCGGCTTCCGCGACACGGTATTCCACGCCGGCCCCGATACCCCGGCGGAAACGCGCGGCTATGCGGCCAAGCTGGAAGGTAAACGCTTGCCACTGGTGCAGCGCATCGAAGTCAAGGTGATGGAAGAGTACCAGTCGCGCGTGCTGGGCTTTTTGAACGGGGAGTTCGACTATATCGAGCAAGTGCCGGAATCCATGCGCGACATGGTGCTGGACGACAGCACGGCCCCCGCACTGAAGCCGGAACTGGCCAGACGCGGCATGGAATTGTCGCCCTTTCCCGTGCTGCAGACGTATTACATGTGGATGAACATGGACGATCCGGTCATTGGAGGCTTTGGCAAGGACAAGATTGCGCTGCGGCGCGCCATTGCGCTCAGCTATAACGGGCCGGAAGATGTCGCGCTGTTGAAGAAAGGCCTGGCGCTGCCGGCGCAATCGCCGCTGCCGCCCAATGTGCGCGGCTACGATCCCGCCTACCGCAGTCCAGTGGCGTACGATCCCGCACTGGCGCGCGCCTTGCTGGACCGCTTCGGCTACAAGACCGGCAAGGATGGCTTCCGTACCTTGCCCAATGGCCGCCCGCTGCTGCTGACGATGCACACGGAAGCCACCACGGTGGGCCGCTTGCGCGATGAGTTGTGGCGCAAAAGCCTGCAGGCCATCGGCTTGCGCGTACAGTTCAAGAGCGACAAGAAGACCGAGATCATCAAGGCGTCGCGGCTGGGCAAGGTGATGATGTTCGAGACCAACTGGATTGCCGATTTCCCCGATGGCGAGAATTACTACCAGTTGCTGTATGGTCCCAACAGTGGCCGCGCCAATTACGCGCGCTTCAACTTGCCCGCGTATAACCAGCGCTACGAACAGGCGCGCGCCATGGACGACACACCGGCGCGGCGCGCCCTGTACCGCGACATGAACCAGTTGATCCACGCGTACACCCCGTGGGTGGTGCTGACGCACCCGATTTCCGCCGATATCCGCCAGCCGTGGCTGAAAAACTACAAGCGCCATCCGGTCGAGCAAACCAGCTGGCGTTATGTCGATATCGACATCGCCGAGCGTAACCGCGCGGCAACGCGCTGAACAAAGCCGAGCCCGCAATGTCACTCCCTGGGGTCAGACCCCATATATGACAAAAGTGGACATTTTTTCCCCGGAAATGTCCACTTTTGTCACATTCGGGGTCTGACCCCAGAAAGTGACACGCGTTGCCGGATGCGGAACGCCGCAGCACGGTTGGGCTGCGTACAATGGTCGCATGCGTATACTCAACCGTAAGGCTGCCGCCTGGGTTGCCGCCCACCCCGTGGCGTTCTTGCTTCAGTGCATCAAGGGCTTCCGCGCCAACCAGGGACTGCTGCTGGCGGGGGCGGTCGCTTATTACTCGCTGTTATCAATCGTTCCGCTGCTGATGCTGGTGGCGGTGGTGCTGTCGCACTGGTTCGATGACGCGGAATTGCTGCGCACCATCGGCCGCTACCTGGAATGGCTGATTCCAGGCCAGTCGCGCGCCATCGTCCATGAAATCAGCCTGTTCCTGCAGCAGCGCAGCGTGATTGGCTGGGTGCTGGCGGGCACCATGCTGTTTTTCAGTTCCCTGGCCTTCACCGTGCTGGAAAACGCGATGTCCGTGATCTTCCTGCATCGCGTGGCGATCCGGCGCCGCCATTACCTGGTCTCGGCCATCCTACCTTACTGCTACATCCTGTCGCTGGGCATTGGCGCGCTGCTGGTGACGGTGGCGGCGGGCGTGCTGCAGGTGCTGGGGGAAAAGGAAGTGGTCTTGCTCGGCCATGCCTGGTCACTGCAAGGCGTGTCCGGCTTCTTGCTGTATCTCTTGGGCGTGGCCGGCGAAGTGCTGGTGCTGACGTCGATTTACCTGGTGATGCCGGTCGGGCGGCTGTCGTTTTCCCATGCGCTGATTGGCGGCGTCACCGCCACCGCGCTGTGGGAAGCCGCGCGCCATGTGCTGGTGTGGTATTTCACGACGCTGTCGCAAGTGAACGTCGTCTACGGCTCGCTGACCACCGCCATCGTCGTCATGTTCAGCCTGGAAATCGGCGCGACTTTGCTGCTGTTTGGCGCGCAAGTGATTTCAGAATTCGAGCGGGTCGGGCGGAACAAGCATCAGCCTGTCACGGCCCGCTTTTAAGGCGAACCGACAGGCAAGCGCACGACAAACCGCGCCCCGCCCAGCGGGCTGTCTTCCACATGCACCGTGCCCCCATGCAGCGCCACCGCCTTGCGCGCAATCGACAGCCCCAGTCCGAAACCGCCGGTGCTGCGGTCGCGGCTGCGGTCCAGCCGGTAAAACGGTTCAAACACTTGTTCGCGCTGGTCGGGCGGTATGCCGGGACCATCGTCATCGACCGTGATGTCCACCCGGTCCGGCCAGCGCGCCGCCGCCACCATCACGTGCTGCACCGCATACTTGCGGGCATTGCCCGCCAGGTTGCCGACAGCGCGCATCAGCAGCCGCGCATCGCCGTCCATCGTCCCCAGCTCGTCCGCCACGCGCACATCGATGGCGGCGCCCGGCGGCAAACCGGCGATGCAATCGCGCAGCGCGCCAGCCAGGCCGAACGGCTGCCGCTGCAAGGGCTGCCCGCTGTCCAGGCGCGTCATACCCAGCAATTCGCTGACCAGCGCATTCAATTCGTATAAATCCTTTTCCATCGCATCGATGCGCTTGTCCCGCGCCGGATCGTCGGCGGCGCCGCGCAGCAATTCCAGCCCGAATTCCAGGCGCGCTATCGGCGTGCGGATTTCATGCGACACCGAATGCAGCAGGCTGCGCTGCGCATCCAGCAATTGCCCGATACGCGCCGCCATCGCATTCATGCGTTCGGCCAGCGGATAAATACTGGCCGAGCGGGGCATGACGGCGCGGGCCGACAACCGGCCCGCGCCAACCTCGTCGGCCACCCGCGACAGCTGCTGCAAACCCTGCCAGTGCGAGCGCGACCACAGTGCAATCGGTACCAGCAACGCCAGCGCCACCACCGCATAGCGCAAGGCTTCCTGCCACAGCGCCTGCGAGGTATCGATCGGCAGTCCCTGTGCGTGGATCACATCGTCCTCGCTGCCGACATAGCGCTCCCCCGTCCGGTCCACACGGCGGTAAAACGCCTTGTTCGCCACGTCGATCACGACTTCGCCCTGCGCCAGCGCCGCATGGCGGCTGTCCGGCAACGCCGCGCGCACCTGGGCCAGCGGCACCAGGTCATAGCGCACGTCCGACACTTCCCGCACCTTGTTCAGCCGCGCCAGCCATTCATCGGGCGGCGCCTGGTCCACGTAGTGCTGCAATAGGAATATCTGGGCCGCCGCCTGGCGCCGCGCGATATCGTCCAGCGGATCGCCGTACAGCCGGCTGATCGCAAAATGCACGGCAAACGCCGCCCCTGCGATGGCCAGCATCACCAGGACGAAGAAGCGGAAGAACAGGCGGTGCATGGGGGCGAATTGTATAAGAGTTAACTATCGGAGTTAACTTCGGGCAAGCCCTAAATTACAAATTTTAGACAATTCGCGTACATTTCGAAGCGGAAGTCCGCCCCGCCGCCACCTAAAATGGTTGTATTCAAGACAAATAATTTCAATCAGGAGGCATCGTGATCAAACTGGCTGCACTGAAACACTCATCCCTGCGACTCGAACCGCTGGCACTGGCACTGGCGGCGCTGGTTTCACTGAGCGCCTGCGGCGGTGGTGGGGGCGATTCGCCAATCAATGCCGCCGTTGTTCCTGGCGCCCAGGGCATCGCCGTGGGCGAGCCGAATCCGTCCGCGCAAGTGGACAAGAATGTCTTCATCAAAATGGCGCAAGGCGCCGCCTGCAGCGACAAGCTCAATCGCCTGTACATCATCGACAATGCGCAAGTGTTCTGGGATGTGGCCGGCAACTGCGCCGATGCCTCGTATTCGCAGGTGTTGTACGGCGCGACGCCGGAACTGAAACGCTGCTCGTCGGCCGACTCGATCGCCGGCCCGCGCACCAGCTGCGCCGATGAACGCCACCGCGAAACCTTCGACACCATCGTCAAGAACCGCGACAAGGCCGACCTGGGCCTGGGCGCTTCGCACAAGATCGAAGTGGTGGATTTGACGCCGCAACCCAAATTGGGCAACACCGTGAAATACGAGCGGTTGATGATCAACCAGTATTCCGGCAACAGCACCGCCGAAAACCTGACGGTGCGCGATGCCAAGGAATGGTCCGTGATGTGGAAACGCGTCAATGCCAACCTCACCGACCTGCCGCCCGAACCGTGGGTCGATTTCAGCAAGCAGATGGTGGTGGTCATCTTTGGCGGCAGCGCGTCCAGTGGTTGCTCGGGCGTGGGCGTGGATCGCATTGCGGAGCAGGATGGCGTGCTGCATGTGGAATATTCGTATGCAGTGCCGCGTCCGGACGCCATCTGCACCGCGGCGATCACCTACCCGGCCTCGGCCGTAGTGGTCGACAAGTACGAGCAGGTCAAGTTTGAACAGATCAAACCCACTCCCGTCGACTTCAAGCGCATTGAAACCAAACTCAGCACCACTGATACGACCCCGCCCTTTAATGCGGTGGTAACGGATGAACTCAAGCTGCGCAAGCTGTGGGGCCAGTATGTGGACGCCGCTACGCCGATGCCGTCGATCGACTTTTCCACGCAGACGGTGTTGTTTGCCTGGGGTGGCCTCGGCATGACGTGCCAGTCGACCACGTTCACGTGGGTATACCGTGCCGGCGGCAAGCTGGTCGCCAGCGTGCGGAACATGACGCCCGGACCGGCCACCGATTGCATCATGGGCGTGAAAGGCGCCGGCGACGTGGTCATTATCGAGCGCAGCGACGAGCCGGTGGTGTTTTCTACCAGCGTGATGAAGTTTTGACGGAGACGGATGGAGAGCAGGGACGCTAGAATGACGGCCTGTCCCGTCATCCGGCTTTGACTATCCATCCACTATGCGCAAGTCCATCCACCACTTCCTGATCGGCGCCGCTTGTTGCGGCGCCGTTTCCGCTTGGGCGCAAGCACCCTCACCCGGCCTGATGCCGGACGGCAGCTATGACATGTATGCCGGCCTCGGTATGCGCTCGGCGCCGAACTACGAAGGGGGAGCAGACCGCAAGGTGAACGCGATGCCGGTGCTGCAAGTCGGCTGGAGCAATGGCGTGTTCATTTCCGGCATGAGCGCGGGATGGCATCTGTCCTCCACGCCGGGTATCGAATATGGCCCGCTGCTGTCGCTGCATGCGGGCCGCAGCAAGGATGGTTCCTCGGTGCTGGATACGGCCGTATCGCTCAATAGCGCCGACCATATAGGCATCACCTTGCCGCCAGGCATGGCCACCGTGGCCGGATCGCGGTTCAATATGTCTTACCGCTTGCGCAATATCGGCGCCCGCACGGAAGGCGGCTTTTTCTTCAACTATTACCTGGCCGAACGCCTGCGCCTGACCAACAGCGTGCTGTATGGCGCCGGTGAAGACCGCAAGGGCCTGCGCTGGACGGCGGACCTGCAGCGCGGCGCGATCGAGCTGGCGCCGCACCATAGGCTGTCGCTGACGGCCGGCGTCACCGTCGGCAACCGCGCCTACAACACCGGCTACTTCGGCTTGCGCACGGACGATGTGCTGCAAGTCACGGCGATGGTGGTGAGCATCGACGGCCAGCTCATGGCGCCGCCGGCGCCCGTATGGGCTTACGCGCCCTCCGGCGGCATCAAGGATCTGCACGTCGGTGCGCGCTGGAACTGGGCGCTGTCGCCCGCGTGGTTGCTGACCACCAATGTGCAAGTCACGCAATTGCGCGGCGGCGCGAAAAACAGTCCCCTGACCGACCGCGCCACCGGCGTGTCGGTGTCCACCGCGCTGGCTTACCGCTTCTGATCATGACACCGATCCAGTCCCTGACCGCATGCATCGCCCTGGCCGCCACGCTGGCCTTGGCGCCTGCGCGCGCCCAGGCACAGGAACAAGAGCGTGACTGGCTCAGTTACCGCGACGCGTATCGCGGCATGGTGGCGTTTGAAAAATACGGCAAACCAAAGCAGTTCCTGCAACAGCATTACCAGGCCAGCGCGCGCGATGGCAGCCCGCTGCCGGCTGATTTCAAATTGGTCCTGTCCGGCAAGACCATGCAATTGAATCTTCCACTGGATGCGCTGGGCCGCGCCGTGTTTCCGTTGCTGAAAGCCGCGTATGACGAAAACGCGGTACTGACCATCAACCGCAAGCTGGGCGCCTATGTGTTCCGGCCCCGCGTCTCGATCATGGTGCGGCCCGATGGCGTCTACGAGGGTGCGGAATTGCGCGCCGCCTGCGAACAGGCGCTGGAATTCCAGCGCACCGTGAATGCCGCCGGCTACCGCGACAAGCACTGCGTGGGCGTGCGGTTTACGTTTGCAAAGAAGCTGGACGCCGACGTGCGCTGGAAAGGCGGCGCGGCGCTGCCCGCGGTGGCCGGCCCGGCCTTCCCGGACGAAGCGGGCAACGCCTACAGTATCGTGACGGTGCGCTTCGATGCCGCCACCGACAAGGGCCAGGTGATCAGCCAGAATGCGCCGCTGGCGGTGGCGCCGGTGTTTGCGCCGGCGTCCGATTAGTCAGGGCAGGCTGTAGCTGAAGCCGTACGTGTGCCTGCCGCCTTCGGCCTTGATGGTCATGGTTCCCGTCAATCCCTGCAGTTGGCCGGTGCCGGAATCGGGCACCACATTGACTGTCAGGGTTGGCGCGCCTTTCTCCATCAAGCCGGAATGCTGCAGGAAGAACGTGCCCTTGCGGCCCTCGAGCGTGGCCGTGACCTGTTCCAGTGCCACATAACCCGCCGAGCCTTTGACGGCCGTCCGCACCGCCAGCATTTCTCCGATGCTGCCGCCTTCCAGCGGGCCATGGAACACTTTTTCAAGGCGCTGGCGGCCCCAGGGCTGGCCATCGGATTGCGGCGTCATTTGAATGTCGAATGTGCCGTTGACTTGCATGGTGCCGCCTCCTGCCGCATGGGCTGCATGGGTTGCCACCGAGGCGGCGATAAGAATGAGGGAAACTACGCGCTGCATTGCCGCTCCTGTAAGATTCGTTTCCCACAGTAGACGCCATGATGTATCCGGGATGATTGGAAAAACGCGACACGCCACACCACCTTCTGCGCATGAACCGCGCGGCGTGCTGGTGCCCCGTTTCAATAAAGGGCGGTTCAGTCACGACCGGCAGGCGCCCTGCGCGGCGCTGGCGGAACTGGTCGAGCATTACTGGCACGTGGCGTGGGACATGCAGGGCAATCCGCCGCAGATGCAGGAAACCCTGCCGCATCCGAATGTGCACTTCGTGGTCGAGCATAATGCGGCCGGCATCCATGGTGTGCAGACAGCGCGCTTTACGAAACTGCTGGCCGAACAGGGCTTCGCCTTCGGCATCAAGTTCCGTCCCGGCGGTTTCCAGCCCTTCCTTGGCGCGCCGCTGGCCACCATTGCGGACAGCAAACTGGCGCCGGATGCCGCGCTGGGGGCGGCGGGACGGGACTATGTTGAGCACATCCGTTCATGCGGCGATGTGCAAGCGCGGTTCGCCGCCGCCGAAACGTTCCTGCTGGCGCGCCTGCCGCAATTGACCATCCATGCCGACGTGGCCCGCGCCAATGCGCTGGTGGCCGCCATCGCCGCCGATTCCAGCATGGTGACGGTGGAAGCGCTGGCGGCGCAGTCCGGCCTGAACAAGCGCAGCCTGCAGCGCCTGTTCCAGCATTACGTGGGCGTCAGTCCCAAGTGGGTTATCAAGCGTTACCGCATGCATGAAGCCGTGGCGCAATTGCAGGCCGGCGCACCCGTCAAGCTCGCGCAACTCGCGCAAGACCTGGGCTACTTCGACCAGGCCCACTTCATCAATGAATTCACGGCGCTGGTGGGCAAACCACCGGGGGAATACCTGCGGCAGTTGCCTGCGGCGCCATAGCCGCCACTACCACGCCGACGGCGAAAACAAATACCCCTCGCCCCACACGGTCTTGATCCGCTCGCCATCGTGGTCATCGAATTTCTTGCGCAACTTGGAAATGCTGTTGTCGATGCTGCGGTCCAGGCCGTCGAATTCGATGCCGCGCATTTTTTTCAGCAGGGCGTCGCGGGACAGGACGGTGCCGGCCGATTCGGCCAGCACCAGCATCAGCTTGTATTCGGTATTCGACAGCGGCACCGGCTTGCCATGCCAGGTCACCACGCGGTCGGTGAGGATGATTTCCAGCGCGCCAAAGTTCAGCAGATCCGACCGTGCGGCGGCCGGCGCCACGGCCGGGACGGCGCGGCGCAGCAGGGCGCGCAGGCGGGCCAGCAACACACGCGGCTGCACCGGCTTGTTGACGAAATCATCGGCGCCATACTCAAGCAACGCCACCTGGTCGTAGCTGTCATCGCGCGCGGTCAGCACCAGGATCGGAACCTGGCTGACCGCCCGCAACTGGCGGCAGACTTCATTGCCCGGCAGGCCGGGCAACATCAGGTCCAGCACCACCACGTCCGGCACGAACGCATGGAAACGCGATAGCGCTTCATCGCCGCGCGCCACCACATGCACGTCAAATTCATTTGCAACCAGGTATTCGGCTATCAGCGACGACAGCCGTTCGTCATCTTCCACCAGCATCAGTTTGGTCATGGCACCTCCTGGCCGGTATTGTACGCAGCAAGGTCCAACCACGCCATGGATCACTAACCGCTATGGTGCATCCCACTGCGGTGGGTCTTGCCGCGATACATGGCCGCATCAGCCTTGCTGCGTTCATCACCGAGGCATTCGCCAGCACGACAAACTCATCTCCGGTCAGGCCGGTGCGCGGCCATCCATGCGGTCCAGTTGCTCTTCCAGCCGGTCGAGGTTTTCACCGTTGGCGGTGAGCACGAAATCGCGCATCCTGGCGCAGGTCTCCGCCGTGGGAAATCGCATGGTCCAGTGCAGCAAGGTTTTGCCTTCCTGCTCGATAAACGCGAAGATGGCCTTGAACGGCGTACCCAGCACATGGTCAAATTCAATGCGTTCCGGCCGCGCGATGTGCGAAAAAACCGATTCATTGGGATAATTGACACCGTCCGGGCCATGCATGGTGAATTTCCACAGGCCGCCCGGTTCAAAATCGAAGACTTTGAAGGTATTGGTGAAACCGTCCGGGCCCCACCAGCGGGCCAGCACGGAGGGGGCGCTGAAGGCGCGAAACACGCGCTCACGCGGTGCATCGAAGAGACGCTCAGTGATGACATCGCAATCACTCATCGCAACCTCCCTCATAATGTCGGTTTTGGCATTCTAATGCGTTAAATATATTTTTTCCGGAGTGATGATGCAAAACAGGCTAGTTTCACTGCCGCCCCTCGATGCCTTGCGCGGATTCGTTGCAGCTGCGCGGCGTTTGAGCATTACTGCCGCGGCGGCGGACCTGTGCCTGACCCAGTCCGCCGTCAGCCGCCAAATCCAGGCGCTGGAAGAGCGGCTCGGCGTGCAGTTGTTTATCCGTAACAGCCGCAGCATTGCGCTGACGGAAGCCGGTGAACAATTGTTCCACCTGGCTTCGCCGTGGCTGGACAAGCTGGCCGACCTATCTGATGCCCTGCAGCAAGAAAAGCGCATCAAACCCGTGACGATTTCCGCCAGCATTGGCGTGGCGTCGCTGTGGATCCTGCCGCGCCTGGGCGCGTTCCAGGCCGCGCACCCGAATATCGACATCCGCCTGGCCACCAGCAACCGCCTGGTCGATTTGAAGCAGGATGAAGTCGACCTGGCGATCCGCTATGGCGGCCGCACCCACGTGCCGGACGATGCGCTGCACCTGTTTGGCGAAGCGGTGGTGCCGGTGGCCAGCCCGGCGCTGGCGGCCACCGCGTTTGCCCAACCGGACGGCGTGCTCGATCACGTGCTGCTGGACCTCGATGACCGTGGCCGCACCTGGCTGCACTGGACGCCGTGGCTGGCCGCGCATGGCATGGACCGGCGCCAGCCCAAGGGTTACCTGCACTTCAACCAGTACGACCAGGTGATCCAGGCCGCCATCGAGGGCCACGGCGTGGCGCTGGGCCGCCTGGCGCTGGTGTTGCCGATGTTGAAGGATGGCCGCCTGGCCGCGCAGATGGACCAGCGCATGCAGGTCGACGGCTATGGCTACTGGCTGCTGCAGGCCGCGCCGCACCCGCGCCCGGACGTGGCGGTGTTCCGCGACTGGCTGCTGCAACAGGTGGCGCAGACGTCGCAGCTGATGGCGGTGGCCTGAACCTGCGCGTTGCGTCAGGCCCGCAGAGCGGTTACCGCCTTGGCGCAAGCCACCATGCCCGCACCGCCGCAAACGCACGCAACACCACCCCGGCCACATCCTCTTCGCGGCGCAACTCAAACGCCGCATGCGGCATCCGCCCCAGCGCGGAAAAATAATGCCGCTGCGAAGCCGGCAGCAGCGCGCTGTCGCCCGCCCCCAGCACCACGTCCGCGCCATTACGGAATCCCGTAATCCACAGGTAGCCTGCCTTGCAGCGTACCTGTACCGTCCCGGCCGGCGCCAATGTCGCGCTTTCCCCGGCGTGTAGCGTGAATTCCATGATGTCCTCCCTGGCTGTCGTGGCGGTGTCCAATGCCTGCATTGTCGGCGGCCGGCCCCGGCGGGACAAACGGCGAATTCGCATCGGTCACATGCACCGCGCGCATCGGAGGCATGCCAAATGACCGTTGGCGCGCCGGGCGCCCGCCTCGCTATGCTGGCGTCACGGTATAGACGAACAACGACGGAGAGCACCATGGACAAGCTGAAATCACCACTGGCCGCCATCGTGTGCGGCGGCATCATCATGGGACTGGCGCTGGGCATGCGCCACGTGCAGGGCTTGTTCATGCTACCCATGACGTCCGCGCGCGGCTGGGGCCGGGAAGAATTCGCGCTGGCGATCGCCCTGCAAAACCTGGTGTGGGGCGTGGCCCAGCCCCTGACCGGCATGATTGCGGACCGCTGGGGCTCGCGCCGCGTACTGGCCGGCGCCTGCCTGCTGTATGCGGCGGGGCTGTACCTGATGGCCCATGCGGCGACCGGCATGGAACTGGCGCTGGCGGGCGGGCTGCTGATCGGCCTGGCGTTGTCCGGCACCGCGTTCGGCACCGTGTACGGGGCGCTGAGCCGCATCGTGCCGCCGGCGAAACGCGGCTGGGCCCTGGGGCTGGCCGGGGCGGTCGGCGGCGTCGGCCAGTTTGCCATGGTGCCGGCCACGCAAGGCTTGATTTCCGCGCTGGGCTGGCTGGTGGCGCTGGTGCTGCTGGCGTTCGTGCTGGCGTTTGCCGCGCCGTTCGCCTATGCGCTGGACGACGGCGCGGCGGCGCGCAATGCGCAGCAGGGTGGCCAGACACTGCGCCATGCAATCGCCGAAGCGCTGTCGCACCGGGGTTTCTGGCTGCTGAACCTGGGCTTTTTCGCATGCGGCTTCCAGCTCGCGTTCATTGCCGGACATTTACCGGCGTACCTGGCGGACCGGGGACTGCCGGCCAACACGGGGGTGGCGGCGCTGGCCATCGTGGCGCTGGCCAACGTGGGCGGCATTTATGTGTGCGGAGAATTGGGCAACCAGTACCGCCGCAAGCATTTGCTGGCGTACCTGTACCTGGTGCGCTCTTGCGCCATGCTGCTGTTTGCCACGCTGCCGCTGTCCACCGCCAGCGTGTATGCGTTTGCTTTCGTGATGGGCGCCACGTGGCTGGGCACGGTGCCGCTGACCAACGGGCTGGTGTCGCAAGTGTTTGGCGTGCGCTATATCTCGACGTTATTCGGCCTGGTGTTTGTCGGCCACCAGCTGGGCGGCTTCCTCGGCGTGTGGCTGGGCGGACGCGTATTCGACGCCACCGGGTCGTACCACATCATGTGGCTGGCGTCGGTTGCGGTGGGACTGATCGCGGCCGCGCTGCACTGGCCGATCGACGATCGCGCCATCATGCGGGCGCAGCCGGCATGAACCACCGGGCGCTTTGGTTGCTGGCGGCCGTACTGGCCGCCGTGTGCGCGTGGACCGTGTGGGCCCTGCGGCAGCCGGAATTCGCCCACCAGCTGGCGTTGCTGATGCCGTTGTGCTGATCTCGTGCAGCGGTGGCGCCTGTGCCGGCAACATCCAGCGCATCAACATGCCGCCCGCCGGAACGGCGCACGCCGGCGCAAGCCCTACGAGGTTGTGAATAACACGGTTTGCCGAGCATCGTAGGGCGGTAAGCCGAAGGCTTGCCGCCATTGCGTGCGGACAGGTGCTGCATGCCTCAGCTATGTATTCACAACCTCTACGCGGCGACAGCCCGTTTCTGCGCCGACGCGGCAGGGGGCGCCAGCCGGCCCGTCTCGAAGCATTTACGGTATTGCGTGCAGCGGTGGCAACCGGGCGGATGCATGTCATGCCGGCCCAGCTTGTCGCCCAGCTCGCGGAAGATAAACCGCTTCCATTTCAAGTCCGTGACGTTGCGCTGGAACAGCGGCTGGAAGTACAGCTTCATCAGCGCCGTCACTTCATGGCGTCCCGCCAGGCCCAGGTCTTGCCACAGCATGCGGTTGCCCAGGCTGGCGGCGGCAATCGCGCGCGCCAGCCAGTTGACGTGCTGCGCATCGGCTTCCGCCGTGCGCGACGCCATCAAATGCGCCACCACTTCATGGAACAGCGGCGGCACCGTCCCCACCACCACCGCATATTTGAGTTCGGAAACCGGCACGTAAGCTTCGTGCGGACGGCAGCATTCCAGCGCCGCCATCAGTTCGGACTGGGGCAAACCCAGCGTGCGCACGAACGGCGGCAGCACATCCACGCTGGCATGCCGCAGCACACCGGACACGGCCTTGGTCAACAACTCATAACCGGACCGCATGGGCGACAGCTCTGACGCTGGCCACAAGGGGAAAGTCGGACTCATTACAGCGATACCTCCGAGGTTCAGCACAGTAAAAAACGGCTTGCCACATGCTTACTTCAGGTGAAGCGATATCAACAAGAGCCTTATTACTTTGATACGATTATTGATTTATGTGATCCGATAACTATCAGTTGCACAGGATAGTGACTATGCAAAAATCGCTCTGGACATCAGCCGATCGCCATTTGCCGCACCTGTGATGTGGCGGTATCAATCACGGCGCAACGCCCCCTCCGGTCGTGGATCACGATGCTCTCGTCATCCATGCGGACACGGGGCTCGTGCGCGTCCGGCACGGTGATCGTGGCCAGCACGCCGCCCCGGTTCAGCGTCACCACCCGGCAGCGCCACAGGCCGCCGCCATCGGTCCACTGCACCGCCAGCAAGCCGTCGCGCACATCGACCACCGGCGCCGCCACGGCGCCCTCCAGCAGCACCGCAATGGGATACACCAGCGGGTCCGATTGCACTTGCAGCACGGCGCCGTCATCCTGTTGCGCCAGCCGCAGGATCAGCGGGTCCGGCCGGCCGGGGTCGGGCAACAGCCGCCAGATGCCACGGTCCGGCGCGTCGAACACATCGCGCTGGAATAGCCGGCGCTGCGGCAGCGCATAGCGCCACAGCTGCACCGTGTCGCCGCAATCGAGCAGCAGCGCCTGTGCCTTGCGGTGTTCGGCCAGCGCCATGATCCGGCCCGGCAAATCATTCACTTGCCACACCAGCGCCAGCTGCGCCTGGGTGACATCGACGGCGGCCAGCCGGTCGCCGATCACCACATTCCACACCATGCCATCGTAGTGGGACGCCCACAGCCGCAATGGCTGTGCTATCGAATCCGTGACCCGCGCCGTCAGCAGGTCCAGTTTGCTGACCCGCACCATGCTGTCGCGCCGCGCCAGCGCCAGCGCCTGGGTTCCATGCAGCGCCGGCACCAGGTGGTGGGCGACGACGGAATAATGGGCCAGCGTGCGGCCCAGGCGGCTGGTCCGCACGACTCCAGCTTCGCCCAGCGCCAGCAGCATGCCACCATCGGCCAGGCGGCACGCATCGTGGATCGCCTGCAGCCCCCGTTCATCGAGCCGCAGCAACAGCGGTTCATCCCGTTCGCGCAGTGCTTGCAGCGGAACGTGACTGAAACTCAGGTGGGGCAAGTCCGCTTTCAGGCCGGCTGGTTCGGCCAGGTTGATCAGTGTTTGCATTTCCGCGCGCAACAGCGGGCAGGCGCCGGCCATCCGCTCCGGCAGCAGGCGGCGCAACAAGACCCCCGCCAGGCGCCGCGTGGCGGCCGAGTGTTCTTCCTGCGCCAGTAATTCAACCGCCAGGCGCGAGCGCAACAGCGCGCCCTCTTCGCCACCGGCCTGCAGCAGCGCAGCAATCGCGGGTTCGCTGTCCGCCAGGCTGTCCGGCAACAGCACCAGCTTGCGCACCAGCGCGCGCACGCCCAGCTCCCCGCCCGCCAGTTCGGCCGCCTGCAGCCAAGCGACGGTATTGTCCCGTTCGTCGGGCAACGGCCAGACTGCCGCCACCGCGTCCAGCAAGGCGCCACACGCGGCCAGGTCTTGCCCCCACTGCCGGCGCAGCGCCGCCGCCTGTTCATGCAACTGCTTTTTCTCCAGCAGCAGCACGGCGGCGCCCTGGCACCGGCCCAGCCGCGACAAGCGCACCGCGCGCTCGATCTCACCAGCCAGCCACCACAGGCGCACCGCCAGTTCCACCGGCAACTCCAGCGTTTCCGCCAGTTGCGCCGCCTGCCGCAGGCGGCCATGGCGCTCCAGGTAATCGACGGCTTCCTGTGGTTCGCGCAACAATTCCGCCAGCACGAACACGGCTTCATCGATACGGCCTTCACGCGCCAGCCGTTCATAGGCGCGCCGGTAACACTGGCGCAGGTAAAATTCGACATCGCCACTGACGCCGATGGTGGCGCCGCCACCACCCGCCGTGATACTGAGGTCGCTGCGCGGCCCCGGCACGCCCAGCGCCTTGCGTCCCGGCTGACTGTCATGCAAGGCGCTCAGCGGAATCGCATGGCGCAGCGCTTCATGCAAATCGCCCCGGTCGAACATCGCCATGGTCTTGCGCAGATACCCGGCCTGGCGCCAGCCCAGCAAGCCTGCCACGCGGGTGTATGCCGCCACCCGGGCGGCCAGTTGCGCCAGGCGCTCGCCCAGCGACGGACCGCCATGACCGGCGCCCGCACCGTCTCCACCTCCCCCTCCGCCCGTGCCGCCTGTGCCACCGGCGGCGCCCACACCCTGCGCGCCGTCCTCGCCGCCGCTGCGGCCACCTCGCCCCACGCCGGCCGCTCGGCCCAGTTTCAACACCAGCCAGCCGGCCAGCATACCCAGCGGCGCCAGCACCATGCCGGCGGCGGCCGCCAGCGCCGAATCGATGCCTGCATGGTGCTGGCCAGCGCCGCGCCCGGCCGGCGCCTGGCGGCCGGCGCCATCGCGGCGGGCCTTGTTGCGGCGTGCAGCGCTGTCGCCTTCCGCCTTGCGCGCCATGGCCTCGGCAACCTGCCGCAGGAATGTGGCGCGCTCCGCACCCGGCGCGGGCACCGCATCGCCAACGATATCGCGCAGTGACAGGCGCGCCACGTCCAGTGCATCCGGTAGCTCCCCGCCACCCGGCGCCAGCGGCACACGCAGCGGCACCGCCTCCAGTTGCAGCCATGCCGATGCATCGACCCGTTCGCACTGCGCCAGCACATGGCTGTGGGCGCAGGCGCCGCGCACCAGCCAAACCGTGCCCTCTACCGCGGCCTGCAGCTCATGCCGCGCCAGCGGCGCACTGCTGAGCACCGGCCCCTGGTCGCACAGCGGCAAGGCGTCAAGGCGGCCACAGTGTAAAAATTGCGCCGACGGCCATTCCAGCAAGTAGCCGTTATCGACGCGGTACAGCCGCGCACCGCCGCGCCAGTGCGCCAGCACGCGCCGCCGCACCACGGCTTCGCCGCACAGCAGCGGATCAAACCACAGCGCGCGCACGCTGTGCATGCCGTCAAACAGCGGGCGGCCGATGACCGTGGCGGGATCACGCATCGGCGGCCTCCGGCACCACGTGCAGCGATGGCAGCTCCGCATCGATCGCGCGCACGGTGACGGCCAGCGAGCGGTAGCCGACCCATGCCAGCGTGCCATCGGCAGCGTCCATCGCGGCCTGGCCGATACGTTCCTGCGCGGTCACCAGCGTGCGGCGTTCCTGTTGCGTGCGGAAGGCAATCCCCATGCGGTTTGGCGCCAGCACCACCAGGCCAGGCTCCCCGTTCGACCTCGCCACACCCAGCACTTGTTCCCCCTTTTCCACCGTCACCAGGGCGCCGCGCTGCACATCGCCGATCACGCCCACCCACCACCGGGTTGCGCTGCTTTGCACCGCGGCCAGCGCGTCCCACGATGCGCCCTGCCAATGGCCGCCAGACCCGAACAGCGCCGCCCCGCCGCCATGCGGGATGCTGGCCACCTTGCGCGGCAGCGCGGGCGGATGCCACTGGTACAAATGGGTCGCGCCATCTTCCGTGCAGCCATAGGCCAGGCAGTTGTGGAATTGCGCCGCCCCCGCCACTTTGTACGCCATCCGGTTGAATGCCGGAAGCCGGATGTCCTGGTGCTGCGAATTCCTTGATTTGGCGCGCAAGGTCCAGCACGCGAGGCGGCCATCGATATCCAGTGTCAGCACATGTTCCACATGTTCCAGCGCACCGGGTTCACGCAGGAAAAACAGCGGCAGCCAGCTGCCCCTGCCAGGCGGCACGCGGAATTGTTCCAGTGGCGGCCGTACGGCTTCCAGCGCGCCATGTGAAAACAGCTTGCCCGGGAAGCCGGTAAATTGCAGCTGGCGGCTGTCGCCGGACAGCGTCGCAAACGCTTTGCCGAAGGCCGCCGCCGCCAGCGTTTCACTGCCGGCCCGCCGCTGCGCGTGGCGCACCTTGCCGCCGCCGGTTTTCTTCGCCTTGGGCGCATGAAACATGACAGCGCCGCCCTCCACCATCGGCACCGCCAGCACGCCGCCGCCCACGGCAAAACGCGGCGCCTGCTTCACCGACAATGTCCCCGCCAGCTTGCGCTTACTGGACGCCATGGCTGGCAGCGGTTTGAACGGTTCACGCAGCAGCCGCACGCACAGCGCCGGCGGCGGCAACGGCAATGTCACGTGCCGCACCGGCTGCGCGCCACGCCGCTGCGCCAGCACCACCCGCAGCGTATCGGACGCCAGGCTGGCCGCAATCGTGGCGGAAGATGCCGCTTGCGCCGGTCTGGCACCGCCATCGCCCACCACCCAGCAATCGGACACGTCGCGGCCCAGCGCCTGCTCCCATGCAGCGGCATGTGCCGGCGTTGGCAACTCCAGGGTGCGCGCTTCCAGCAAGCGCCGCAAGCCGGTTTTTCCTGTCGCCGTATGCAAGACACCGGGCGCCTGCAACACGCCCCATTCGAATTGCGCGCCCGCGTCCCGCGCGCGGCGCGCCAGCAGGATCAGCAGCGCCATATGCGCCAGGCGCGGTTCCCCCAGTTGCGACGGCCCGGCGTCAAACAGCACCACACTGCGCGCCGCCCGCTTCGGTCCCTTGCGCTCCGGCCCCAGGAACAGCAATTCCCCGCCGGCGGTGCGGCGGATGAATTCATCCGGTTCCGCATCGGCCATCGCCCACTCGCTCAGCAGCATGCGCTCATAGTGGCCGCGCCGCACCAGGTCCCCCACGCCCTGCGGCGTATCGTCGGGGCGCGCCGTCACCATCCCAAGGCGGCCCACCAGCGGCTGCAACCGCAGCAGCCAGTCGCCCAGCGGCCGCGCCAGGTCCGGCGCCAGCAGCGCCAGCCAGCCGCTCCATGGCGCCAGCGCGGGCGGCAACGCGTCGGGCGCCGGCTGCGATGCCGCGCCGTCGGCCATCACAGGATCCACGGCAGCCGGCAAGGTCACAGGCACGCCTCGTGCAGCCAGCCAAGCAGCGCCGGCGTCAGCACCATGGCGCCGTCCAGCGGCAGCAGTTGTTCGGGTTCGTGCCACAGCAGCGCCGGCCATTGCGGCGTGCGCCGCGCCAGGTTCGCCTGCACCAGCTCGGCCGGCAAGCCAAGCGCCATATGGGTTGGCAGCCACAGCATCGGCGCAGAAGGTTCGGCCGCGCAATAGCGCACGCCATCGGTCCACGGCAAGGCATCGGCCGGTCCCAGCACCACCAGCAAGCCGCGCGCCGCCACGGCGGACAGTGGCGCCAGCGCGTCGGCTGGCCGCTCCCGCAACTGCGCCAGCACCCCAGCCACGGCCGCGCCTACGGCGACGGCGCCGCACGGCGGCAGCGCGTCGTCACGGGTTATCCAGTGCAGCACCGTCATCCTGCGCGGCCCACGGCATCGACCAGGCTGGCACGGCGGCCGGCCAGTTCCGGCGGCAGCTGGCCGGTCTCGAAATTCGCATCGATTTCACGCAGCAGCGCTTCCACGTCGGCGCCGGGCGCCGGACCGGCCAGCAGGCTGTCGGCCGCCGCCGCCAGCCGCGCCACGCGCGACAATGGCTGCTGCGCCGCCACTTCCACCACGGTGCGCAGCAACGGATGGCGCGCGTCGGCCAGCACGTCGCGCAGTGCTTCACGTGCGCCCTGCTGGCCGGCCTGGGTGGGAATCGCATACAGCAGCGGCCACAGGTCCGCCCGGGTGGCGGTCTGCCGCCCCGCCAGCACGGTGGCGGCGGCGATCAATTGCTGCGATTTGACGATGCGGCGGTCCGACAGCGTGATGCCGGCTTGCCGCAGTTGCCGGATCGCCTGCGCCAGTTCGCCCCGCACGCCATCCATCCCGACACCGGCCACGGCGCGGTTCAGCACATCCAGGCTGGCCAGGCCGGCGCGTGCCTGCACGCCGCGGTGATTGACTTGCCAGCCGCCCGCCAGCAAGTCTTCCAGCCGGTGGTCCGGCACGGCGTCGACAAAGACGTGCAGCAGGAAGCGGTCGGCAAACGCCGCCAGCCCTTCGTCTTCCGGCAAGCCATTGGCCGCGCCCACGCATACCCGCAGCGGGCAGCGGATGCGCGTATGGCCACGCCGGAACTGGCGTTCGTTGAGCACACCCAGCAAGGTATTGAGGATCGCGGTGGAGCCCAGGAACACTTCATCGAGGAAGGCGATTTCCGCTTCCGGCAACATGCCGGCGGTATCGGTTTCCACCAGCCCTTCGCGCAGCTTGTTCAGGTTGACGGGACCAAACAGTTCCGACGGTTCGGTAAACCTGCCCAGCAGGTATTCGAAATACTGGCCGTCCAGGCTTTGCGCCACGCGCCGCACCACGGCGCTTTTCGCGGTGCCGGGCGGACCGATCACCAGCAAGTGTTCCTGCGCCACCGCGCCCAGGATCAGTAATTCCGCCAGGTGTTCACGGTCCACCAGGCCATCGGTGGCTTCGGCAATGGCATCGCGCAGGCGGGATGCGGCTTCGGGGATGGGCTGGCTCATGGCGTTTTTGATATTCAAAAGCCTATTCTAGCGGTGTATGCTATCGGGATGGAAAGTACGAAACCTACCGTCCCCGCCTCCCCGGCCGCCACTGCAGCCGCACCGGCGCCGCGCAAGCGCGTCAAAGTCACGCGCTCCACCAAACTGCTGGGCCGCTTCGCCTGCGCCGCGCTGGCGGCCGCCTTTGCCTGCTACGCGACGATTTCCAACCCCGTGCTGCTGTCCTACGGCACACCGGCCGTGGCGGGCATGTCGCTGCTGGGCGGCGCCATCGGCTTTTTTGTCAGTGAAATGATCGTCATGGTGGCCGCCGTGGTGGTCGGTATCGTGCTGTATTCGCTGCTGCGCTGATTTTTGAAACATGCGGGAAATAAGCGGGACATAAGCCGGACATAGTCTCTAAATAATCGTAAATATGAGTAATTCTCATTTGCGAGTGATTCTCATTGGAACTATGCTTGTGGTTTTTGGCATCATTGCGGCGCCGCCCGCCGACCACTATGACCCGCACTCCACGCTTCACCAGCATCGCCCTTGCGCTGCTGTCGGCCACGCCTGCCGCCATGGCGCAAGTTTCCAGCACGCTGCCCACCGCGCCTGAAGTCACCATTACCGGCAAAACGCCGCCGCCGAAGGAAAAACCCAAGCCGGCGCAGCCGGAGCCGGTGGACATCACGTCCGTCACGGTGGCGGCGGAACGCCCCACTGGCCGCATCGACCGCCAGGTGTATGACGTCAAATCCGATATCGCCAGCAGCAACGGCACGGCGGCCGATGCGCTCAACAGCGTGCCATCGGTGGCGGTCGATCCGGACGGCTCGGTTTCGCTGCGCGGCAGCACCAATGTGCAAATCCTGATCGATGGCAAACCGTCCGCCATGCTGCAGGGCGATAACCGGGGCGCCACGTTGAACGCGCTGGCGGCGGAAGACATCGATTCGATTGAGGTCATCAACAACCCCGGCGCGCAGTTCGGCAATGAGGGCGGCGGTGGCCCGATCCTGAACCTGGTCATGCGGCGCAACCGCAAGCCGGGCGGCTTCGCCGCCGTCAACGCCAACGCGGGGACGGCGGGGCGCTACAACTCGTCGGTGTCCGGCAGCTACAACGAAGGCTACTGGGGCTTCCAGGGCAGCGCGCACGTGCGCCACGATGGCCGCAACGCCCATGGCGACTCGGTGCGCGACCGCATCGACAGCCGCAACGGCGCGCCCACGCACAGCGAGCAGCAATCAACAACGGCCGGCCTCAATGATTCCGCCGGCGTCAACGGCGCCGTCAGCTACAACCACGGCCTGCACGACACCTTCAATGGCAGCCTGTCGTACAACCAGCGCGACAACGACCAGCGCGGCCGCGACCATTACCTGAACACGGGCCCGGGCCAGACCACCATCAGCGATTACGTCCGCACCTCTCTGCGCGAAGGCGAGAGCAAGAACTACGCGTGGGGCGCGCGCTGGGACCACAAGGGCGATACCGATGGCGAGGCGCTGAAAGTCGACTTGCGCGTATCGTCCGCCGACAATACCAGCGCCAGCGACTACACCAGCGTGTATGCGGTGACGCCGCCCGGCCGGTTCGATACGCACAGCCGCCAGCGCAACGACACCGACAACCGCATCGTCGATTTCACTGGCGACTATGAAACGCCGGCATGGGGCGGCATGCTGAAGGCGGGCTGGAAAGTCGCGCGCAACAGCAACCGCTTCGATGCGTACTATGCCGATATCCTGTCCAACGGCACGGCAACCATCAACCCGGCGCGCACCAACCTGTTTGAAGTCGATGAAGCGGTGACCGCGCTATACAGCTCGTACCAGTTGCGCCTGAACGACCAGTGGGGTGCGCAGGCCGGCCTGCGCGCGGAACATACCAATATCGACCTGAACCAGGTGACCGGCGGCATCCGGGCGAAGAACAATTATATAAACTATATACCCAGTTTCTTTGCGACTTACAAGGTATCGGACGACGCCAACCTGCGCTTTTCCTACGCCCACCGGCTGCGCCGCCCGAATGCGGGCGACCTGAATCCGTTCGTGGTGTACCGCGACGAATTCAATGTGTCGTCCGGTAATCCGCAGTTGAAACCAACCCGGACGGATTCGTTCGAGGTCGGCTATGAAACCCGCATCGCCGGCCTGGAAACCGCGCTGCGCGGCTATTACCGCAAGGAAGATGACGCGATCCTGGAACGCAAGGTGTTCATCAGCGACACCGTGCTGCTGACCACGCGCGGCAACGGTCCCGGCAGTTCGTCCGGCGGCCTGGAATTCACTGTCAACGGCAAGCTGATGCCGGGTCTGACCCTGAACACCAGCGGCAACCTGGCGCGCAGCGAACAGCGCATCCTCGACAGCAGCGGCGCCCCGACCGGCGAAACCCGCAGCGCCTCGTCGCTGAGCGGACGTCTGCGCCTGAACTACCAGCCCACGCCGCAAGACCAGCTGCAATTCATGGTGCAGGCGCAGGGCAAGACGCTGACCGGCCAGGGTTACCGCGAGCCCAACACCACCGCCAACTTCAGCCTGCGCCACACGCTGACGCCGGCACTGAGCCTGGTGCTGAACGTGACCGATCTCTTCAATTCCAACAAGATGGCATCCGTCACCGATACCGACTTGTTGAAGGAACAGTCGCTGCGCCGCTTTGACGGGCGCATCGTGTATATCGGGCTGTCGTACCGGATTGGCGGCGCCGGCGGCAACCGCGCGCCAGGCGGGCGCGGTCCGGGCGGGCCCGGTGGCCCAGGGCCGGGCGGTCCGATGTAATCAGCGCGGCAGCAGCTTCTGCGCTTCGCGCCCGATTTGCACGGCCAGCTTGCGGTTTTTCTTGTACAGCGCGTGATAAGCACCGGCGCAGGCTGAAAAGCCTGTGGCCGGACTCAGGTAGTGCGCGATGCCATCGCCGAAATCCGCGATGTCCGCCGCGTCCACCGCCAACTCACGCCCCCTGAGCGCCAGGTACAATGACGCGACGACTTCGGCGCGGCGCGTCGTCAAATCCTCATGGTTCAAGTCAAAAAAGCGGATCGTCACCTCGGCCCGTTCATATTGCGGACCATGGGCATGGACTGGCACGGCCAGCACGCCGACAAACGTGATCAATTCCGCCGGATCCGTATCCAGTCCTGCGATCGGATACACCAGCAAGGGATCTTCCGAGCGCAGCAGCCCGGCGTCGTCATCATGGAAATTGCGCGTGCCGCGCACCGGGAAATAATCAGACTTCAGGCTGGAGTTGCAGCGCGTGCAGGCAATCGCGTAATTAAACGGGTTGTAGGCATGCAGGTAGTAACCGGTCGCACTGACGCTGCCTGTCGCGCATGGCGCCGTATAACCCTTGAGGCGTTTGTTATCACCCGGCCATGCGCTCACCTGGCTCTTGGGCCGGAAATGCTCGACTTCATGTACTTTGGACGCATACTGCTTGCCCGCCAGCTTCATTTCACAGTACGCGCATTTTTCATGCTGCAAGGCGATATACACACCCTTGATTTCGCCCCAGAATTCGGTGCTTTTCGTATACGCCCTGGCCTGCGCGTATTCCTCCTTGCGAAGGCGGGCGCGCGCCAGCCAGCCTGGTTTTTCTTTCTCAATCCGGGCAATTAACTCCGCCGGGTCGATCGGATAGGCGATCACGACGCGATCTTCCTCTTGGCCAGCAACTTCAGGTATTCCAGCGCGGCTTTCGGGTCGTCGCCAGTCGCCTGGTCCGCCAGCTTGCGCAAGTCTTTTGCCACTTCACGCGAACGCGTGCTTTCCAGGCCAAAATACGGGCTCAACAGGATTTGCTCAGCGCTGGCGCCGTGTACTTTCTCCGGGCGGCGCGTCGCCAGCGTACCGTCCGCCGTCACCTCCAGCACAAACAGGTTGGATGCTTCCAGCGACCCCACCACCAGCGGGCTATGCGTCGTAACGATAAATTGCACATTCGGCAGCGCCTTCGACAGCGTCGGCAACACCGTCTGCTGCCATTCGGGATGCAAATGCAAATCCACTTCATCGATCAGCACCACGCCATGGTTCTCGACCAGCTTCTTGCCGCTTGGGCTGTTCATGCAGACGTGATACAGCATGTCGCCGATCCAGCCGATATACGCTTTGTAGCCATCCGACAGCGCGCGAAACGGCACCACCGTACCATCCATCTCAAACAGGTAGTCGCGCTGGGCGCCATCCGGCGGTGCATCGGCCAGGCGGCAATGACGTGGCAACAGCTTGTTGATCAGATGAATCACTTGCGTATAGCGGCCCCGGTTCCGCTTCTGGAAATCCGGCAGCCACGATTCCAGCGGAATCAATGCAATATGATCTTCGAACAGTCCCGCCACGCGCGCATAGCGGGGAGCGCGCGCCTTGTCGCGCGCCGTGGGGTCGAGGCGCTCCGACGTTTCCACACGGCGCGTCGCGCCATACCCGGCCAGGAAAAACGCGGAACTCTGGCGCTGGTAATAGGTGTCGGTCAATTGGGCGGCAACGGCTTGCGTGGGCACATCCACCCATTGAAAGCTTTCAAAGTCACCGCGCACGGCAATTTCACCGGCCAGCGCCAGCTTGCCTTTCTTCGGCAACTTCGCACTGTTGGCCGGCCAGTCCTGCGTATGCAGCGCCAGCATCACCTCGGCGCGCCCGGTGGCAGGCAATGCAGATTTGGCCGGCTTGGTCCTGGATGAACGGCCATGCGCGGCCGGGACACGCCGCACCATGGAATCAGGCCGGTAGCCTGAATCCCCCAGGTTGGGGGCCAGGATGCCCATCGCAATGGCGCGCAGCAAGGTACTCTTGCCCGCACCGTTGTTTCCCAGGATTACGTTCACATTCGGATACAGCATGCCCCGCTCGGCGGGATCGTTCAGGGCAAGCCGGGCGCTGGCAATCGAGCGCAGGTTATCGATGGAGACAGAGAGGACGTGCATACATACCCTGTGGACGCATTGAGTTCAAGCCCGGCCAGGTCAGGCCAGGCGCTATCCACGCATTATCGGATATTCCGGGGTCTTACGGCAGCTTCGTCAGCTTCGCATCGGCCAGCACCAGTTGCTCGACGTCGAAGAAGCGCAGGTTGCCCGTCACGATGGCCTGGCGCTGGCCCATCAGCTTGCGCGCGGCGTCGCGGTCGAACGGCACGTCGATGGCGACGTCGCCCACTTTCACGGAATAGGTCTGGGTATCGGCGTTATAGCCGACCAGGTGGGCCAGCGCGCTGTAGGGCGAGGTCCAGTTGCTCATGCGCTTGTGGTATTCCGCGCTCGATTCAAACTGGTCCTTGACCAGCTGGTTCGCTTCGCGGATGTCCGGCAGCGCCCACAGCTTGGCCACGTTGTCGGTGCCGATCGTCACCAGGCGGCGGCCGTCGTCCGAGAACAGGGCGCCGGTGATCGCATCGAGGTGGCCTTTCAGGTGGCCGATGGCGTCGCCGTTTTCCAGGCTCCACAAGGTCAGCAAGCCGGTTTCCGTGCTGGTCACGAACAGGCCGCCCTTGGCCGACATGTAGGCGCTGACCTGGCCCGGCATGCGCGCCAGCGGCGACAGGGTCTGGACATCGACCAGGCGCACGCCTTCGGCGCCCTTGACGATGGCGCGGCGGCCGTCCGGCGACACGTGCAGCAATTCCGCGCCGGCCAGGGTCGACAGGCGCTTCAGGTTGTTCATGTCGAACACGTACAGGTTGCGGTCGCCGGCATTGACGAACAGGCGCGAACGGTCCGGCGAAAAACGATAATTGCGCACCGTGATGCCATCGCCCAGCAGGGAGCCAACAAAATTGCCGCTGGCCGTATCCCATACCCCCAGGTGCATGACCGCGCCCAGTTCCTGGCGCGCGCTGCGCAGCACATAGGCCAGCAAGCGCTTGCCGTCCAGGAAGAAGTCGGCGAACTGCGGCACCGGATTGCCATCGCCGAAATTGAAGCGGCGCACACTGTCGCCATCGGACATGCGGAAAATCACGGCCTTGTCATTGGCCGCCGCGCTCATCAGGAGAGCGCCGTCGCGGGAAAAGCGCGTCAGCGCCACCGGGTCCCAGTGGTCGCTCATGCGCGCCACCTTGCTGCCTTTTTCGCTGTCCCACAGCTTCATCGCGCTGTCACGGCTGCCCCAGGTCAGCAAGCGGTTGCCGGCCGGTGCAAAGTCAAAGCGCGGTTCGCCGTCCACGCTGTCGAGCTTGGCCATGCGCTGCCCGCTTTCCGCGTCGTACAACAGGAAGCCTTCTTCCCGCGTATGGATGACGAGGCGGCGGCCGTCCGGCGACAAGCCGGCTTTCGCGATGCCGGCCGGCAGGCCGGTCAACACTTTCGGCGCCGCTTCCTGGTGCAGGTCCGTGATGGTGACCTTGCCGTTGTCGGCCAGGCCCAGCAGGTAGCGGCGGTTGGCCGACATCGACGAGACGCCGTAGCCGGGTTCCGTCACCGTTGCCATGCCGGTGTCGGTATTCCACACGTGCAGGGTCTTGTCGCCGGTGACCAGCGCGAAATGGTGGCCGCTGGCGGAAAAGCCGCCCTGCGCCGCGCCGGACTGGATCGCGAAATTGCCCGCCAGCTGGTAGTTTTCAATCAGCTTGCGTGGAATCAGCGTTTGCGACGCGTTGCGCGCCATCGCACCCACGCGCGGCGCCGGCACGGCGCTGACGACCGGTTGCGATTGCTGCTCGGCGGTCGGGTTGAAATAGAAATTGCCGGTAATCGACGACATTTCCCACGGCGTTTGCTTGCCTTCCGATTCCGACAGCACGCCTTCGCGCACACGCTTGAACACGTCTTCGACTTTCACGCCCGGTTCCGCCATCGCGGCCAGCAATTGCGCCGTATACAGCCCATTGGCGCCGCTGCCATCGGACGCGGTGGAGCCTGGCGAGGTCGCATACGCCACCAGCGTGCCTTTCGGCGTCGAATCCATGCCCGCCAAGCCACGCGCACCGGAGCGGAAGCTGCGCGCGAACGGGTTGTCGCGGCACGCATCGAGCACCACCAGGTTGATGCGGTTCTTCGCCGTGTCCATCTTTTCCAGCACTTCGTTGGCGTTGTAGGCGCGCGTCGCCAGTTCATCTTCGCGCGCGATGTTGGCGTCAACCGGCACCAGGTAATTGACGCCCTTGGCCTGGATGCCGTGGCCGGCGTAATAAAACAGGCCGACACCGCCGTTTTTCAGCTGGTTGCCGAATTCGCGCACCGCCGACATCATTTCTTCCAGGCTGGCGTTTTCGCGCTTGATGACGGTAAAGCCCAGTTGCTGCAGCTTGATCGCCATGGCGCGCGCATCGTTGACCGGGTTGATCAGCGGCGAGGTCTTGTAGCCCGAATTGCCGATCACCAGCGCCAGGCGCTGTTCGGCGCCCATCGCCACGGTTTCCGGCCCGGCCGGGGCGGCGGGCGCCTGCGCGTCCGGGCTGGCGGGCGTGGCCTGCTCCGCGCCGGCGGCCGCGGTGGCTGAGGCGCCTTGTGCCGGCAATCCCGGTGTCCCGGGCGCCGCCGCGCCGCGCATCAGCGCCGATGGCGACAGCGTCGGCGCCGCCAGCGCTTCCTTGATACGGGCCTGGCGCTCCGCTTCCGCCTTGGCGGCTTCGATCGTGCCGGTGGTGGCGTCGCCCTTGGCGGCGTTCGCCGCCGCGATGGCGGCCGCGACTTCCTGCTTCAGCTTTTCGGCAGCCGACATTTTTTGCGCGGTCTGCGCGTGAACGGGAAGGGCGGTCAGGGCCAGCAACGCGCACGCGGCAGGCAAGCCGGTACGCACGAACGATTTCAGGGTCATGGTGTATCTGGGGAAGGCGCCACGTCGGGCAGGCATGGCAAGGCTTACAAGTCTGGAACGGCTAACCCCCTCACTCTAAAGGGTTTTTTGGCGTGTAGCAATCATTGTTGCATTGCATAGATGATATGGATGTAGTTAATTTGACACTTCACTTGGTACATCAAGCGCCAAAACGCTCCACCACAAACTCCACAAAACTGCTGAGCTTGGGCGTGGCCTGGCGGTCGCGCGGGTACAACAAGTGCATCGGCCGTGGCGCCGGCATGTAGTCCGGCAGCACCGGCACCAGCCTGCCGGCCGCGATATCGTCCGCCAGCACCACTTCGGCCTGCATCACCAGCCCCAGACCGGCCAGCGCGGCCTGGCGCAGCGCCGGCCCCTGGTTCGAACGCAGGCGCGATACCGGCAATGGCGCGCCGGGCCCCATGCCTTCCAGCCGCCACCGCACGTCGCGCCGCCAGTGCTGGAAGTCCAGCGAATCATGCCGGTCCAGGTCGGCCGGGGTTTGCGGCGTGCCGCGCCGCGCCAGGTAAGCGGGGGACGCGCAGATCACCATGCGCGTGGGCCGCAGCGGCCGCGCCACCAGCGCGGAATCTTTCAGATAACCGATGCGGATCGCGGCGTCCAGGCCATCTTCCACCAGGTCCGACAGGCGGTTCGATAAATCCAGTTCAACGCTGACGTCCGGATAGCGCGCCAGGTAATCCGCCAGCGCGGGCGCCAGGCAGTGGCCGCCAAAAGCTGCCGGGGCGCTCAGCTTGATGATGCCGCGCGGCGTGGTGCGCATCGCTTGCGCGCCGGTTTCCGCCGCGGCCACCAGTTGCAGGATGTGGCGGCACTCGTCGCAATAACGCTCGCCGATTTCCGTCAGGCTCAGGCTGCGCGTGGTCCGGTGCAACAGGCGCGCGCCCACCAGTTTTTCCAGCGCGGCGATATGTTTGCTGACCATCACCGTGGAAATGGCCAACTGGCCAGCCGCCGCCGTGAAACTGCCGGCGTCCACCACCCGCACGAACACTTCCATGCTGCGCATCTTGTCCATGATTATTAATTACCAGTTCACGATGTTGTAAATAGTACGGGATTTATTCCTTTTCGTATCGATGTGATACTGGGTGTCCCATCCCCCTCATCGTTGACGCCATGTTGAAAATCCTTGGTAAAGCCCCGTCGATCAATGTCCGCAAAGTGCTGTGGACCTGTGCGGAAATCGGTCTGCCGTATGAACTGGAAGAGTGGGGCCTGGGCACCGGCCGCGCGACGGCCAGCCCCGCCTTCCTGGCGCTCAATCCGCACGGACTGGTGCCGGTGCTGGCCGATGGCGATGCCGTGCTGTGGGAATCCAATACCATTTGCCGCTACCTGGCGGGCCGCCACCAGCGCACCGACTTGCTGCCGGCCGATCCGCTGGCGCGCGCCCACGTGGAAAAGTGGATGGACTGGCAAGCCACGGACTTGAACGCATCATGGCGCTACGCGTTCATGGCGCTGGCGCGGCGCCATCCCGATTTCACGGACAGCGCGGCCATTGCCGCCAGCGAAGCCGCCTGGAACCGCCAGATGGCAACGCTCGATGCCCGGCTGGGCGCCACCGGCGCCTTTGCGGCGGGCGAGTCCTTCACCCTGGCCGACATCGTCCTGGGCGTCTCGGTGCAGCGCTGGCTGGCCACGCCGATCGCGCATGCGGACTTGCCCGCCGTGCGCGCGTACCACGAGCGGCTGCGGCAGCGTCCCGCCTTCATCAGCCACGGCTGCACCCATCCCTGAGCCGCCCATGTCATTTTCCCTTTGGTTGGCCTTTGTCGCGGTCGCGCTGGCCGCGACCTTCAGTCCCGGTCCCGGCGTGCTGCTGGCGATATCGACCACCTTGGCCTTGGGCGCGCGCCGCACCTTATATAGTTCGGCCGGCAATGCGGCCGGTGTGTTTATTGTGTCGTGCATCGCGGTCAGTGGCGCCGGCCTGCTGTTTTCGCGTTCACCGGCGGCCTTCACTGTATTGAATGCAGGCGGAGCCGCCTACCTGGCGTGGCTCGGCATCCAGCAATGGCGCCAGGCCGGGCAGGCCGGCGCGCCAACCCTGTCAACCCGTGCAGTCGATGGCAGCCGCCGCGCCGTCTTCATGCGCGGCCTGGCGGTCGCCTGCAGCAATCCCAAGAGCATCCTGTTTTTCACCGCGGTCTTTCCGCAATTCCTGCCAATGCAGCAGATGACCGGTCCCCGCTTCCTGCTATTGAGCCTGACGTTCGTGGCCTGCATGTTTGTATCACACGTGACCTACGTGCTGGTGGCTGCCAGGGCCGGAACGCACCTGCTCAATGGCGGCGGCATGCGGGTTCTGCGGCGATTCATGGGCGCTTTGTTCGTGCTGATGGCGGCTGGTCTCCTGCTTACAAAGCTGTAAGCAATTTCATCAATTGTAAGCACGTGTAAAGACCGTCAACGGCGGTGTTCCGGGGCCCGTTTTAGGCTCAAGTGACACGGACAAGTGCACGAAACGAAACCAGCCACGCAGCACCCTACGGAAAGAGAACTGAACCATGAAAAAAATCACCGCCGTTCTGATCGCCAGCCTGTTCGCCAGCGCCGCGTTTGCACAGTCCCAATCCTCCGCACCGGCCACGCCTGCACCAGCAGCCCCGGTAGCCAAAGCCGAAGTCAAGGTGGAAGCCAAGCCGGAGGTGAAAACCGAATCCAAAGCCGAAGTCAAAGCAGAAACCAAAACGCAGGAAGTAAAGCCAGCAGCAGCCAAGTAATACAAATATTCGTTAATACCAAATAAATCGTTTATATCAAATTCAAGGAAAATATATCATGACCAAGACCATCGCTACCCTGATCGCCGGCCTGTTCGCTACCGCAGCTTTCGCCAATTCGCCAGCACCGGCCGCCGCGCCAGCCGCCACCGCAGCGGCGCCGGCCAAAGCCGAAGCCAAAGCAGAAGTGAAGGCTGAAGTGAAAGCGCCGGTGAAGGCCGAAGCCAAGGACGCCAAGGCGGAAGCCAAAGTGGCGGCCAAGGCCGACACCAAGGAAGTGAAGGCCGCGGCGAAGGAAGAAGGCGCGAAGAAGGAAGCGAAAGTGGAAAAAGCAGCGGTCAACGGCAAGGAACACAAAGCCAAGGAGCACGCCAAAGCTGACACCAAGCCAGCCGAAAAAACCGCAGCCGCTCCAGCACCAGCCGCTGCACCGGCCGCAGCGCCAGCCGCCACCCCGGCAGTCGCCGCCACCACCAAATAATCTACACCCCCTCCTCGAAAGCTCCTGTCACGGCAGGAGCTTTTTTTATTTGAATTCCAGGTGCAGGGCCTTCAGGCCGGGCATCTCATTATTCACACGCTGCGGAACTGCTTGCGGTACGCCGCCGGCGACACCCCGAATTTAGACGTGAAATGCTGGCGCAGCGATGCCGCCGAACCAAAGCCGACCAGGTCGGCGATATGGTCGATGGCCTGGCCGCCGGTTTCCAGCAAGCGCTGCGCGGCCGCCAGCCGGTAATTGATCAGCCATTGCGCCACCGTGGTGCCGGTCTTCATCTTGAAGCGGCGGGTGAAATTGCGGCGGCTCATGGCCGCACGTTCGGCCAGCGTATCGACACTGATCGGCTGCGCCAGGTTGGCGATGGCCCAGTCAAGCGCCTTGCTGAGCGGATCGCTGCCGCTATTTTTTGGCAACGGCTGTTCGATGTACTGCGCCTGGCCGCCATGGCGCACCGGCGCCACCACCATGCGGCGCGCCACCCGGCTCGCGACGTCTGCGCCGTGGTCAACGCGCAGCATATGCAGGCAACAGTCGATCGCCGCCGCCGTGCCGGCCGACGTCAAAATATTGCCATCGTCGACATACAGCACTTTCGGGTCCAGCTTCACCTTGGGGTATTTGCGGGCGAAATCGTCGGCCCACACCCAATGGGTGGACGCCGTGTGGCCATCGAGCAGGCCCGCTTCGGCCAGCACGAACGCGCCCAGGCACAGTCCCACCATCCGCGCGCCGCGCGCATGGGCGGCGCGCAGCGCCTGCAGCAGTGGGGCGGGCGGCGCAACGTCAGGATCGGGCCAGGCCGGGACGATCACGGTATCGGCTTGCGCCAGCGCCGACAAATCGCGCTCCACCACGATATCGAAGCCGGACATGGTGGCGATCGGGCCAGGCTTTTCGCCGCACACCACCAGCCCGTAGCGGGGCACGCCCAGGCGCGACAAATCGTCGCCGAACACCATGCAGGGGACCGACAAGTGGAATGGGCTGATGCCCTCGAATGCGACCACCGCCACGGTGTGGGCGGCGTCAGGGGATGGATTCAACATGGCCCGATCCTAGCATATGTTGTCTTGCCCGCCGCTTTCCCGCCTGCCGCCGCAAGCCGATACTGCATCCAGTTCTTCCACTCATTGTTCACTCACACAGGAGCCCACCATGCACCACCCAACCTTGCGTACCCTGTCCGGCGCCAACGCGCCCACCGCCATCGAAAAAGCCCGCACCGCGCTGCTGGTGATCGACTTCCAGAACGAGTATTTCGACGGCAGGCTGCCGATCCCGGATGGCGCCAACGCACTGCGCAATACGCGCAAGCTGGTTGACCATGCCGACCAGCATGGCATCCCGGTGTTCCATATCCAGCACGTGACGCCACCGGGCAGCCCGATCTTCGCCGAAGACAGCCCGACCGTCCTGCAGCACAGCGGCCTGGCGCCCGCGCCGCACCACGCCATCGTGAAAAAAACCATGGTCAGCGCATTCCAGGGCACGGATCTCGATGCGCGCCTGAAAGCGGCGGGCGTGCAGCACTTGCTGATCACCGGCCTGATGACGCATATGTGCGTCAGCGGCGCCGCGCGCGATGCGGTGCCGCTCGGTTATAGCGTGCTGGTGGCGGACGATGCCTGCGCGACGCGCGATCTCGATACCGGCGACGGCACGGTACTGCCGCACGCGGCGCTGCACCGCGCCTCGCTGGCCACCATCGCCGACGCCTTCGGCGCCATCCTCGCCACCGAAGAAATCCTGCGCCTGCCGACGGTGTAAGCGGCCGTTCTTCAGGATTTCAATGCAGGCCGCACCGGGCGTTATGCCGGTGCGGCCTGTTTGCGTTGACGCGCCAATTGTAAGCAAGCTCATCAATTGTAAGCACGTGTAAAGCCCGTCAACGGCGGTATTCCGGCGTCCGTTTAATGCTCAAGTGACACAGACAAGTGCACGAAACGAAGCAAACACATACAAGCAAGCACATCACAGAAAGAGAACCGAACCATGAAAAAAATCTCCGCCGTTCTGATCGCCAGCCTGTTCGCCAGCGCCGCGTTTGCACAGTCCCAATCCGCCGCACCGGCCACGCCTGCACCAGCAGCCCCGGTAGCCAAAGCTGAAGTCAAAGCCGAAGCCAAGGCGGAAGTGAAATCCGAATCCAAAGCCGAAGTCAAAGCAGAAACCAAGACGCCGGAAGTCAAGCCAGCAGCAGCCAAGTAATACGAACAATCGTCAATACCAAATAAACCGTTTATATTAAATTCAAGGAAAACATATCATGACCAAGACCATCGCTACCCTGATCGCCGGCCTGTTCGCTACCGCAGCTTTCGCCAACTCGCCGGCGCCGGCCGCCGCCCCTGCAGCGGCCGCAACGCCAGCTGCTGCAACGGCGAAAGTCGAAGCCAAGGCGGACGTGAAAGCGCCGGTAAAAGCGGAAGTGAAAGCGGAAGCCAAAGACACCAAGGTTGCCGCCAAGGCCGATGCGAAGACCGAGAAAACCGCTACGCACACCAAGCATAAAGCCAAGGAAGCCAAGCCGGCTGAGAAAGCCGCCGCGGCGCCAGCTCCGGCCGCAGCGCCTGCCGTAGCCACCACCAAGTAATCCGTAGGGCGGTTTTCGCGGGAGCGAAAGCCGCCATGCGTGCGGTACCGGGGTGCTTGCATGGCGGCTTCGCCTTTGGCGAAACCGCCCTACGCATTTTGCGCCGCGTATGTCTTTCAGAGCTTACCTGACCGGCAACCACGTCGGTTTGGTGTCCACGTGCAGTTCTTTCCGCACCGTCCCCGTATAGGCGGGATCAAGCGTCCCCAATGTGACCGCGATGCGGTCTTCCGACTGCGTACTGCGCCAGTACAAGGTCGAACCACACACCTTGCAAAAGCCGCGCCGGCCATGGTCGGACGACGCGTATTCCGTCACCAGCGCTGCGCCCCGCTCAAACGCAAACGTGGCGCGCGCCACATTCGCATAGGTGCCGGATGCCGCGCCGTGCTGTTTCTGGCACATGGTGCAATAGCAATGGCTGGTGTCCCGCACCGGACCATCGGCCCGGTACGCCACGCCACCGCACAAACAGCTGCCGTGCAACACATCATCGCTCATCTCCGCCTCCCGCTCAGAATTTCGCCGCGACGCTGACACCGATGGCGCGCGGCGCCACGCGGTAACCCTGCACGATCGACGCCACCTGCGGGTGCTGGATCACGGTATCGTTGTCGAACACATTTTTCACGTACGCGGTGAACTTGTAGCGGTCCACGCTCAAGCCCGCGCTCAAGTCCGCCGTATGGTATGCAGGGCGGTCATAATCCGTGCTGGCTGGGTTCAGCGAACCCTTGGACGCGCCCACCCACTGCACGCCGCCCGCCACGAAGGCGCTCTTGTCGCCAAACAGCGCAAAGTTGTATTGCGCGCTGACGGCCGCGTTATATTTCGGCACGCCCTGCACCTGCGCGCCGCGCACCGCGCCCAGCACGCCGTTGTTGATGCCTTCATCGTTCGACAATTCCGCCTGCACATAGCCGCCCGAGGCGGACAGGGTCAGGCCGGACACCGGCTTGGCCTTGATGTCGAATTCGAAGCCCTTGCTGACGGCATTGCCCGCGTTGGCGTTATACGTGTAGGCGCAGGTCGGCAGGTAGACGCCCTGCTGGATGTTTTTCCACTTGATGTAGAACGCGTCCGCATTCACGGACAGGCGGTTGTTGAAGAAGCGCGATTTGCTGCCCACTTCATAGCTCCACAGGCTGTCCGATTTATAGGTTTCCGGGCCTGCCGCCAGGCCATTGGCCTCCAGGTCTTCGCCGCAAGTGGTCGGCGGCACGAACACGTTGGAGCCGCCCAGGCGGAACCCTTTCGCCGCCGTCGCATACACCGTGTGCTGCGGACTGACTTCCCACGTCACCGCATACTTCGGCGTAAAGGCTTTCGACGACAGGCTGGTGCTGCTGTTGTTGCCCGCGCCCGCCAGGTACAGGCCATTGCGCTGGTCCAGCGTGGAATCGCCCTTCAGGTAGCGCGCGCCCACGGTCGCATGCAGCGACGGCGTGAAGTAGTAATTCACTTCGCCGAACACCGAGCTTTGCTTTTCACGGTAGCGGAACACGCCCTGGAACGAGTTATCGCCGGGGAAGGAGCCGCTGTTCCAGCCCGGCAGCAAGTCCGGGTCCGGCGTGGCGTAGCCAAAGCGGGCAAAGGTTGCGTTGACGCCGAAGATCGGGTCGTTTTCATCGATGCCGGTATGCTGGTTCGAGACATACAGGCCGCCCAGCCAGGTCCACGGCGACACTTTTGCATCGTACGGACGCGACGCCAGGCGGAATTCCTGCGCCACCTGGCGCACGCGGTTGTTGATCAGCACCGCCGACGGCAGGCCGGCAATCGCCTCGATCAGTTCCGGCGGCGCATTGCCGCCATCATCAGTCGAGGTCAGGAACGTCGACAGCGAATAACTGTTGTAGGCCGAACCGTTCTGGATGCGGTCGAACTTGCGCTTGAAGTAGCTGGTGCTCGATACCAGGTCGGCCCAGCCCAGGTCCCAGTTCACCGCCAGGTTGGCCGTCTGCAGCACATCCTTCGACGGCTCGCGCACCTGCTTTTGCGCCTGGTAAGGGGGCAGTTCAAAATTGAAGGCAGCGATATCCTTCGCATCGACCTTCTGGTAGTAGAACGACGGCGTGATGGTGACCGTGCGCAGCGGCTTCCATTTCAGCGCCAGGCGCAATTCCTGGTCGTCGATCTTGTTGATATCGTTGGCCAGCACCTTGCCCGCGCCATCGACCTGGTCGATAAAGCCGCCGGCGCGCTGCGACTGCACGCCGATGCGCAGCGCCAGTTCATCGTCGATCAGCGGGAAGTTCGCCACCGCGTTGGCCGAATAGCTGGTGCTGCCGCCTTTCAGCGCCGACACGTCCGCGTAGGTGGTGAATTCGCGCTCTTTCAGGTCCGGCTCATTCGGCACGAACTTGATGGTGCCGCCCATCGAGCTGGCGCCATACAAGGTCGCCTGCGGGCCGCGCAGCACTTCCACCCGGTCGATGTCGAAGAACTTCGGTTCCACCGTACCCATGGTGTACACATTGCCCACGGTCAGCGAGACGTCGCCCAGGTAAATCCCGACGGTGGCGGCGCCGGCGGCGGAACTGATGCCGCGGATTTCAATGTTGGAGGTGCCGGGACCGGCGCCGCCGTTGCCGGTGGCGGCGGTAAACGAGATATTCGGCACCACCCGCGTCAAATCCGTGAAATCGGCCACATGCTGCGATTGCAGCTGCGCGCCGCTGACCGCCGAGATGCTCATCGCCACCTTGTTCGGGTCTTCCTTGCGCTTTTGCGCCGTCACGGTGACCACCTCGATCTGGTCAGACTGCTGCTGGGCCCAGGCGGCAGGGGCAATGAAGGCGCTCTGGGCGCAGGCGGCGGCGATGGAATACGCCAGGACGGTAGGGCGGAGATGGCGGCGAACAGGCATGGAGGCTTTCCTTGGTCGAAGTATTAACTTTGTGTTTTAACAATCTCCCATTGTAACCATGCCCGTTGCCCTGCGCACTGTGCCGGCAATATAGTCGGCACGTCAGCCGTATTTCACCGAGCAGCCATAGGGCTGCGTCACCGCCTTGCTGACCGGCTTGCCCGCTTTGACTTCATCGATGGCCTGCGTCACGTAATTGGTGGCGCCGGCGATATCGGCTGGATTGGCGCTGGCCTTGCTGTCGATCGCGCCCGCATACACCACCTTGCCGGCCGGGTCGATCAGGTACAGGTGCGGCGTGGTGCGCGCGCCATAGGCCTGGCCGATCTTGCCATCATCGAGCACGATGGCGGTCGCCGATGCCTTGGTTTCCTTGGCCCAGCCATTGAGCGTGGCCGCGATGGCGGGGTCCCTGGCGCCCTTGGCGCTGGTGCTGACCGATAGCCACACCACGTCCTTGCTGGCCGCATGCTTTTGCGTCGCCGGGATATTGCCGCTGTTGTAGTGCTTTTTCACGAACGGGCAATCCGGGTTGACCCATTCCAGCACCACGTATTTACCCTTATAGCTTTCCAGCGACACGGTTTTGCCTGCCGTATCGACGCCGGAAAACGCGGGCGCCACCTGGCCCACGGTGACTTGCGCCGCCGCCGTGCCGCTCGCCGCCGCCACCAACCCCGCGGCCACCATCCATGCTGCCGTCATCCTTTTCATGCCATTCGCTCCTTTGCGTTAAATGCCGCCCAGTGCGGCCCTGACTTTTTCCACGGTTAACAATTCGGACAACACTTGCGGCTGTCCGTCTTTCACGCCATACAGCGCATACACCGGCACGCCGCTGCGTCCCAGTTGCGCCAGTTGCCGCGTGATCGCGGGGTCGCGCCGCGTCCAGTCCGCGCGCAGCAGCACCACCTGGCGTTTATTGAATTCCGCCATCAGCGTTTTGTCGTTCAACACCGTGCGCTTGTTGAACTGGCAGGTGACGCACCACGCCGCCGTAAAGTCGACAAACACCGGCTTGCCGGCCTGGCGCGCCTGCGCCACCGCGTCGACGGACCATGGCGCCCATGCTCCGGGCGCCAGCGCTTGTCCTTGCGCCTGCGCCGGTCCCGTGGCGGCGTGTTCCGCCTGCAGCAGCGGCCACACCTGGCTTATTGTGACGGCCAGCACCAGGACGCCAGTGGCCGCCAGCACGGCGCGGCCACGGCGGCTTTGCAGCGGCGTGTGCAGCGTCCAGCAGGCAAAGGCAAGCGCCACCAGCGCACCTGCCATGCCGGCCATCGCATCGACGCTGGTTTGCTGTCCCAGCACCCACAGCAGCCACACCACGGTGGCGAACATGGGGAACGCCATCATGGCCTTGAAACGCAACATCCAGGCGCCCGGTTTCGGCAGCAGGCGCGCCAGTTGCGGCGACAGGGCCGCCAGCAGGTAAGGCGCCGCCATGCCGAGCCCCAGCACGGCAAACACCGCCAACGCGCGCGGCGCCGGTTCCGTCAGCGCCACGCCCAGCGCGGCGCCCATGAAAGGCGCCGTGCACGGCGACGCCACCGCGACGGCCAGCACGCCACTGAGCGCATCGTCGAGCAGCGGATTTTTTGCGCGGTAGCCGGCCACGCTCCCCGGCAGCAGCGCGCCGAATTCAAACACGCCCGCCAGGTTCAAGCCGATCAGCGTAAACAGCGCGGACAGCGCCGCCACCACGGCCGGCGACTGCAACTGGAAGCCCCAGCCCAGCTGCGCGCCGCCGGCGCGCAAAGCCAGCAGCAGGCCCGCCAGCGCGGTAAACGACAGCACCACGCCCGCCGTATAAGCCAGGCCACCCGCCACGGCCTTGCGGCGCTCACCCGCATGCTGCGTAAAGCCGAAGATCTTCAGCGACAGTACGGGGAAAACACAGGGCATCAGGTTCAACAACGCGCCGCCGATCAAGGCAAACACTAGCGACAACAGGAATGCCGGCGGTGCCGTATCGGACGGCGCCACCGCAAGCGGCACACCGGTGGCGGGGGTGGCAGCGGCTGTGCCGGCAAGACCGGCGGACGGCGCACGGGGCGCCGCATCCACCGCCGCATGCGGCGTCCCCTGTGCGGAATTGGTGCCGGCGCCCGGCCAGCCGCCCGCGACGGGCGCCGTCACGGCCCAGCTGCCGGACTGGCCTTCCAGCGCCAGCACGGCGCGCAACGCGGCAGGGCTTTCACTGCGCTGCGCCGACAACGGCACGCGCACGCTCAATACGCCGTGTTGCCATTGCTGTTCCGCCTTACCGGCGTAATCAATCACCCCGGCATCTTCCGCAAAGAATTGCAGCGGCTTGCCGTGCGCCGCCGGCGGCAAGCCGCGCACTTCGAACGCCAGCGCATTGCCCTGGACCCGCGCACTGGCGCCGGCGCCCGCCACCGTCACCGGTGTGGCGGCGTGCGCTGCATCGAACTGCGCCCGGTGTCGTGTGACAGGGGTGTTAACGGGCAACTCCAGCGTGAAG
Source organism: Pseudoduganella sp. GW821-FHT12E03 (assembly GCF_058807115.1). NCBI lineage: Bacteria > Pseudomonadati > Pseudomonadota > Betaproteobacteria > Burkholderiales > Oxalobacteraceae > Pseudoduganella > Pseudoduganella sp. GW821-FHT12E03. The sequence continues at coordinate 458,106 of NZ_JBXAQJ010000004.1, read as the reverse complement.
TCGCCCGATTCCGGCAAGCAGATTTCCTTGCAGACCAGCCATTCCGCATGCAGCGCCACCTTGAGCGCCGCGCCGGTGTGGCTGGCAGGAACGGTGATGGACACGGGCAATAGCACCTGTCCCTCATAGCCATAATTGACGAGCGGCCCCAGCGGCAAACGCTTCGGCGTTGGCCAGGCAATTTCCGCTGCCGTGAAGCCCGGCGGCAAAGTCCAGCTCAAGGTGGTGGCTAGGCCGGAATCACCCGGGTTTTTCCAGTAGGTGTGCCAATGCGGCTGGTGCGCCAGCGACAGGCCCAGTGTCACCGGTTTGCCGTGCTGAATGCCTTGCGGAGCGTGCGCCAGCAATTCAGCGCGCACGTGTTCCGTGACGACCACCGCGCCGGCAGCCTGCACCATGGCAGGCAGGCAACAACACATTGCTGCAACGAACTTCGCTGTACGCACCCCGGGGCTCCCTGACGACGCTGGTATCCGCTTCGGAATATCGCCCAGAGCCGGGATTGATGCAACAACAATTAGGGAATCGCTTACAACGGAAACGATAATCTGGCGTCATCAGGTGAAAACCAAATTTATTTATACTGTTTTTAATCAGTCCGGTGCGCCCGCGCGCAGGCCACCACACCCGCCACCAGCAGCGCCAGCGCGGCGCCTTCGGCCAGGGTCGGCCAGCGCTGTTCCCACAGGTAGCCGTACAGCGTGGCAAAGACGGTTTCAAACACGATCATTTGGCCGGTCAGCGCCAGCGGCAGCACGCGGCTCGCATGGTTCCACAAAGCGTTGCCCACCACCGAGCACAGCACCGCGACGCTGGTCACCACACCGGCAAACACCAGCCATGCGTGCGCACTGTGCGGCGTTGCCGCCGCCAGCGAGGCGGGCACCAGCAACAGCGCTTCCGCGCCCGTCACCACGCCGGTCAGCAAGCTCCATTCGCCCGCCGTGACGCCATGCAACCGGCCCAGCCAGCGGCTGTTATGGACCGCGTAGACGGTCCACGACAGCAGCGCCCCCGCCGCGCACAGCAGCCCGCTCAGTGATCCGGTATCGCCAGCCGACAGGGTTTGCCAGGCGATGCAGCCCAATCCGGCCACGCTCAGCGCCAGCGAGGGCAGCAAGCGCCGCAACGGCGCATGTCCCTGGACTTGGGACTGGCGGTTGCCCAGCAAGGTCACCGCCACCGGCAGCAAGCCGATCACCAGCGACGTCATGGCGACGCCGCCGCGCTGCACGGCGTTGGCGAGGAACACGTAATACAGGATATTGCCGAGAAAACTCAGCCATATCAGCGCCCACCATTCGCGCCGGCTCAACTGTCCGGCAAGCCGCCGCCACGACGGCGCCACCAATGCGGCCGCCACCACGCCATACGCCAGGTAGCGCCCGGCGGACAATTGCACCGGCTCGAAATCCGGCGCCACCCTGGGTGCGATAAACACCAGGCCCCACATGGCGCCGGCGGCGATACCGGCGGCCATGCCGGACGTGTATCCCGGGATCGGCTGTCTCCGTGTCCGCGCGGCGGCAGCGGCAGCGTTGCCTTGCGCATGCGCTGCGGTTGCAGCGGTTGCTGCGGTTGCTGCGACGGCGGCGGAAGGGTTGCCCGGTGTGTCGCCGGGCCAGCGGGAATGGGCCATCGTGAATCTCCTGAAAACAGGGATTCTGGCCCGGGCGCGCGATGCATTCTTGTCGCGTTCTACTGCGCCTTTGCCGGTTTCTCCAGCATGCGCTTGCGGTAGGCGGCAGGCGTGGTCTCCATTGCCTGGCGCATGGCGCGCGTCAGCGCGCTCTGGTCGGCAAAACCCGCCGCCAGCGCAATGTCCGCCACCGGGCGGCTGTTGCCGGCCAGCCAGGTGCACGCGTATTCCAGCCGCTTTTGCTGCAGCCATGCGTGGGGACTGGCATCGAGTTCTTCGCGGAACAGCGCATGCAGGCGGCTGACGCTGACGCCGGCGCAGCGCGCCATGGTGTCCGTGCTCCACGGCAGGGCGGGTTCGCCCTCGATCCGTGCCAGCAGCGCCGCCAGCCGCGACGCCGGTTGCGGCGCGATCAGCGCGACCGTATCGAGCAGCAGCGGCAGCCAGCCCTGCAGCACGGTGGGCGCCGCTTGCTGGTCCGACATCATGCCGAGGTAGTCGATCAGCTTGCGGGCGGCGGGACTGAACAGCATGAACGGCTGCTCCAGCAAGCGTTGCCACGCACTGTGCGTCATCGTGGCCGCATCGACATCGAGGATCAGCGAACGGTTGCTGACGGCGCTGCATTGCGCATGCCACGCGCCGGGCGCCACCAGCGCGCCATGCAGCGGATCGAGCCTGCCCACCTTGCCTTCGATATCGAGCCGCACTTCACCGGCCACCGGCAACACCAGTTGCGCATAGCTGTGGCGGTCCGGATCTTGTAGCGCGCCGTAGCTGCGCTGGTGGAGGACGAGGGTGGGGGTCATGGCGCAAGGTGGGCGAAAATACCGGGCCGGAAACCGGGCCGGCTAACGCCATGAGTCTAGCATGGCCCCACCGATCAGAAACAGTGTTCCGCTGCCGGAAACGTCCCATCCTTGACCGCGCGAATGTAGGCCTGGAACGCCAGTGGAATCGAGCCTTGTCCCGCCAGGAAATTGCGGACAAACCGCGCTTTCTTCCCCGGGAACACATCCAGCATGTCATGCATCACCAACACCTGGCCGGAACAATCCGGTCCGGCGCCGATGCCGATCGTCGGAATCGCAAGCAGTGCGGTCATTTCCTTGCCCACCGGGGCCGGGATCGCTTCCAGCAACAGCATGGACGCCCCCGCCGCCTGCAACGCCAGTGCTTCCGCCTTGAGCTGCGCCACCGCTTCAACGGTCTTTCCTTGCACCTTGAAGCCGCCCAGCATATGCACATATTGCGGCATCAAGCCCAAGTGGGCGAACACCGGCACGCCGCGCTCACTGAGGAAGCGCACGGTCCCGGCCAGCCACGCGCCGCCTTCCAGCTTCACCATGCTGGCGCCGGCCCGCATCAGCCGCACGGCATTGTCATACGCTGCTTGCGGCGTGCCATAGGTGCCGAACGGCATGTCGGCAATCAGGAACGCATGCTGGTTGCCCCGGGCGACCGCCGCCGTGTGATACGCGATGTCGTCCAGCGTCACGGCCAGCGTCGTGTCATGGCCCTGGCAAACGTTGCCGAGCGAATCGCCGACCAGCAACAAATCCACGCCGCACCGATCCATCAGCGCGGCAAAACTCGCGTCGTAGCACGTGAGCATGGCGATCTTTTCGCCCGCGCGATGCATCGCCATGAGCGAAGCCAGGGTCACCGCCTTGCGCGGCGCCACGCCGCCGGATTGCAGGTAAGCGGCCATGGCTATTTTTCCTCTTTACCGTGCATCACCATGATGGTTTGCTGCATCAGCGCACACAGGGTTTCGCGGCTGCCTTTGATGGCGAAGACTTCCGCCTGCGTGACGATCAGGGTTTTGCCAGGGCGCATTACCTTGCCGCGCGCGATCAAGGTTTCGCCATCGGCCGGCGCGACCAGGTTCATCTTGTATTCCACCGTCAGCACCGAAGCCTGCGCCGGCGCCAGTGTCATGGCGGCATAGCCGGCGGCGGAATCGGCAATCATGCCCACCACGCCGCCATGCACATAGCCATGCTGCTGTTCAATGCCGTCCCAATGCGGCAACAGGATATCGACGCGGCCAGATTCGACCCGGCCCAGCACGGCGCGTATCAACGCCATGGCGTTTTGCTTTTCAAAGCTGTCATACACACGGGCATGCTGATGCGATGCTGGTTCCATAAAAGTCTCCTTGAACGATGTGACGGAAATTATGCCGTTACGCCTTCTCACGATATAGTTTGAAAACGACAGACGATTTCCCGATTCCGCCACGGGTGAAACCAAAGAGGCAGCTTGTGAAAAAAGCGCAGCACGTCCTGACGGCGCCCTACCGCGAAGACATTCCGGCCCGGATTGTCTTCCGCAGCGAAGAAATGCCGGCTGATGCCGTGTATCCATTCCACAGCCATGCGTGGGGCGAGTTCGTGTTTTCCTCTTCCGGCGTGATTGAGGTCAGAGCGGCCGAGGCAAGTTACCTGGTGCCGCCCCAGTACGGCATCTGGCTGCCACCCCATGTGGAACATCTGGGCCGGAACCGCCACAAGGCGCAGCACAGTTCACTGTACATTGCCGGCGGATTGTGCGGCGCCATGCCAGTCCAGGCGTGCGCGCTGGTGGTCACCCCCGTTATCCGTGAGCTGCTCGCGCATTTGTGCCTGCATCCGCCAGGATTGCCGCAGACGCTACAGGAAGAGCGTTTGCTGCAAGTGCTGTTCGACCTGCTGGCCGCCGCCCGCCAGGCAGGCACTTACCTGCCGGCATCCGGCGATCCCATGCTGTCTAGCGTACTGCAATTACTGGAAGCCAATCCCGCCGATCCCCGACCGGTATCGGAACTGGCCGCCTGCGCCAACCTGACGGAGCGCACACTGGAACGCCGCTGCCAGCGCGACCTTGGCATGACGCTGGTGGAATGGCGCAACCGCTTGCGCGTGGTGCGGGCCTTTGCCTTACTGGAGCAGGGGGATACGGTCGAACAGATTGCGTTCGAACTGGGTTATGCCACATCGTCCGCGTTCATCACCATGTTTCGGCGGCTGACCGGCAGTACACCCGATGAATACCGCAGGCATGGCCGTGGCATGTGATGCGGCGCCAGCCACCTCATGCCGCCCGCTTTGAGGTGGCCGCATCGCTTGCCGCCTGCGCGCCCGCCGTCGCCGCTGGCGCCGGTTTCAGCCGCGCCACCCCCAGCATCACCAGCGCCAACCCACCCAGCTGATACGCCGACAACGCTTCCCCCAGCAGCGCCCAGCTGGCCACCACGGTCAGCACCGGCCCCAGGCTGCCAAAGGCGGCCGCCTGCGCCGCGCCCATGCGCTGGATCGCCAGCGCCATCCAGTACACCGGCAAGGCCGTCGACAGCACCGCCATCAGCCCCGCGTTGAGCCACACGCCGGATGGCAGGGACGCCAGCTCGGACGGATGACCCGTCATCGCGTAATGCGCCAGCACCAGCACGGACGACGCGGCGCCGGCCAGCCCCGTCAGGCGCATCGAGCCGATGCGGGCCAGCATGGCGCCGGTGCCCAGGTAATACAGCGCATAGGTCACGGCGCTGGCAAACACCCACGCACTGCCCAGCCAGACCTGCGCGCCCTGCGTCGCGGCGCCCACGTCATGGATAAACGCGATGCCCAGTCCCGCGTAGCAAATCGCCATCGCCTGCGCCACGCGGCCGGATGGCAAGGTGCGGCGGGCAATCGCCTGGAACACCAGCACCAGGGTCGGGTACACGTACAGGATCAAGCGCTCCAGTCCGGCGCTGATGTATTCGAGGCCATAAAAATCGAACAGGCTGGACAGGTAATAACCGAACAGCCCCAGCAACAGGATATGCAACACATCCCGCGCGCTGAGCGGCGCCTGCGGCGCTTGGCTTTCCTGCGCCCTGGCGCGGCTGAGCCAGACCAGCCACGCAAACAGCGGCAGCGCAAACCCCATGCGCATGGCCAGCAAGGTCAGCGCATCGACCGGCCCGGCCGCATAGCCCAGCTTCACAAACACGGCCTTCAGGCTGAACCCGGCGGCGGACAGCACCGCATACAGGCGGCCGTCGTGCAGCCATTGCTGGAAAGGGGTGGACATGCGTTTCATGGTGGAATCTCCGTTCATCGAGCCTTATTTTGGCGCGAAGCGAAGTTCGCTAGAATGCTTGTTTCAGATACCCAGCCTTCTCGTATGGAGAAACCATGCATTTCGATTTGATTGACTTGCGCTTGCTGGCCGCGATTGCCGATGCGGGCAGCCTCAGCAAGGCGGCGGCGTCGTTCCCGATTGCGCTGTCCGCCGCCAGCAACCGCCTGCGCCATTTCGAAGAGCGCTGCGGGTTGATCCTGTTCCAGCGCCATGCGGATGGCATGGACCTGACGCCGGCGGGAAAACTGGTGCTGGACCATGCGCGCCATGTGCTACACAGCGTGGAAAACCTGAAAGACACGGTGCGCGACCTGACCGGCCAGCGCCGCATCACCTTGCGGCTGGCCGGCACCACGGTGGCCAACAGCACGTTTTTGCCGGCCGCATTGGGCCCGTTCCTGGGCGATTACCCTGAAGTGGATTTGCAACTGGTGGAACAGAACAGCGCCGAGGTGCTGCAATCGGTGCAATCCGGGCTGGCCGATATCGGCGTCCTCGATGGCAACCTGGCGACCCACAATGTCACCTCGCTGCCCTTCCGGCACGACAAGCTGGTGCTGCTGGTGCCCGCCAGCCATCCGCTGGCGCACGGCCGCGCGGTGCAATTGAAGGATGCGCTGGACTACCCGTTCGTGTGCCTGCCACCGGAGCGGGCCATGCAGCGCTTTATTGAAGAGATGGCGATGCAAAGCGCGCGGCCGCTGAAAATCCGCGTGCGCGCCCCCAGCTTCTCCGCCATCGCGCAACTGGTGGCGGAAAACGCGGGCATCGCCATGCTGCCGGAAGTGGCCGCGTCCCGCTATGTGCACGACCTCGCCGTCACCACGGTGGCGCTGGAAAACGCGTGGGCCACGCGCGAACTGCGCATCTGCATCCGCGCATGGGACACCCTGTCCACCCATGCGCGGCAACTGGTGAATTACCTGTCGGACGCCTCGGGCAAGCACGACCGTTAAGGCCGGTGCGCCTTGCCCATGCGTTGTGGCCGCATACTGGTTATCAGGATCGCGCCACCCACACTGGCGTGCCTTGTGGCTATATTCAAGCGGCGTCCAGAAAGGAATGCCCATGACACACCACAGCCGCCTGCGTGCAGCACCTGAAGCGGACCATCCCGCCACCACAGCCACCACCCCCGCCATACCCGCCGCCGTGCTGCTGGCGGCCATTGCCCTGGTGGCGCTGAACCTGCGGCCTTTTATTACCGGCATTGGGCCGCTGGCGCGCGATATCGGCGCCCAGACCGGCCTCGATCTGAAAGGCTTGTCGCTGCTGACCCTGGTGCCGATGCTGCTGATGGGCGTATGCGCTTTCGCCGGCCCCTTCTTGCAGGCGCGCATCGGCGCGCGGCGCGCCATCCTCGGCGCGTTGGTCCTGCTGGTGCTGGGTTCATTGCTGCGGCTGTTTACGGCAACGGGCTGGCAACTGGTCGGCACGGCGGCGTTGCTGGGGCTCGGCGTGGCCGTGGTGCAGGCGGTCTTGCCCGGCATCATCAAACGGCAATTCCCGCGGCATGTCGGCGTCGTCATGGGCCTGTATTCGGCGATGCTGATGGTGGGCGGCGCGCTCGGCGCGCAACTGGCGCCGCTGGCCGCCATTGAGGGCGGCGACTGGCACATCGGGCTGGCCTGGATGGCGTTGCCGGCCGCGCTGGCCCTGGCGCTGGCCGGCGTCAGCCTGCCGCGCGACACCGCCGTCCCACCGGGCCAACTGGCCATCATGGCTTACTTGCGCAAGCCACGCGTGTGGCTGCTGATGATTTGCTTCGGCCTGATGAATGGCGGTTTTTCCACTGTGGTGGCGTGGCTGGCGCCGTTTTACCGGGAACATGGCTGGAGCGCGGCGGCCAGCGGCGGCCTGTTTGCCGTGATGTCGGCATGCCAGGCCGGTTCCGCGCTGCTGCTGCCGATCCTCGCTCGCAAGCATCAAGACCGGCGGCCCTGGCTGTGGCTCACGCTGGCGTTCCAGGCGGCCGGCTATGCCGCGCTGGCGTTCATTCCCGACGTCGCGCCGGTGGCGTGGGTGCTGCTGCTGGGCGCGGGATTGGGCGGCTGCTTTTCCCTGTCCCTGATCGTGGCGCTCGATCACTTGCCGGATCCGGCGCAGGCCGGCGCCTTGTCCGCGCTGATGCAGGGCGGGGGGTTCTTGATGGCGTCACTGCCGCCGTGGATCGTGGCGGGGCTGCGCGACGCCACGGGCGGGTTTGCGGTGGGCTGGGCGCTGCATCTGGGTTGCGTAGCAGTGGTGGCGGTGCTGTATTGGCGAATAAGTCCTTCCAGCTATGCAACCACGTTGAAAATGACCGGGCAACCTGGCATCGCCAAATTAAGTTGAATTATGGATTAGCAATAATTATGGCTAATCCATAATTCGGACTAATTCCGGCAGCAGGGCAGGACTATGCCACCTGCTTGTCCACAAACGCCTGGATCAACCGGTTGAACGCCGCCGGGTTGGTCACGTTCATGCCATGCGACGCGCCGGCAATGGTGTGCTTTTCCGCCTGCGGGATCCACTGCACCAGCTGGTCCACGTTGTCGCGGTACATGCGCGGGCTCTTTTCTCCGCCGATCAGCAAGGTCCGGCATTGCACTTCACCGGCCGCGGCACGGGTATAGGCGGGCAGCGGATCGCGGAACTGCTTCGGCAGGGTGGCCGCGTTGTTGATGGCCATGGTGCGGAAGCTGGTGGAACTCTTGCTCCAGATACCGGGCATGCTGACCGAGTCGACGAACATTTCCAGTCCGGCTTCAATCTCGCCAGCCTCGATCAATTCAGCCGCCTTGGCGCGCACGGCCAGGGTCGCCGCCGGCAAGACCGCTTCCGGCATGCCGTCGATTTGCAGCGGGCCGCCCGGATCCGCCAGGGTCAGGGTTTTCACCAGGTTCGGGTATTGGCGCGCCAGTTGGAACGCCACGCAGCCGCCGCGAGAGTGGCCCACCAGGTGCACCGGTCCGACGTTCATGGCCGTGATGAACTCGGCCAGTTCATCCACGTGCGCCTGCCAGCTGAATTCGCTGTGGGTGCGGGCATCGTCCGCCGGCCAGTAATGGCTGAGGCTGGTGGAAACGCAGAAATAATGTTTGGACAGCACATTGACCTGGCTGTTCCAGTAGCGGTAGTCGCACAGGGAGCCATGCACGAAAAACAGCGGCTCGCCGGCGCCGGACGCCACGTATGGCACGCGCATGCCGGACAACAGCGTGGCGAAGTACAACTCGGGGGATGCGAAGATCGATGGGTTGGTACGTGCGTTCATCAGTGTGGCCTCCTTTCCAATACTATGCCCGACGTGTTAGCCTAAGAAAATCGCATAATATTGATTGCATCAATCAGTTTTTCTGATACTGAAACGCTATGAAAGCACTCGATCTTGACGTTTTGACCATGCTGGTCGCCGTGGCGGACACCGGCAATATCACGCGCGCCGCGGAAGTCGTGCACCGTACGCAATCGGCCGTGAGCATGCAAATCAAGACGCTGGAAACCGCGCTCGGCAAGCCGCTGTTCGTGCGCAAGCCGCGCAGCGTCACCCTGACGCAGGATGGCGAAGTGCTGCTGACGTACGCGCGGCGCATGCTGGCGCTGCGCGACGAAGCCTGGGCCGCCGTGGTGCGGCCGGACATCACCGGCCGCGTGGTGATTGGCGTGCCCGACGACTATGCCTATTCGCTGCTGCCATCGATCCTCAAGAAATTTTCCGCGACCTACCCGAAGGTGCAAATCCAGGTGGTGGGCCTGCCCAGCGTGGCGCTGGCGCCGATGGTCAAGGATGGCTCGGTCGACCTGGTCTGCGCCACGCGCGTCAAAGGCCTGTCCGGCGAGTTCATCCGCTTTGAACCGATGGTGTGGGCCGCGACACCGAGCGCCAAGGATATCTGGCGTGAGCGGCCATTGCCGATCGCGGTGTTCCTGCCGGGCAGCGTGGCGCGTGAAAATGCGATCCGCAGCCTGGAGCGGGCCAAAATTCCCTATCGCACCTCGTATGAAAGCCCCAGCCTGATGGGGCTGCTGAGCATGGTCGAAGCGGGGCTGGCCGTGGCGCCGCTGGCGCGCTGCGCGGTGCCCGCGCACCTCAGCGTCCTTGGCCAGGCGCAGGGCTTGCCGGAGATTGACGCGCTGGAAGTGATCCTGGCGCGCAGCAGTAAATCCAAGCGGCCGCCGTGCGATTTCCTGGCCGAGAAGATCATGTCGGAGTTGCGGCGCTAGTTGCGGCGCCCCGGCGTTTCACGGCATCTGGTCGCGCATGAATTCGACCACCCGCTTGCGGGCGTCGATGGCCGCTTCACTGCTTTCGCTGAAATCGAAGCCATGCTCCGCGCCGGGATACACCACCATCCCGCGCGCCGCGCCCAGCGAGCGTACCTTCTCATACACTGCCTCGCCGTACGCCAATGGCACCGCCGTGTCGTTACTGCCGTGCAGCAGCAGCGTTGGCGGCAACGCCGTGATGTCCGCGTTCAATTCATCGGCACGCGGCAACCGCGCGTAAATCACCACCAAGGCCTGGATGTCCGGGTTGTCCGCGGCGCTGGCGATGGCCAGGCGGCCGCCCTGTGAAAAGCCGATCAGCGCCACGCGGCCATCGGAGCGCTGTTGCGACTTGACCTGCTGCGCCACCGCACGGACCTTGCCGGTCCATGCTTTGAAGCGCGCCACATAGGCCGGTTTTTGATCGAGCGTGCCGGCATCGAGCGAGCGCCGGTCGCTATCGTCGTAATACTTCACGAAGTACACATCGATTCCCTGCGCGTTGAGCGCATGCGCATAACGCTTGAAGGCCGGCATGCACTCTTCGACGCAGCGGTAGCCATGGACCAGGATCGCTGATGCATGTTTTGCGTCCCCTGCGCCGGGAAAGAACAGCGTGTTGCCACCGGGCGTGGCCGCTTCCGGTACCTCCGCACGGGCAGTCGTGCCGGCATGGACGGTGAGCAGTAGGGCGGCCAGCATGGCCAGGGCTTTTCTTGCGGACAGACTCATGATTTTCCTGTTTTGGTTGGGCGTTTGGTATTGGTGGCGCAGGGCTTGTGTGGCGACGTGCGGGCAGCCAGTTGCGACAGATAGGCGCACAGCATATCGGCCATGGCGTCCGCATAGGCCGTGATGTCCTGGTCCGTGCGCGGCGTTTCCGAAAACTGGTGGCCGACCGCGCTCAGTGTCGTCATCACCAAATCACCCGCCATCGCGCGCGTGGCGTCTGTGGCATCGGGCAGCACCTCTTGCATAAAGGCGTGGAACAGGCGATCGCATGACGCCCTGGCTTCCACTGCTTCCGGCGCGTCGCGGTAAAAAGGCGCCGCATCGCTGAGCGCCGTGCGCACGGCCGCCTCCTCGCATTCCGAGCGCACGAAGCTGTGCACCAATACGCGCAACCGTTGCAGCGGCGGCGTCCCCAGGTCTTGCAGGATGCCGGCCAACATGGCCGAGGTTTGCCGCCATTCGTCGCTTTGCAAGCGGAACAGGATCGACGCCTTGTTGGGAAAGTACTGGTACACCGAGCCGACGCTGACGCCGGCGCGTTCCGCCACCCGCGTGGTGGTGAAGCGGTGTGCGCCTTCTTTGGCCAAAACCTGAATAGCCGCCTGCAAAATCGCGCTGACGAGGTCATTGGAGCGCGCTTGTTTCGGCTTCCTGCGCGAGGAAATACGGGCATCGGGACGATCGGTCATGGCGGGGGCGGGCAACGCGAATATGAAATGTGAAGGATTCTTCATATTATTACCGCTCTGACTTCACAAAGGAATCCCCCATGAACACCCTGATGTCTTCCCCCGTTGCGCCCCTGCTGGAACGCCTGTTTGCCGAAGCCGACAGCGTGGAAGTACCGGCCATGACGGCGTTCGCCGCCCTGCCGGTCGCCGAACGCGGCCGCATGTTGAGCAGCAAGACCGAATACCGCGAAATCTATGCGCAACTGAAGGAAGCCGCGATCCCCGTGTCGCGCCAGACCGGCACGCTGCTGTACATGCTGGCGCGCAGCACCCAGGCCCGCGTGATCGTCGAGTTCGGCACCTCGTTCGGCATCTCGACACTGCACCTGGCCGCGGCGCTGCGTGACAATGGCGGCGGCCAGTTGATCACCACGGAATTTGAACCATCGAAGGCGCGGCGCGCCCGCGACAACCTGGCGGAGGGCGGCTTGCTGGACCTGGTGGACATCCGGGAAGGCGACGCGCTGGAAACCTTGCGCACCGGCTTGCCGGAACAGATCGACATGCTGCTGCTCGATGGCGCCAAGGGACTGTATTGGGACATCCTGCGCCTGCTCGAGCACCGGCTGCGTCCCGGCGCCCTGGTCATTGCCGACAATGCCGATTACTGCCCGGAGTATGTGGCGCTGGTGCGCGCACCGGACGGCGGCTACCTGTCGCTGCCGTTTGACGGCGATGTGGAGCTGTCGATGAAGGGCAACTGATACCTGGCTTGGCGGGTCACGACGCCGGGTCCGCCGCGTTGATCAGGTTGGTGCGCAGTTTGACCACCGCCTTTTGCAAGATCCGGAATTCATCGGGCGCCAGGCCCGCTGCTTTGGCCGTGATCTCCCGGTAATCAAATCCTTTTTCACGCAGCGCGCGCCCGGCGTCGGTCAGCGACACGCGCACGCTGCGTTCGTCTTCCGTGTCGCGCTCGCGGCGCACATAGCCCATCGCTTCCAGGCGCTTGAGCATCGGTGTCAGCGTGCTCGGCTCCAGGAACAGTTTTTCACTCAGCCCTTTGACCGTCTGCCGGTCCTCTTCCCACAAGCAAATGATGGTGACGTATTGCGGGTACGTCAGGCCGAGCTGCTCGAGCACCGGCTTGTAGACCCGCGAATACGCCAGGTTGGTCGAGTAGATGGCGAAGCACATGAAATCGCCCAACCTGGCGATGTTCTTGCGTGCGTTTTTGTCGTTGCTCATTGGATAGCCCCTAAATTAATTATCGCGATAATGATTATCGTACTTGAAAAGCGCTGAGACCTCGGATATATTTACCTCAACAATCATTATCACGATAAGTAATTTCACCCAACCAGACCGGAGTACACCATGAACATCCGCAACGTCCGCGCCCATCTTCTTGCAGCAGCAGTGGCAGCCGCCGCACAATTCGCCCTGCCTGGGCTGGCACAAGCTCAGGCGCAGACCTTTGCGGCGGTCAAGCAGGTCGACGCGGGCGTGCTCAACATCGGCTACGTGGATGAGGGCCCGGCCAACGGTCCGATCGTGATCCTGCTGCACGGCTGGCCATACGACATCCACAGCTACATCGACGTGGTGCCGCTGCTGACCAAGGCCGGCTACCGCGTGATCGTGCCGCACCTGCGCGGCTACGGCAGCACGCGCTTCCTCGACGCCAACACGCTGCGCAACGGCGAGCCGGCGGCGCTGGCCACCGACGTGATTGCGCTGATGGATGCGCTGAAGATCGGCCAGGCCACCCTGGCCGGCTATGACTGGGGGGCGCGCACGGCGGGCATCGTCGCGGCGCTGTGGCCGGAACGGGTCAAGGGACTGGTCTCGGTCAGCGGCTACCTGATCGGCAGCCAGGAAGCGGGCAAGCAGCCGCTGCCGCCGAGCGCCGAGCTGCAATGGTGGTACCAGTTCTACTTCGCCACCGAGCGCGGCCAGGCCGGCTATGAAAAGAACCGCCACGCCTTCGCCAAGCTGATCTGGCAAACCGCCTCGCCGCAATGGCGCTTCGACGACGCCACGTTCGACCGCAGCGCCGCCGCGCTGGACAACCCGGACCACGTGGCCATCACGGTCCACAACTACCGCTGGCGCCTGGGCCTGGCGGCCGGCGAAGCCAAATATGCCGGCCTGGAAAACCGCCTCGCCCAGTTCCCCGCGATCACGGTGCCCACCATCACGATGGAAGCCGATGCCAACGGCGCGCCACACCCCGCACCGGCGTCGTACGCCAAGCGCTTTACCGGCAAGTACCAGCATCGACAGTTACCGGGTGCAATCGGCCACAACTTGCCGCAGGAGGCGCCGCGCGCGTTTGCCGAGGCGGTGATTGGCGTGGGCCGTCTCTGACACGGCACCGCCAATACAGTACGCCCCAGCCCACCGATACTGTACTGGCCGCCAATTGCAAAATTGTTACGGGGACGGTGTTACCCTTGCAGCTAGACTAGTTCCAGCCCGGGCAGCCACGCTGCCCGGAAACCGCTTTTCCCACCATCCGCACAAGGCCAGCATGACACGCGTACCGTTCAAGACCGTCGACGTTTTCACCTCCACTCCTTTCAAGGGCAACCCGGTCGCGGTGGTGCTCGATGCCAGGGACCTTTCCACCAGCCAGATGCAGCAGATCGCCAGCTGGACCAACCTGTCGGAAACCACGTTCATCGTGCCGGTCACGGCGGAAGGGGCCGACTACCACGTGCGTATTTTCACGCCGGGCGCGGAACTGCCGTTTGCCGGCCATCCGACGATCGGCACGGCGCATGCGCTGCTGGAAGCCGGCATGATTGAAGCGAAAAACGGCAAGCTGGTGCAGCAATGCACGGCCGGGTTGATCCAGCTGCGGGTGGAGCAGGCGGACGACGGCAAACGCTGGATCTCGTTCGACCTGCCGGAACAACAGTACACCGCGCTCGATGGCGGCCAGGTCGGCGAGCTCGAAGCGATACTTGGCACGCCGCTGGACCCGCGGCGGCCTCCGCTCCTGGTCGATGTCGGCACCCGCTGGGTGGTGGCGCAACTGCCCTCCGCGCAGGCGGTGCTCGACAACCAGCCGGATTTACAGCGCATGAAAGTGCAAGACAGCAAAGGCAGGCATACGGGCGTCATCATCTTCGGCCCGCACCCCGCCGGCGCCCCGGCAAAAATCGAAGTGCGCGCGTTCGCTCCGGCCCACGGGATCAGTGAAGACCCCGTGTGCGGCAGCGGCAACGGCAGCATCGCCGCCTACATCCGCCACACCGGGCAGACCTCCAGCTTTGGCCATGACTTCCTGGCGACCCAGGGCGCCGTGGTGGGACGGGCAGGGGTGTTGCGGCTGTCGATTTCCGACGAGACCATCCGGGTTGGCGGGACGGCCATTACCTGTGTCGATGGTGCGTTGTCGTTATAAGGCGGATCAAACTATTGGCAGTAGCACACGTACCTCATTGTCATGGACGATGTGTAGTAGTACTACAACCACTTCAAGCAAGCAAGTTGACCTGAATCTCACACAAGCGCAGAATCATTGCGCTACCTAGGTAGCTAAATTACATAATAACTAGGAGATTTCGATGCAACTTCGCCGTGCCCTTGGAGTGGCGATGCTTGGCTGCGCCCTGTTGGGCAGCCCTGTCGTCCATGCAGCCATCAATCCCAACAATCTCGGCGCCGCGTACGACGCCACCAAATCCAGCATCAACTTCAAGATTTATTCCAGCCGCGCCACCCGCATCGAGCTGTACCTGTACAACGCGGCGACCGGCCAGCAGGAAAAAGCGAAGCTGGCGATGACCCTGGGCACGGGCGGCATCTGGAGCCTGAATGTCACCAGCGCCCAGCTGGCCAGCTATGGCATCACCGGCGCGGTGTATTACGGCTACCGCGCGTGGGGCCCGAACTGGCGCTACGGCGTGGGCTGGAGCAAGGGGTCGTCGATCGGATTCCTCAGCGATGTCGACGCCAACGGCAACCGGTTCAACCCGAACAAATTGCTGACCGATCCGTATGCGCTGGAAATCAGCCATGATCCGACCACCGCCACCATGACCAACGGCACCATCTATGCCAGCGGCCCGCTGTACCGCAACATCGACAACGGCGCCAGCGCGCCGAAGGGTGTCGTGCTGCCAGGCGATACCCAGTCGGTTGGCGCCAAGCCGACCCGCGCTTTCAAGGACGATATCGTCTATGAAGCCCATGTGCGCGGCCTGACCAAAAATGACACCGGCATCACGGCCGCCTACCGTGGCACCTACAAGGGCGCCGGCCTGAAAGCGTCCTACCTGGCCAGCCTGGGCGTGACGGCGATTGAATTCCTGCCCTTGCAGGAAACCCAGAACGACACCAACGACAACGATCCCAACTCGACCACGGGCGACAATTACTGGGGTTATATGACGCTGGGCTATTTTGCGCCCGACCGCCGCTACAGCTACGACAAGACGCCCGGCGGCCCGACCCGCGAATTCAAGGAAATGGTGAAGGCCTTCCACGACAATGGCATCAAGGTCTATGTCGACGTGGTGTACAACCATACGGGCGAGGGCGGCCAGTGGAACGCCGGCGACAACAACACCTACAACATCCTCGGCATGCGCGGCCTGGACAACCCCACCTATTACTCGTTGACCGGCGACTACCAGAATTCCTGGGACAACACCGGCGTGGGCGGCAACTACAATACCCGCAACCCGGTGGCGCAAAACCTGATCGTCGATTCCCTGGCCTACTGGCGCGACAAGCTGGGGGTCGATGGCTTCCGCTATGACCTCGCTTCCGTGCTGGGCAACACGTGCCAGCATGGCTGCTTCAACTTCGACAAAATGGACAGCGGCAATGCGCTGAACCGCATCATGGCCGAACTGCCGGCGCGCGCGGCGGGCGGCGGCAGCGGTGTCGACCACATCGCCGAGCCGTGGGCCATCGGCGGCAATTCCTACCAGGTGGGCGGTTTCCCCACCGGCTGGGCCGAGTGGAACGGCCTCTACCGCGACGCGATCCGCCAGGACCAGAACAAGCTGGGCTCGGCCACCGTGACCCCGGGCACCCTGGCCACGCGCTTTGCCGGCTCGTCCGACCTGTATGGCGACGATGGCCGCAAGCCCTGGCACTCGGTCAACTTCATCACGGCCCACGATGGCTTCACGCTGAAGGACCTCTACAGCTGCAACAGCAAAAACAATAGCCAGGCCTGGCCTTACGGCCCCAGCGATGGCGGCGACGATAACAACAATAGCTGGGACCAGGGCAACGTGGCGGCCGACCAGCGCAAGGCGGCGCGCAACGGCATGGCCTTGCTGTTGCTGTCCGGCGGCGTGCCGATGATGGTGGGTGGCGACGAATACCTGCGCAGCATCAACTGCAACAACAATCCGTATAACCTCGATTCCAGCGCCAACTGGCTGAACTGGAGCTGGACCACCGACCAGAGCAATTTCCAGGCCTTCACCAAGGGGCTGGTGGCCTTCCGCAAGGCGCACCCGTCGCTGCGTCCCGCCAACTTCTATGCGGGATCGGATGGCAACGGCAACGTGATGGAACAGCTGCGCTGGTTCAAGCCGGACGGCGCGGTGGCGGACGGCGCCTACTTCAATGACGGTAATAACCACGCGCTTGCCTGGCGCATCGATGGCAGCGAATTCGGCGACAGCGCTTCCGCCATCTATGTCGCCTACAACGGCTGGAGTGGCAACGTGAACTTCACGCTGCCGTGGCCGGGCAATGGCAAGAGCTGGTACCGGGTCACCGACACGTGCGGCTGGGCGGAGGGCGCGGGCCAAGTGCGTGCGCCGGGGGCGGAAGACGCCATCGGCGGGGAAAACACGGTGTATGGGGTGTGCGGACGGGGCTTGCTGCTGTTGATCGCGAAGTGATTGCGCCAGGCGGCGCGGCTATTTTTCCCTTGCAGCACTGGGAGTTTTTGCCGCGCCGCCGCCAACATGGTTGGCCCATCCTTCGGTTAGCTGCAGGCCACCGGCTCCTTGCGCGGCACATGCATCAGACTGCCGCGCAGGGTGCGCAAGACAAAGCTGTCGCAGGTTTCACGCAACAGTTCGGCGCGCTCGACCTTTTCTTTCTGTCCTTCCATGTAGCGTACGGTCTTTTGCTTCGTCTCGGCTTGTTTGCCGGCCTGCATGTCGGCCAGCGCCACTTCGATCGACGTCGCAAGCAAGCTTGCGCTGGCTTCCTTGAGCGCCTTGCCTTCGGCCTCGGTCCAATACACGGGAACGCTCTGGACCGGTGCCGCCGGCAATACCACCCGCACGCTTTGGCGATATGGCGCGGGTGCGCCGGGCAGGCGGATTTCCAGCGTGTTATCCAGCACCAGGGCGCTTTGATCCTGGGTCATGACAAAGACCGGCGCACTGTCGATCTCCACCGGCGCGTTCTGTTGCGGCAGCCGCTGTAAGGTGGCCGCGTGCAATTCAGTAGGCTTAAAGCTGTCGAGTACGCTTTGATAGGGGACCAACACCCGGTCCGCCACCAGGCGCTGTTCTTCCTCAGCTTTGCTCATCGCCGCGCTGTTGAGCGCCGCATGGGTGGCCACGGCAGCCAATAAACCGACCAGGCCCGGCGCCGGGTACATCATCGACCCGGCTTTGCCTTCCTGGTCGGCGCTGATGGCGCCGGCAAAGGCAACCTTGGGCAACGGCGGCAGCGACAGCTTGACGCCGGCCGCTTCGGCAGCCTGCGGCGCGGGCATGGCCGCCAGCGCCGCCAGGGCCAGCACAAGCCGGCCCGACAATTGATTGGCCTTCATTAGTTGGCCAGCGGCTGGGTGATGTCGTCCTTTGCTTGCTCAATCGCCTGGTAGTAGGCATTGGTCAAACCTGGGAACTTGGGTGGTTCATCCCATTTCTCGGAACCCTTCACCACGTTCAACGGCGCAAACCACTCATAGCTGTTGTCCTTCAGGTTGACCATGAAGCTGGTGCCGGTGATCTTGGCCTGGGGATTGCTGGTCGGGACATAGGCGGAGTAGGTGCGCGAAAAGCCGATTTCGCTGAGCTGGATGACCAGCAGTTTGTCGGCCTTGAATTGCTCGCGCAGGGCAGTGAAATCCTTGGATGCGACGTTGGGGCCGCCTTTACCGCCAGGCAACTTGGCCATGTCGAGGGGTTCCGCGATCACGCTGACCGTGGCGCCTTTCTTGCGCAGGGCGGCCGCCACCTGCTCTTTCAAGTTGGGCAAGTCTTCATGGCCCAGGGTCTTGGTGTGACTGGTCAGGCTACTGTTGGCAACCGATGCCGCAGCCATGCACAACAAGCAACCAGCGCCGGGGAAGTTGGTATCGACCACAGGCAGCGTTGTCATCACGACCGCGACGCGGTTCTCAGGTCCAACGACCGATTTCGCCGAAAATGGCACCGGCGTCTGAGGCGCGGACGCACAGCCAGTGAGCAGGGCTGCAGAAGCAAGCAAGGCGGTAAAGGAGAGTTTCATTGATTGGGGTTCCCTTGGAGTTATATGTCTGCAAAATATTTCGCAGCGCCACAGAAAATTTCCGGCGGGGAATTGTAACAACGATTATTAATTTGTCAAGTGACAGACTGGCAAAACGGCCCTGCACGAGGACAAGCAGCAAGCGTCTACGGCTTCAATATGATCTTCAAGATCTGGGTATTCGTATTGTTCGGCACACTGTCCTTGTCCCCTGCGGCGTCGCTGGTCGTCATCCATAAATTCCCGTCGATCGTGGGTTCCACGGTCCGTATGCGGCCATAGGCGCCGACAAAGAATTGCCGCACGTTGACCAGGCTGGCGCCACTGATGTCGCTGCGATACAACCGCTTGCCGGACAAACAGCCCACATACAAAGCATTGCCGACGATGGCGATGCCGCTGCACGATGCCTCCGTATTGCGGTAGGTCATTTTCGGCGCCACGTAGCCCGCGGTTGCACAGCCGGCGCCGGCCCGTGAAATGACGCCTTCGCAATTGGGCCAGCCGTAGTTGCCGCCTTTAACGATCAAGTTGGTTTCGTCCTGCGAATCGCCAAATTCCTGTGCCCACAAACGGCCGCTGGCGTCGAACGCCAGGCCCTGGGGATTGCGGTGGCCGTAACTCCAGACATAGTTCCCGAACGGGTTATCGGCCGGCGGCGTGCCGTCCGGATTCAGCCGCAAGATCTTGCCGGAAAGGCGTTGAAGGTCTTGCGCAAACGGACCGTTTTGCCCGTCTCCCGTCGCCGCGTACAGCTTGCCGTCCGGGCCGAAACGGAGGCGCCCGCCATTGTGGAATTTGTTGCGCGGGATGCCCTTCAACAATACCTCCAGCGATGCCATGTCGAGCCTCCCGTTCACATAGCGAAGGCGCACGATGCGGTTGTCGGTCGGGCTGGTGTGATGGACGTACAGCCAGGAATCCTGGTCCGGGAACCCGGCGGGAATGGCGATGCCCAGCAAGCCACCTTCGCCATCGGTGCCCTGGACGTTGGGAATGATGCCCAGCGACGTTTTGGTTCCGGTAGCCGGATCCAGCCGCATGATGTCTTGCGCGTCGCGCCGGGTGTACAGCACGGTACCGTCCGGCAAGGCGGCCAGCCCCCATGGGATATCCGTCTCGACCGCCACCTGGACCGCCGAGCAAATGACATCGGTGCAGCTTTTTCCTGAGGTTAAGGACAAGGCGGGCCCGCGCGGCGAGACGTTGCCTTGCGCATCGCGGGCCGCGACGGTGTACTGGTAAGTGGTCTCGGCGGCGAGGCCGGTGTCGATATAGCCGAGCGTGCTGGTGGTAGTGATTTTCGTGCTGTTGCGATAGACGTCGTAACCCGTGACGCCCACGTTGTCGCTGGACGCGTCCCATGCCAGGGTCGCCGTGGTCCCGGCCACGGTTCCGCGCAAGCCAGCCGGCACCGAAGGAGCCTGGGCGTCCACCTCGCACTGCGGTACCTTGAGCTGAAGCGTCGCGCTGGCCTGCGAAACATTGCCGGCGCCATCGCGCGCATTGACGTACAAGCCCCAGTTGGCGCCCGGCGTGAGCGTGAGCGGGGCACTCAGCGTACTGGCATTGACCGTCCCCAAGGCCTGGCCATCGCGATAGATGTCGTAATAGGCGACACCGACATTGTCGGTGGCGGCCTTCCACGACAGCGTGGCGGAGCGGCACGCCAGAGCACTGATGGCCAGCCCGCCCGGCGGCGTTGGCGCCTGCGTGTCGTTGCCTGAAGGCGGCAACGCCTTGAACGACCATTGCTGGTGCGCCAGGCCCCGGCACGGCCACATATCGACGCCGGTGCCGTTCGCCGTGCGGCCCCCCACCACGGTCAGGCACAGTCCGGATTGCGCACTGACAATGGCCTTGTCCGGCCTGATCGTCCATTTTTGATTGGCGCCGCCGTGGCAGGGATAGGATTGCACGATGGCCTGGGGCAGGGTGCTGGCCGCCTTGACGTCCAGGCAGCGGGCGCCATCGAAGGTGCGCAGTTCGCCTGCGGCGGTATATTCCCACTGCTGGTTGATCCTGCCGTGGCAGTCAAAAATGATCGCGGGGGTAGCGGGCGCCTGGCTGCCCGCGAAGATGTCCAGGCAGCGTTGCGAAGGGACGCCTACCAGCAGTTGAGGCGGGGCCGCGGCGGAAGTGGACGGCATGGCGCACACGGCAAGGCCGACGATCACATGCATCACTGCGAAACGGCGTGGCTGTAGGCTTGCCCGCAAATCTTCGATGAAGGGGATTGGATTCATCACACTAACATCCTCACGAAAGGTGTGATGCAGGTAAGCCGCAATGGGCTACGGCCGCGTCACATGGGAGACCGCTGAGGTGGCAGGCTGTCGATAGCCTTGAAGATGGTGGCAGGTTAGCACTCTCAAAACCGGCCGCGTGTGTTTTTTCAACGGTGCGCCAGCCTCAAGGGGGATTAGATGCCGCCAGCCAATATGCGACCGCATCGAGCGGCTTACACCACCGCGGCGCTGAACGACTCGGGCCGCCGCGCAAGCAGATGAGACAGCCGTTGAAGACTTGCCTGTAAGCGTCCACGGTCCTTGATGCCACCCAACGAGATCCGAATGGCATTCACGGTTCCGCTGCCGGTTGCGAATGCCTCCGCCGGCGTCACTGCGATGCCCTCGCGGCCGGCTGCACGCGCAAGCTGCGAGGAGTTCCAATACGCCGGCAACTCGAGCCATACATGCAAGCCGTCTCCGGCGCCGCTGTACCGCCCCGCCAGGATATCCCGGGCCATCCGGTGGCGCAGGCGCGCCTCGCTGCGCACGCCTTCCATCAATCCGTCAGCCGAACCGTCGAGTATCCACTGCGTGGCCAGTGCCGCCGTCAGCGGAGC
Organism: Pseudoduganella sp. GW821-FHT12E03; assembly: GCF_058807115.1. NCBI lineage: Bacteria > Pseudomonadati > Pseudomonadota > Betaproteobacteria > Burkholderiales > Oxalobacteraceae > Pseudoduganella > Pseudoduganella sp. GW821-FHT12E03. The sequence goes on along the minus strand of NZ_JBXAQJ010000004.1, from coordinate 436,409 downwards.
GGCCATCAGCGCAAAGGATCGTAGCGCGGCCAGGAAACGGTCGCGTTCCTGCGGGTCGCGTATCAGCACGAACGCGACACGCAAGCCCGGCGTCAGGCATTTCGACAGGGTCGAGATGTAGTACACCTGTTCCGGGGCAAACGTGGCGACAGGTGGCGGCGGTGCCTCGGCAAGGAGCCAGTAGGGATCGTCCTCGACGATGCGTACACTGCGGCGCTTCGCGATGCTGGCGAGCTCCTTGCGCCGGCGTTCCGGCATGGTGATGGCGGTCGGGTTCTGTAATGTCGGATTGAGGTAGACCAGCCCAGGCTTGTGCTGGCGGCACGCTTGTTCAAGCATCCCTGGCACCATCCCGTGCTGGTCCGCTTCCACCGCAATGACGTGCCGGCCGAATTGGGCCGCTGCGGCGCGCAAGCCGGGATAAGCCATTGGCTCTGCCAGGATGACATCGCCAGGCTCCGTCAGCGCGAGGATCAATGCGGCAATTGCCGCCTGCGCCCCCGGACAGACAACCACCTGCCGGGGCGCCAGATGGCCAAACATCGGTTCGAGCCATTTGGCGCCAGCCTTGCGGTCGGAGTCGCTTCCCCCGGCCAAGTGGTAAGTCATCAGCAATTCATTATCTGCCCTCATCAGGACTTGAGACAAACCCTGTTTCAACATGTCGTCGAAGTCCACGCCTTCCGGCGGTGGCGGGGTATTCATGCTCAGGTCGAGGATCGCGGTCAATTCGACTTTCGGCGCCGCGACATATGTGCCTCGCGCGCCACGGCCCTCCAACAGATTGCGGCGCCTGGCTTCGTCGTATGCGCGCGTGATCGTCGTCAGGTCGACGTCCAGCCGGGCTGCCAGCTGGCGCTGCGGAGGCAGACGGTCACCCGGTTTCAGCGATCCGTCCGCCACCGCCGCCTGCAACGCATCGGCAATCTGCAAAAAACGCGGCCCTTTGTTCCCGGCCAATCGCGGCAACCAGATTGGCACACTGTCATCCTGCATGGTTTTCAACTGGGACAATTTTGTCTCAATGTATGGAAATTGCTTTCAAGTAGTATGCCCGAACATGCAGCGACACCCTCCTTGCATGGCAGTCGCTCCTCACGAGAGATCGTGTCAAACAATCACCTGGAAAGACTCAACATGATGGATTGGATCCCGATAGTCTTCGTTACGTTCAAGCTTCTCGTGTTCGGCACGGGGATGTTCTTCGCCATCAAGTGGCATTACGACAGAGAGAAGCAGGAGAGGGAAAAGAAGAGGGCGGTTCATTTGGAAGGCTGAACGACGCATGCACCGCCACTTCCCTCGCTTAATCCGCGATGCGCTCGGCCACCTGCTCGCCAGTGGTCTGCTGCATCAACAGGCTGGTTACTTTGCCGCCGGCGTCGCGCCGGAACTCAACGCTATTCATGGTTCCCTCCATGAAGAAGCTGGCCGATGCATACGGCTTCAGGTCCGTCGCCGAACGGCCTTCGCGCTGCCAGGTCAGGATGGCCCCTTTGCGGCGCACCGTACGTGTGCTGTTATCGGCCAGCTTATACGTGCCGGCGAAGGCATCGAGCGCCTCCGGCGCCAGAGCGATGACTTTCCGCTCAGGGAATGGATCGCCAATGGCAATGGCTGCGGCATGCTGCGCCACCACTTCTGAATTGAGCAAAGCGCGTTCGCCATTGCTCAACACCGCGACAAAAACTTTATCGTCCGGCAGGCGAATCACGTGGCCATTAAAGCCGGGGATGTCGCCGCCGTGCGCTATTTCCCGGTGCCCGCGCAGCTTGCCAATGGTCCAGCCGAAACCATAATTGCATGCCGCAGCACCAGGCAGCGTGCATGGCGTGAAAGCCTGCTTCCAGCTTTCCGCCGTCAGCAGCTTGCCGGCGCTAATGGCGGCATCCCACCGCGCCAGATCGTCAACGGTGGAAACCAGCGCACCTGCCGCGTAGGGCAATGACATGCTGATTGGATCGGCCGCGCTATAGTCCGAGAAAAAGCCGCCGCGATAGCCTGGAATGCGGCGCTTCGCGCTGCGCTCCGCGCCTTCGTAGGCCGTATCCAACATACCTAACGGCTCAAAGATGTTCCGTGCAATAAAATCGGCATAGCGCATGCCGGACGCTCTCTCGATCACTGCGCCAAGCAGGAAGTAGCCGGAGTTGCTGTAGGCCCAGCGTTCGCCCGGTGCGTAGTCCAGCGGTTCATTCTTGAAGAAGTCGATCATTTGCGCGACGCTCATGTCCTTGCCCGCCACCGACCAGAATGAACGCATGGCCGTGTAATTGTGGATGCCGGACTTGTGCTGCAGCAGCTGGTGTATGGTGATGGACTTGCCTTTGGTCGGATAATCCGGCACGAACCGCGTGATGTCGTCCTGCAGCGAAAGCTTGCCTTGCTCCGCCAACATCAGGATTGCCGCTGCGGTGAACTGCTTGGTGATCGAGCCCAGCCGCAACTGCATATCCGCGTGCAGCGGAACCTTTTTATCGACGTCGGCCAGCCCATAGGCTTTGCGGAAGACCGTCTCGCCATCCCGCATCACAATGACGGCGGCGCCGGGGGCGCCGGACTTGAACATGGGCGCCAACTTGGCATCCAGCAGCCCCTCCAGGGAAGTAGTGTTTGCATGTGCGAAGCAGGCCTGCAGCAACAGCGCCGCGGCAACGATGGGGCGTAAGGACATTCATGGGCTCCTGAAAAAGTTGGCATATCTTAACTTGCCAAGCATCAGAAAAGACTCACCAAATTCCACCCACGCCGGGCCGCCGGCGGTTAACACTCGGTTACCGATTGGCGCCGGCATCGCAATTGAGTTAAACGGGGGAGGTAACGCAGTTATTGCGCCGGGAAACAATGCGGAATCGGAGACACCTCGTCTTTACGATCAGTACCATGAGCTGACGATATCAACAGGTCGGCAACGACGTCACCCCGAAGTGGGCCATCTACAAGTTCAGCGAATTCACGCATTTGATTTCGCAGCTCGGCCATGCGTGCGGTAGGCTCGGGCTGTGTAGCCCAGACGAGTTCGGACGGCCATTGGGCATACGCAAAATAGTGGCCGTCGGCGCACCGATGCAGACGCGACCCCAGACCGCCTTGCTTGTCGCGTATAAGTTCGGTTAGTTCCAGCCAGGCGTGCTCAAAGTCTGGCTCACGGCCAGAGGCTACTTTCCATCTAAAGTAAATTGCGTGCATCACATTTTGTCGGGTTGTGGCCGGTCTCTGCTGCGATAGTCACCTCTGGCATCGCAACTGTGCCCATGTGGCCATTCTTGGCACACATGGGCTGCTAAGGCCGGTAAAAATTCCCAAAAACGCCGTGCCGTTTACTCCACCGTCACCGACTTCGCCAGGTTACGCGGCTTGTCCACGTCGGTCCCGCGCGCCAGCGCCGAGTGATACGCTAGCAACTGCAGCGACACCACGTGCAGGATCGGCGACAGTTGGCCATAGTGTTCCGGCATCCGGATCACGTGCAGGCCGTCGCCGGAGACGATGCGCGAATCGACGTCGGCGAACACGAACAGTTGGCCGCCACGGGCGCGCACTTCCTGCATGTTGGATTTGAGCTTTTCCAGCAGCGCGTCGTTCGGGGCGATCGTCACCACCGGCATTTCTTCCGTCACCAGCGCCAGCGGGCCGTGCTTCAGTTCACCGGCCGGATACGCTTCGGCGTGGATGTACGAAATTTCTTTCAGCTTCAGCGCGCCTTCCAGCGCGATCGGGTAGTGCAAGCCGCGGCCCAGGAACAGGGCGTTTTCCTTGCGGGCGAATTCTTCTGCCCAGGCGATGATTTGCGGCTCCAGCGCCAGCACGGCCGAGACCGATGCCGGCAGGTGGCGCAGCGCTTTCATGTGCGCGGATTCTTCCGCGTCGCTCAGGCGGCCATTGACTTGCGCCAGGGTCATCGTCAGCAGGAACAGGCCGACCAGCTGGGTGGTGAAGGCCTTGGTCGACGCCACGCCCACTTCCACACCGGCGCGCGTGATGTACGCCAGTTTGCACTCGCGCACCATGGCGCTGGTCGACACGTTGCAGATGGTCAGCGTGTGTTCCATGCCCAGCGAACGCGCGTGTTTCAGCGCCGCCAGCGTGTCGGCGGTTTCACCGGATTGCGAAATCGTCACCACCAGGGTTTTCGGGTGCGGCACCGAATCGCGGTAGCGGTATTCGGACGCGATTTCCACGTTGACCGGCAGCTTGGCGATCGACTCGATCCAGTACTTGGCCGTCAGGCCGGCGTAGTAGCTGGTGCCGCAGGCCAGCACCAGCACGCGGTCGATGTCCTTGAACACCTGGTACGCGCCGTCGCCGAACAGTTCCGGCATGACGCCGGTCACGCCATCGAGCGTGTCGCCGATGACGCGCGGCTGTTCGAAGATTTCCTTTTGCATATAGTGGCGGTACGGGCCCAGTTCCGCCGCGCCGGTGTGGGCGTGCACGGTTTTGACTTCGCGCTCGACCGGCTTGCCGTCGACGTCGACGATCCACACGCGGCCCAGTTGCAGGTCGACCACGTCGCCTTCTTCCAGGTAAATGATCTGGTCGGTGGTGCCGGCCAGCGCCATCGCGTCGGACGCGACAAAGTTTTCACCATTGCCCAGGCCGACGATCAGCGGCGACCCCTGGCGCGCGGCCACCACGCGGTGCGGTTCTTCGCGGCAGAACACGGCAATCGCATACGCGCCATGCAGGCGCTTGACGGCCTGCTGCACGGTTTCGTACAGATCGCCCTGGTACATGTGATCAACCAGGTGGGCAATGACTTCGGTGTCGGTCTGGCTCTGGAACACATAGCCGAGGTCTTGCAATTCCTTGCGCAGCTCGTCGTGGTTTTCAATGATGCCGTTGTGGACCAGCGCGATGCGCGCGTTGTCCGAGGTCGGCGAGAAGTGCGGGTGGGCGTTGTGCGACGCCGGGGCGCCGTGCGTGGCCCAGCGCGTGTGGGCGATGCCGGTGAAGCCGCTCAGGCCGGTTTCTTCGACTTGCTTGCCCAGGTCCGCCACGCGCGAGGTCGAGCGCGAACGCTGCAACTTGCCATCGACATGCAGCGCCACGCCGCACGAATCGTAGCCGCGGTATTCCAGGCGCTTCAAACCTTCAACCAGGATAGGGGTGATGTTACGTTGCGCTACTGCGCCGACGATGCCGCACATAGGGTGTCCTTGAATGGATGAGTTATTTAATAACAGCCAGTGTAGAGTAGTGGTTGTGAAATATGCTTTCCAAATTCAATCGTGCATGAAATTTTATTTCAACACTGTATAGTGTAGAAATTAAATTTCATAAATATGAAAGATATGAATGAATATTCCAACACTCGATGACATTGACCGCCGTATCCTCAACCTCTTGCAAGACAATGCCGCGCTGACCAATGCGGAACTGGCGCAACTGGTCCACGTGTCCGCTCCGACCTGCCTGCGCCGCGTCAAGCATTTGACGGAGACCGGGGTCATCGCGCGCCAGGTGGCGCTGCTGGCACCGGACAAGGTGGGCGCCGGCCTGACCGCCATTGTGGAAATCACGCTCGACGTGCAAGCCGCCGAGCGCATGGACGAGTTCGAGCAGCACGTGGCGGGCGAAGCGGCGGTGCTGCAATGCTACCGCGTGTCGCCGGGGCCGGATTTCGTGCTGGTGCTGCAGGTGGCGGACATGCCCGCCTACCACGCGCTGGCGCACCGCCTGTTCGCCACCCGCACCAATGTGCGCAATGTGAAAACCTACTTTTCCACCTTCCGCAGCAAGTTTGAAACGCGTATTGCCGTGTGAGTTGTCCACTGCGGGAGCACAGTTATTCAAGGGTTATGCGCAACCTGTGCAAGGTATTTTCACAGGGTTACCCACATTGTTATGCACACCACACCTCCAACGTGCCGAGTTCTCCCTGTGGATAGTTATCCAATCACTATCCACCCTCTATCCTCAGCTTCCACACAGGGTTATGCACATATTGGAACAAGTTATCCCGGCTTATTCCACTGCTATCCCCTGCTTATCACCAGCTTATCCGACGCTTGTTCAGCCGCTTACCCACAATGTTATACACAGCACGCCATCACGCCAGCCAAGGCGTATAAGCCACGCCATCCTGCAGCGCGCCGGCCACGCGCACCTGGTATTCCTGGCTTTCGCTGAAGCCCAGCAGCACATCGGCGCGGGTGGCGGCGCCCGACGCCAGCTGATTGTTCCACCACGCCAGGCCGGCCGTGTCGGGGGCACGCTCCAGCGCATGGGTATACATGGCCGTTAAAAATACCGTGTTGTCGTTGCCGGCCCCGTACAGCGCGGCAAATTCAGCACCCGCCGCAAACTGGCGCGCGGCATCCCGCAACGCCATCCCGTCGTCCATCCGGGACAGCCAGTAACCAAGGCCCCCCTGGTCCGGCGCCCGTCCCAGCGCGATGCCATACAAGCGGAACAGCGCCGCCGCATCGGCATCGGCGGCAACCGCGCCGTCGGCGAACACCAGGCGCTCGATGCCGGTCAAGGTGTCGTGGCCTTCGGCGCCGCTGACTTGCCAGGCATCGCCGCCGCGCTGCACCTGGTAAACGGCGCGCGCGCCGGCATAGACCGCCGCATCGGCCCCGGCGCCGCCATCCAGGCGGTCATTGCCGCCCAGTCCCGCCAGCGTGTCGTTGCCGGCGCCGCCCTGCAGCAAGTTATCCGCGGCATTGCCGGTCAGCCGGTCATGGCCACTGCCGCCCAGCGCGTTTTCAATCACGCTGCCGAAATTCACCGTGACCTGGCCCGCGTCGGTAATCAGCTGGCCACGGCTGCCGATGTAACCCCAGCGGCCCGGTTCCAGGTACAGGGTGAGGTTGTCGGCCAGGGCGGCGCCGCTGATGGTGTCGTTGCCCTGGCCATCCCAGATGAAGTTGTGCACATCGGGGTGCGCCGCATCGAAAGCCGCAGTGGTCAGCACATAGGTGTCGTCGCCGGTGCGGCTCTGCCGGCTGGGACCGTACACGTATTGCAGCACCGCCAGGTCGAGCGGTCCCAGCCCGTGATTGTCGCGGCGGAAGTACGACATCATGGTGGCGTTGGTATGGTCTTCCGCCAGCGGCAGCAAGCCGCCATCTTCATTGTCGTGCGGATGCTTGAGGCCCAGCGCATGGCCCAGTTCATGCAGCAAGACGTGGCGGGCAAACGGCGCCGTCGGGTCGGTCAGCGGCACCCACACATCGGTACCGAACGTCCCCGGATAGGTCGCCATGCCGGACGCCGCGCGGGGGTCTCCCTCCGGCAGGAAATCATGGAACACCATGCCATCGCCGCCCTGCGATCCGCCCGGCGTGAACCGCACGTCAATCACCGACGACAATGTTTGCAACTGCTGCTCGATCAAGGCGCGCTCGTCCGCCGTGTACGCGCCGCGCGGCGCGTCATCGAAAGCGTACTGGATGGTCTGGCCCGGCCCCAGGACCTCGCGGTCCCATTGCGCGGCCTGCGCGCCGCTGGCGCCGCCGGTATGCAGCAAGGTATCGATCCAGTAGGGCAGGGGATTGGGGTTCAGCGCCACCACGCTGATGGTGCTGGCGGTGTGGACGCCATCGCTGAATTGCCATTGCAGCGCCACCTCGGTGGCTGTGTGGGCCGCCATGTTTTCATAGGCAATCGCCGCCAGCGCTTCGTTCACCAGCTTGCCGCTGGCGCCCGCGCCGAACTCGATGCGCAGCGTGCCGCCGCCCTGCCGCACGGCGCCGATATCGACGCCATCGATGCGGATGCGGCCATGGTCGAATTGCAGTGATCCGGTCGCGAGGAACACGTCATCCATGCTGGCGCCGCCTTCGCGCTGCAACAGCAGCGAGGCGCCCGCGTAATCGCCCTGGCCCTGTTTCAGTATCATCATTTCCCGGTCATAAACGGCGATGCGGCTGTTGATCACCACATCCGGCCGGCCTTGCAGATAACCGGTACGGCTGGGCCCCGCATCCGGCAGCCAGCCCAGGTCCGGCTGGCCATCCGCATCAAAGCGCGTGACTTGCGACACAAAGGTGATCGGCATCCGGGGGATGCCATCGGGACCGATCGGCATTTCAAATACGATGCCGTCCAGCATCACACTCCCCTCCCGGTCCACCGCCAGGGTGAACAGGCGGTTCCCGTGCGGGCTTGTCAAGCTGATCTGGCCGCCGCTGCCAAAGGCGGTGTCGATACCGCCATCGGGCAACAGCCGCAGCACTTGTTGCTGCGAGGTCATCAATGCATCCCGGTAACTGACCGTGGTGCCCAGCACGATGCGGCCGGCGGCATCGATGCCGCCCAGGAGCGGCGAGTCGATGGAGCGCTCGGCCCGGTCCGGCATCGCCAGTTGCGGCATGGCCCAGCCGTCGCCGCCAAAGCTGGTATCGAGCGTGCCATCCCGCTGATAGCGCGCCACGGCAAGGTGGCCGTCGAAGGCGCCATCCGCCCCCGATTTTCCCAGCGCCAGCAGGTAGCGGCCATCGGCCTGCAGCACCAGCGACGCGGCGCCCGTGCCCAGCGCCGCCGCGCCCTGGCCGGGCAGGCTGACCGCCAGCTTGCCATGGTCGCCGAACGCCAGTTCCGGCGCACCACCGGCATCGAAGCGCAGCAACGCCGTGCCCTTCAATGCTTTGGCGCCGCTGTCCCAGCCGCGCGCCACCACCACGATCACGCCATCGGGCAACACCTGCATGTCGCTGGCCACCATCGCCGGGCCCTGCGTGACCACCACGCCGTCCTTGCCGAAGCCGGTATCGGGCGTGCCATCGGCGCGGTAGCGCGCCAGCACCACTTGCCGCTCATTGGTGACATCGCGCCCATCCGCGGTGATGCCGATGGTGGTGCCGGCCAGCACGATGGCGCCATCGGCCTGCACCCGCAGGGTTTGCAGGGAATCCATGCCGCCGACATCGGCCGTGATCTTGCCGCCGCTGCCAAAGCCGGTATCGGGGCTGCCATCGGCCAGGTAACGGCGGATCACGATGCGGGTCTCGACCCTGTCGCCGATCGACACGTAGGGATCGTTGCTGGCAACACCCCCGTCATGCCCGGCCACCAGGTATTTGCCATCCGGCGCCATGGCCATGGCGGTGATCGCGCCATCGTTGGCATCGCGGAACAAGGCGACTTTGCCCTGGTTACCGAACGCGGTATCAAGCGTGCCGTCGGCACGGTGGCGTTCGAAGCCGGTCATGGTGGCGGCCAGGAAGCGGCCATCGGGCAACGGTGCGGCGCCGGTGATCGCCTGCGCCATGTCGCTGGACGCGGAACGGTACACATGGGGCATGCCGGTGCGGATAACTGGGGCGGTGTTGGCCATGATCAAAACCGGGAGTTGAAAAAATGATACTAACCCGGATGTTTTAACGCATGGCATTTCTTACAACTTCTTACCAAGTTATCCACTGATGATGGCCATCTGCCCACAGCCTGTCCTCAGGAAAACCACAGCTTGCCCCCTGCTTAATCCCAGCTTTTCCGCAGGGTTTTCAACACATTTATCCACAACGTGCCGTCAAAAAAAATGGCGCCGCGAAGGGCGCCATGGGCATGGAAACCGGGTGAATTACTTCTTGATCTTCACCGGCCGCTTCCAGCCATCGAGCGACATTTGCTTGCTACGGGACAAGGTCAGTTGTTCCGCCGGTGCGTCCTTGGTCAGGGTCGTACCCGCGCCGATGGTGGCGCCACGGCCCACGGTGACGGGCGCGACCAGCTGGCAATCGCTGCCGATGAACGCGTCGTCTTCGATCACGGTGCGGAATTTATTGGCGCCGTCATAGTTGCAGGTGATGACACCGGCGCCCACGTTGACTTTGGAGCCGATGGTGGCGTCGCCCACGTAGGCCAGGTGGTTGGCCTTGCTGTGCGCCGCGATCTGGCTGTTTTTGACTTCCACGAAGTTGCCGATGTGGACATCTTCACCGAGTTCCGTGCCCGGACGCAGGCGCGCATACGGCCCCACTTGCGACGCGGCGCCCACGATGGCTTCCTCGAAATGGCAAAACGGCTTGATATTGGCGCCGGCGCCGACTTTGGTATTGACCAGCACGCTGTGTGCGCCGACCGTCACGCCATCGGCCAGTTCCACTTTGCCTTCAAATACGCAGCCGACATCGATCGTCACGTCGCGGCCGCAAATCAATTCGCCACGGACATCGATACGGGCCGGGTCCAGCAGCGTGACGCCACGCTCCAGCAGGGCCTGGGCAATGTTCAACTGGTGGATGCGTTCCAGCTGGGCCAGCTGCACTTTGCTGTTCACGCCAGCCACTTCCCACTGGCCGGCCGGTTGCGCCGACACCACCGGCACGCCATCGGTGACGGCCTGGGCCACGATGTCGGTCAGGTAATACTCGCCTTGCGCATTATTGTTTTGCAGCGCGGACAGCCATTTTTTCAGGTGGCGGGTTGGCGCCACGATGATGCCGCTGTTGATTTCCTTGATGGCGCGCTGTTCCGGCGTGGCATCCTTTTCTTCGACGATGCGCTCGATGGCGCCGTCCGCGTTGCGGATGATGCGGCCCAGGCCGAACGGGTCGTCCTGTTCCACGGTGAGAATACCCAGCTTGTCGGCGCCGGCGGCTTCCACCAGCCGTTGCAGCGACGCCGCCGTGGTCAGCGGCACGTCGCCGTACAGGATCAGGGTCGGATGGGCTTCGTCGAGCACCGGCAGCGCCTGCATGACGGCGTGGCCCGTGCCCAGCTGCGGTTCTTGCAGCGCGGCGGAAATGTCGGTGCCGGGGATTTTCTGCTCGTTTTCCAGATGAGACAGGACGGCTGCGCCTCCGTGCCCATAAATCACGCATAATTTAGACGGGGACAAACCACGCGCCGTATGGATAACGTGAGACAACAGTGGTTTGCCGGCAATTGGATGCAACACTTTAGGCAAAGCGGATTGCATGCGTTTGCCCATGCCGGCGGCGAGGATGACAACGTTCATAGGCCGATAAACTGAGAGTTGAAAATATGGAAAAGTTTAACATGCAGGCCCTGCCGCACAGGGGCGCACGCTATATTTTCGTCATCATGCTGCTGGCGCTGCTGGGCGCTTGCAGTTCCCTGAAACTCGCTTATAACAATGGCGACACCCTGCTGTTCTGGTGGCTCGACGCCTACGTCGACCTGAGCTCCGACCAGAAACCCGGGGTGAAATCCGATATCGGCGACCTGTTCCGCTGGCACCGCAAGACCCAGTTGCAGGACTATGTGCAAATCCTGCAAACCGGCCAGCGCCAGCTGCAAGGCACGCCGTCGGTGGCGGAATTGCAGGCCGATTACCGGGAAGCGCGCACCCGCGCGGAAACCGTGCTGATGAAAGCCGTGCCGGATATCGCGGAACTGGCGCTGAAACTGACACCGGCGCAAATCGCCGCCATGGAAACCAAGTTCGACAAGAACAACCGCGATTTCCGCAAGAAAAACATGAAGGGCGACCGCACCGAGCAAATGAAGTTCCGCTATAAGAAATCAATGGAACAGTTCGAGCTGTGGTTCGGCAACTTCAGCCGGGAACAGGAAGCGGCGATCCGCAAGGCGTCCGATGCCCGTCCACTCGATAACGAATTGTGGCTCGATGAGCGCATGCGGCGCCAGCAGCGCATCCTGGAACTGGCCAAAAAAATCCAGCAAGAGCGGCCCACGCAAGCGGTGGCGGAAGGGTGGATCCGGGAACTGGTCAAAGAATTGTTCGACCGGACGGAAAAGCCGTCCGACCGCAAAGCGTTCTTTGACGCTTACCTGGCGGCCAACGTGGAATTCGTGCACACGGTGACCAGTATCACGACGCCGGCACAAAAGGAGCATGCCCACAAGCGGATCCAGGGCTGGATTGACGATTTACATGCGCTGGCGCTGAAATAAGGGGCAAATCCGGCATGGTATAGTTCCATCCATGCAAAAGAAGTCGACTAAACCTCCTAAAGTCCCGGTCCACGGCCCGAAACAAAGCAACCAGGTGCGCATTATCGGTGGCGCGTGGAAGCGCACGCCATTGCCGGTGCTGGAAGCGCTGGGCCTGCGCCCCACCCCGGACCGTGTGCGCGAAACCGTGTTCAACTGGATCACCCACTTGCGCGACGCCAACTGGCCGCAAGTCAAAGTCCTGGACCTGTTCGCCGGCAGCGGCGCGCTGGGCTTGGAAGCGGCCAGCCGCGGCGCCGCCAACGTCTTGATGGCGGACACCAATACCGCTGTGATCCGCCAGCTCGATACCATCAAAACCAAGCTGAACGCCGCGAACGTCACCTTGCAGCGCGCCGACGCGCTGTTGCTGGCGCAATCGCTGGCGGCGCGCAGCCAGCAATTCGACCTCATCTTCCTCGATCCGCCGTACCAGCAGGATTTCCTGGCCCGTACGCTGCCGCTGTGCGTGAAGCTGCTGGCGCCCGGCGCGCTGGTGTATGCGGAATCCGGTTTGCCATTGACATTCGAAGACGGCGAGGCGCCGGAATGGATGGCGGGCTGGGAAGTGGTGCGCGCTGACAAGGCAGGCATGGTGTACTACCATTTACTTCAGTACAACGGCTGACAGCCTTAACCGTCTGCTGCACTGCGGCAACGCCTGATTTTCAGGCATAATGCGCGTTCTATTGTTTGGAGTAACTGTAGGGAGCCGCAATGGTTGTAGCCGTTTATCCGGGAACGTTCGATCCGCTGACGCGTGGTCATGAAGATCTGGTGCGTCGTGCATCGGGCCTGTTCGACCAGCTGATCGTCGGCGTGGCGGACAGTCAGAACAAACATCCGTTCTTTTCGCTGGACGAGCGCCTGTCCATCGCCAATGAAGTGCTGGGCCATTATCCCAACGTCAAGGTCGAGAGTTTTTCCGGCCTGTTGAAGGATTTCGTGCGCGAGCACGATGCGCGCGTGATCGTGCGCGGCTTGCGCGCGGTATCGGACTTTGAGTATGAATTCCAGATGGCGGGCATGAACCGCTACCTGTTGCCGGATGTGGAAACGTTGTTCCTGACGCCATCCGACCAGTACCAGTTCATTTCCGGCACCATCGTGCGGGAAATCGCGCAGCTGGGCGGCGACGTGTCGAAGTTCGTGTTCCCGTCGGTCGACCGCTGGCTGCAAAAGAAAATCGCCGCCACCCGCGGCACCGGCGTGTAAGGGAGTGTCGCCATGGCGTTGATGATTACTGACGAATGCATTAATTGCGACGTCTGCGAGCCCGAGTGCCCGAACGATGCGATTTACATGGGCCTGGAAATCTATGAAATCGATCCCAACAAGTGCACCGAGTGCGTCGGCCACTTCGATGAGCCGCAATGCGTGCAAATCTGCCCGGTCGAATGCATTCCGCTGCACCCCGACTGGCAAGAATCCCAGGAACAGCTGTTTGCCAAGTATGAGCGCCTGACTGCGGCAAAAACGCCACCCGCGGCGGAAAAGGAATAATCGGTCGAATCCATGGCGGGGCGCCGGTGTTATAGTCGGCTCCACCTATATCAGTGGTACCTGACACCTTCGGTATCAGGCACCAATACATTGACCATGGAGACAGCATGCAATCTTTCCGCAGGACGATCCTGAAATCCGCCATGGCGGCCGCAATGCTGGCGGCCGTCTCACTCCCTTCCTTTGCCGCGGTGGACGTCGCCGGCGTGAAATTCGACGACACCGTGACCGTGGCCGGCCAGCCGCTCAAGCTCAATGGCGCCGGCCTGCGCACCAAGGTCGTCTTCAAAGTCTATGCGCTGGGCCTGTACTTGCAGGACAAGAAAACCAATGTGGCCGACGTGCTGGCCGCGCCGGGCGCGCGCCGCGTGCACATCCACATCCTGCGCGACCTGACCTCCGACGACTTCGGCAAAGCGTTCATGACGGGCTTGAGCGACAACACCGACGCGGCCGAACGCGGCAAGATCGTGCCGCAAACCAAGCAATTCGGTGAAATGTTCGCGTCGTTCCCGGGCCTGAAGAAGGGCGACGTGCTGACGGTGGACTGGATCCCGAACAGCGGCACGCAATGTTTCCTGAACGGCAAACCGGTCGGCGCGGTCTTGCCTGACCAGGCGTTCTACAACGCCATCCTGCGCATCTGGATCGGCGACAAGCCGGTGGACAGCTCGCTGAAGCCGCAACTGCTGGGCGAGAAATAACGCACATCCCTTTGGGGCCAGGCCCCAATGAAAAATCGGCGCCGGCTGGAAAGCTGGGCGCCGATTTGGCTTGGAGCGGGAAGGGCTTAAGCGCGGGCGGCCAGGGCGCGCAGTTCGGCGGCGTGGCTGGGGGCGACGTCCATCGAGTTCAGCATGCGGTTCAACACCAGCGCGTCGCGCATCTTGCGGCGCTGGGCGCGTTCTTCGCGGCTTTGTTTGGGGTTGACCACCAGCGCCAGCGCGCGGACCAGGCCCAGCAACAGCGGCTTGAACAGCAAGGCCAGGGACAGCGCCAGCACGGCGCCCAAAACCGCTTGCAGCGCGGTCATCAGCGAAACTTCCAAAAGTAACGCTTGTACTGCAGAAATGAAGGTAGACATCGAAGTTCAGGAAACATTACAATCAAGCGTAACTATAGTGCGCTGCAACATATAAATCCAATTTCGTTTCTCGATATCAATCATTCGGAAAACGAATAAGTCCACCAAAAATACCATGAGCTTTCTGACGCTGGACTTGAACTTGCTGCGTGTCTTCGACGCAGTCATGACCGAACAAAACCTGACGCGCGCCGCTGGCCACCTGGCCATGACGCAGCCCGCCGTGTCGAACGCCATCAAACGCCTGCGGGAAAGCCTGGGCGACGAGCTGTTGATCCGCACCGCGTATGGCGTCAAGCCGACGCCCCGCGCGGAAGCATTATGGCCGTCGGTGCGCAGCGCACTGGCCAGCCTGGAAGCGGCGGTCACGCCGGAAACCTTCGATGTATCCAAGGCGCACGCGACCTTCCGCCTGGCGATGGCCGACGCCACCGCCGCGTTCTGGCTGCCGTCGCTGATGCGCTCGATCGAACGCGAAGCCCCCGGCGTCAATGTGCGCATGGTGCCGCTGACCACGCGCGAGCCGCGCCCGATGCTGCTGCGCGGCGATGTCGACCTGGCGGTCGGTTTCTTCCCCGGCGTGGCGGCACAATTATCGTCCGACACCAGTTCCCCGATCCGCCACGAGCGCCTGTATTCCGGCCACTATGTCTGCGTGATGCGGCGCGACCACCCGCTGGCGAAAGTCGAACTGACCCTGGAAAACTATTGCGCCGCCAACCACCTGTTGGTCAGCTTCTCCGGCCGGGCGCACGGCCTGGTCGATGAAGCGCTGGCGCAAATCCAGCGCGAACGCCGCATCCTGCTGACCGTGAACCAGTTCTTCACGGCCGGCCGCGTGGTGGCCAACTCGGACCTGGTGACCGTGCTGCCGAAGCATTTGATCGCCTCGACCGGCATGACGGACGCGCTGGTGCACAAGGAATTGCCATTCCAGCTGCCGGCCGTGCACCTGGATATGCTGTGGCACGAGCGTGATGCCCGCAGCCCGGCCCACAAATGGCTGCGCGCCAACCTGGAAGCGATGAACACCGTGGTGCAAAAGACCGCGCCGGGGACGCATCCCCGCAGCGATCTCGATTAAGCGGCCAATTTAAGCAGCCAACTTAAGCAGCCAACTTAAGCAGCCAGCAAAAACGCGCCACGGCGCGTTTTTTTTATCTGAGCTTAATGCCCGGCCGACTTGTACCCGATCCGGAATCCGCCCCAATGCCGCCCGTTCACATAAATCGGCGCGGACAAATCGTGCATCACTTCCCCGGTATCCCGTTTATAGGTTTGCAACAGGAACGGCGCCGTATTCGCGCCGCAGCGCTTGCCCGTGCGGTCGCTGAAGATGCGCTTGGTCCGGTTGTTAATGATGTCGATATCGTAATTGCCCGTCAGCGGCTGGGAAAACTTCTTGTTGTGGGTCGGGAAGTAGCCGTTGTTGTCCACCGCTCCCGCATACGCCAGGTGCGGCATGGCCGCCAGCACGCCTTCCTGCAACGCCGGTAGCACCTTGTCGGTAAACCGGTCGAACTGCGTGGTGTGCTTGGGCGGGTCGGTGTTGGGAATCGGCTGGTACTGGCGGTCGAACAGCGCCGCTTCGCTGATCTGGCCGCGCGCGATGGCGTTTTCGAACAGCCGGCCGATGGCGCGCGCCGCCTCTTGCGCGGCGCCGATGATGTCATCGTGCGCGGTCGGCACTTGCGCGCTGCCCAGCGCCGCCGTGATGACTTCGGCCCGCTCCGCCACCGCCATGGCGGAACCGGCCGCGCGCGGCAATTCGCCTTCGGTGGACAGCATGCTGTCGCGGATTTGCGCGATGGCGTCCGCAATCAGGTGGGTGGTGGCGACATGCTCGCGCGAGGCGCGGGCGATTTCACCGATTTCCGTTTCCGACATGCTTGAGGATTGCTCGATCGACGCCAGCAAGCCATGCACGGTTTCCACGTTTTGCGCCGCGTCGCTGACACTGGACGCCAGCGAATTCATGCCACGGCTGGCGATTTCCGCCTGCTGGTTGATGGTCCGCACCATCAGCGAGATTTCATCGGTGGCTTCCTTGGTGCGCTGCGCCAGTTGCCGCACTTCGCCCGCCACCACGGCAAAACCGCGCCCCTGTTCGCCGGCGCGCGCCGCTTCGATCGCGGCATTCAGCGCCAGCAAATTGGTGCGGGCCGAAATTTCCGTGATCGCGGTGGTGAAACCGTAAATGCGCTTGGCCTTGTCTTGCAATTCCGCCATCACGGTGGCGGCTTGCTGGGCATCGGCGCGGGCCCGGCGGATGCGCTCCAGGCCCTGGTCCGCTTCGCCGCGCCCGGTTTCGGTTTCCGCGCGCACGCGGGCCGCCACCTCGGCCGCCCGTTCCGCGTTGGCGGCGATTTTTTCCGTGGTGCGCGCGTTCTGGCCCGAGCCGGTGACGATTTCGCCGGCCGTGCGCACATCCGATTCGATTTTCTTTTTCACGGAATCGACGAAATACGAGGTTTCCGCCGCGCCGATCATGATGGCGTCGATTTCTTCGCCCACGGTGCGGGCAAAGCGCTGCGGGCCATCGTCAAGCCGGCGCGCTCCCTTGTATTGCATGGCCAGCGCCCCGGCCAGCGCCGCCAATGCCGCGGGCCACAGCGGCGCCGCGCTGCCGCCCGCGATTTGCTGCGCGGTCCATGACACCAGGCTGCCCGTTACGGCCGCCCCCATGACCCAACCAACGTGATGCACTTGCTTGCGCTGCAACTTCATGTTTCCTCCCAGTCGCGCAAGCTTGCCTTGCATCCTCCGCCAGTACGGGCCTGGACCGGTCAGGGCGGGTGCGAGGGGTGCACCTGCCGCATGCCGGTCCTGTATTCTGGCTGCGCCCGTTCAGCGGTTTCTGAGATGCGGATGCCCGGCCTGAAGGCCCGGCACACACGTCATCCACAATTACTTGATAGGCAGCTTGCTTGTATTTTTGACTTCTTCCATCACCGCATAGGTGTGGGTTTCCCGCACACCCTTCTGTAACAGCGTCTTGCCCAGGAATTCCCGGTAAGCCGCCATATCCTTGACACGCGCCTTGACCAGGTAATCGAAGCCGCCCGCCACCATGTGGCACTCCAGCACTTCGGGGATCAATTGCACGCTTTGTTTAAATGCATCAAATACTTCCGGCGTGGTACGATCTAGCACAACCTCAATAAACACCAGCAACGATACGTCCAGCAATTGCGGATTGAGTTGGGCGGTGTAGCCCATGATGTAACCGGACTCGTGCAGCTTGCGCACGCGCTCCAGGCAGGCAGCCGGCGACAGGTTCACACGCGCAGCCAATTCCACGTTGCTGATGCGTCCGTCGCTCTGCAGTTCCATCAGGATCTTCTTGCTAATTTTGTCCAGCATGGATAATTTCCCCTTCTAATTTTATTTGGTGAAATTCTCTCACCAAAAACAATGTATGGCTAGTCCTAAGTAATACCAGAATTAATCCAGAAGAAATCCCTCTACAATCGAATCATCAGCAGCACACGGAAATACGCTCGCCCAGCCACAAGTCGGGCGGGCGTTTTTTTCACAGTTCCGTGCGGCGCGCTTCTAAAAAAACCATCTTTGTAGAGAGTCCACATGCAAGCAGCTGCAAGCACCACCCCTCCGTTTTCCGCGCTGTCGGCGGAAATCCTGCGCCAGCCTACCGCTCTGCGCGCAGCCATCACCGCGGCTTACCGCCGCGACGAGACCGAATCCGTGCAATGGCTGCTCAGCCAGGTGCGCGATGACGGCAGCACGATGGAAGCCCAGGCGCTGGCCCATAAACTGGTGTCGTCCGTCCGCAAGGAGCGCACCCGCGCGTCCGGCGTGGATGCGCTGATGCATGAATTTTCACTGTCGTCGGAAGAAGGCGTGGCGCTGATGTGCCTGGCCGAAGCGCTGTTGCGTATTCCCGACGCCGCCACCGCCGACCGCCTGATTGCGGACAAGATCAGCAAGGGCGACTGGCGCAAGCACCTGGGCGAATCGCCGTCGATGTTCGTCAACGCCGCCACCTGGGGCTTGCTGGTGACCGGCAAGCTGGTGTCGTCGTCCAGTGAAGATGGCCTGGGTTCGGCCATCACGCGGCTGATCGCCAAGGGCGGCGAACCGCTGATCCGCAAGGGCGTGGATCTGGCCATGCGCATGCTGGGCAACCAGTTCGTGACCGGCCAGACCATCGATGAAGCCATCAAGAATGGCAAACCGAATGAAGCGCGCGGCTACCGTTATTCGTATGACATGCTGGGCGAGGCGGCGCTGACCGCGCTTGATGCGGACCACTACTACGCGGCTTACGAGACCGCGATCCACGCGATTGGCCGCGCCTCGAATGGCCGTGGCATCAAGGACGGTCCCGGCATTTCCGTCAAACTGTCGGCGCTGCACCCGCGCTACAGCCGCGCGCAGCGCGCCCGCGTCATGAGCGAACTGCTGCCGCGCCTGACCGCGCTGGTCAAGCTGGCCAAGCAATACAACATTGGCCTGAACATCGATGCGGAAGAAGCGGACCGCCTGGAACTGTCGCTGGACCTGATGGAAGCGATGGCGTTCGATCCGGCGCTGGAAGGCTTTGAAGGTATCGGCTTCGTGGTGCAGGCGTACCAGAAGCGCTGCCCGTACGTGCTCGATTACCTGATCGACCTGGCGCGCCGCAGCGGCCGCAAGTTCATGGTGCGCCTGGTGAAGGGCGCGTACTGGGATGCGGAAATCAAGCGCGCGCAAGTCGACGGCATGGCCGGCTACCCGGTCTATTCGCGCAAGGTGTACACCGACGTCTCGTACCTGGTGTGCGCCCAGAAACTGCTGGCCAACACCGACGTGATTTACGCCCAGTTCGCCACCCACAATGCGCAAACCCTGTCGACGATTTACACCTGGGCCAAGCGCGACAACGTCGCCAACTATGAATTCCAGTGCCTGCACGGCATGGGCGAATCGCTGTACGACCAGGTCGTCGGCAAGGACAACCTGGACAAGGCGTGCCGTATCTACGCGCCGGTCGGTTCGCATGAAACCCTGCTGGCCTACCTGGTGCGCCGCCTGCTGGAAAACGGCGCCAACTCGTCGTTCGTCAACCAGATCGTCGATGAAGCCGTGCCAATTGAATCGCTGATCAAAAACCCGGTGGAAGTGGCGCGCAGCCAGGGCGGCCTGCCGCATCCGGCGATCCCGCTGCCGGCCAACATGTTTGGCGCGGAACGCCGCAATTCGGCCGGTATCGACCTGTCGAATGAAGACACGCTGCGCCAGGTGGCGGACGTGCTGGCGCAGCCGCGCAGCTGGAACGCCGCGCCGTTGCTGGCCGGCGCCCTGACGGACGGCCAGCCTTCTCAGCCAGTCGTCAATCCGGCCCAGCGCAGCGATGTGGTAGGGCAGGTGACGGAAGCGGCGGCCGCCGACGTCCAGACCGCCCTGGCGGCGGCGGCAAGCTTCGCGCACGAGTGGCAGGCGACGGAGCCGGCCCAGCGCGCAGCCGCCTTGAACCGCGCGGCCGACCTGTTTGAAACGCACCAGCTGGAACTGATGGCGCTGGCGATCCGCGAAGCCGGCAAATCGCTGCCCAACGCGATTGCGGAAATCCGCGAAGCGGTGGATTTCCTGCGCTACTACGCCCAGGAAATCACCGGCAAGCCGAATACGCTGGCGCTGGGTCCCGTGACCTGCATCAGCCCTTGGAACTTCCCGCTGGCGATCTTCACCGGCCAGGCCGCCGCCGCACTGGCGGCCGGCAACGTGGTGCTGGCCAAACCGGCGGAACAAACCCCGCTGATCGCGCACCGCGCGGTGGAATTGCTGCATGAAGCCGGGGTGCCGCGCGCCGCGCTGCAATTCCTGCCGGGCCGTGGCGAAGTGGTGGGCGCAGGCCTGTGCAACGACGCCCGCGTGCGCGGCGTGATTTTCACCGGTTCGACCGAAGTGGCGCAGCTGATCAACCGCACCCTGGCCAAGCGCGCCGTGATTGAAGGCGCCGACATTCCACTGGTGGCGGAAACCGGCGGCCAGAACGCGATGATCGTCGATTCGTCGGCGCTGCCGGAACAGGTGGTGCAGGATGCCGTGTCGTCCGCGTTTGACAGCGCGGGCCAGCGCTGCTCGGCGCTGCGCGTGCTGTTCCTGCAGGAGGATATCGCCGATAAGACCATCAAGATGCTGAAAGGCGCGATGGGGGAACTGAACCTGGGCTCGCCGGATCGCCTGGTGACCGATATCGGCCCGGTCATCGACCAGGAGGCGCAGCAAAACCTGCTGGCGCACATTGAAAAAATGCGCAAGTCCGCGGTCGCGTTCCACGCCTTGACCGTGCCGGCCGGCGCCAATGGCACCTTCGTGCCGCCGACCGTGCTGGAAATCCGTTCGCTGGAAGAATTGACCAAGGAAGTGTTTGGCCCGGTGATGCACGTGATCCGCTACAAGCGCGCCGACCTGGGCAAGATCGTCGACCAGATCAACGCCAGCGGCTATGGCCTGACCCTGGGCGTGCACTCGCGGATCGATGAAACCATTGATTTCATCACCTCGCGCGCCCACGTCGGCAACATTTACGTGAACCGCAATATCGTCGGCGCGGTGGTGGGGGTGCAGCCATTTGGCGGCGAAGGCAAATCCGGCACCGGCCCGAAAGCCGGCGGTCCGCTGTACCTGAAGCGGCTGCAGCGCGGCGCGGTGGTGGCAGGCCAGCCGCAGCGGGTTGCCAATGCGGCGCTGGACACGCTGGCGGCCTGGGCGAAAACCACGGGCCGTGAAAAAGTCGCGGCACTGGCGGAACAGTATGGCAATCAATCCATGCTGGACGTGACCCTGGCGCTGCCGGGTCCGACCGGTGAACGCAATACCCTGCGCTTTACCGCGCGCGGCGCGATCGTGTGCCACGCGGCGACCCAGGCCGGCTTGCTGAACCAGCTAGCCGCCGTCCTGGCGACCGGCAACCAGGCCGTGATCGTGCCGCAATCGGTGAAAAACGCCGGCGACATCGTACCGGACGACTTACCGGGGGCCGTCAAGGCCCGTATCGCGGCCGTAGGGGCCCTGGAAAGCTTCCAGGGGGACTTCCAGCTGGCCCTGGTGGAAACGCCGCTGGTGGCCGCTGTACGCGAGCCTATGGCGGCGCGTGACGGCGCGCTGGTCGGCATTATTGAAACCGACGACAGCGGCACCATCCCGGTATGGCGCCTGCTGGCGGAGCGTGCGCTGTGCGTGAACACCACCGCGGCGGGCGGCAATGCCAGCCTGATGACCTTGGGCGCATAGTTTTTTGAGTTGGTTGTGGAAAAGGGCTGGGTTATCCACGCAGCCTTTTTCACCTGGACACATGCGGGCAGCTACACGCCCGGATGGCCAGGGTTGATGCAACTAAACGGGCTGTGGACAAGGTTCAGGTTATCCACCTGGCCGAATTCACCCGCAGCGCCGGACGGCACACGCGTCCGGCAGGTTGGCGGAAGGCTGGTTTAGTGACGTTGTGGAAAAATGCCGGGTTATCCACCCGGCATTTTTTTTGCCTGCCGATAGGCCAGCGGCGCGATGCCGGCCATGGTTTTAAAGGCATGGCTGAAATTGGCGGCATCGGAATAGCCCAAGTGTGCAGCGATCCGGCCCAGCGGCAGGCCGCTGGTGCGCAACAGCGTGCAGGCGCGCTCGTGGCGGATCGCCTTGCCCATGCCGTGCAGGCTGGCGCCTTCTTGCGCCAGGTGGCGCCGCAAGGTGCGGGGACTGGTATCGAGCAGTGCCGCCAGGTCGGCCAGGGTCGGCTGGCAATCGACTGCTTCGCGCAACATGGTTTCCACCCACCCCAGGATCGACCGGGTGCGGCCGAATGCCGCCTGCAATCGCGCCAGGTCCGGCTGGCCCGCCGCTGGCGGGACCGGCTTCCGGGGCTGGTCGAGCAGGGCGGCCGGGATCTCGATGCGCACACCGGGCAAACCGGGCGTGTCGAAGTGATAACGCGCCGGCCGCAACGCGGCATAGCGGGCGCGGTGCGGCGGGGCCGGAATCGACAGGTATGCGTCGAAGGGCGCCGACAGCGGGCCGGTGGCCGAGCATAAATCGCTGTAAAACCCCACTGCCGCCATTTCCACGATCACGTGCAAGGCCACACTGCCCATGGTCGCGGCGGGCCGGAACACCAGTTCCCCGGCGCCGCCGGCATGCTGGCGCGTGTAATGCACGGAAACCGCCGGCGTCACCAGCCGCGCATAGCGGGCCGCCAGCCGCAGCATGGCGTCAAAGTTGGCGCAGCGCATGAAGGGCAGCGCCAGTGGACCATGCACATCGAGCCGCATGGCCTTGCCCAGCTCAAAACCGGCATCGCCCCGGCCGGCGGCCACCAGCGCCGTGACCAACGCATCGAAGGCGTCGAAGGTCAGCGCCGCCCCGGCATCGTGCAGGTCGGCTCTGCACAATCCCAGTGGCAGCAGGTACCGGTCGAGGTCGAAGCCGGGGATGCCGTCCGCCATGGCCGGCAGCGGCGCCAGGTAACTCATCGGCAAAGTCGGGGTGTACAGCGGCACGGCGCGCTCCGGCAGTGCGTGGATCGGTGGGGAGGTGCGGTCATTGTGGCGCAGGTTGGCCATCCTTCACAAGTTCCGACCGGCCGCTTTCGGCATCATGGGCAGCGTTACTTTTTGAACGCCGCCCGGCATCCCATCATGAAAATCCTGCGCACGCCTGAATTCTGTTTTACCAACTTGCCCGACTATCCGTTCGCGCCCCACTACCACGAGGTGGCGCCCGGCCTGCGCCTGCACTATGTCGATGAAGGCCCGCGCGATGCGCCGCCGGTGCTGATGCTGCACGGCGAACCGAGCTGGTCGTACCTGTACCGCCACATGATTCCTCCGGTCGCGCAAGCGGGATTGCGCGCATTGGCGCCGGATTTGATTGGTTTTGGCAAATCCGACAAGCCGGCGGCGCGTGGCGACTACAGCTTTTCCGGCCAGGTTGCGTGGATACTGGATTGGATCGAAGCCCTGGATTTACGCGACATCACGCTGGTGTGCCAGGACTGGGGTTCGCTGATCGGCTTGCGGCTGGCGGCGGAAAACCCGGACCGCTTCGCCCGGATCATCCTGTCGAATGGCGGTTTGCCGGTCGGTGCGGGCGAAATGCCGCTGGCCTGGCGCATTTGGGAAAAGTTCGCGCGCCTGAGTCCATGGTTCCCGATCGGCCGCATCTTGCAAGGCGGCATCAAGCGCAAACTGTCCGCGGCCGAGCGGGCCGCATACGACGCGCCCTTCCCGCATGAACGCTACAAGGCCGCCGCACGGATTTATCCGTCGCTGGTGCCGGTGCGTTACGACGACCCGGAATCGGCCGCCGACCGCCGTGCCTGGGATGCGTTACGGCAGTGGCACAAGCCGTTCATTACCTGCTACAGCGATGGCGATCCGATTACGCGGGGCTTTGACCGCCAGTTCCAGCAGGAAGTGCCTGGCGCACGCAACCAGCCGCACTGCACGCTGCGCGGCGGCCATTTCATCCAGGACGACGACCCGCTTCGCTTTGCCGAGCTGGTGATCCAGGCTTGCCAGCCGCCGCTGGCACAGCGTTGTGGATAAACGCAAACTTATCCACCAGGCATTTTTTTGCGTTTTTTGGAGGCTTGGTCCAAAAATCCCTATCGTTATCCTCAATTTGACGGTTTAAAAGCTATTGCAAGGCCGTGGCGGTGCTGGCGCCACTTTTTGATGGCCGGCATCAGGCTGCGCTGAATGCGCCGCAAATCGCCTCTCCGGGGCACTGGCATGGTGTCCGGCTGCGTAAAATTTACACGCGGCAAAAGTTTTGCAAGACACCAAACGCGTAGCGCGAAGCGACCTTGTGGACAAACTCCATGAAATCCACAGGCGCATCTTCGTTGGCGTTGTCCGAGATGGTGCGGATCACGCCGAACGGGATGCCCAGCTCGAAACAGACTTGCGCGACGGCCGCGCCTTCCATTTCCACGGCCAGTAAATCCGGCAAGGCATCCTTCAAGGCGCCCAGTTGCGCCCGGTGTTTGATGAATTGGTCGCCACTGGCAATCAAACCACGGTGCAATTGCGGCGTTCCCGGCTCTTCGTGCAGGAATTCCCGGGCGGCCAGCGCCAGCCGGCGGGTCAAATCGCGGTCCGATGCGATATGCGACTGACCGGTTAACGGGATTTCAAAGCGGGGAAACAGGGGGCTGGCATCCATATCGTGCTGCACCAGCGATTCCGCCACCACGATATCCCCGACCCGGACACCGATGTCACCACTGCCGGCAACGCCGGTAAAGACGATGTGGGTAACTCCAAACTTCTCCACAAGGATACTGGCCGTCATGGCCGCGGCGACTTTCCCGATGCGCGACAGCACGCAGACGGCATCGATGTCCCACAGCTTGCCGGCAGTGTATTCCCGCATGCCGTGGCGGTGTTTTTCCACGTGATGCATGGCATCGATCAAGCCCATTTGTTCTTCAGCGAGCGCGCTGATGATTCCTAAACGCATTCTTCCCCCGTGTTTTTAAGCCTTTGGTTTACAAGATAAATATATAAAAAACATAGTAGTAGATAGTAAACCAGCGGTTTTTTGTGGATAAGTCTGTTAACAACTGAAAAATCAGCGGTTTACGCGATTTAAAACCTGCTGAACAAGCATTGTATCGAGGCGGAACTAGTTCTGGACAACAAAAATCATCCACCAAAGTTCCTGACTTTTCCACTATTGCTCCTGTGGATATGCAACAGGTTGTCCACATTCGGTTTTTTTTGTGTTTTCAAGAAGCGGCTGCAAAAGCACCGCACATTACTTTAAACATTAAAGTATTTATTTAAAATGATAGTAGTAGTAAACGAGCCGTTCTCTGTGGATAACTCCGTTAACCATCTACAAATCAGTTGTTTACGTTAACGATAAGGAACTGGACAACGGTTGTACCAGCGCAGGGGTAAAAACTGGACAACAAAGTCGCGGTGCACAACCTTGGGGCTTACTCACATGCTGTCCTGTGGATATTAATTGACTTATCCACAGAGGACAGCAATTCATCGAGTTCATCACTGGTGATCGGCCGCGAAAACGCGTACCCCTGCAGGAAATCGCAACCGGCGGCCTGCAATTGCACTTGCTGGCGCTGGTTTTCCACGCCTTCGGCGATCACCTGGATGCCCAGTTTGTGGGCCAGCGCGATCACGGCTTCGCACAAATCCGCGCCGGCATCGTTTTCCATCAGGAACGACGGGTCGATTTTGAGGAAATCCAGCGCGTAGCGCTTCAGGAAGGCCACCGAACAGTACCCGGTACCAAAATCGTCCAGCGACAGCGCTATGCCCCCGTCATGCAGCGCCTGGAGCTTGTGCACCACCGTGTGGTCCGCGTCGAGCAGCAAGCCTTCCGTGACCTCCACGATGAGGCTGTTGGGCGCCAGGCGCAGTTCAGCGAGGTAATCGAGCCATTCCGCCACATTGAAGCCCCCTTCGCGGAATTGGCAGACCGAACCGTTGACGGAGACCTGGAAATGTTTATCGTGCAACAACTGCATGCGCTTGGCGGTTTGTGCCGCTTGCCGGAACACCCAGTCGCCGATACCGACGATGGCGCCGGTATGTTCGGCCACCGGAATGAACTCGGAAGGGCACAGCAATCCCCGCGTTGGATGTTGCCAGCGCACCAGGGCCTCGGCTTTCACCAGTTTTCCCGTGGATAACTCCAGCACGGGCTGGTACAGCACCCGGAACTGGTTCTGCATCAGCGCGTCGCGCATTTCATGGGCCAGGATCAGGCGCGCGCGGGTGGCTTCCTGCATGAACGGGGCGAAATAATTGAAGCGGTTGCGGCCCTGCTGCTTGGCCGCATACATGGCCTGGTCGGCATTTTTCAGCAAGGTATCGGCGTCGCGCGCATCGTCGGGATAGAACGTGATGCCCAAACTGGCGGAAATGTGGACCATATCGGCCCCCAACTGGATTGGCGCCGACACGGTTTTCAAGATTTCCTGGGCAATCCGCAACACATCGGGCGGATCGTTGAGTTCCGCCAGGATCACCGTGAATTCATCGCCCCCCAGCCGCGCCACGGCATCGGTGCCGCGCACACAATGGCCCAGCCGTTCCGCCACTTGTTTCAGCAGCGCATCCCCCATGTCGTGGCCCAGGGTATCGTTGACATCCTTGAAACCGTCCAGGTCGATGAACACCAGCGCCATCGGCAACTGGGCGCGATCGGACTTTTTCATTTCCTGCCGCAGCCGTTCGCCAAACATGCGGCGGTTCGGCAAGCCCGTCAGCGTATCGAAGTTGGCTTGCTTCCAGATCAACTCTTCGGACGCTTTTTTCTTCGTGATATCGGAAAACAGCGCCACGCGCCGGTACGCTTCGCCGTTCTGGTCAAACACCGCATCGAAGCGCAGCGCCACCAGGTAATGTTCACCGTGCTTGTCCTGGTGCCAGACTTCGCCTTCCCACTGGCCGGTATTGCGGATCGCATTGCGCATCTTGCGGAAGAATTCGTAATCCTGGCGGCCGGACGTCAATTCATAGGCCCAATGGCCGATCACTTCCGCTTCGGTATAGCCGCTGATGCGGGTAAACGCGGGATTGACGGACAAAATCAAACCTTCCGCATCCGTCACCATCATGCCTTCGCTGCTGTTCTGGTACATCAGCGCGGCCAATTTCATCGATTCATTGTTCTTGCGCCGTTCCGTGATGTTTTCCGCCATCACAAACAAGCCGCGCACCTGTTTATCCGGACCGAAATCCGGCACATACGTGATGGCGTCCCAGCGCACCCCGTCCTTGGTTTGCAACGGCCGTTCAAAATGCACGGATTCCCCCAGCAATGCGCGCTGCAGGTAGCGTGCCGACAGGGCATAGGCTTCCGGCCCGATCATGTCCAGCACGGTCTTCCCCAGCGCGCCGCCGGGCGGCATGTTGAACACTTCTTCAAAACGCCGATTGGTGAAGGTATAGCGCTGGTCGCAATCGACATAGGTGACCAGCGCCGGCAAGTTGTCGGCGATCAGGCGCAGCCGTGTTTCACTGGCGGCGAGTTTTTCCTCCATGTCGCGGCTTGACGCATACAGCAAGCGGTAGCGTGCTTCCCGGTCTTCCACCCGGGCATACGATCTCAGCGCGAAATGCCCGGACAACACCATCAACACCAGCAACAGTGCCAGTCCGGACGTGCCGACCACAAAAGCGGGGCCGGAAAACCACAGGGCCGCCAGGTCGGAACTGCCGACGGCCACGATCAACGGCAAGTTGTCCATCGCGCGGTAGCTGAAAATGCGCGGCAGCTTGTCGATTTTGCTGAGCACCTGGTAAGAGCCGACCGGACTTTGCGCCAGACTACGGAACAAAATCGTGTCCGACAAATCCGTGTTGAACGCGGTATCGAAATTGGGCGCCCGGGCAATCACCCGGCCGTTGCGGTGGATCAATGCAATCGTGACATCCTGGGCAATACGGGCATTTTCGAACACCTGGGCAAACCGGGTCGCATCGAGCGGCGCGGTGATTACCCCCATAAAGCGTCCGTCCGGGCCTTCCACCCGGCGTGCCAGGATAAAAATCCGCTGTTTGGATACCCGGCCGGTAACCGGGCCGCTGACAAACAAGCCCCGCGTCGATCCGCTTTTCAGTTCAGCAAAGTAATCGCGGTCGGAATAATCTGTGCCGGACAGGGGAAAACGGCTGGTGGTGGCAATCGCCTTGCCGTTGGCATCGATAAACGTGATCCAAAAATCATGATGGAAAGCATCACCTGGCGATGTCAGCAACGCACGCATGGTGGCTTCCGAGCCGGTGTGTTCAGCAGGTAACACCTTGATGGTGTTGGCAAAACCGATCAGGGTCAGGTCGACGAACTGGATCGCGTACTTGACGTGGGCTTCCATGCCACGCACGAAATGCTGGGTTTGCCGTTGGAGACCGGCTTCGCGTTCCAGTGCCGACGCGCGGATTTGCCAGGCGACCAGGGCGGTGGCCAGTAACGCCATCAGGAATAGTCCTGCCAGCAAGCGGCGACGAAAACGCAAGTAGGCGTTCGAGCGGATTTCCGTTCGTTTGCGCGGTATAGCCACGGCAACTCCGGCGGGGTCTTGGGAGGATGGTTGCCAATTCAGTATAGAAGAAGTGGATGCCGCCGAGAATCAGTTTCATCGGCGTAGTCGCTTTTCTTCGATGGCTTGTGGGGTTTTGCCGTCAGCGACGCGTAAGATGCCTTTGGTTTACTTTAATAGGATGTTTACAAAATAATAGTATTTGTTAACACACCCTGTTTTCTGTGGATAAGCCGGTTTACTGGAAAAAAATCAGTTGTTTACAAGCTGTACAAGCACCTGCGTAAACCCTGTATGTAAACAGGACGACTTTTGGACAAAAATCAGGGCCGGGATAACATCGCGGTTTACTCACATTTCATGCTTGTGGATATTCATTGGGTTATCCACAGGCGCCAAGGGGGAGTGATATGACGTGGCTTACATTGTTTGAACATCCGATTATCCAGGGGCCGACCGCGGGCGGCGCCAATACGCCGGAGCAAGTGGCGGCCGTCTCGAACGCGGGCGCACTGGGGGCGCTGGCCGGTTCCTTGCTCTCACTCGACACCTTGCGCAGCCAGGTGGCCGCCATCCGCGAACGCACTAATCGGCCGTTTTGCCTGAATTTCTTTGTGCAAAACACGCCATCGCCCACGCCGGAAGAAGTGGCGCTGGGGGAAAAATTGCTGCGTCCGGTGCTCGATGCGCTGGGCTGGGACCGCTTGCCGCTGCCGGCCAAGTGGTGTGAAGATTTCCAGGCGCAATTTGAAACCTTGCTGGCGCTGCGGCCCGCTGTGGCCAGTTTTACGTTCAACCAATTGCATAAAGAGCAAGTTGAACGCCTGCATGCGGCCGGCATTGCCG
Source organism: Pseudoduganella sp. GW821-FHT12E03 (assembly GCF_058807115.1). Classification (NCBI taxonomy): domain Bacteria; kingdom Pseudomonadati; phylum Pseudomonadota; class Betaproteobacteria; order Burkholderiales; family Oxalobacteraceae; genus Pseudoduganella; species Pseudoduganella sp. GW821-FHT12E03. Next base: position 407,094 of record NZ_JBXAQJ010000004.1, on the reverse strand, counting down.
TGCTGGGCACCATCACGACCGTCGATGAAGCGCTGGCCTGGCAAGCTGCCGGCGCCGACGGCGTGATTGCGTCCGGGATTGAAGCGGGCGGACACCGCGGCACGTTTATCGGACCGCAAAAAGAAGCGCGGCTGACCACCTTTGAACTGTTGCCGGCGGTGGTGGCCGCCGTGAAGATTCCCGTGGTGGCGGCCGGCGGCATCATGGATGGCGCCGATATCCGGCGCGCGCTCGATAGCGGGGCGCAAGCGGTGCAAATGGGCACCGCCTTCCTCGTCACCGACGAATCGGCCATCCATCCCGCCTATAAGCAGCGGCTGTTGCAGGCCGGCGACCATCCGACCCGCCAGACCCGGGCCTTTTCCGGCCGCTATGCGCGCGGACTCGACAACCGCTTCATGCAATTAATGGGGGACGTGGAAGAGCAGGTGCCCGCCTATCCGGTGCAAAACGCCTTGACCGGCAGTATCCGGGCGGAAGCGGCCAAGCGCGGCGATACCGAATGGATGTCGCTGTGGTGCGGCACGGAAGTGCGGCGCGCGCGCGCCATGCCGGCGGCGCAACTGGTGCGGACGCTGGTCCAGGAAATGAAGCGATAAGGGGGCGGTTTGGAATCAGCTGGCGAGTTCGACTACATCATCATCGGCGCCGGCACTGCCGGCTGCGTGCTGGCCAACCGCCTCACGCGCGACAAAAACGTTTCTGTCTTGCTGATCGAGGCGGGCGGCAAGGACGATTATTTATGGATCCACATTCCCGTCGGTTACCTGCACTGCATTAACAACCCCCGCACCGACTGGCTGTATCGCACGGAACAGGATCCCGGCCTCGATGGCCGCAGCCTGATTTATCCGCGCGGCAAGGTCCTGGGCGGCAGCTCGTCGATCAATGGCATGATTTACATGCGCGGCCAGGCCGGGGATTATGACCGCTGGGCCGAGGCTTGCGGCGACGCCGGCTGGCGCTGGGAGTCCGTGTTGCCGCTGTTCCGCCAGAGCGAAGACCACCATGGCGGCGCCAGTGAATTCCATGGCGCCGGCGGCGAGTGGCGGGTGGAGCGGCAGCGCTTGTCCTGGCCCATCCTCGATGCGTTCCGCGAGGCCGCCGCGGAAACCGGTATTCCGAAAGTGCATGATTTCAACCGTGGCGACAACTTTGGCTGCGCGTACTTTGAAGTGAACCAAAAGAAGGGGTTACGGTGGAATACTGCGCGGGCGTTTTTAAAGACGGCGATGCAGCGCGGTAACTTGACGGTGATGACGGGCTGCCATGTGGAAAAGTTCGATATTGTCCACACGCCGGACGGACCCGCATGCCGGGGCGTGATCTTCACGGGTGGCGGCACGCGCTGGCAGGCGCGCGCCACCCGCGACACCATTTCCACGGCCGGTGCGATCGGTTCGCCGCAGTTGCTGCAGTTGTCCGGCATCGGCCCGGCCGACGTGCTGCGGCCGCTGGGCATCGAACCCGTGGTGGATTTGCCCGGCGTGGGCGCCAACCTGCAAGACCATTTACAGCTGCGCATGATTTTTAAAATCCAGGGCGCCACCACCCTCAATACGCTGGCGGCCAGCTGGTATGGCAAATTGCGCATCGGCCTGGAATATGCGCTCAACCGCAGCGGACCGATGTCGATGGCGCCGTCGCAGCTGGGCGCGTTTGCCCGGTCGCGGCCGGAGCTGGCCACGCCGGATGTGCAATACCACGTGCAGCCGCTGTCGCTGGACAAGTTCGGCGAACCGCTGCACGCCTTTCCCGCTTTTACCGCCAGTGTGTGCAATTTGCGGCCGACTTCGCGCGGCTATGTCCGGCTGGTGTCGGCAGACCCGTATGCGGCGCCGAAAATCGCGCCGCTGTACCTGGCCACGCCGGAAGACCGGCAAACAGCGATGGACGCCATCCGCCTGACGCGCCGTATCGTGCAGGCGCCGGCGCTGGCGCGCTACCAGCCGGAAGAATTCCGTCCCGGTCCGCAATACCAGACGGACGGCGACCTGGCGCGGGCGGCCAGTGCGATCGGCACCACGATTTTCCATCCGGTGGGCACCTGCCGCATGGGCCGGGCCGACGATGCGCTGGCGGTGGTGGACAGCCAGTTGCGGGTGCGCGGCGTAACGGGACTACGGGTGGTGGATGCGTCCATCATGCCGTTCATTACGTCGGGCAATACCAATTCGCCGACCGTCATGATCGCGGAAAAAGCCGCGCAACTGATTCAATCAACCAAACCCTGATGCAGCGCAATACAGACGTTGGCTGTGGGAATTTTGCCGCAGTCAATATGGTCAAAAGTGCAAATTTACCCGTAATAATACTGTATTGTTCAAGGTTTCCAAGCTGTGTATTATCGGAGCACAATTTATCGGTTTTACAAGAATAACCGGGGGACGTGATGTCAAACTACATCTTGGAAACAAGAAATTTGACCAAGGAATTCAAGGGATTCACCGCCGTCAACGACGTGAATTTGCGCGTGCAACGCGGCCATATCCATGCACTGATCGGTCCGAACGGGGCCGGTAAAACCACCTGTTTTAATTTGCTGACCAAGTTCCTGGTTCCCACCTCCGGCCAGATCCTGTTCAACGGCAACGACATTACCGCCGCCAAGCCAGCCAGCATTGCCCGCATGGGCATCATCCGCTCGTTCCAGATTTCCGCCGTCTTTCCGCACCTGACAGTGATGCAAAACGTGCGCATCGGCTTGCAGCGCCAGCTCGGCACCAGCTTTCACTTCTGGAAAAGCGAACGCTCGCTGGACCAGTTGAACGACCGCGCCATGGCCTTGCTGGCCGAAGTGGATTTGACCAGCTTTGCCGACACCATCACGGCCGACATGCCGTATGGCCGCAAACGCGCGCTGGAAATCGCCACCACCCTGGCCATGGAACCGGAATTGATGTTGCTCGATGAACCGACGCAGGGCATGGGCCATGAAGACGTCCATCGTGTTACGGAGCTGATCAAGAAGGTCTCGTCCGGCCGCACGATTTTGATGGTGGAACACAATATGAAAGTAGTATCTGGCATTTGCGACAAGATTTCCGTGCTGCAGCGCGGCGCCATGCTGGCCGAAGGCAGCTATGCGGAAGTGTCCAGCAACGCGCAAGTGATGGAAGCGTACATGGGCAGCGAAGCGACGGAACTGGCGGGGGCGCACTGATGGCGACGCCGGCACTGGAAATTTCGGGATTGCAAGCATGGTATGGCGAATCGCACATCCTGCACGATGTGAATATCTCGGTGCAGCCGGGCGAAGTCGTGACTTTGCTGGGCCGCAACGGTGCGGGGCGGACCACCACCCTGCGCGCGATCATGGGCCTGACCGGCGCCCGCAAGGGGTCCATCAAGGTCAACGGCGTGGAAGCCATTGGCATGCCGACGCACAAGATTGCCCACCTCGGGATCGGTTATTGCCCCGAAGAGCGGGGCATTTTTTCGTCGCTGTCGGCCGAGGAAAACCTGATGTTGCCGCCGCAACTGGCGGGCGGCCCCGGCATGCCGGTGGCCGAGATTTACCAGATGTTCCCGAACTTGCAGGAACGCCGCAACAGCCAGGGCACGCGCCTGTCGGGCGGCGAACAGCAAATGCTGGCGGTCGCGCGCATCCTGCGCACCGGCGCCAGGCTGTTGCTGCTCGATGAAATTTCCGAAGGCCTGGCGCCCGTCATTGTGCAGGGCCTGGCGCGCATGATCACCACCCTGAAAGCCAAGGGCTACACCATCGTCATGGTGGAACAGAATTTCCGCTTCGCCGCGCCGCTGGCGGACCGGTTTTATGTGATGGAGCATGGTCAGATTGTCGAGACCGTGGCTGCATCGGAGTTGAGCGCCAAGATGCCGGTATTGACCGAGCTGCTCGGCGTTTAAAGAACCAAACAATTTCTTAGACGGAGACAACATGAAATTCAAGACTATCGCCGCTGCTGCCACCGCGCTTTGCGCACTGTCGTCTGCTCACGCCCAGGTCTCCGGGGACAGCATCAAGATCGGCTTCATCACGGACATGTCCGGCCTGTACTCCGACATTGACGGCCTCGGTGGCGCGGAAGCCATCAAGATGGCGATTGCCGACGCGGGCGTGGTTATCGCCGGCAAGAAAGTTGAATTCATTTCCGCCGACCACCAGAACAAGGCGGACATCGCGGCCTCGAAAGCGCGCGAATGGTTTGACCAGCAGGGCGTCGATTTGCTGATTGGCGGCACCAACTCCGGCGCCAACCTGGCCATGGCGAAAGTCGCGGCGGAAAAGAAAAAAGTCTTCATCGCCATCGGCGCCGGCACCAACCGCCTGACCAATGAAGAATGCTCGCCGTACACCGTGCACTACGCGTATGACACGGTGGCGCTGGCGCGCGGTACCGGCGGCGCCATTGCCAAGCAGGGCGGCAAGAACTGGTACTTCCTGACGGCCGACTATGCGTTCGGCCAGTCGCTGGAAAAAGACACGGCCGATGTCGTCAAAGCCGCCGGCGGCAAAGTCATGGGCAGCGTCAAGCATCCGCTGGCCGCCTCGGACTTTTCCTCGTTCCTGCTGCAGGCGCAATCGTCGGGCGCGCAAATCCTGGGTCTGGCCAATGCCGGTGGCGACGCCATCAATTCGATCAAGGCCGCCAATGAATTCGGGATTGCGAAAAAGATGAAGCTGGCCGGCTTGCTGATCTTCATCAACGATATCCATTCGCTGGGCTTGAACACCACGGCCGGCATGTACCTGACCGATGGCTGGTACTGGGATGCCAATGCCGACACCCGCGCCTGGTCGAAGCGCTACTTTGAAAAGATGAAGAAGGAACCGTCGATGCTGCAGGCGGGCGATTACTCGGCCACCGCCACCTACCTGAAAGCCGTCAAGGCGGTCGGGTCGGATGACGCCGACAAGGTGATGGCGCAACTGAAGAAAACCCCGATCAACGACATGTTTGCGAAAAACGGCGTGATCCGCGCCGATGGCCGCATGGTGCACGACATGTATTTGATGGAAGTCAAAAAGCAGTCGGAATCGAAATACCCTTGGGATTACTACAAGCTCATCGCCACGATTCCCGGCGACCAGGCATACCTGACCAAGGCGGAAACGCAGTGCAAGCTGTGGAAATAAGGTAAGGCGTCAGCAAGCGCCGATGCGCTCGCATCGGCGCGGTGTTCCTCTCATCGGTCTGGACTGTTATGGAAATATTCGGCATCCCCTTTTCCGCCCTGCTGAGCCAACTGTTGATCGGCCTTGTCAACGGCTCGTTTTACGCGATGCTGTCACTGGGCTTGGCGGTGATCTTTGGCTTGCTCAACGTAATTAACTTTTCCCACGGCGCCCTGTACATGATGGGCGCTTTCCTGGCCTGGATGGGGATGACGTACTTCGGCCTCAATTACTGGGCCATGCTGGTGCTGGCGCCACTGCTGGTCGGCGTGTTCGGCATCATCATTGAAAAAACCATGCTGCGCTGGCTGTACAAGCTGGACCACTTATATGGCTTGCTGCTGACGTTCGGTATCACCTTGCTGGTGGAAGGGCTGTTCCGTTCGTTCTACGGCGTGTCCGGCCAGCCGTTTGAAACGCCGGAGGCGCTGCAGGGCGCCACCGACCTGGGCTTCATGATCTTGCCGAATTACCGCGCGTGGGTGGTGGTGGCGTCACTGGTGGTGTGCCTGGCCACGTGGTTCGTGATTGAAAAGACCAAGCTGGGCGCATACCTGCGGGCCGGCACGGAAAACCCGAAACTGGTGGAAGCGTTCGGCATCAACGTGCCGCTGATGGTGACCCTGACTTACGGCTTCGGCGTGGCGCTGGCCGGCTTTGCCGGCGTGTTGGCGGCGCCGATCATCCAGGTGACCCCGCTGATGGGATCGAACCTCATCATTGTCGTGTTTGCCGTGGTGGTGATCGGCGGCATGGGGTCCATCATGGGCTCGATCCTGACCGGGCTGGGCCTGGGGGTCATCGAAGGATTGACGCGCGTGTTTTATCCGGAGTTTTCGTCCACCGTCGTGTTCCTGGTGATGGTGGTGGTGCTGTTGCTGCGTCCGGCCGGCTTGTTCGGCAAGGAAAAATAAGGAAACCCGATGAATAAGAAAATCGGCTATGGCATCGCCCTGGCGATTGCACTGGCGGCGCCGTTTGTCGGCTACCCGGTGTTCCTGATGAAGCTGCTGTGCTTTGCCCTGTTCGCCTGTGCGTTCAATTTGCTGATCGGCTTTACGGGATTGCTGTCGTTTGGCCACGCCGCCTTCTTTGGCGGCGCCGGCTACGTGGCGGGCTACGCGTTGAAGGAAATGCAGGTACCGTTTGAGCTGGGCTTGCTGGCGGGTGTGGTGGGGGCGGCGCTGATCGGCCTGGTCATGGGCGCGCTGGCGATCCGCCGCCAGGGCATTTACTTTTCCATGATCACGCTGGCGCTGGCGCAGCTGGTGTACTTCGGCGCGCTGCGGGCGCACTTCACGGGTGGCGAAGACGGCTTGCAGAGTGTTCCACGTGGAACACTGCTGGGGGTGGTGGACTTGTCGCAAGACTTGACCTTGTACTACGTGGTGCTGGCGATTTTTGTGGCGGGCTTTGCGCTGATCGTGCGCACCGTGCATTCGCCGTTTGGCCAGGTATTGAAAGCCATCAAGGAAAACGAACCGCGCGCGATTTCGCTGGGCTATGACGTCGACAAGTACAAGCTGATGGCGTTTGTCTTGTCGGCCGCGCTGGCCGGGTTGGCGGGCGCCACCAAGACCGTGGTGCTGGGCTTTGAAACCCTGACCGACGTGCACTGGGCCATGTCCGGCCTGGTGATCCTGATGACCCTGGTGGGCGGCATGGGGACCCTGGCCGGACCGATCCTGGGGTCGATGCTGATCATCATGCTGGAAAACAAATTGGGCGATATCGGCGCCTTCCTCGGCAACAGCACGGGGATCGCGTGGTTCAACACATTGGGGGAAGCGGTCAGCATGGTCACGGGATTGATTTTCGTCGCGTGCGTGCTGTTGTTCCGCAAAGGGATTGTGGGGGAGGTGGTGGATCGATTGGGACGAAGAAAGACCGCCTGACTCAATCAAGATACGCCGGCTTAGTCCGGCGTTTTTTTCGGCTATTGAAGTAAAACTGAGGAGAATGTATGAAGCAAAAACGCATCTTTCAACTGACTGCCCTGGCTTCGAGCCTGGCCGCGTGCGGCGTGCTGGCCGGTTGCGGCGACCATGGCAATGTGCAGGAAGACATCAACATGGCGCCGTCGTACCTGGGGACGGTGACTGTCACCAGCTATGACGGCCAGAGCGACGACTTGTTGACGGCGGGCCTGGGCAAGACCGGGCTGGCGGCCGCCGCCGCGCCCGCGTATGCGGACCCGCGCAACCCGACCGCGAAGGAATTGCGCCGCAATGCGATTTTCGCCAATTACCGCGCGGTGCTCGATATCGCCGCCAACAGCGGTTACGGCACCCTGTACGGCCCCAACGTGAATGCGGCCGGCGCGGCCACTGCCGGTGAGGGGTTGGTGGCGGGCAGTGAATACATCGCCTATGCGGACGATGGGACCGGCCGCATGAACGTGACCCTGATGGTGCAGGTGCCCGGCACGTTCGATCCGGCCAATCCGTGCATCGTCACGGGCACGTCGAGCGGCTCGCGCGGGATTTATGGCGCGATCGGCAGCGCGGGCGAATGGGGCTTGAAAAACAAGTGCGCGGTGGCCTATGCGGACAAGGGCAGCGGCACCGGCCTGTACACGTTTGATGATGACAGCGTGAACCTGCAGAACGGGACCCGCGCGACGCGCACCGCGGCCGGCAAGAACGCGATCTTCGCTCCGGTGCTGACCGATGCGGAGCGCGCCAGTTTTATCACCAGCTACCCGGGCCGCGTCGCGTTCAAGCACGCGCACTCGCAACTGAACCCGGAAAAGGATTGGGGCAAGGTGACCTTGCAGGCGGTCGAGTTTGCGTATTACGTGCTGAACGAACGCTTCGGGACCTTGGCGGCCGACGGCAAGAGCCACCTGGTGCGCTTTACGCCAAAAAACACGGTGGCGATCGCGTCCAGCATTTCCAATGGTGCCGGCTCGGCGCTGCTGGCGGCGGAACAAGACACCAAAGGTTTGATCAGCGGCGTGGCGGCCACCGAACCGCAAATCCAGCCGAAGACGGCGGCCGGCTACACGGTGCGGCAGGGCGGCGCCGCCGTGACGGCGCAAGGCAAGCCGTTGTTTGATTATGCGACCTATGCGGCGTTGTACCAGCCATGCGCGGCGGGTGGCGCGGCCAGTGTGGGACGCTGCACGTCGCTGGTCGCGAAAGGGCTGTTGACGGGCGCGAACGCCGTGGACCAGCAAGCCAATGCACTGGCCAAGCTGAAAGCGTATGGCTGGACCGCCGATGCGGAACCGCTGCAGGGTTTGCATGCGGGCACGAATATCCTGGTGGCGGTGACCTATGCCTATGCCTACGGCAAGTTTTCGGTGACCGATAAAGTGTGCGGCTTCAGCTTTGCACCGACCGACGCCGCGACCGGAGTGGTGGCGCCATTCACGGCCGAACAAAAGGCCGCCAGCTTTGCCACGCAAAACGGCATTGTCGGGAACGTCGTGTATGAAGACGGCACCAATGGCGCGCGCCAGTATGCGTTCGGCATTTCCGCCTCGAGCGGTGTGGCGGACCAGTCGCTCGATGGTTTCTTGTGCCTGCGCGCGCTGGCCACGGGCAGCGATCCGGTCACGGGCGGCGCGCTCAGTGCGCTGCTGGCGGCGCAGAGCGAGCGGGTGCGCACCGGCATCGCGGAAGTGCAGGCGACCGGTAACTTGAAGGGCAAACCGGCGGTGATCGTGTCCGGTCGCAGCGATGCGCTGATTCCCGTCAACCACGCCTCGCGCGCGTACCTGGGCTTGAACGCGGTGGCGGAGGGCAGCGCAAGCAAATTGCGCTACATCGAAGTCACCAACGCCAACCACTTCGATTCGTTCAGCAATGCGCTGCCGACGCTGGTCGTGCCGCTGCACGTCTACCTGTTCCGCGCGCTCGATGCCGTGTATGCCAATGCGAAGAACAGCACGACGTCGCCGTTGCCGCCATCGCAAGTGATCCGCACCACCACGCGCGCCAGCAACCTGGTGCCGATCACGGCGGCGAACTTGCCACCGATCGTGGCCAGCCCGGGTGGCAACGTGATCAATGTCGCGGGTAATGTGGTCGACGTACCCAACTGAGTGAACTGGCTGCCCCCGGCTGCCTGCGGGGGCAATTTGCCAGTTACTCGACAATACGGGGCCTGGCCCTAATGCCGTTCAGCTAGCGGTGCATGACGTAGGGCGGCTTTTACAAAGCCGCCGTGCGTGCAGGCTCGTGTCGCTCATGCTGGTGGTGCTGCATGCATGGCGGCTTCCGCTAGGGGCTCGGCGCCCCCCGGCAAACCTTCCTACCGATTTTGCGCCGCAGTACCTGGTTATAGGCCTCCACGTGTCCGCTCTACAGCCTTAACTTAACGGCATTGGGGCCTGGCCCCAAGGTGTCGACTGTTCCCGGAACAATCCGCTGAGCGTCGCTGGCGGCAGGGGATGGGCGGCGTATTTCGGCGCAGCCGCCTTCCAGTATGCTGCGGGGCGGCCGGGGATAGACCGGTTTACAGGCCCTGTGGGGCGCTGAAAGCAGCCGGGACGTGGAAAGTCCCGGACTCGGTGCAAAAACGGCTGTAAAGCCCGTTAAAGGGCTGCCGCGTAGATGGCGCGGGCATCGTCGCGCGTCACGTCGCGCGGGTTGTTGCCCAGCAGGCGGGTTTGTAGCATGGCGTCGTCAGCCAAACGGTCGAGGTCGGCTTCGGCGATGCCGACTTGCTGCAAGGTGCGTTCAATGCCGGTGGCCGTGGCCATTTGCTGCATGGCGACGGCCAGCGCTTCGGCGCGGGCCTCCATGCTGCCGCTGGCCTGGGGCACGACGATACCGGCCAGCTCCGCGTAGAGGGCGCCGGCCGCCGGCGCATTGAAGCGCAGCACATGGGGCAGCACCAGCGAATTCGACAAGCCATGTGGCACATGGAAAATGCCGCCGATCGGATAGGCCAGCGCATGCACGGCCGCCACCGGTGCGTTGGCAAACGCCTGACCCGCCAGCATGGCACCCAGCAACATCGACTGGCGCGCCGCGAGGTCGCCGCCGTGTTCGCACACGCGCAGCAAATTGGCCGACAGCAGGGACAGCGCCTGGCGCGCCAGCATGTCGGACAGGGGATTCTTTTTGTGGCGGCTGGTATAGGCTTCGATCGCGTGCACCATGGCGTCGATCCCGGTGGCCGCGGTGACTGCCGGTGGCAAGCCCACGGTGAGTTCCGCATCGAGCACCGCGAGGTCCGCATACAGTTGCGGCGCCACCACGCCCATCTTGGTGGTGTCGCCCGTGGTCACGATGGCAATGTTGGTGACTTCCGATCCAGTGCCGGCCGTGGTCGGTACTTGTACCAGCGGCAAGCGTTCGCCCCGTACATTGCCGATGCCGTATATCGCGGACAGCGGCTGGGCGTTGTCCACCGCCAGCACGGCAATCAATTTCGCGACATCCATCGAACTGCCGCCGCCGAGGCCAATGACGATATCGGCGCCGCATTCGCGCGCGGCAGTCACGCCGCCCAGCACGATGGCTTCCGGCGGATCGGCCACCACATCGGCATGGACGTTCACGTGAAACCCGGCCGCTTCCAGGCTGTCGACCGGCGCTTGCACCAGCCCGGTCCGCAGGAAGCCGGGATCCGTCACCAGCAAGGCGCGGCTGGCGGACGGGAAGCGGTTGCGCACATGCGCCCCCAGTTTGCGGGCCGCACCCAATTCGGAAACGAGGTGCGCGACGGTGCTGAAGGCGAAGTCATTCATTCGGAATTCCGGAGGATGTCGGGCGTTCCAGAGTACACCGCACATCGCCGGCGCGCAACGGTAGGGGGGCGGCTCGCGGCCTGTCCCGTGCCAGGAGCGAACGGCGTTACGTTGGCGGTGCAAGATGTAGGGCGGGTTTTGCAAAGCCGCCGTGCGTGCGCACTGCTGTCGCGCGTGCTGGCGGTGTTGCAGGCATGGCGGTTTTGCGTCGCGTACCTGGTGATAGGTCTTGCCGATTCCTGCCGAGGCACAGAGTGGACTGCGTGTTGGTGCGGAAGCGGCCAGGATCCGGTTTCCGTACAATGTTGGCTTTGCTTATACGGAGGCCGCATAGCAGCGGCAGTTGCATGGTTGATTATTTGACGCTGGGGGTTGCCGCATTTGCCGCAGGGCTGGTCGATGCGGTGGTCGGGGGCGGGGGCCTGATCCAGATTCCCGCGATTTTTTCCGTATTTACCACCACCGCCCCCGCGACCTTGTTAGGCACCAATAAACTGGCGTCCGTGTTTGGTACCGCCGCGGCCGCCGTGAATTACGCGCGCCGGGTGCGCATCGCCTGGTCGACGGCCGCGCCGGCATCGATGGCGGCTCTGGTGTTTGCCTTCGTCGGCGCGTACACCGTGACAAAGATCCCGCCGGACTTCATGCGCTCCCTGTTGCCGCTGGTGCTGATCGCGGTGGCGATTTATACGTTTCGGCGCAAAGACCTGGGCAGCGTGCATGCGCCGCTGTTTGCCGGCGCGCAGGAAAAAGCGTGGGCCATCGGCATCGGTTCGCTGATTGGTTTTTACGACGGCTTTTTCGGTCCCGGCACCGGCAGCTTCCTGGTGTTCCTGTTCGTGCGATTCTTTGGTTTCGACTTCCTGTCCGCGTCGGCGGTGGCCAAGGTGGTTAACGTGGCGTGCAACATCGCTGCGCTGGCCTGGTTCGGCTGGAGTGGCCATTTGATCTGGCAACTGGGCTTGATGATGGCGGTCTGTAACGTCGCCGGTTCGCTGATTGGCACCAAGCTCGCGCTGAAGCACGGCAGTGGTTTTGTGCGCCGCCTGTTCCTGGTGGTGGTGTCGGTGCTGATCGTGAAGACCACTTACGATGCGTGGCTGCGCTGGTGATTGGTTTCACGTGAAACAATGGGATGGAAGAAGGGGGCGCTGCGGCGCCCTTTTTCATGCCCGGAATTGTTCCACGTGGAACATCGCACCCAGCCTAAAATTGTTTCACGTGGAACCAAGCCGCGATGAAAACCACTGTTCCACGTGGAACATTTCGCCTAATATGCGTGCCTAAAAAATTCGCAGCGCATAAAACGCTCTATAATCTCGATTCAATCCTTCGCTTTTCTCACATTCCCAAACATGTTATTTCCAACTGAATTCGACGTGATCGTCGTGGGTGGCGGCCATGCCGGCACCGAAGCGGCGCTGGCTGCGGCCCGCATGGGCCAGAAAACGCTGCTGCTGACGCATAACATCGAAACCCTCGGCCAGATGTCCTGCAACCCGTCCATTGGCGGCATTGGCAAGGGTCACCTGGTCAAAGAAGTCGATGCCATGGGGGGCGCGATGGCGATTGCCACCGATGAATCCGGCATCCAGTTCCGTATTTTGAACTCGTCCAAAGGCCCGGCGGTCCGCGCGACGCGCGCCCAGGCCGACCGAATACTTTACAAACAGGCAATACGTTCCCGCCTGGAAAACCAGCCCAACCTGTGGCTGTTCCAGCAAGCGGTCGACGATTTGATGGTGGAGGGCGACCGCGTGGTGGGCGCCGTGACGCAGATCGGCCTGAAATTCCTGGCCCCGGCCGTGGTGTTGACCGCTGGTACTTTCCTGGATGGCAAGATCCACGTGGGCCTGCAAAACTACTCGGCCGGCCGCGCCGGCGATCCGCCGGCGATCTCGCTGTCGGCCCGCCTGAAGGAACTGAAACTGCCGCAAGGCCGTCTGAAAACCGGCACGCCGCCCCGTATCGATGGCCGCAGCATCGACTTTTCCGCCATGACGGAACAGCCGGGCGACCTCGATCCGGTGCCGGTGTTTTCGTTCATGGGCAACACGGCCATGCACCCGAAACAGTTGCCGTGCTGGGTCACGCATACCAATGCGCAGACGCACGATATCATCCGTGGCGGGCTGGACCGCAGCCCGATGTACACCGGCGTGATCGAGGGTGTCGGCCCCCGTTATTGCCCGTCGATCGAAGACAAAATCCACCGTTTTTCCAGCAAGGAATCGCACCAGATTTTCCTGGAACCGGAAGGCTTGACCACCAACGAATTCTATCCAAACGGCATTTCCACCAGCCTGCCATTCGATGTGCAAATCAACCTGGTGCGCTCGATGAAAGGCCTGGAAAACGCGCATATTTTGCGTCCCGGCTATGCCATTGAATACGACTATTTCGACCCGCGCGGCTTGAAAGCCTCGCTGGAAACCAAGGCCATTGCCGGCCTGTATTTCGCCGGCCAGATCAACGGCACCACCGGCTACGAAGAAGCCGCCGCCCAGGGCATGCTGGCCGGCATCAATGCGGCCTTGCAGACCCAGGGCCGCGACGCCTGGACTCCGGCGCGCTCGGAAGCCTACCTGGGCGTGATGGTCGACGACCTCGTCACGCAGGGCGTGATGGAGCCGTACCGCATGTTCACCAGCCGTGCCGAGTACCGTTTGAGCTTGCGTGAAGACAATGCCGACATGCGCCTGACGGAGATCGGCCGCCAGCTGGGCTGCGTGGGCGATGCCCAGTGGGAAGCGTTTGAACGCAAGCGCGAAGCCGTCGCGCTGGAGCTGGAACGCCTGCGTTCCACGTGGGTCAATCCGCGCATCCTGGCGGCCGCCGAGTCGGAACGGGTGATCGGCCAGGCCATCGAACGCGAGTACAACCTGGCGGATTTGCTGCGCCGTCCGGGTGTGGTGTACGACAAATTGATGACCCTGGAAGGGATGGAAGGCCAGGCGCTGGCGGGGCCCGGCGTGGAGGATGAAGCCGTGCGCGAGCAAGTGGAAATCACCCTGAAATACTCGGGCTATATCGAGCGCCAGAGCAAGGAGGTCGAGCGCCACGAGCACTATGAAAACCTGAAATTGCCGGACGGCGTCGACTACATGGGGATCACCGCGCTGTCGATGGAAGTGCGCCAGAAACTCACAAAAAACCTGCCGGAAACCCTGGGCCAGGCGTCGCGTATTTCCGGGGTCACGCCGGCCGCGATTTCCCTGTTGCTGGTGCACTTGAAGAAAGCGGGTTATGGCGCGTTCGGGGCGAAAAGCACCGAGCAGGAAGGGGCCGCGCAATGAGGTGGTTCGACCGGGCGGTACTGGCCGAGGTGTTGAAAAACGGCGTAAATGAACTAAAACTGGAATTGTCGGAAGCGCAGCACGAGCAGTTGCTGGATTACCTGACGCTGCTGAACAAGTGGAACAGTGTCTACAACCTGACGTCGGTGCGCGATCCGATGCAAATGATGACCCTGCATTTGCTTGATTCGCTGGCCGCCGTGCCCGCGTTCGAAGGCGCGAAAAACGTGCTGGATGTGGGCGCGGGCGGCGGGTTGCCGGGCATCGTGCTGGCCATCGCGCGGCCCGACATGCAGGTGTCGATGATCGACACCGTGCACAAGAAAACCGCCTTCCTGACCCAGGTGAAGGCGCAGCTGGGCCTGGCCAACGTGACGGTGTACACGATGAAGGTGCAGGAACTGGCGGTGGCGCAGTTGTTCGACGTGATCACGTCGCGCGCCTTTGCCGACCTGTCCGACTTCGTCAACTGGTCGGGGCATTTGCTGGCCGAAGGCGGCCAGTACATCGCCCTGAAAGGCACCGCGCCGCAGGACGAACGGGAACGGCTACCGGCCCCCTGGCAAGCGACGGATTTACAGCCCCTGAAAGTGCCGGGACTGGATGCGGAGCGCCACCTGGTGTACATCAAAAAGATGTAATTCACCTTTCGATATAAACGGTATAAATCATTTATATCGTATAAATCGAATAAACAAAATAAACCATTTATATCGTATAAATCGTATAGCTCATTTGAGAGATAACTAGAAGATTCATGGCCAAAATTTTTTGCGTAGCAAACCAGAAGGGCGGCGTGGGTAAAACCACCACGACAGTCAACCTCGCCGCGGGACTGGCCAAACTCAAGCAGCGCGTGCTGCTGGTGGACCTGGACCCGCAAGGCAATGCCACCATGGGCGCCGGCATCAACAAGGCCGGCCTGACCGCCTCCACCTATGAAGTCATGCTCGGCAACGCCGACGTGGCCACGGCGCGCCAGCGTTCTGAAGCCGGCCGCTTTGACGTGTTGCCGTCGAACCGCGAACTGGCCGGCGCCGAAGTGGAAATGGTGGAGCTGGACAACCGCGAGCGCCGCCTGAAAGATGCGCTGGCCGCTGTGGATAAAGAGTACGACTTCGTGCTGATCGACTGCCCGCCGGCGCTGTCGCTGCTGACCCTGAACGGCCTGTGCGCGGCAAACGGCGTGATTATTCCGATGCAGTGCGAGTACTACGCGCTGGAAGGCTTGTCGGACCTGGTCAACACCATCAAGAAGGTGCACGCCAACCTGAACCCGGACTTGAAGATCATCGGTCTGCTGCGCGTGATGTTCGATCCGCGCATGACCTTGTCGCAGCAGGTATCGGCCCAGCTGGAACAGCATTTTGGCGACAAAGTGTTCAAGACCATCATCCCGCGCAATGTGCGCCTGGCCGAAGCGCCGTCTTATGGCATTCCGGGCGTGACGTTCGACCCGAGCTCCAAGGGCGCGCAAGCGTATATCGCTTTCGGCGCGGAAATGATCAAGCGCATCAAGAAGATGTAAGGACAAATCAATATGGCAACCAAGAAACTCAAAGGTCTGGGCCGCGGCCTGGACGCGCTGCTGGGCGGCGACCTCGATCCCTCCAACCCGGCCTCCAACCCCGGCGGCCCGAACGGCCACACCACGCAGGAAATGTCGGTCACCGTCATGCAGCCCGGCAAATACCAGCCGCGTACCCGCATGGATGAAACCGGCCTGACGGAGCTGGCCGCCTCGATCAAAACCCAGGGCATCATGCAACCGATCCTGGTGCGTCCGGTCGGCAAGGAAGGCGGCAAAAGCAACGGCAAGATGAAGTATGAAATCATTGCCGGCGAACGCCGCTTCCGCGCCGCGCAAATGGCGGGTCTGGAGCAGGTGCCGGTGCTGGTGCGCGACGTCGATGACCGCACGGCCGCCGCGATGGCGCTGATTGAAAACATCCAGCGCGAAGACTTGAATCCGCTCGAAGAGGCGCAAGGCATCAACCGCCTGATCAACGAATTCGACTTTACCCATGAACAGGCCGCCAATGCCGTGGGCCGGTCCCGCTCCGCCGTGTCGAACCTGCTGCGCCTGATGAACCTGGCCGGTCCGGTGCAAACCATGCTGATGGCTGGCGATATCGACATGGGCCACGCCCGTGCGTTGCTGGCGGTCGATGCCGCCTCGCAAATCACGCTGGCCAACCTGGTGATCGCCAAGCGCCTGTCCGTGCGCGAAACCGAAAAGCTGGTGCAGCGCACGGTGGAAGAAGCGGCGGGAACGGCCGAACAGCGTCCGGTGCGGGAAAAGTCCGGCGATATCCTGCGCCTGGAAGAAGAGTTGTCCGATGCGCTGGCGACCCCGGTGGTGTTCAAGATGGGCGCCAAAGGGAAAGGCCAGGTGGTGATTGATTTCGCCGACCTCGATGTGCTCGATGGTGTGCTGGCACGGTTGCGCGGCGCAACGGCCTGAGTTTTTGCCCGGCACGCTGTACCGTAAAAATACGAGGCCCGTGATGATCTACATCACGGGCCTTTTTTCAAGAGCCATTCGAAAATTTCATGGATCGCGAAAGCGTAAAAATTTGTATCAGGGTATATAAAAAGCAACAAAATCACAGAAATGACGATTTTCGTTGCCCCTTATATCAAAAATTATCTTTCTCCTGAGGAAACATCATCACGCTCAGTTATAACCATACTCTATATAAAGAGTCGCCGATAAACGCCGGAACAGATAACAAAATCCTATGAAAATCGCCGCTGATAGCGCGCACATGGATCGCTAAGTTGGTGCAACTCCTCTAAACCCGCTGCAAATCCGTCGCGTTCCGACAGCAAAACCCCCCAAATCGGTGCATCTTCGTTTGACCGGCTAGCCAAATTCCTAATATAATCCTGTGTCTTTAGTTGTATACGCTTTCTCTGGGAACCTGGCAAGTGAGTGATTTAACGCAAACCGTTGCCCGGCCCGTGTTTAAAGTTGTTGCCCTGCAGTTCACAATCGCCGTCTTTTTCTCGGCCGCCACCGGATTCTTTGGCAGCCATGCGAACGGCTGGTCTGCCGCCATCGGCGGAGCAATCGCGGTCATCGGAAGTCTGGTGTACGCGATTATTGTCATGCGCGGAACTAATGACGCGAAACAAGCTTTCCGCACGCATTTTCGTGCCGAAATGGTAAAGGTTTTAATAACAGCAATCCTGTTCGCGGGCGCCCTCGTGTTGTTTTCGTCGGCCGGCACAGTTTGGCTGATTCTAGGATTTGCGGTGGCGACCCTCGCATACTGGTTCGCGCTGCTAGCAGTTTAATTAACAAAATCTGAAGACACTATGACCACTGAACACGGGGGCCACGCGGCCCCGGCTAACGCCACAGAGTATATTCAGCACCACCTGTCTCACCTGAACTCCGCTGGTGAAGTCGTCACCACGAACTCCATCAACCTGGATACGTTCTGGATTTCGGCCATCCTGGGCCTGATTTTCCTCGGTATCTTCAAGCTCGCTGCCAGCCGTGCCACGGCCGGCGTACCAGGCAAGCTGCAAAACTTCGTTGAATGGGTCATGGAACTCGTCAACGACACCGTCAATTCCGCTTTCCACGCCAAGAGCAACGTGATCGCCCCACTGGCCATCACCATCTTCGTGTGGGTCTGGCTGATGAACGCGATGGACTTCCTGCCGGTAGACTTGCTGCCGAAAGTGCTGGAATTCTTCGGCGTCTACAAGCTGCGCGTGGTCCCGACCGCTGACGTGAACCACACGTTCGGCATGTCGATCGGCGTCATGCTGTGCATCATCGGTTTCTCGATCAAAGCCAAAGGCGTAGGCGGCTGGGGTAAAGAACTGTTTACCGCGCCATTCCACGCCCACGGTATTGCCGCCATCGTCCTGGCGCCTGTGAACTTCACCTTCCAGATGCTGGAACTGCTGGCCAAGCCGATTTCGCTGTCGCTGCGACTGTTCGGCAACATGTATGCCGGCGAACTGATTTTCATCCTGATCGCGTTGCTGCCATGGTGGGCACAGTGGCTGCTGGGTGGTCCATGGGCAATCTTCCACATTCTGATTGTAACTTTGCAAGCTTTTGTGTTTATGGCGTTGACGGTTGTGTATCTGGCCCTTGCGGTTGAGAAGCATTAATCAACAACTTTTTGATTTGTAATTTTCGTATCTTTCGTTTTTTTTAAATTAGGAGAAATCTAATGCAAGCTCTGATCGCACAAGTACAAGGTATGACCGTTCTGGCCGTAGCAATCATCATTGGCCTGGGCGCCATCGGTACCGCACTCGGCTTCGCTATCCTGGGCGGCAAGTTCCTGGAAGCTTCGGCACGTCAACCTGAACTGATGCCACAACTGCAAACCAAACTGTTCGTTATCGCTGGTCTGCTGGACGCGATCTCGATGATCGGTGTTGGTGTTGCTCTGCTGTTCACGTTCAACAACCCGTTCCTGACCGCTATCACCGCTGCTGTTGCTCAGTAATAACCGCTCCAACCGGGGAAACTTTTTAGGAGCAAGGCATGAACATTAATATGTCGCTCATCGGCCAGATGATCACCTTCGCGGTGCTCGTTTGGTTCTCGATGAAATTCGTCTTCCCAGCGCTGAACGGTGCGCTGGACGAGCGTGCCAAGCGTATCGCCGATGGTCTGGCTGCCGCCGACCAGGGCAAGGCTTCGATGGAAATCGCTGCAAAGCAATCCGCCCAAGCCTTGTCCACCGCCCGTGACGAAGCCGCAACGCTGGTGTCCGACGCGGAAAAGCGCGCGCAACTGGTAGCTGAAGAAATCAAGGCAAATGCCAAAGCCGAAGCCGAGCGCATCGTCGCGAACGCCAAAGCTGAAGCCGATCAGCAAATCACCCAGGCCCGCGAAGCACTGCGCGCTCAAGTGGCTGACCTGGCTGTCAAAGGCGCCGAGCAAATCCTGAAGCGCGAAGTAACGGCGTCGGCGCATGCTGACCTGTTGAATCGCCTGGCGACTGAGCTGTAATCATGGCTGAAATCGCAACCGTCGCCCGTCCTTACGCGGAAGCCCTCTTCCGCGTAGCTCAAGCTGGCAACCTCGCTGCGTGGTCCGACCTGGTGTCCGAAATGGCCCAGGTCGGCGGAAACGCCGATGTGCTGGCATACGCGCGCAATCCGAAAGTTTCGGATAGCGACATCGCCGCCACCATTCAATCTCTGCTGAAATCGCCGCTGACGCCGGAAGCCAACAACTTCCTGAATATGCTGCTGGCCAATGGCCGTATCGAATTGCTGCCGGAAATCGGCGCCCAGTTCGCCCTGTTGAAAAACAGCGCGGAAGGTGCAGCCGATGCCGACATTATCAGCGCATTCGAACTGAGCGCAGCACAGGTATCCGAGCTGGTCGCGACGCTGGAAAAGAAATTCAGCCGCAAGCTCAACCCGAACGTAACCGTGGACCCATCGCTGATCGGTGGAGTGCGTGTGGTAGTTGGTGACGAAGTGCTGGACACTTCGGTACGCGCCAAGCTGCAGCAGATGCGTACCGCCCTGACCTCGTAATTAACGGGATCAGGCGGCAGCGCCGGCAGACCACATACCCTCGCGCAAGCGGAGAGAAAACATTTAGGAGTTAGTATGCAACTCAACCCATCTGAAATCAGCGAGCTGATCAAGAGCCGGATCCAAGGCATTGATGGCGGCGCTGAAGTGCGCAATCAAGGCACCGTAATTTCCGTTGCCGACGGTATCTGCCGCATTCACGGTCTGTCCGATGTGATGCAAGGCGAGATGCTGGAGTTCCCTGGCAACACCTTTGGCCTGGCAATGAATCTGGAGCGTGACTCCGTCGGCGCCGTTATTCTGGGTGCTTACGAGCACATCTCGGAAGGCGACACCGTCAAGTGCACCGGCCGTATTCTGGAAGTGCCAGTCGGCCCGGAACTGCGCGGCCGAGTGGTGAACGCGCTGGGCCAGCCGATCGACGGCAAAGGTCCAGTTGAAGCCAAGCTGACCTCGCCAATCGAAAAGATCGCACCGGGCGTTATTGCCCGTGAATCCGTGTCGCAGCCTATGCAGACCGGCCTGAAGTCGATCGACGCGATGGTACCAATCGGCCGTGGCCAGCGTGAGCTGATCATTGGCGACCGCCAGACCGGTAAATCGGCTGTGGCAGTTGATGCGATCATCAACCAAAAAGGTCAGGGCATGACGTGTATCTACGTCGCCATCGGCCAAAAAGCTTCGACCATCAAAAACATCGTGCGTTCCCTGGAACAGCACGGCGCGATGGAATACACCATCGTTGTTGCCGCGACCGCTTCGGAATCGGCTGCAATGCAATACATCTCGGCCTACTCCGGCTGCACGATGGGCGAATACTTCCGCGACCGCGGTGAAGACGCGCTGATCGTCTACGATGACTTGTCGAAGCAAGCAGTTGCTTACCGTCAAATCTCGCTGCTGCTGCGCCGTCCACCAGGCCGTGAAGCGTACCCAGGCGACGTGTTCTACCTGCACAGCCGTCTGCTGGAACGCGCAGCCCGCGTGAACGCCGACTACGTCGAAGCCTTCACCGGCGGCGCCGTTAAAGGCAAGACCGGTTCGCTGACCGCGCTGCCGATCATTGAAACCCAGGCTGGCGACGTTTCCGCGTTCGTTCCAACCAACGTGATTTCGATTACCGACGGCCAGATCTTCCTGGAAACCTCGCTGTTCAACTCCGGTATCCGTCCTGCGATTAACGCAGGTATCTCGGTGTCCCGCGTTGGTGGTGCGGCTCAGACCAAGGTCATCAAAAACCTGTCCGGCGGTATCCGTACCGACTTGGCACAGTACCGTGAACTGGCTGCGTTCGCGCAGTTCGCTTCCGACCTGGACGAATCGACCCGTAAGCAGCTGGACCGCGGCGCGCGCGTGACGGAACTGCTGAAGCAGACCCAGTACTCGCCACTGTCGATCTCCCTGATGGGTGCATCGCTGTTCGCCGTGAACAAAGGCTACCTGGACGACGTGCCTGTGAAGAAAGTCCTGGCCTTCGAAGCCGGCCTGCACAGCCACCTGAAAGCCAAGCAAGCTGCCCTGTTGGCCAAGATCGAAGAAAGCAAGCAACTGGACAAGGACGGCGAAGCTGCGCTGGCCGCTGCCATTGCTGATTTCAAGAAATCCGGCGCATTCTAAGCGGATCGGCGGCCAATAGGCCGCCTTTCTCGCGTACAAGGGAGTAAGGACTCATGGCAGTAGGCAAAGAGATACGTGGCAAGATCAAGAGCGTAGAGAATACGAAGAAGATCACCAAGGCGATGGAAATGGTCGCCGCATCGAAAATGCGCAAAGCGCAGGACCGTATGCGCGCCGCCCGTCCCTACAGTGACAAGGTTCGTAATATCGCCGCTAATCTGGCTTCCGCCAATCCGGAATACACGCACCCGTTCCTGGCTTCGGCCAAGGGCGACCAGGCCAAGAAAATTGGTTTCATCGTTGTCACGACCGATAAAGGTCTGTGCGGCGGTTTGAACACCAACGTTCTGCGCCAGGTGACGAACAAGGCCCGCGAGCTGGAAGCGGCGGGCAACAAGATTGAAGCGGTAGCAATCGGTAACAAAGGTTTGGGGTTCCTGAATCGCGTCGGCGTTTCTGTGGTTGCTCAGGCAACGCAGATCGGCGATACGCCGCACCTGGAAAAACTGATCGGCCCCGTCAAGGTGGTGCTCGAGAAGTTCCAGGAAGGCAAACTGGACGCCGTATACCTGTGCTATACCAAGTTCATCAACACGATGAAGCAAGAGCCGATGGTGGAGCAGTTGCTGCCCCTGCCGGCCGACAAAATCAAGGCGGATGCCAATACCCACCAGTGGGATTACATCTATGAGCCTGATGCGCAAACCGTGATCGACGAACTGCTGGAGCGCTACATTGAAGCGCTGGTATACCAGGCAGTGGCGGAAAACCTGGCGTCCGAGCAATCGGCGCGTATGGTCGCAATGAAGGCCGCTAGCGATAACGCTGGCAGCGTCATTGGCGAACTGAAGCTGATCTATAACAAGACCCGCCAGGCCGCGATTACCAAAGAACTCTCCGAAATCGTTGCCGGTGCGGCTGCGGTTTAAACGAATTTAACTATATTGAAGGAACGAACATGGCTGATGGCAAAATCGTTCAGTGTATCGGCGCGGTGGTGGACGTTGAGTTCCCACGCAACGCGATGCCTAAGGTTTTCGACGCCCTGAAGATGGAAGGCTCGGAACTGACCCTGGAAGTACAACAGCAGCTGGGTGACGGCGTGGTCCGTACCATTGCTCTGGGTTCGTCCGACGGTCTGCGTCGCGGCATGATGATCCAGAACACCGGCAAACCAATCATGGTGCCAGTGGGTAAAGCCACCCTGGGCCGTATTATGGACGTGCTGGGTAACCCGATCGACGAATGCGGTCCTGTTGCTCACGACCAACTGGCTTCGATCCACCGCGTGGCGCCTGCGTACGACGAACTGTCGCCGTCGCAAGACCTGCTGGAAACCGGCATCAAGGTTATTGACTTGGTTTGCCCGTTCGCCAAAGGCGGTAAAGTGGGTCTGTTCGGTGGCGCCGGTGTGGGCAAGACCGTTAACATGATGGAACTGATCAACAACATCGCTAAAGCGCACTCGGGTCTGTCCGTGTTCGCCGGTGTGGGTGAGCGTACCCGTGAAGGTAACGACTTCTACCACGAGATGGCCGATGCCAAAGTGGTGGATCTGGAAAACCCAGAGAACTCCAAAGTGGCGATGGTGTACGGTCAGATGAATGAACCACCAGGCAACCGTCTGCGCGTGGCGCTGACTGGTCTGACCATGGCGGAAGCATTCCGTGACGAAGGCAAAGACGTTCTGTTCTTCGTGGACAACATCTACCGCTTCACCCTGGCCGGTACCGAAGTTTCCGCACTGCTGGGCCGTATGCCTTCCGCAGTGGGTTACCAGCCTACCCTGGCCGAAGAAATGGGCCGTCTGCAAGAGCGTATCACGTCGACCAAAACCGGCTCGATCACCTCGATCCAGGCCGTCTACGTTCCAGCGGATGACTTGACCGACCCGTCGCCAGCGACCACCTTCGGTCACTTGGATTCGACCGTCGTTCTGTCCCGTGACATCGCTTCGCTGGGTATCTACCCTGCGGTGGACCCACTGGATTCGACCTCCCGTCAGCTGGACCCGCTGGTGGTTGGCCAGGAACACTACGAAACCGCACGCGCTGTTCAGGGCACCCTGCAGCGCTACAAAGAACTGCGTGACATTATCGCAATTCTGGGTATGGACGAACTGGCACCGGAAGACAAGCTGACCGTGGCACGCGCTCGTAAGATGCAGCGTTTCCTGTCGCAGCCATTCCACGTTGCTGAAGTGTTCACCGGCGCGCCTGGTAAATACGTTTCGCTGAAAGACACGATCAAGGGCTTCAAGATGATCGCTTCGGGCGAACTGGATCACCTGCCGGAACAAGCGTTCTACATGGTCGGCGCGATCGAAGAAGCAATCGAAAAAGCCAAGAAACTGGGTTAATTCCCGGTGACTAGGCGACGCTCCCGGTGTTCCGGGAGCGTTTATCCCCGATAGGACACACATGGCAAATACCATACACGTAGATGTGGTCTCCGCTGAAGAGCAAATCTTCTCCGGCGAAGCCACGTTCGTCGCGTTGCCAGGTGAACAGGGCGAGCTGGGTATCTACCCAAAGCACACGCCGCTGATCACCCGTATTCGTCCGGGTGCGGTGCGTATCCAGGTGGCTGGCCAGGCTGAAGACGAGTTCGTCTTTGTTGCCGGCGGTCTGCTGGAAGTGCAACCAAACTCCGTGACGGTACTGGCCGACACCGCGATCCGTGGCAAGGACCTGGATGAAGCCAAGGCCAACGCCGCCAAGAAACTGGCGGAAGAAGCCCTGGAAAACAGCACCGGCACGATGGACTACGCAACTGCGCAGGCCGAGCTGGCTGCAGCGGTGGGCCAACTGGCCGCCATCGCTAAACTGCGTCAACTGCGCGGCTGATTTTCAGCGTTCGCAGGCAGTAACAAAAAGGCAGCTTCGGCTGCCTTTTTGCTTTGGTTTGCTTTAGTATCGTGGAAAATTCATTGTCATTACAGGAGCCCCATGGCCGCTACCTTGCACGTTGATGTTGTCTCCGCCGAAGGCCAATACTTCTCCGGTCCCGCCACCTTTGTCGTGCTGCCGGGAGAACAGGGTGAATTGGGTATTTATCCGCGCCATACGCCGCTCATCAGCCGTATCCGCCCCGGCGTGGTACGGATACAAAAGCCGGGCAGCGAAGACGAGGAATTCCTGTTTGTCGCCGGCGGTTTATTGGAAGTGCAGCCCGACAATATCACGGTCCTGGCCGACACCGTCATCCGTGGCAAAGACCTGGATGAAGCGCGCGCCAATGAAGCGCGCAAGCTCGCGGAAGAACAATTGGCCCAGCACAGCGGCCAGATCGATTATGCGAAAGTGCAGGCGGAACTGGCGGTGGCGGTGGCGCAACTGGCGGCCATTGCCCGCTGGCGCGCCAGGCATTGAATGTTTCTTTGATAACGGCAGCGTGTCATAATTTGCTTTTACTCAATGAAAGCAAACATGAAACGTGTGCTGTTGATAAGCCTGCTGTTATGCACAGCGCTGGCCGGTAACGCCGCCGAGGCGCCGAAAGTCACCAACCTGGCCCGCGATTTCGTCATCTTCTGGGATGCCACGCAGGGCATGCCGGAAGCGGAGCGAGTGGCGGCGTTTCACCAGCAAGTGGGCGCGAAATTTCCCGGTTTTTATGGTGTCCAACGTTACAAGGGCGACACCGCGATTTTGGACAAGCGGATTGCCAAGGCCCTGGCGAATTTTGGCGCGCGGCGCCAGGCGTATCTGGCCAAAATCGACCGGTTCGGGGCCGATTTGCCGCGCCATATGACGACGTTCTCGACGGCTTTCCCCGACTTTCAGCCCCAGGTGCCGTTGTATTTATTGCACTCCCTGGGGGAAATGGATGGCGGCACGCGTGAATTTGACGGCAAGAGTTACTTGATTTTCGGCGCCGATGTGATGGCCATGCATGGCACGAACGATGACGCCGCCTTTTTCCACCACGAACTGTTCCATATTCATCACGATGCCCGTGCGCCGGAATGCGATGGGCAAGGCATGTGGCAGCCATTATGGCGGGAAGGATTGGCGACCTATGTGTCCCAGGCGCTCAATCCAAATGCAACGGAATCGGAAATGCTGCTGACTTCCCCGGAAGGCAGCCTGCCGAAAGTCAAAGCCACGTTATATGCATCGCTGGCGCACCTGGAAACGGTGCTCGATAACGCTGATGACACGCAGTATGCGCCGTTATTCATGATGAAACAGGACAGCACGGGCCTGGCGCCGCGCCGGGGTTATTACATGGGTTATCTGGTGGCGCGCGATATCGCTAAAACCCGCGACTTGAAAACACTGGCGAACCTCGATTGCAAACAGGCGCGCCAGCTGGTGATTGAAACGGTCGGCAAATTGAAGCAGGCTGCACAGCCTGCTTCCAATTAACTGCACATCCCGTAGGATTTACGATCATCAAAATACCGGTACGTAAACGTGCGTACCGGATAGCGTTCATTTTTTATTTTCACGACGGGCAACAATAAATCAAATCGCTCCGGCAGTTTCCCTTTGAAATGCAAACGGAAACGGTATTGCGTGAAATCCGACGTGCCTATGCCCGTCATTAAAATCGGCACTTCTTCAATCACATCGACAATTTCCGGACGGCCTTCCGTACCACGGCGATAAATCGTCACGATTTCCGCATTGGTCAAGGCCGGCCCATTGGGCGCACCGATTTTAAAGGACCGGCTGGTGAATTGCGCCATCGCACCGCGCGGCACCAGGTAAATCAAGCTGATTTCCACGCCGCCATCCGGCAGAGCGGAAGGCGGCGTGGCCGTTACGGTAATATTTTCCGGCAGTTTAAATGTCGAACCGTCTTCCCATTTCTTGCATTCCGGCGTGGTGGCCTGGTATAGCTGCTCGGGCTGGTAATCGTTGCCGCACGCGGCAAGGGTCATTAATACAGCAAGGGGCGCGATGTGGCGAACAATGCGGCGCATGATATTTCTATTCCTCTCAGCGTTTTTCTTCCATCAGTGCCAGTAAATGGCCATCCGGGTCACGGAAGAACGCCATCCATAATTCATGATCCGGCATTTTAGCAATCAAATGCGGATCGCCATCAAATTCCACCCCGCGGGCCTTCAAAATGCCCGCCATGGCTTCAATTTGTTCCACATAAAAATAATGGCATACGCCCGCGCCGGGTTGCACGGTTTTGGGTGTGCCTTCCAGCATTAAACGGACACCGGCACAATCAAAGAACACCAGGTCGCCATAACGGAACAGTTTATTCAAACCCAGGGCGCCGCCATAAAACGCTTCGGCACGGTTGGCGTCGGAAACAGGCAAGGCAATCTGGCCAATGCGGGATAAAGCCATGGGGTTCTCCGGTATGGGGGTGGGGTAGTCAGTTTACCGTGTCTTGTACCACAAATCAGCATGATTGCGCTAACTTTTGGCATGAAAAGGCGGATTTTACCCCGGAAAGGCGCTGTTGCGCCTTCCGGGGCAGTGCCCACGCTTATTCGCGCTTTTGCTTACCGCGTACGTTGGCGGATTTCAAGATGGCTTTCCAGCGCGACCGTTCAGCAATCCTTTCCAACGGCGTTTGCTGGATGCGGTGCATATCACGCATGAGTTTGAGGTAATTGAAGACGCGATCCGGATCGCAATGCTGAATTACCGCACAGCCCGGTTCTGATTCATGACGGCAATTCCGAAATTGGCATTGCGCGGCCCATTGTTCAATCTCTTCAAAGGCGGCCTGAATACAGTCATCATCGCCATCCGGCCGTAACGTCCGTAATCCCGGCGCATCGATAATGCAGGCGCCGCTTGCGCAAAAATGCATGGAACGCGACGTTGTCGTATGGCGGCCCCGGCTGTCATCATCGCGGATGGCGCCGGTTTGCTGTTCCGCATTGGCCAGGGTATTGGTCAAGGTGGATTTACCCGTGCCGGATGATCCTAATAAGCACAAGGTTTGTCCGCTGTGCAGCCATGGCGTTAATTGCTGCGCTGACATGCTGTCCAGTGCATTGACCGCGAGTACCGGATAACGGTGATTGAGGCGTTTAATGGTTTCAGTTATGCGGTCGCCGGCATTATTGACGGTATCGGCTTTGGTTAATACGACGACCGGCGTGATTTCCGCCGCCGCCACCATGGCAATATATCGTTCCAATCGGCGTAAATTGAAATCATGGTCGAGGCCCATGACCAATAACGCCGTATCGATATTGCTGGCCACGGATTGCCGGCGGCCATCATAAGCGCGGCGGCTTAAATGATTTATTGGGGATAACCGTGAAGTTATCCACCACTCATTCAAGACATTCTTTTCCGCGATGACCCAGTCGCCGACCGCCAAGTGATAATCGTCTTCTTCCAATGCGGTGATCAGGCGCGGTAAAACACGGGCGAAACAGGGATGCTCGCCGTTGTGCAGGGTGAGCCTGCCTTTATGGACTTCGATAATACGCATCAATCGCGTATTCGGCGTGTCGGGTATTGCTGCCAGTTGTGAAAAAAATGCGTTGGTAAAGCCGATACGGTGCAGCGTTTCAAATTGAATAGATAACATGATGTTTCCCATCGTGCACGCCGGACAGGCGTGCAAAAGCACATTCCTTTACGCAAGCGCGCAAAGAAGCCGATTTAATCTGGGAATGCCGGCGCGCGATCGCGCGGCGTTACATCATGTCGAAAGACAGGAGGGCGCGGATCAGGCAGCCGGCAGGAGGGCAATATCCAACGTATGCATGGTTCATTCTCCTGGCCGGTTGATGGGAAGCCGCCAGTGTCGCACTGATGCGCACAGCGGTCAATTGCTTGGGCATGGCGGTGTATGCCATTTCCATATGCCTTCCACGTGATTATTCATATTTCGCTGCTACCTGCTGCCCGTAGACTCTTTGGCAATTATAAAAAATAAACCCTGGAGAAACCGATGAAGCGATTGACCCTGCTGCCGCTGGCGGCAGCCCTTGCTGCGGGCGGCGCCTTTGGCCAGACCCTGCTGACCATCGATGCCAGCGCCCCCGCCAAGGCGCCACTGGAAAACCAGTTGAAGACCGGCGCATCCGTGTCGCCGTCCGGCACGCGACTGGGCGTCAACAGCCAATATCTGACCCGCGATGGCAAACCGTGGATGCCGGTGATGGGCGAATTCCATTACAGCCGCACGCCGGCCGACGAGTGGGAAACGGAACTGCGCAAAATGAAGGCGGCCGGCATTGATATCGTCGCCACCTACGTGATCTGGAACCACCATGAACCGCGCGACGGCCGTTTCGACTGGGCCGGCCAGAATGATTTGCGCCGCTTCGTGCAACTGGCCGCCAAGGCCGGGCTCGATGTGGTGGTGCGCCTGGGACCGTGGGTGCATGCGGAAGTGCGCTATGGCGGGATTCCCGACTGGGTGGTCAATGCCATGCCGACCCGCAAGGATGACCCGCAATACCTGGACCACGTGGCGCGCCTGTACAACGAAACCGGCCGCCAGCTGAAAGGCTTGCTGTGGAAGGATGGCGGCCCGGTGCTGGGGGCGCAGCTGGAAAATGAATACAACCTCGATGGGCCCGCGGAAGGGGCGGGACATATCCGCACGCTGAAGACGCTGGCATTGAAGGCCGGTGTCGATGTGCCGCTGTACACGGTGACGGGCTGGGACCAGACCGTGTATCCCAGTGGCGAAGTCACGCCGGTGTTTGGCGGCTATCCGGATGAACCGTGGGCAGCCAGTACCAAAGAGCTGAAGCCGAAGGAAACTTACGCGTTCCGTTTCGACAGCCGCGTCAGCGGCGACCTGGGGGCGCAGACGGCGCGCAAGGGCAAGGGCACGGCGGAAACGGATATGGACACCACGCCCTTCCTCGGCGCCGAGTATGGCGCGGGCTTGCCGTTCATGTACCGCCGCCGTCCGGTGGTGTCGCCCGACGATATCGCGTCGATGTTGCCGGTGCAGCTGGGCTCCGGCGTGAATTTGCTCGGTTACTACATGTTCCATGGCGGCCGCAATCCCATGGATTTGACGTCGCTGGAAGAAAGTACCCTCAGTGGCGGCCATAACGATACGCCGATGATCAGCTATGACTTCCAGGCGCCACTGGGGCCGGATGGCCAACAGCGTCCCGTGCTGGCGCGGCTGCGTCCTTACCACTTGTTCATGCACGACTTTGGCGACCGCCTGGCGCCGATGACGGTGCGCAAACCGGATCGGGTGCCGGCCGGTTCGGACGACTTGGTGACGCCGCGTTTGTCCTTGCGCAGCAAGGGTGACAGCGCATTCCTGTTCGTCAGCAATCACGTGCGCCAGTACGCGATGCCGGAACAGAAGCAATTGCAGTTTTCCGTCAAGCTGCCCAATGAAACCAAGGTCTTCCCGCGCACACCGGTGGACGTGGCCAATGGCGCGTATTTCATCTGGCCGGTGAACTTCGACCTCGATGGTACGCGCCTGTCGTATGCGACGGCGCAGCCGGTGGCGCGCCTCGATAACGGCAAGGAGGGCGTCGTGTACGTCTTCTCTGCCAGCGGCAACATCCCGGTGGAACTGGCGTTTGACGGCAAGGCGGTGGACCGGCTGGAGATGAGTACGGGCGCGCGCATGT
This sequence comes from Pseudoduganella sp. GW821-FHT12E03, assembly GCF_058807115.1. Classification (NCBI taxonomy): domain Bacteria; kingdom Pseudomonadati; phylum Pseudomonadota; class Betaproteobacteria; order Burkholderiales; family Oxalobacteraceae; genus Pseudoduganella; species Pseudoduganella sp. GW821-FHT12E03. The sequence goes on along the minus strand of NZ_JBXAQJ010000004.1, from coordinate 377,272 downwards.
CCAATGCGGGGTCCGGAGTCGTGGTGGAGGGTATCGTTCCCGGCCTTGGCGCAGCGGTCACGTTGCGCCGCGCGCAGGGGCGGCCGGTGACGGTGGTGGTGCTGTCGGAACAGCAGGCGCAGCACCTGGCGATCGGGGAAGTGGCGGGCAAGCGCCGCCTGGTGCTGAGCGCGCAGCAGACCTGGTTTGCCGATGGCGGTGTGAAGCTGCGTTCGGACGGCAATCCCGCGTTCCGCTTTGCCGTCTATCCGCCGCTGCCAAAGTCCGTGAAGGCCAGGCAGGGCGTGCTGAAGGAAGGCGCCGACGGCATCTTCCAGTCGTTCGATATCACGTTGCCTGAGCGCCGTCTTGCGGCCACCATCACGCCGCTGCGGGAAGCGCAAGTGGTCCGTCCGGTCATGATCGGCGGCCAGGCGAAAGCCGCCATGCAACCGATTCCGGAAAGCTTCCGCCAGGCCGCCGCGTGGCGCATCGATGTGCCGCCGTCGTCCGGCAAGGGTGAACCGGAAGCGCTGCTGAACCTGGACTTCACGGGCGACATCGGCCGCCTGTTCAACGGCACGCGCATGCTCGACGACTGGTACTACAGCGGCTATGGCTGGCAATACGCGTTGAAGCATGCGGCTAAAGGACCAAGCCCGCTGACCTTATCCGTGCTGCCGCTGCGGGCCGATGCCCCGGTCTACATACCGAAAGAAGGCCGCCCCGATTTCGCGGGCAAGCAGCAAATCGCCGAACTGCGCGGCGTGACCATCACCCCCGTGTACCGCCTCGACGTGCGCTAACCCCAGTGGGATCAACCCTCCGGTGGGGTCAGGCGTGCATTGATGCGTTCTTTCAATGGGGTCAGGCGTGCATTCGTGCACTTCTTTTTGCATGCGGTGCCGATGCCGCCTGCATTCCTGCGTTTTGACGCGGTGAAATGCGGGCGGCCGGGCCTGCTGCATCCATCGCACATCCGTCGCAACTGACGTCATCGATTTTCCACACCGTGAACAAGTAGCCCTTATTCCACCTGGCCTGCATTCGCGCTGGCATTGTGACGCGAATGCATCAATGCACGCCTGACCCCACCGGGAATGTGCACGAATGCACGCCTGACCCTAGCTATACGAATTGCTCATACATTTGAGTGAATTCGGCATTAGAGAGCAATGCACTAGTTCAGTACGATGCATTCAACCCGTAACCAAAGCGGGTGATTGATTAAGGAAGCGACCAGGCATTCAGCGCCACCTCAAGCCGGCAAGGGCGAGATGTCAAGGCATGGCCAGCCCTGGGAATTTCCCTGATTTATACCAATAAAATACTGGAGACTACGATGACTATTGATACGACGAATTTGCGTAAGACCGTGCTGGCTGCGCTCATTGCCGAAATGCTGCTGACGGTGTGTGCTTCAGCCCAAACCACCGCCGAGGCGGTTTCTGATGATGTAGGCGCGAAAGTGGTTGTCAGCGGTATTCGCGCCTCCCTCTCCTCGTCGTTGAACACCAAGCGCATCCAGGATGGCGTGGTGGACGCGGTGTCCGCCGAGGATGCCGGTAAATTTCCCGATACGAATATCGCCGAATCCCTGCAGCGTGTGACAGGCGTGCAAATCCAGCGCAACAATGGCGAAGGACGCTACATTTCGGTACGCGGCCTGGGACCTGAATTCAACAATGTGCTGGTCAATGGCCGGACCCTGACCAGCGACACCGGCGGACGCGAGTTTTCCTTCGATTTGCTGTCCTCCGACCTGATCTCGAAAGCCCTGGTCTACAAGACATCCCAGCCCTTCCTGCCCGAGGGAGGGATCGGCTCCACGGTGGATATCCAGACGGCGCGGCCGCTGTCGGGCAAAGTGGGGCACTCGTCCGTCGTCAACGTCTTTGACGCGTACGATTCCAACTCAAGGAAAAACACGCCCAATATCAGCGGCATGTATTCGTTCGCCAACGCGGAACGCGACTTCGGCGTGAGCGGATCGCTGTCCTACACCGATCGCGCCTCGAAACAGAACAAGGCCATCACGGACAGCTGGAATTACCGGGATGTCGCCATGATCAATGGCGACCTCAATTCGAAAGGATTGACATCGGCCGATGTCACCACCCGCAAGCTGTACATGCCGCAGAGCTTCGGCTATCAGCAGGAAAACGAAACGCGCAAGCGGCTGGTCGGTAACGTGACGGTGCAATACAACCCGTCGGCCACCTGGAAACTCAGCGCCGACGCCTTGTATTCGCGCCTGGACCAGCGCAACGCCGTGATTGCGATCAGCGACTGGAACAACCCGGCCCAGCTGGGCGTCAAGTATGACGCCAACGATCAGGTGACCAGTTTCCTGCGTCCCGGTGCGAACTTCCTCGCGAACAATCCTGCCTTGAAGGACCTGGTGGGCATCAATTCGAACGACATGATCGTCAAGGGGGGCGACCGCCTGTCGACCACCAGCGCTTTCGGGCTGAACTCGAAGTGGAACCTGGCGCCGGAGTGGAAACTCGAGGGTGACCTGTCGTCCTCGCGCTCGACATCCGAGTCGCCCGATATGTGGGTGGTCGCAGGCATGGTGCCGAAGAACGGCGATGCGTTGACCTTCAACGGCTACCCCACCCTGGCCTTCGGCGACGGCATCGCCGATCCGACGGCGGTGCGCGCCCACGCTGTTTCCAACAGCGAGGTCCAGTTTCGGGACACCCTGCGTGAAGGGCGGTTGAACCTGTCCTGGAACCACGATATCGGCTATTTCAAAGGCCTCGACAGCGGGATGGCGTACTCGCAGCGCAAGGTCGGCCGCAACCAGTGGAGCGCCGACTCGTGGAACGCGTTCAGCGGCTACCATGTTGCCCTGCCCGCCAGCCTGTTTACGGTCACGCCGCTGAACTCGATGGGCGGCGGCGCCCAGGCACCCTCGCAGTACCTCAGCTTCGATCCGCAGGCCTACATCAACTACCTGAACCAGCCATCATTGCTGGCGCAATCGAACGATCCGGCGCTGTATTCCGATCTCAAGAAATTCCCGAATGGGCCGATGGCGATCGATTACACCAGGCCATCGATGTGGGCCGTCAAGGAAAAAGTCGCCAGCCTGTTCCTGGACTCCAAATGGGAGGGCGAGGGCTGGTCGGCGAACGCGGGCATGCGCATGGTGAGGGTGCAATCGACGTCCACCGGGATCAGCCGCGTGTTGCTGTCCGCGGTGAAAAGCCCCAACGATACGACCTATATCCTGAATTGGGGGCCGTCCGCCGTCACGTCGGTGAGCAACAGCTATAACAACTTCCTCCCGTCCGGCAACCTGAAATTCGACCTGACGGACAACACCATCCTGCGCCTGGCCGCGTCGAAGACCGTGACCCGCCCGACGCTGAACCAGCTGGGCGTGGAAAACTGGTATGGCGGACGCTATGGCGACGTGCAGACCGGCGGTGGCAATCCTTACCTGAAGCCGATGCAGTCGAAAAACTTCGACGTGTCGTATGAATGGTATCTGTCGAAAACCAGCTATGTCAGCAGCGCCGTATTCCTGAAAAATGTCTCCGATTTTCTCGAATCGAAACTGGTGGACATGCGGATACCTCAGTACAACGAGGTGGTGCATGACACCCGCGTCCGGAATGGACAGAAGGGTAAAATTAAAGGCCTGGAAATAGCCGGCCAGTATGCGTTTGACACCTTGACGCCCTGGCTGAACGGATTTGGCGCGGCGGCCAACTATACCTATGTGGACGCCAGCGCCACCCGCGAAGGCGACAGCGGTGCGGTGGCCTGCGGCTATCCGGGTTTGTCCCGGCAATCGTATAACGGGTCCCTCTTCTACGAAAACAGCAAGTTCCAGGCGCGGGTCAGCTATAACTGGCGCAACAAGTTCTCGGTCGACTGCGGTGGCGGCAGTGCGCAGCCGCGCAACCGCGCCGCATATGGGCAGACCGATGCCAGCGTGCGCTACAACCTGACGCCAACGATGTCGATCTACGCCGATGTGATCAATTTGACCAACGCGAAGATGCAGGAATATGCGAAAAATGAGACACAATTCCTGACGATGGAAGATGTCGGCCGCCGATTCAACGCCGGCGTGAGGCTGGCCTTCTAAGTCCCGGCGCCTGCAGGGTTGAGCGGGGTGCGGCATGGCGCCGTGCCCCGCGCGGCATTCTTCGGCTTTATCGTTCAGTTTAACCTTCGGAACCATGCATACACATATACCACGCCGCCGTCTGTTGACCGGGGCAGCGGTTGCCGCCAGCACCGCCTTGTTGCCTTTCCGCGCAGTCGCCCAAAGCGCGGCATCGCCGCGCTTCACCGTCGGCGCCAACGATTTTCTGCTGGACGGCAAACCGCTCCAGATCCGCTGCGGCGAAATGCACTTTGCGCGCGTGCCGCGCGAATACTGGCAGCACCGCCTGAAGGCCATCAAGGCCATGGGCCTGAACACGGTGTGCGCCTACCTGTTCTGGAACTACCACGAATGGCGCGAAGGAAAGTTCGACTGGAGCGGCCAGCGCGACGCCGCTGAATTTTGCCGCCTGGCCCGGGAGGAAGGGCTGTGGGTGATTTTGCGTCCCGGGCCGTATGCCTGCGCCGAGTGGGAAATGGGCGGCCTGCCGTGGTGGCTGCTCAAGAAGCATCCGGGCGATGCCTTCCTGCGCACGCGCGACGCGGCCTTTGTCGATCCGGCGCGGCGCTACCTGCGCGAAGTTGGCCGCGTGCTGGGGCCGATGCAGGTGACGCAGGGCGGCTCCATACTCATGGTCCAGGTGGAGAACGAGTACGGTTTCTTCGGCGAAGACCTGGACTACATGCGCACCATGCGCCAGGCGCTGCTCGACGCCGGCTTCGATGTGCCGCTGTTCCAGTGCAACCCGACCAATGCGGTCGCGAAAACCCATCTTCCCGGCATGCTGTCGGTAGCCAATTTCGGCAGCGATCCGGCCGGTGGCTTCAAGGCGCTCGCCGCCGTCCAGCAGGCGCCGCTGATGTGCGGCGAATACTACTCGGGCTGGTTCGACACCTGGGGCAATCCTCACCGCCGCGGCGACAATACGAAAGCCGTGATTGACATCCAGGCCATGCTCAAGGCGAACGGTTCGTTCAGCCTCTACATGGCCCATGGCGGCACCTCGTTCGGCCTGTGGGGCGGTTGCGACCGGCCATTCAGGCCCGACACCACCAGCTACGACTACGACGCGCCGATCAGCGAGGCGGGATGGATCGGCGCCAAGTTCGATGCCTACCGCGAGGGCATGCGTCCGTTCCTGGCGCCCGGCGAGGTGTTGCCCGAGCCGCCACCGCGCAATCCCGTCATGCGGATCGAGCCGTTCGCGTTGAACGAATCGGCGCCGGTGTTCGCCAATCTGCCACAACGCGCGATCAAGGCCACCTCGCCCGCGCCGATCGAACAGTACGACATCAGCCGTGGTTTGGTGGCTTATCGCGTGCAACTGCCGACCGGACCGGCGGGTGTGCTGGCCGCGGCCAAGGTGCGGGACCTGGCCTGGGTCTATGTGGATGGCAAGCAGATTGGCACGATGGATACGCGCCATCGCCGTTTCGCGGTCAGCGTGCCGGCGCGCAGCCGGGCCGTCACGGTCGACATCCTGCTGTACACCATCGCGCGCGTCAATTTCGGCCTGGAAGTGCACGACCGCAAGGGGCTGCACGGTCCGGTGACCTTCACGCCCAAGGAGGGCGTGGCGCAGGCACTGGAGAACTGGGAGATCCGCGCCATCGACTTCGACGCCGATGCGGTGCTGCCGCCGTTATCGTTCAAGGCCGGACGCGCCAAAGGGCCCGCTTTCTGGCGCGGCGGTTTCCACGCCGGCAAGCAGGCAGACACCTTCCTCGACATGTCCGGCTGGGGCCAGGGCATTGTCTGGGTCAACGGCCGTTGCCTTGGCCGCTACTGGAGTATCGGACCAACCCAGACCATGTACCTGCCCGGGCCCTGGATCAAAAAGGGCCGCAACGAGGTCGTGGTGCTCGACCTGACCGGACCGCGCAGCGCCCGGATCGCGGGACTCACCGAACCCATACTCGATCAGCTCAATCCGGAACTGGACCTGGCGCGTCCGCCAAGCACGGTCAAGCCCGCGCTGCAGGGCATCGTCCCGGCGCATGCGGGTGAATTCGCCCCAGGGGCCGCCACCCAGGACGTGCTGTTCGCCACACCGGTGACGGGCCGCCACTTCTGCCTCGAGTCGCTGAGCGCCTTCGATGGCAAGCAGTACGCGGCGGTCGGCGAGATTTCGCTGCTCGGCAAGGACGGCAAAACCCTCAACCAGCAATCGTGGACGATCGCCTACGTCAGCAGCGAAGAGCTGAAAAAGGAAGACGGCTCCGCCCTCAACGCCATTAACGGACAGGCGTCGGATCATTGGCATACGGCGTTCTCCGGTGCAGCGGCGCACCCGCACCAGTTGATCATCGACCTGGGCCCGCGGGTGGAGGTGGCGGGCGTGCGCTATATGCCGCGCCAGGGACCGGACACGGTCACCGGCCGCATCCGGCAATACCGCATGTATGTCGCCGACAAGCTGGTCAGCGAATAGCACCGGCGGATCGTCCCGGGTGGGCCCCCGGTCACTGCGGGGATGATGGTGGTGTACCCGGCGGCGCGCGGCGTATCGTGTGCAGCTCGCACGATTGCGGCGCCAGCGCCTTGCGGATGATGTCGAGCGCCAGCTCCGGCTGCGCATCGCCGCACATGAAAATGTCGGCCGCCGCGTAGCCGTGTTCCGGCCAGGTGTGGATGGAAATGTGGGACTCGGCCAGCAGCGCGACGCCGGTCACGCCCTGGCCGGGGCCAAAGCCGTGGAAATGGCTGTGCAGCACGTGCGCGCCGGCCGCAATGGCCGCGGCGCGCAGCAGGTGGTCGATGGCGTCGCAGCTGGTCAGCTTGTCGGCAGCGATACCGGACAAATCGGCCAGCAAATGCCGCCCGCGTGGCAAATGCTGCATTACTTGTGGCCTCCGCCACCCCCGCCGCCGCCATAGCCGCCGCCATAACTGCCACCGCCGCCCGAATGCGAACTCCAGCTGGAGCCGCTGCCGGACGACGAACCGAAGCTGCTCAGCATATGGCTCCAGCTGCTGATGGTGGTGACCGCCAGCACGACGACCACGTACAAGGTGTAGCGGCCCATTATTTATCCTTGCCTTGCGAATCGATGAACAGCGCCGGCAGGAAAATCGCCAGGGCGCCGATCAGGTTGTAAAAGAATGCGCCGCCGAACGACAGCAGGATCGGCACCAGGTTCAGCGCCAGCATGACCATGATGGCTTTCTTGGCCAGGCTTTTCGGGCTGCCCGCCTTGCCCTTCGGCGCCGGTTCCCGGCCACGGAACGAGGCGCCGAACAGCGCCTTCATCTGGTCGAACGGCACCGGCGTGGAACGCGACCACGTCAATTCTTCCTGCGACAGTTCCGCCGCCAGTTTCACCTGTCCCTGCTCGAATTCCGTCACATGGACCGTGTCGCCGGCCTGTACCCGCCAGTTGAACGCGCCCGCCGCATACACCACCCGCGCGCCATAGCTGTACAGCTTCTTGAAGGCGGCCTTGTCTTGCCGCGCATAGTCGCCGCCATCCCAGCTGGGCCAGTCCGACATCACATTGGCGCGGTACCACCCGTCATCGGTCTCCACCAGCCACGAAAAGCCCGAGCGGTTGCCATACATCAGGTATTCATTCCAGCGTGTGCCTTCATCGTCTTCGCGCACCATGAAGCCGGTGACGCGGAACTCTTGCCGGTTCATGCGCGCGATGGCGCCCAGTTCCAGCGAAGGCCGCATGGCGTCCAGCCGTTCGCCCGCCTGCAGCACCTGCACTTTCGGGCTGGATGCGTCGAGTTGCGCGTGGCACGAAGGGCACAGCAGGGCCGACGTCAGGCCCGGCAGGTATTTGATGGGACCACCGCAGGACGGGCAATCGAGCGCGGTGAGCTTGCCCCGGTGCCGCCCGGTGCTGCGGCGGATTTCTTCATCGTCGCGCAGCAACTGGCACTGCATGCTTTCCAGGGTGACGGACACGCCGGTGTACACGGTGGGCACTTCGCCATCGGAATAATCGAGCGTGGCAAAGCTGCCGCCATCGCGCAAATCCGCCACCTGTGCGCGCCAGCCATCGCCCACCCTGAACGGCAGTTCGCCCTGGCCGCCAATGCACCGCGCGGTGCGCACTTCGGCCACCGTATAGCGGCGGCCTTCGACGGCGGTGAAGTTGCCGGGGGACAGTTCGGGGAACCGGGGGAGCGGGCCGCTGACCTGGCGCGCCGTGGTGACGACGAACTGGCCGGACGAATCGCCCAGCCAGCCACCGGCGCCATCGTCGAACAGCAGGTACCACTCATTCCACATGCCCGCGCTGTATTGCAGCTGGATGCGGCCGACCACGGTGAACTGGCGGCCACCCAGCACGCCGGACGTGTTGATCTGGACCGGCGAATAATCTTCCAGCACGGCGGACATCTTGCCCATGTCCTTGACCGCATCGGCGTCCTTGAGGACGCTGGTATTGCAGTACTCGCACACGGCCATGACGGACGCGTGCGAGCGGAAGGTGACTTCCGCGCCGCAGCTGGGGCAGGAAACGATCTGCATGTGCGCGCCGATACCCTCTGGTTAACCGATCAGTTTCTTCAACAGTTCCGACTTCGCCGTGTCATAGTCGGTGGCGGAAATCAGGCCCTTGTCCAGCAAGCCTTTCAGCTTGCCCAGGCGCGCTTCGATATCGTCTTCGGCCGATACCGGCGCGGCGGCTGGCGCCGCCTGTGGTGCGGCCTGCGGCGCGGCCGGCGCCAGCGACGCGCCGACGGCCTGGCCCATCGCCTGGCCCAGGGTGACGCCGGCGCCCAGGCCCGCGCCGATGCCGGCGATACCGCCTTCGTTTTGCGCCGCCAGCGGGATCGCATCGGCCACCTGGAACTTGGTGTAGCCGGCCATCTTGTCGGCGCCCAGGCTGCCCTTCATGCCGGCGGAAATACGCGCGTCCAGCGCGGCCTGCAATTCTTCCGGCAAGCTGACGCTGGCCACGTTGAATTCATCGAGGCCCACGCCATAGCGGGCAAAGGCATCGGCCAGGTCGCCCCGCACTTGCTGCGCCATTAGCGCTTGGTTGGCGGCCATGTCGAGGAAGGCGACATTCGAGGCGCCCAGCGAGCTGGCCATGGTGGCCATCAGCAGGCCGCGCAACTGGTCTTCGACGTCATCGCGCGTATAGATTTCGCGCGTGCCGGACAGTTCGGTGTAAAACTTGCGCGGGTCCGCCACGCGGTACGAGTACATGCCGAAGGCGCGCACGCGGATCATGTCGAAATCCTTGTCGCGGATCGTGATCGGTTGCTGCGTGCCCCATTTGCGGCCGGTCTGGACCCGGGTGCTGAAGAACACCACGTCCGACTTGAACGGGGAATCAAACAGCTTGTCCCAGTTTTTCAGGTTGGTCAGCAGCGGCAGGGTTTGCGTGGTCAGCTTGTGGGTGCCGGGCCCGAACACATCGGCGATCCGGCCTTCGTTGACAAACACCGCCACCTGCGAATCGCGCACCACCAGCACGCCGCCGTTCTGGATTTCCTGGTCTTGCATGGGGAAGCGCCATGCCAGCACGCCTTCCTGGTCTTCCGTCCACTGGATGACATCGATAAACTGCTTCTTGATAAAGCTGCCGAGGCCCATGATGGTCTCCTTCAAAGGCATGGATAAAGTTTCAGGAAATAAGTTCAGGAAATGCAGGCGGCGTTGATGGCGCCAATCGAGAGAGAAATCGCTCCCAGCAAGCCGCCATACGCGGCGTTGCCGTTTTCGATGTGGTCACGCGACATCTTCAGCATATGCGAGGTGGCGAAATACACCAGTATCTGCACCACCATGGCGCCAAAGGCCCACAGGAAGAATTGCTCGTAATTCGCCGTATGGATCAGGCTCGATGCGATCGTCATGGAAAAGCCGATCAGCGCCCCGCCCAGCGACAAGGCCGCCGCCGGGTTGCCCTGGCGGATCAGCAGCACCTCGTTGTAGGGCGTGATGCGGGTATAGATCGCAAAGAACATGACCAGCAGCAGCGCGGCCAGGAACAGGTGGATCGCGTAGTTTAGGATGGGCGGCACGGCTTTCCTCGGATAGTATCCTGTAATACTGACAATATTAGAACAGAAACACCCGATGACAAAAAGAATTCTGATCCTGTCCGTCTTCGTGGTCGCCTCCTGTGGCCTGGCCTACGAACTGATTGCCGGGGCCCTGTCGAGCTATCTGCTGGGCGACTCGGTGCTGCAATTTTCCACCATCATTGGCTGCTACCTGTTCGCGATGGGCGTGGGCGCCCACTTCTCGAAGTACGTGAAGGACGACGAAGTGCTGGGGCGCTTTGTCGACATTGAACTGGCGGTGGGCCTGATTGGCGGCGTGTCCGCCGCCGTGCTGTTCCTGACGTATTCGTGGATGGCGGCGCCGTTCCGCACGCTGTTGTACGTGATGGTGTTCATGGTCGGGGCGCTGGTCGGCATGGAAGTGCCGCTGGTGATGCGCGCGCTGAACGAGCGCAAGACCGAATTCAATGAACTGGTGAGCCGCGTGCTGACCTTTGACTACCTGGGCGCGCTGGCCGTGTCCGTGCTGTTCCCGCTGGTGCTGGCGCCGCACCTGGGACTGGTGCGCACCGGCTTCATGTTCGGCATGCTGAACGTGGGCGTGGCCGGCTGGACCATCTATGTGTTCCGCGCCGAACTGGACAACCTGGCGGGCCGCGTGCTGCGCGCGGCCACCGTGATGGGCGTGCTGGTGGCGGGTTTTATCGGCGCCGACCGCATGACGCAATGGGGGGAACACGGCTTGTTTGGCGATGAAATCGTGTATTCGACCACCACGCCGTACCAGCGCCTCGTGATCACGCGCTGGAAAGACGATTTGCGGCTGTACATCAACGGCAACCTGCAATTCTCGTCGCGCGACGAATACCGTTACCACGAAGCGCTGGTGCATCCGGCGCTGGAAGCGCTGCCGTGGGCGAAACGGGTGCTGGTGCTGGGCGGCGGCGACGGGCTGGCGCTGCGGGAAATCCTGCGCTACCCGAACATCGAGCACGTGACGGTGGTGGACCTGGACCCGGCCATGACCGGCGCCTTCACCACGCGCGACGAACTGGCGAAATTGAATGGCGGCGCGTTCCGCAATCCGCGCGCCCGCGTCATCAATGCCGATGCGGCGGTGTGGCTGCAAAACACGGACGAGATGTTCGATGCCGTCATCATCGACTTTCCCGATCCGTCCAGCTTCGCGCTGGGCAAGCTGTATTCGGTGCCGTTTTATGGCACGGTGAAAAAACACGTGGCGGCCAATGGCCTGATCGTCGTGCAATCGACGTCGCCGTTCTTTGCGCCGCACGCTTATTGGACCATCGACGCCACCTTGCGCGAGGTGGGGTTGAAGACCCATCCCTACCACGCCTATGTGCCCTCGTTTGGCGAATGGGGCTTTATCCTGGCGTCGCCGCAACTGGCTTACCAGCCGCCGGGCCAGTACCGCTTGCCGATGCGCTACCTGAACGGCGACACCACGCGCGCGATGTTTGCCTTCCCGCCGGACATGCAGCGGATGGAGATGGCGCCGAACCGGCTCAATACCCAGTCGCTGGTGCATGAATTCGAGCAGGATTGGCGCAAGGTGATGCGATGAGCGATTGGTGTCCATTGTTGCGGCGTGCTCCCGTAGGGCGGTTCGCTTGCGAGCCGCCATGCTGGCGTTGCCACTGGCGTGGGCAGTACCGGTTGGCATGCATGGCGGCTTCCGCGTTGCGGAAACCGCCCTACGGGTTGATGCCGCGCCACAAGGAGCAGGCGTGATGGAGCGTCGCTCGTTTCTCGTATGGGCGGGGGCCAGCGGCGCCCTGGCGGCCGGCAGTGTGGCCGGTTTCCAGCGCTGGCAGGAAATCACGCCGACAGTCCACTATCCGGGCCGCGATGAAGGCCACTTCATGCGCGACCGCAAGGCGCTGCCGCCGCCGTCGCAGATCTTGCGCACCGATGTCGCCATCCTCGGTTCCGGCATTGCCGGCATGACGGCGGCGTGGAAGCTGCGCAAGCTGGGGCACGGCGACTTTTTGATGGTCGACGGGCCGCAGCCCTATGGCAATGCGGCGGGCGGACAATTCGGCGACCTGGAATACCCGACCGGCGGCCACTATTTGCCGCTGCCGTCGCCGGAGTCAAAGCACGTGCGCGAAATCCTGTTCGACCTCGGCATCATCGAACGCGACCCTTATGCGGAAAAGCCGGTCTACGATGAACGGTGGCTGCTGCATGCGCCGGAAGAGCGCTTGCTGTACCAGGGCCAGTGGCAGGAAGGGTTTATTCCGACCGAGGGTGTGCCGGACTGGGAACTGGCGGAGCACAAGCGCTTCTTTGCCGAAGTCGAGCAACTGCGGCAAACCCATGGCAATGATGGCAAGCGCGTGTTTGTCTTTCCCACGGTGCTGTCGTCCCAGGACCCGCAGTGGCGCGCGCTGGACCGCATCACGCTCAAGGCGTGGCTGGAGCGAAAAGGGTACCGGGCGCCGACCCTGCACTGGTACTTGAATTATTGCTGCCGCGACGATTATGGCGCGCGCTATGACCAGGTGTCCGCGTGGGCCGGTTTGCATTACTACTGCAGCCGCTGGGGCCAGGCCGCCAACGCGTCGAATGGCGCGTGGCTGACATGGCCGGGCGGCTTGCAGCCGTTGGCCTCAGGCCTGGAAAGGCAAGCCGCCGTGCAGCGCCATGCGGGCACCGTGGTGTCCGTGAAAAAAACCGCGCAAGGGGTGGAAGCGCTGTGCTTCCGGCTGGACAACGGCAAGCCGGTCAGCTACCTGGTGCAGGCCCGTAAAGCCATTTGCGCGATGCCGCTGTATGTGGCGGCGCGGGTGGTCGAGAACATCGCGCAATACGGTTATGACGGGGAGCGCGACAACCCCGTGTATTCGCCGTGGCTGGTGGCCAATTTCCTGTTGAAGCGCTTCCCGCAAGAGAAGCCCCATGTGCCGCTGTCGTGGGATAACGTGGTGTACCAGGAACCGGGGCTGGGCTATGTGGTGTCCACCCACCAGGACATCCGCCAGACGCCGCCTTTGAAAACCGTGTTTTCTTCCTATGTCGCGTTGTCGGACCGCACGCCCGTGTCGGCGCGGCGCTGGATGGTGACGGCGTCGCCTGCCGAGCTGCTGGCGCAGGCCTCCGCCGACCTGTACGCGGCCTATGGCGCCGCGCTGGCGCCGTGCGTGGAACGGGTCGACATTACGCTGCGCGGCCACGCCATGGCGGCCCCGCTGCCGGGTTTCCTGTCGAACCCCGGCGCGCAGGCGCTGCGCGAGGTGGATGGCCCGATCCTGTTCGCCCATGCGGATTTGTCGGGGTTTTCCGTGTTTGAAGAGGCGGCGTGGTGGGGCATCAGAGCGGCAACATTGGCAATCCGATAGCTATGTGAAAACGGCATAGGGTTCGGCAAAAGAAGCATATTTCTGAATTAACGGCCCACTTTAGACTGGCTCCATCGCATTTCCCCACTGATGAAGCCATGAAAATCACCAAGCTGACCACTTACCGTATTCCACCGCGCTGGATGTTGTTGAAGATCGAAACCGACGAGGGCATCGTCGGCTGGGGCGAACCCGTGATCGAAGGCAAGGCGCGTTCGGTGGAAACCGCCGTCGAAGAATTCGGCCATTACCTGATCGGCCAGGACCCGCGCCGCATCAACGACCTGTGGCAAGTGATGTACCGCGGCGGCTTTTACCGTGGCGGTGCGATCCTGATGAGCGCGATGGCCGGTATCGACCAGGCGCTGTGGGATATCAAGGGCAAGGCGCTGGGTGTGCCGGTCTATGAATTGCTGGGCGGCCTGGTGCGCGACCGCATGAAAACCTATAGCTGGGTTGGCGGCGACCGCCCGGCCGACGTGATTGCCGGGATCAAGGCGCTGCGCGAAGCCGGCTTCGATACGTTCAAGATGAACGGCACCGAAGAATTCGGCATGGTCGACACGGCGAAGAAAGTCGATGCGGCCGTGGCGCGCATTGCTGAAATTCGTGAAGCCTTTGGCAACGACATCGAGTTCGGCATCGACTTCCATGGCCGCGTGGCCGCGCCGATGGCCAAGGTGTTGCTGAAGGAACTGGAACCGTTCCGTCCCCTGTTCGTGGAAGAGCCGGTGCTGGCCGAGCAGGCTGAATACTATCCGCGCCTGGCGGAAGCCACCTCGATCCCGCTGGCGGCCGGTGAACGCATGTATTCGCGCTTTGAATTCAAGCACGTGTTCGAGCGCGGCGGCATTTCGATCTTGCAGCCGGACCTGTCGCACGCCGGCGGCATCACCGAATGCGTAAAAATCGCCGCCATGGCGGAAGCCTACGACGTGGCGCTGGCGCCGCATTGCCCGCTGGGCCCGATCGCACTGGCATCGTGCCTGCAAGTGGACTTTATTTCGTACAACGCCGTGATCCAGGAACAAAGCATGGGCATCCACTACAACAAGGGTGGCGAAGTGCTTGATTATGTGTTGAACCCGGAAGACTTCCACCTGGAAAACGGCTACATCAAGCCGCTGCCGAAGCCGGGCCTGGGCGTGGTGATCAATGAAGAAAAAGTCATTGAAGCCAGCAGGAACGCGGAAGAATGGCGCAACCCGCTGTGGCGCCACTTCGACGGTTCCGTGGCGGAGTGGTGACCGTGGCAACCGGGACGGCCATGGAACAGCAGGCGCTCGACGGCGCCCATTTGATCGGCGTCGACTGGGGCAGCACCAGCCTGCGCACGTTCCTGATCGGCGCCGACGGTGTGGCGCTGGCGGAGCGGGCCAACGGCAATGGCGCCTCCGTGATCGCCGGCGCGGGCGCCTTTGCCGCCACGCTGGACGACGTGGCCGGAGACTGGATGCGCGCCCGTCCCTCCCTGCCGGTGGTGGCGTGCGGCATGGTCGGCAGCCTGCATGGCTGGCGCGATGTGCCGTATGCGGCTTGTCCCGCCGATGCGCGGGCGCTGGCGGCGGGCATGCTGCCAAGCCCCGGCGGCGCTGAGTCAAGGAAAATCGCGATCGCTCCCGGCTTGCTGTGTGAAGACAGCGGTTTGCCGCCGGATGTGATGCGGGGCGAAGAAACGCAAATCATCGGCGCGCTGCACTTGCAGCCGCAATTGGCGGATGCGGCCTGCATCGTGCTGCCCGGCACCCACTCGAAATGGGCGCAAGTCCGGCATGGCAAGATCCGCCGCTTCGCCACCCACATGACGGGGGAGCTTTTCTCGGTGCTGCGCAAGCACTCCGTACTGGGCCGCCTGATGGAGGAGGGGCCGTTCAACGAAGCGTCCTTCCTGGAAGGTGTCGACGCGGCGCGGCGCGATGGCCAGCTGGGCGTGGCGCACCAGATGTTTGCGGCGCGCACCCTGGGCGTGACCGGCCGCATGGCCCCTGCGGCGCTGGGCGATTACCTGTCCGGCCTGCTGATCGGCCACGAATTGCGCGCCGGCCTCGCCTGGCGCGCGCAAGCGGGTCTGGACAGCGCGCCGCTGGCGCTGGTGGGCAGCGTGGAACTGTGCCGCCGTTACCAGCTGGCGCTGCGCCATTACAGCGGCGAACGCACGCTGGTGCTCGACAACACCGCTCCGGCCGGCCTGCTGTTGCTGGCGCGCGCCGCCGGTCTGGCCCCTTCGCAATCTTCATCCCTGGAATCCGCATGAGTACCGTATCCAATACCGCATTGAACCTGTTCGACAGCGCTTTCGACGCGCTGCCTTTGGTCGCCATCCTGCGCGGCATCCGTCCTGCCGAAGCGGAAGGCATCGGCGCCGCCTTGTACGAAGCGGGTTTCCGCATGATCGAAGTGCCATTGAATTCGCCGCAGCCGCTGGAATCGATTGCGCTGCTGGCGCGCAGCCTGCCAGCCGATGCGCTGCTGGGCGCGGGCACGGTGCTCAGTGTGGAAGCCGTGCATGGCGTGCGTGATGCGGGCGGCAAACTGATCGTGATGCCGCATGCGGACACGGAAGTGATCCGCGCCGCCAAGGCGGCCGGCATGTATTGCGTCCCGGGCGCCGCCACGCCGACCGAAGCGTTTGCCTGCGTGAAGGCCGGCGCTGACGCGGTGAAACTGTTCCCGGCCGAACTGGTGACGCCGCCGCTGCTGCGCGCCATGCGCGCCGTGCTGCCGGCCGATTTGCGTGTGCTGCCGGTGGGCGGCATCGCACCGGACACCATGGGTGAATACCGCGCCGCCGGTGCGGCCGGTTTCGGCCTCGGTTCCGCGCTGTACAAGCCGGGCATGAGCGCATCGACGGTGGGCGGCAATGCGCGCGCGTTTGTGCGCGCGTGGCGGGAACAGGTGTAATTGTGGCGTCATCCGTGCGCAAGGTACGCCCGGCGTCCGGCGCCGCCGCCCCGGATCCGGCGCGCGGCCGCGCTGATGCGGATGCCAGCGGTACGGAGCAGGCCGCAGCGGAACTTGCGCCGCGCCGCATCGGCGGCAACCGTCCCGTCACCTTGCTGAGCACCGGCCATGTCGATAGCCTGCGCTGGCACAACGGCCAATGGTGGTGGTGCGACCCGGACAGCGCGTCGATTTATACCTGGCAGGGGCAGTATGGCGAAGCGCCGGTCAAGCCGGTGCGTACCCGCTTGCCGGACCGCGCGGCGGCGCTGGCGTTTTGCGATTCAGGACGTGTCTTGCTGGCGCAAGCCAAGTGGCTGTGCTTTGCCGACCGCGCCACGCCGCCCGCGCTGGGCCTGGGACGGCGTCCGCCGCAGCCCGGCGTGGCGGTCGATCCGGCCGAACCGCGCACCGGTATCAGCGATGGCGCCGCGGACCGCCATGGCCATTTCGTGTTCGGCACCCGCAATCTGACGCCGGAAGCGCGCCAGATCGGCAGTTATTACCAGTATTCGCTGGCGCACGGCTTGCGCCGCCTGGCGCTGCCCGCCGCCGCCATGGCGCACAGTATCGCGGTCAGTCCCGATGGCCGCACCCTGTATTTCAGCGACGCCGCCACGCGCCGCATCATGCAGTGCGACTACGACGCGCAGGCCGCGAAAGTCGCGAACATCCGCCTGTTTGCGGACGTGCCGCACGCGCAGCCGCGCGGCGCCGTGGTCGATGCGGAGGGCTGCCTGTGGAGCGCGCATTTTGGCGCCGGCAAGGTGGCGCGCTACGCGGCCGATGGCCGCCTGCTGCACAGCGTCGCTTTGCCCGCGCAGTATCCGACTCAGCCCGCGTTTGGCGGGCCGCAATACGAACACTTGCTGGTGGGAGCCATGCCGCAGCCCGGCGCCGCGGGTGGCTTGTACCAGCTCGACACGGGTGGCGCGCATGGCTTGCCTGCCGCGCTGTTCAACGACCTGTAAGGTTCCGCACACAAAAACCGCGTATCGCCGCAGGGCGGCAAGGTCCGCCTTGCCGGCGCACGCGACTCATGGAGGAGAAAACATGGTAAACCGTATTAAAGATAAAGTCGCGATTGTGACCGGATCGACCCAGGGTATCGGCGCCGCAGTCGCCAAGCTGTTCGTGGAAGAAGGCGCGTACGTGGTGTACAACAGCCACGCCGATGACGAGGTGGCCGCCGCCATGCGTGCCTCGATGGACCCTGAGCGTTCGCTGTTCGTCCAGGGCGACGTGGCGGACTCGCAACAGATGCAGGCGCTGGTGGCGCAAGCGGTGGAACGATTTGGCCGGGTCGATATCGTCATTAACAATGCCGGTATCAATGTGTTTGCCGATCCGCTGGCACTGACGCGCGAGCAGTGGCAGCGCTGTTTCAATGTCGACCTCGATGGCGCGTGGAACGTCACGCAGGCGGCCTTGCCACACATGCTGGCGCGGGGCGCGGGCAGCGTGGTCAATATCGCATCGGTGCATGGCCACAAGATCATACCGGGCTGCTTCCCGTACCCGGTGGCGAAGCACGCCTTGCTGGGACTGACGAAATCACTGGGGATTGAATATGCGGCGCGCGGCATCCGCGTGAATTCGATTTCGCCGGGCTTGATCATGACGGAAAACACCCGCAAGTGGATCAACGAGGCGGCCGATCCGGCGGCCGAGGAAGCGCGCCAGACGGCGATCCTGCCGAGCAAGCGGATCGGCGAGCCGAAAGAGGTGGCGTATACGGCCTTGTTCCTGGCCAGCGACGAGGCGCGTTTTATCAACGCGACCGACATCCTGATTGACGGTGGCAGGACCGCTCTCTATCATGAATGAGTCTGTTTCTCTCACGTAACCCTATGTCAGACCCACGCGCAGACCGCTTTGTCCGGTCCCACCTGAAAACCCGCCATCTCGTGCTGCTGGTGGAGCTGGGCAAGCATGGGTCCATCCTGCATGCGGCGCAGGCGGCGAATTTGACGCAGCCCGCGGCCTCCAAATTGCTGGCGGAGCTCGAACATGCGCTTAATGTGCAATTGTTCGAGCGCCTGCCACGCGGCGTGGTGCCGACCTGGTATGGCGAAGTCATGATCCGCCGCGCCGGCGCGGCGCTGGCGGAAATGGATTCCGCACACCAGGAAGTGATGGAATTGCTGTCCGGCCTCAGCGGCCGGGTGGCGGTCGGCACCGTGCTGACGCCGTCAGCCGGGCTGGTGACGGATGCCGTCAAGCTGGTCAAGCAGCGCCACGCGAAGCTGCAGGTCTCGGTCACGGTCGATACCAGCAAATTGTTGACGGAGCGGCTGCGCGCCGGGGAACTCGATATGGTGATCGGCCGTATCCTGGACAGCACGCTGGCCAACGAATTGCATTTTGAACCCCTGACGGACGAACCGCACAGCCTGATCGCGGGCGCCGGCCACCCGCTGGCGGGCCGTACCGACCTGACCCTGGCCGACCTGGCCGCCACGCCGTGGGTCTTGCCGCCGGCCGGCAGTATCCTGCGCGACCGCCTGACCACGCTGTTCCTGTCAGCCGGGCTGGAGCCGCCGGTGGAGACCGTGGAAACCCTGGCGCTGCCGGTGCTGACATCGCTGCTGACCGGCAGCCGCATGGTGGCCGCCACGCCGGAGGAACTGGTGCGCCCTTACCTCGATACGGGCTTGCTGGTGGTGCTGCCATTCGATCTGGGCTTGCGCATGGATATGTACGGCATCATCACGCGCCAGCGCCACCGGCTGTCGCCCGGTGCGGAAACCATGCTGGCCGCGGTGCGCGAAGTGGCGGCATCGCGCTATCCACAGCGCCGCTGATCCCTGGCCCCGCCGTTGCGCCGGGGCCGCGCCACATCTGCTAGGCTAGGTCCATCGCCACTGCAACGAGGGATGCCATGAAAGCCCGCAACCTGTTCCGCGTTCCGGAAAAATTCACGCTGCGCGAAGACGATGCCGCGCGCAAGCCGCTGGAGGCCGGCAGAAAGGCCGGCAGCAAGGCCGGCGACAAGGAGCGCACGGAAGCGTTGCTGGAACAGGTCAACGATTTGCAAACCATGCTGTACGCGCAGCGCAAGCACAAGGTGTTGCTGGTGCTGCAGGGGATGGATACGTCCGGCAAGGATGGCGCCGTGCGTTCGCTGTACAGCAAGATCAATCCGGTCGGCTTGCGCACCGCCGCCTTCAAGGCGCCGACTGAACTGGAAGCCGGCTATGACTACCTGTGGCGCGTGCACCGCCATGTCCCCGCCAAAGGGGAAATGGTGGTGTTCAACCGCAGCCATTACGAAGAAGTGCTGATCACGCGGGTGCTGAAACGGATCGACAGCCGGGAATGTCAGCGGCGTTATGCGCAGATCCGGGATTTTGAGCGCATGCTGGCGCAAACCGGCACCACGATCCTTAAAGTCTTCCTGCACATTTCAAAAGATGAGCAGCGCAAGCGCCTGCAGGCGCGCATCGAGGATCCGAAAAAGCAGTGGAAATTCGACCAGTCCGACATCGACCAGCGCAAGAAATGGCGCGCCTTCCAGCGTGCCTATGAAGACGCCATCCTGGCCACCGATACCGACGATGCGCCATGGTATATCGTGCCGGCCGACGCCAAGCCGCACCGCGACCTGGCCATCGCGTCGCTGTTGCTGGAAACCCTGCAAGGCTTGCGGTTGCGCTGGCCGGCGCCGGATGCGTCGCTGGAAGGCTTGAAGATTCGCTGAAGGCCGGATGCAAACACGGCGCGACAGGCGTAGCATAGCGCTCTACCGTCATCACTCATGTCACCACGGAGCCCGGCATGCAACTCAACAATCCTTCCCTGCTGCGCCAGCAAGCCTATGTCAACGGCGCCTGGATCGGCGCGGACAGCGGCGAGACCCATCCCGTCACCAACCCCGCCACCGGTGCGCAGATCGGTGTGATTCCCAACCTGGGCGCGCTGGAAACGCGGCGCGCGATCGAAGCCGCCAATGCCGCCTGGCCCGCGTGGCGCAAGAAAACCGCCAAGGAGCGTTCCGCCATCTTGCGCAAATGGTCGGAACTGATGCTGGACAATGCGGAAGACCTGGCCTTGCTGATGACCACGGAACAGGGCAAGCCGCTGGCGGAGTCGCGCGGTGAAGTTGCCTATGCCGCGTCGTTCTTCGAGTGGTTTGCCGAGGAAGCCAAGCGCATTGCCGGCGATACGCTGGCGTCGCCGTGGCCCGATAAACGGCTGATCGTGACCAAGGAGCCGGTCGGCGTATGCGCCGCCATCACGCCGTGGAATTTCCCGCTGGCGATGATTACCCGCAAGGCCGCGCCGGCGCTGGCGGCGGGCTGCCCGATCGTGCTGAAGCCAGCCGAAGCCACGCCGTTTTCCGCGCTGGCGCTGGCGGTGCTGGCCGAACAGGCCGGCGTGCCGCCCGGCGTGTTTTCCGTCGTGACCGGGTCGCCGCGCGAGATCGGCGGAGAAATGACGTCCAACCCGATCGTGCGCAAGCTGAGTTTTACCGGGTCCACCGGCATCGGCCGCCTGCTGATGCAGCAGTGCGCCGCCACCATCAAGAAACTGTCGCTGGAACTGGGCGGCAACGCGCCCTTCATCGTGTTCGACGATGCCGACCTCGATGCGGCCGTGGAAGGGGCGATGGCGTCGAAATACCGCAATTCCGGCCAGACCTGCGTGTGTGCCAACCGCATTTATGTGCAGGATGGCGTGTATGACTCTTTTGCCGAGAAATTCGTGGCGGCGGTGGGCAAGCTCAAGGTGGGCAATGGCGCCGATGCCGGTGTGACGCAGGGGCCGCTGATTGACGACAAGGCCGTGCAAAAAGTCGAGGAACATGTGGCCGATGCGCTGGCCCAGGGCGGACGCTTGCTGCTGGGCGGCAAGCGCCATGCGCTGGGGCATGGGTTCTTTGAGCCGACCGTGATTGCCGATGTGACGCCGGCCATGCGCGTGTCCGGTGAAGAAACGTTCGGACCGCTGGCGCCGCTGTTCCGCTTTACCACCGATGACGAAGCCATCGCGCTGGCCAACAGCACGGAATTCGGCCTGGCCGCGTATTTTTATTCGCGCGATATCGGCCGCATCTGGCGCGTGGCGGAAGGGCTGGAATCGGGCATGGTGGGCGTCAATACCGGCTTGATTTCCAATGAAATCGCCCCGTTTGGCGGCGTCAAGCAATCGGGGCTGGGACGCGAAGGGTCGAAGTACGGACTCGACGAGTACCTGGAAATCAAATACATCTGCCTGGCCGGGATCTAAGGAGTCGTTCATAAATAACTGTCACAATTGGATCGGTTCTGGCGGGCGCGCTGCGGCGCGCTTGGCGCCTGCATCGCATTCCGCCAGAGCCGCTCTCTTGTGACATTTATTTGTTCACGGCTCCTAAGGCTTTAGAATCGTTTCTTTTTCTGCGCAAAACACCATGTTCAAGAAAATCGCTCCCGTTGTTGCCTTCGCTGCCGTGGCCCTGTCGGCCCAGGCGCCTGTCCATGCGCAACAGGCCACCGCTGCGGCTGCGGCGCCCGCCGCCTGCCCGGCCATCCTCAAGCAATCGTTCAACCGTCTGCAGGACGACGCGCCACAAAACTTGTGCCAGTACGCGGGCAAGGTGATCTTGGTGGTCAATACCGCCAGCTATTGCGGCTACACCAAGCAATATGAAGGGCTGGAAGCGCTGTATGCGAAATACGGCGCCAAAGGCCTGGTGGTGCTGGGCTTCCCATCGAATGACTTCGGCAAGCAGGAACCCGGCTCCGCCAAGGAAATCGCCGACTTGTGCTACAACACCTATGGCGTGAAATTCCCGATGTATGCGAAATCCGTGGTGTCCGGTTCCGCGCCAAACGCGTTTTATGCGGACTTGATCAAAGCGACGGGGAAAGCGCCCGCGTGGAACTTCCACAAATACCTGATCGACCGCAGCGGCAAGGTGGTGGACAGCTTCCCGAGCAAGGTGACGCCGGAAGACAAGCAGCTGGTGGGGGCGGTGGAAAAGGCGCTGGGGGGCTGAACGCCCCCAGTGTCCCCCCTGCGGTACTAGGCCGCGGCCGCCACGACTGATTTTTCCAGCGCAAACCCTTCATCGAGCCACCCGGTAATGCCGCCCGGCATCACCTTGACGGGACGGCCCAGTTTCGCCAGCCGCACGGCGGCGCGGGCGGCGCCGTTGCAGTGGGGGCCGGCGCAGTAGACCACGAACAGCGTGCCGTCCGGATACGCCGCCATTTTCGAGCCGATGATTTTACGGTGCGCCAGGTCGATCGCGCCCGGCACGTGGCCGGCCGCGTATTTTTCCGTGCCGCGCACGTCCAGCAACACGAAATCCTGCCGGCCGCTGGCGACGGCATCGTGCACGTCCCAGCAATCCGTTTCAAAGGTGAACGAGGCTTCGAAGTGGGCCAGGGCGTCGGCGCTGGAGGCGGCCGGGATTTCAGTGACGAGCGACATGTTGGTCTCCGTTGTTGGTTGCGATGGAGTCATTATCGGGGCGGCGCGCCAGGCGGCGTAGTGGCGCAAATGCCATTCTCCGGTAAGATTGCGCCATGCAAAAACATCTTGTTGTCGCCCTCGCTTACGACCGCCTGTGCACGTTTGAATTTGGCTGCGTGGTGGAATTGTTCGCGCTGGAACGCCCGGAACTGGGTGTGCCGTGGTACGACTTTGAAGTGGTGGCGGTGGAGCCGGGACCGATCCGCGCGGCGGGCGGCATTACCGTGCAGGCGCCCTATGCGCCGGAATTGCTGGCGCAGGCCGACACCATCGTGATTCCCGGCTGGCGCGATGCCGATGAAGCGCCTCCGCCCGCGCTGGTGGACGCGATCCGGGCGGCGTATGAACGCGGCGCACGGCTGTGTTCGATTTGTTCCGGTGTCTTTGTGCTGGCGGCCGCCGGTGTGCTCGATGGCAAACGCGCCACCACGCACTGGCGCTATACCGACCGGCTGGCCAAGCGCCATCCCGCCATCATCGTGCAGCCGGACGATTTATATGTCGATGCCGGACAGGTCATTACCTCGGCCGGGTCGGCGGCCGGCATCGATATGCTGCTGCACCTGGTGCGGCGCGATTATGGCGCACGTGTCGGCAACCTGGTGGCGCAGCGGCTGGTGGTGGCGCCACACCGCGAAGGTGGGCAAGCCCAGTTTTTGCCGCGTCCGATGGCGCATGACGAGCAAGGCCGGCTGTCGCGGCTGATGGACTGGCTGCGCGCCAATCCATCGCTGCCGCATACCGTGAACAGCATGGCGCAGCGGGCCGCCATGAGCCCGCGCACCTTGCAGCGGCAATTCCAGGATGCCACCGGCATGGGCGCGCTGGAATGGCTGATCCATGAGCGCGTCGCGCTGGCCAAGGATTTGCTGGAAACCGCGGAGATCCCGCTGGCGCAAGTGGCGGAGCGGGCCGGCTTCGGCTCCGAAGAATCGCTGCGCCACCACTTCCGCCGCCTGGCCGCCACCAGCCCCGGCGCCTACCGCCGCCAGTTCGCCGGCGCGGACTGACCCACAGCAGAGTCCGCTGTGTCACACCATTGGGGTCTGACCCCGTTTATGACAAAAGTGGACATTTCCCGGGAGCGATGTCCACTTTTGTCACATATGGGGTCTGACCCCAGGGGGGACATGGGGGCTTGTGCTGGCAATCGAACAGGCCTAATCTTGCAAGTCCACCAACCTGAAACATGGAGATTGCCATGCCGTACGTCGATGGATTCGTCTTGCCGGTACCGAAAGCCAATGTCGAGGAATATAAAAAAATGGCGCTGCGATGCGCCGATGTGTGGCGCGAGCATGGTGCGCTCGAGTACCGCGAGTGCATTGCGGAAGATGTGAAGCCGGGCGAGCACACGTCGTTCCCGCAAGCCGTGAAACTCGAAGACAACGAAACCGTGATCTTTGCGTGGATCGTCTATGAATCCCGCGCCAAGCGCGATGAAGTCAATGAAAAAGTCATGAAAGATCCGCGCCTGGCGGAAATGATGGATCCCAAGAAATTGCCGTTCGACGGCAAGCGCATGTTCTGGGGCGGCTTCGACATGATGATCCAGAAGTAACGCTATACTTTCAACGGCAGCGTCAGCAGGAAGCGCGTCCCGTCATTGGGCGCGCTGGCGACCTGGATCTGGCCATTTAAGACCGTGGTGGCAATGTTGTAGCACACGTATAAGCCCAGGCCGCTGCCGCCCGCGCCCATTTTCGTCGTGAAAAACGGGTCGAAGATGCGGTGCAAATTGGCTTCCGGTATCCCCACGCCATCATCGGCGATCGTTAATTCCAACAAGCCGGAAGGCGCGATGTCCGCACGGATATGGATACTGCCATGGCTGCGTCCCTCAAACCCGTGCAGTACGGCATTGTTGATCAGGTTGGTGATGATTTGCCCCAGCGGGCCGGGGAAGCTGTCCAGCTCGATCGAACGGTCGATGCAATGGATGACTTCGTAGGGCGTGCTTTTCAAAGTCGGTGTCAGCAGCAGGATGGTTTCCGTCACCACATCGGTCAGCCGGAATTTGCGGCGCTGCGCACTGGTGCGGTCCACCGCCACCTGCTTGAAACTGTTGATCAGGCTGCCTGCCCGTTCCAGGTTGCGCTGCAAGATATCGCCGACCTCGTTCGCCTCGAGTAAATATTTTTCCAGCGCCGAGCGGGTCAACCCTTTGCCTTCCTGTAAATCCCTGGCCATGCTGCGGCTCAAGTCCGTCAAGGTGCTGGCAATCAGCAAACCATTGCCGATCGGCGTATTCAATTCATGCGCAATGCCGGCCACCATGGCGCCCAGCGCCGCCAGGGTTTCACTGCGGACCAGTTCCGCCTGCGCCAGGTTGAGCTGCGCCACGGTCTTTTGCAATTCCCGCGTCGTGTGGTACAGGTTCAAATGCGTGGTCAGCCGCATCAGCACTTCTTCCGCCTGGAACGGCTTGGTGATGTAATCCACACCGCCGGCCTGGAAGCCCGCCATCTTGTCGCGGGTTTCACCGAGCGCGGTCATGAAAATCACCGGGATGTTGCGGGTGCGGGTATCGTCTTTCAGGCGGCGGCAGGTGGCCAAGCCATCCATCACCGGCATCATGACGTCCAGCAAGATCAAGTCGGGGTGCAGGAATTGCGCCCGCATCACGCCTTCTTCGCCATCTTGCGCCACCACCACGCATAAATCGTGCTGTTCCAGGTAATCGACCAGCACGCCCAGGTTGGCGGGCGTGTCGTCGATGATCAAGACGGTTTTTTGTGGGGAACTCATGACGGCAACCCCAGGTGGTGTTGCGCCAGCGCCAGGATGGCGCGCGACTGGTAGCCATCCGCCAATGCCTGCAGCCGCGCGGCAAAGGGGCGGTAGCGGGCGTCACGCGCGCCGAGTTCCGTGGCGAAACGGTGGATGCTGCGCATATTGCCGGTCATGGCCAGCGCATACAGTTGTTCGATATCGGCCGGCGGCGGCGCCAGCAGCGGCGCGTCGGTCGGCGGCTCCGCCGCGGCGGTTTCGCAAGTGATCCAGCGCAGCCGCAGGCAGGCGCCGATGTGCTCCAGCAACGCGGGCTGGTTGATGGGCTTGGGCAGGAAGGCATTGGCGCCCGCATCCAGGCTGGCCGCTTCACCCGCCAGGGAAATGCTGGCCGACACCGCAATGATGGGGACGTGGCGCAGCAAGGGATCGGCCCGCACGCGGCGCATCAATTCCAGGCCATCGATGCCGGGCATGGCGATGTCCGTGATGACCAGGTCCGGCAAGTCGCGCCGCATGCTGTCCAGGCCGGACTGGCCATCGACGGCTTCCCACGTGATGAAGCCCAATCCTTCCAGCAAATCCGCCAGCATGGTGCGATTGCCATCCTGGTCGTCAATCACCAGCACGCTGCGGCGCGCCCCTTCATAGCCGGCAATCACCGGCGCCGCATGGCTGGCCGCCGTGCCGGCCGCCAACGGCAGCACCAGTTCAAACCAGAAGCGGCTGCCTTCGTCGGGCAAGCTTTGCACTTCGATGCGGCCGCCCATCAAGGTGACGATTTGCGCACTGATGGCCAGGCCCAGTCCGGTGCCGCTGGCGCGCCGCCCGACGTCGCCGGCCTGTTCGAAGGGCTGGAAAATGCGCGTCAGTTCTTCATCCGTCATGCCGACACCGCTGTCATGGACGGTGAAGCGCAACCGTACTTCGCCAACGGCATCGTGGGGCCGGTGTTGTACCCGCAGGCTGACCTGGCCGGACGGGGTGAATTTGATGGCATTGCCCAGCAAGTTCAGCAACACCTGGCGCAAGCGTTTTTCATCGCACAGCACGGCGGCCGGCAAGCCCGGTTCCAGGGTGCTGACAAAGCGCAGCAGCTTTTCTTCCGCCTTGACGCGGACGATGTCGCCAATACCGTCGATAAAGGCCGCCAGCACCACCGGTTGCGGCTCCAGTGTGAACCGGGCGGCTTCGATGCGGGACAGGTCCAGCACGTCATTGATCAGCGCCAGCAAGTGCGAGCCGCTGCGTTCGATGGTGCCGATGCCGCGCTGTTGCCGCTCGGACAGGCCGCCATCGCGGTCGAGTATTTGCGCGTAACCGAGGATGGCATTGAGCGGCGTGCGCAATTCGTGGCTCATGTTGGCCAGAAACTGGCTTTTGGCCTGTGTCGCGCTTTCCGCCTCGGCCCGCGCCGCCTGCACCGCCGCATTCAGGCGCTGCAATTCATCGTTTTGCTGGCGCAAGGCGTCGGTGCGTGCGGCCACCTGGTTTTCCAGGAAGCGGTTGGCGGTGGCCAGCAAGGTGTGCATTTCTTCATCGGCATGGCGGCCCAGTTCCGCGTGCAGGCTGGTGGCGGTGCGCAATTGCTGGGCTTGCGTCAGCGCCCGCGACAGGGCCGCCAGCGGGCGCGACAGCGTGTAATAAAACACCACCGTCACGGCCAGCGCCAGGCCCATGTTTTTCAGGATATCGAACAAGACCGTCAGTCCGGCCCGCTCGAGCACGCCGGCGGCCAGGATCCCCGCATCGACTTGCACCGTGACGCGGCCGATCGGTTCCTTCAGGCTGATGGCATGCAGCGGCAAGGTGAATTCCCGTTCGCCCCGGGTCAGCCAGTCCGCCAGCCACGCCATGCGGCCAGGCGCCAGCGGCCGGGAACGCTGCGCCAGGACGGCGCCGGTTTCCGTGGCAATCACGGCGCTGTGGATGGGCTGGTACATCAGCAAGCTGTCGACCACGCCTTCGGCCAGGTAGGGGCTGACGCTGAATGCCGCCTGGCCGGCAGGGCGGCTCAGGCCGTCCAGCACTTGCCGGATGGTGGCGCGTACGTTTTGCCGCTCATTGTGCAAATCGATGGCGATCTGGATCGTGGAAAACAGCGCGCTCAACAGGAGCGCCACCGCCAGCACCCGCGCAGCCTGGCGGATATGCAGGCGGTTCAGGTAGCCAGCTGTTGCATGCAGCCTGTTCATCAATGTTTCGCGGCAAAGATCTGCCGGCGCAGGGCATCGGCCAGCTTGCGGGCGTCGTCATCGAGCCACGTGGAGTAATGGGCGGCCAGCGCATCGCGCACGCCGGGTTTGGCCAGCGCCGCGTTGAGCTTGCGGATCACGGCCTGGCCCTGTTCGCTGTTGGCGCACGCCACGTGGTTGACCGCCACCTCGGCCTGCTCATCGAGTGCATAAAAGGCCAGCGCCTTGAGGTCGTCCACGGTGCGCCCGCCCAGGTAATACGGGACTTCGAACGGCTGGCCCAGCATGCCGTCGATGCGCTTGGCGATCACCATTTGCGTCAGGTTGCGCGACGCGTCCGGCGTGCTGAGGGCGAACAGCTGGGATTTGTCGCGGTACGGCTTCAAGACCGCGTCCACCGGGCCGCCATAGCTGCGCGCGGAATCGATGCCGAGGTGGAGTTTGCCATCGGAAAGTAGCTTGTCCAGGACGATCTTGCCTTTGGTATTGACATAGGGCGCGATGCGGGCGGCGTCGCCCCGGCGCACAAACATGCCAGCTGGCAATGCCGCCAGGGTGGGCACGGAAAACGTCATGAATTGTTCCCGTTCTGCATTGCGGATCAGGCCGGGATTACAGGCTTGCGGATCGGATTTCAGCATCATGGCGATGCGCTGGATCGGCACCACCACCACGTTGTGCTTGTAATCGGGCAAGGCGGGAATCAATTGCTGGTGCAGCGCCATTTCAATGAAGCCGGCGCCCTTGTGCGGGCCGTCGGCAATCACCAGCGGCGCGATGTCATACAGGTACCACGTGATTTCCTGCCCGGCCGAGGCGGAGGCGGCGCAGCCCAGCCAGAGCGCGCCCAGGGCGGCTGTTTTCCATTGTGCTGGCTGGTCCATGGCGCTCTCCCGGCAGCTGTTGGCTCAGGACTACTCTTGCATTGTAGGCCATTGCTGGGACGCAAAGGTGGTAACAATGCCGCATTGCTTGCAGCATGGAATGCTGATGGGACGTCAGGCGGCGAGGGTGACGGGCATCGCGCCGCGCAGGGCATTGCACAGGACAATCTGGTCGGCGCGGGCCAGCATCGCGCGCGTGACGATAGCTTCCGTGGCGTTCCATGCCGGATCGTCCAGCAACACGCTGCGCATGACGCCAGGCAACAATCCGCACGCCAGCGGCGGCGTCAGCCAGCGGCCATCGACGTGCACGAAGACGTTGCTGCGGCCACCTTCCGTCAATTCGCCCCGTTCATTAAAGAACAGCATGTCGAACGCGCCTTGCACTTCGGCGGCGCGCCAGGCGGCGTCATAGCGGGCCCGGATGCTGCTTTTGTGGCGCAGGAAGAGGTCGTCCGCCGTGGTGGTGTCCGGGGCCAGCAACACGCGCACGGGGGCGGTCAGCGGGGCCAGGACGCCATGTTGGACCGACAAGGCGCCGCCGGCGCCGGACACCGGCGCGGTGCTGTCCCGGGCGGCAGCCGGGTTGGCCGGTAGGGGCGCTCCGTCAGTACGCAAAGCAGCCGGGTTGGCCCGCATGGCCAGCCGCAGCCGCATCGGCGTCCCCGCCGGGAAAGTGGCGCAAGTTTGCCGCAGCAGTACGCGCGCCGCCGCCTCGTCCCAGCCATAGCCGAAATAGCGGGCCGACGCGGCCAGCCGCGCCAGGTGGCGTTCCAGGTGGCGCACGCCGTCTTCGCGGGTCGCGTACATGGTTTCAAACAGCTCGCATGTATTGGCCAGGCCGGTCAGGAAACGCGCCTTCAACTGGCATTCGGCATATTCATCGGCCGGATCGCTGTCGTACACGATACCGGCGCCCACACCCAGTTCGCCCCGGCGCACGCCCGCTACCTGCGGCTGCAGCGACAGGGTGCGGATCGGCACCGACATGCAGAACGGGCCGATTTTTGCTATGGGCGCCGCGCCGTCAGGCCGGGCATCCTGATTATTTCCAGGTGACGGTGGCGCGAACCAGCCGATCGCGCCGGTGTACAGGCCGCGCGGCGCAGGTTCCAGTTCCGCGATGATTTCCATGGTGCGGCGCTTGGGCGCGCCCGTGATCGAGCCGCACGGGTACAGCGCATCAAACAGTTCGGCCAGGCCGGCGTCGGGCCGCAATTGCGCCTGCACGGTGGACGTCATTTGCAGCACGCTGCTGTAGCGGCGCACGTCGAACAGCGCCGGGACTTTCACGGTCCCGGTTTGCGCGATGCGGCCGATATCGTTGCGCAGCAAGTCCACGATCATCAGGTTTTCCGCGCGGTTCTTGGCATCGTTGGCCAGGGCCGTGGCGCGGCGCGCGTTTTCCGCATCGTCCGTGGCGGCGGGCGCGGTGCCTTTCATGGGCCGCGCCGTCAATTCGCCATCGGCATGGCGCACAAACAATTCCGGCGACAGCGACAGCACGGCGCTGCCGTCGTCCGGCGCGATCAGGGCGCCGTACGGCACCGGCTGGCGCGCGCGCAGGCGCTGGTACAGCGCGAAGATGGAACCGTAGGCGTCGAAACGCAGGCGGTACGTATAGTTGACCTGGTAGGTGTCGCCGGCGGCGATGTAGTCGCGGATGCGGTTGATGGCATCGGTGAATTGCGCTTGGTCGACATTGGCGGCGATGCCGGCAATACCGGCGATCTCCTCGTCCCCGCTCCCGGCGCGCGCCGCCAGCCACGCCGCCACGTCCGCCTGCGACAGCAGGGCGCATTGGTCAAACACCAGCACGCGCGCGGTGGGCGCCGCCGCATCGGCGGCGGGATGGGACGGCATGCCGAGGAGATGCGCGCCCAGTTCATAGGCGCACAGGGTGACCGCGTGGCGGCCTTGCGCCAGGTGTTCTTCCATTTGCGCCAGCACCGCGCGCCAGGCGCGGTTGGCCTCCTGCGCGCCACCCTGGCCATCGCAGCGCAGGGTCGCCACATGGCCCGTGTACAGGCGCGAACGGGCTTGCGCCAGTCCGTCCGGGCTGGCGTCGTCCAGCAGTGCGAAGACTTCGTGCTTCATGGTTACAGCAGCAGCGCGATGTGCAGCGCCGTGTCCTGCGTCGGGTCGAGTTTGAAGCCGCTCTTGGCATAGCGGTGCCAGCGGCCGATCACATACGCCAGCAGCACGCAGGCGCGCGCGCCGATGTCGTCCTCGTGGCCATAGTCTTCCGTGGTGGCCAGCCGCAAGGCCTGGCGCAGCGCCAGTTCGATCCGTTCATGCAGCTGGTTCATGCGGTGTTGCAGGCGCTCGTCTTCGCCCACCAGCGCATCGCCGGTCAGTACGCGGGTCATGCCGGGATTGCTGGCCGAAAATTGCAGCAGCATGCCGACGATGTCGCGCACCTGCGCCACGCCGCTGGCCTGCTTTTCCATGATCTGGTTGATGACGCCAAACACGCTGGTTTCGATGAAATCGATCAGCCCTTCAAACATTTGCGCCTTGCTGGCGAAATGGCGGTACAGCGCCGCTTCGGAAAATTCCAGCTTGCGGGCCAGCGCCGCCGTGGTGATTTTCTCGCCTTTCGGTTGTTCCAGCATTTCTGCCAACGCGACGAGGATTTGCTGCCTGCGCTGGCCGGGCGGTGTGCTTGCCATGATAGGGAAGTAAAAGTGATCGAAAAGGTATTAACGCTGCCGCACCAGGCGCGGTACGCGCGCCGGCAGGTGCCGGACAGATTTTACTTTGACATCGACCCACTGCGGTCGGAAAAAACGCCCCGGCACATGCGCCATGCCGATCGGGTCTGCCATTTTCAGGTATTGCGTAACCCATGCGGTGCGCATGCCCAGGCCGCGCGCGGCGCGCAGGTTGGCCAGGGTGTCTTCCACCAGGATGCAGCGGCTGGGCGCGGCCTTTTGCTTTTTCATCACGTTGCGCAGCATCAGGCGCGACGGCTTGGGACGCAAATGGCGGTGGATGCGCATGTGTTCAATCGCGATATGGTGCGAAAACTGGCGGTGGATGCCGAGGATGCGCAGCACGTCGCGCGAATAGCGGTGCGGCGCATTGGTCAGCAAGACCTTGCGGCCGGGCAGGGCGCGCAGCAGCTGGCCGAGTCCCTTTTCCGCCCGCACCATGGCGGCCAGTTCCGGGAAGTCGTGCGTGACCTTCAGGAAGTGGGCGGAATCGACGCCGTGGTGCTTGACCAGTCCCAGCATGGTGGCGCCATAGCGTTGCCAGTACAGGGTGCGCGCCGCGTTGACGGCGTCCGCGCCGGCCGGCTCGCCGGTACCGCTCTCCTCGCCCAGCACGCGGGCGATATAGGTATTCATGTTGGCGGTGATGGCCGGAAAAATCGCGTGCGACGCATTGTGCAGCGTATTGTCCAGATCAAACAGCCAGACCGGGGAGGAACGGGGTATATTCACGGCAGATGAGGGGAAATCATGCAACGCCAGATTATAGTTTTATTTTGCACTCTGCTTCTGTGGTTTGGGATGCCGGTGCAAGCGGCGGAACCACCCGCCACAACCACCATCCCCAACCGCGGCGCGCTGTTCAAGCTGGAACACGGCGGCCATACCGCCTACCTGTTCGGCACCATCCACGTTGGCGCGGCGGATTTTTATCCGCTGGAACCCCGGGTGACGGCGGCGCTGAACGAAGCGTCCGTGCTGGCGCTGGAAATCGATCCGCTGGGCGACCAGGCCGCGATTGCCCGCGCGGTGCGCGACCATGGCATGGCCCGCCAGGGCCGTGGCGCCGTGGCCGATGAATTATCCCCGGCCTATCGTCCCCGATTGCAGCAATTGCTGCGCCGCTATGCGATTGCGCCGGAAACCGTGGCGCCGATGAAGCCGTGGATGGTGGCCAGCCTGCTGACCATCAGCGAATTCGTGGCGCTGGGCTATGACCCGTCACTGGCGGTCGATGCGTGGCTGTCGCGCCAGGCGAAGGCGCGCCAGGTGAGGGTGGTGGAGCTGGAATCGGTGGCGGGGCAAATGATGCTGTTTAACCGCATGAGCAATGCGGACCAGGCGCGCTTCCTGGAAGAGGGCATCGCCGCCATCGAAGACGAGGAACAGGCCAGACAGGCGCGTGACATCGTCAATGCGTGGCGCCACGCGGACCAGGCCGGACTCGATGCGATTGCCCGCAAGGCGCAAGAAGACGACACGTTTTCCGGCCAGTTCGTGCAGCGCGTGCTGCTGGACCAGCGCAATCCGACCCTGGCGGCCAGTATTGCCAGCCTGCTGGCGCGCGAACGCCACAGCTTTGCGGCGATTGGCGTGCTGCACCTGGTCGGCAAAGGCAATGTGCCGGAATTGCTGCGCAAACGCGGCATCACGGTGCAACGGATTTACTGAGCTTGGGGATTGACTGCGAAAACTGCGGGAGGAACAACAGGAAGAGAATGGTGCCCTTGACGTGGATTGAACACGTGGCCTCTCCCTTACCAAGGGAGTGCTCTACCACTGAGCTACAAGGGCATTTATTTTGGCGGCTGTGGTAACTGCTTCACCGCCAAAAAATTAGTGAGACCGGATCATAGTGCCAAAAGCTTGTTCCGTCAAGACTTCCAGCAACAAAGAATGTTCGATGCGGCCATCGATGATGTGCACGGTGTTCACGCCGGACTTCGCGGCGTCCAGTGCGGACGAGATTTTTGGCAGCATGCCGCCGGAAATCGTGCCGTCAGCGAACATTTCATCGATTTCACGGGCCGACAGGTCGGTCACCAGCTTGCCGTTCTTGTCTTGCACGCCGGCGATGTTGGTCATCATGATCAGCTTTTCAGCTTTCAGGATTTCAGCGATCTTGCCCGCCACCACGTCGGCATTGATGTTGTACGCCTGGCCATCCTGGCCGAAACCGATTGGCGAAATGATCGGGATGAAGGCGTCGTCTTGCAGCGCCTTGACGACGGCCGGGTTGATGGCGTCGATTTCGCCGACAAAGCCGATGTCGAGGAACTGGCCTGGATTTTCGCGGTCCGGCATCGCCATCTTGCGGGCGCGGATCAAGCCGCCATCCTTGCCGGTCAGGCCGACAGCCTGGCCGCCGTAGTGGTTTATCAGCATGACGATGTCTTGCTGCACTTCGCCGCCCAGCACCCACTCCACCACTTCCATGGTTTCTTCGTCGGTGATCCGCATGCCTTGCACGAACGTGCCCTGCTTGCCGATTTTCTTCAGCGCGTTATCGATTTGCGGGCCGCCGCCGTGCACCACCACCGGGTTCATGCCGACCAGTTTCAGCAAGATCACGTCGCGCGCGAAACCGTGTTTCAGGCGCTCGTCGGTCATCGCATTGCCACCGTATTTGATGACGATGGTCTTGCCATGGAAGTTGCGGATGTACGGCAGCGCTTCGGCCAAAATTTGCGCCTTGATCTGAGGTGAAACCTTCGTCAAGTCGCTGGCAGGCACGTCCAGGGTCAGATTGGAGAGAGTCGTCATGGCAATTCCGGTAAAAGTATGAGTGCAGGTGCGTTTGAGCGGGATTTTACAGCCAACTTGCGATTATAGGGCCTTTTGCGGATTGTCAATTCCGATGCGTTCCGCTACGCTGGCTCCCCATGAACGACCCCGACCACCTGCACCGCCAGCTTGAAGCCATGCGGCCCCAGCTTGTCCGTTTTGCATTATTGCAATTGAGGAACATTTCGCTGGCGGAAGATGCCGTGCAAGACACCCTGATCGCGGTGCTGGAACAGCCGGACCGCTTCCAGGGCCAGTCTTCGCTGCGCACCTATGTGACGGGTATCCTCAAATTCAAAATTATCGACAGCCTGCGCGCGGCCACCCGTGAGCGGCCGATCGAGTGCGCCGACGGCGAGAGCGAAGATGACGCCATCGATGCGCTGTTCCGCGCCGACGGCCATACCGTGGACATGCCGCGCCAGTGGGGCGATCCGGACCGGACACTGGAACAAAAAGACTTCTTTCGTGTGCTGGAAACCTGCCTGGAAAAGTTGCCGGCCCAGGCCGCGCGCATTTTCATGATGCGCGAGTGGCTGGAACTGGAGACGGAAGAAATCTGTAAGGAACTGGCGATCTCTTCGTCTAATGCATGGGTGCTGCTGTACCGGGCGCGCTTGCGGCTGCGCGAATGCCTGGATCTCCATTGGTTCGGCGCCCGTTCCGCATAGGCCTATCATGGAAAAAGACGGACTGAAACCCACCTGCCGCGAAGTGCACCGCCTGGTGTCCGAAGGGATGGACCGCGACCTGACCCTGGTTGAACGCACCCGCATGCGCCTGCATTTGCTAGTGTGCGGCGCCTGCACGCGCTTCAACCAGCAAATGGACACCTTGCGCGGCGCCATGCGCAATTTCCCGCTGGGCGGCGACGATGGCGACCAACCCGGAGACAAACCATGAGTACCTGCAAGCGCTGCGGTGCGGAATTCAACTGTGCGATGGCCGATGGCAATGACGGCGGCCCGTGCTGGTGCACCGCCATGCCGCCCGCCGTGCCCGTGCCCTCCACCGATACCGATGTGACTTGCTGGTGCCCCGCGTGCCTGAAACTGCATATCGAACAACGGGACGCACAGCGCCGCGCCGCCGCCGGCGACGCCCCGCAATAATCCATGGCGGCCCGGCATGGGGGTCGCATTGACGAATTCAACGAAAGACCATCATGCGCTTCCAGGACATCCGCATCAGTGTCCGCATTACCGCCGGCTACGCCATCCTGATCTTGCTGATGATGGGCGTGATCCTGGTCGGCGTCTCCCGTATTTATTCGATCCGCGCTGAAACCGATCACATCCTCAGCATGGACTGGGCGGCCGCCGCCGCCGTTAACAATATCGATACCCAGTCGCGCGAAGCGGCCACCCGCATCGTCACCTTGATCATCCAGAAAAAGCTGGAACATCGGATCGACAGCTATGCGCGCATCGACGCCATCAAGCTCAATATCGACCGCGAACTGCAGCGGCTGGCGGAGCTGGACGCCACGCCGGAAGCGCTGGCGCTGATTGAGAAAATCAAGCAGGCGCGCGCCGATTACTATGACTCGTTCATCGCGGTGGCGGACATGGTGGAAGCGGAAGACCGCGAAGTGGCGGAAGAACGCATGAACCGCCATGCCTTGCCGGCGCTGAACCGCCTGCTGGGCGTGATCCATGAACTGGACCAGTTGCAGCAGCACCAGGTGATGGCCAGCGCCGCCCGCGCGCAGGCCGACATCAATTCGTCGCTGATGGCGATGTCGCTGTTCGGACTGGCCGCTGTGTTGGTGGCGGTGGGCTTTGCCTATTCCGCCCGTTCCATCACCCGTCCGCTCGACGAAGCGATTGCGATTGCCACCCGCGTCGCGCAGGGCGATTTGAGCATGGTGATCGAAGCCACCTCGAAAGATGAAACTGGCGAATTGCTGCGCGCATTGAAGCACATGACGGTCAGCCTGGCGGCCGAGCAGCAATTGCGGCACGCGGTGGAAGTGGCGGAAGACGCAACCAAGGCCAAGTCCGACTTCCTGGCCAACATGAGCCATGAAATCCGCACGCCGATGAATGGCATCATCGGCATGACGCACCTGGCCCTGCAGACGGATTTGACGCCGAAGCAGCGCAATTACCTGGAAAAGGTGGAATCGGCCGCGCGCCACTTGCTGGGCATCATCAACGACATCCTGGACTTTTCCAAGATCGAAGCGGGCAAGATGAATTTTGAACGCATCGACTTCTTCCTGGAAGATGTGATGGCGCAGATCGCCGACCTGTCCGTCATGCGCGCGCAGGACAAGGGGCTGGAACTGTTGTTCGACATCGCGCCGGATGTACCGACCGCGCTGATGGGCGACCCGCTGCGCTTTGGCCAGGTGCTGATCAACCTCACCAACAACGCCATCAAGTTCACGGAACAGGGTGAGATCGTGGTCACGATCCGGATGCTGGAACGGCTCGACGACAGCGTGCGCCTGCGGCTGGAAGTGCGCGATACCGGCGTGGGCCTGACGCCGGCCCAGCAGGCCAAGCTGTTCAAGGCTTTCAGCCAGGCCGACACCTCCACCACGCGCCACCATGGCGGCACGGGCCTGGGCCTGACCATCTGCAAGCGGCTGGTGGAAATGATGGATGGCGAAATCGGGCTGGAAAGCGAAGCGGGTGTGGGCAGCACGTTCTGGTTTACGGCGACATTCGGACTGGCCGCCGCACCGCTGCTGGAAATGAAACCGGACGCCGATGTTTCCGCCGTGCGCGTGCTGGTGGTGGACGATAACGCGACGGCCCGTGAAATCTTCCTCGGCATGCTGCAATCGATGAAGTTCGACGCCGCCGCCGCCGACAGCGGCGCCAAGGCGCTGCAACTGGTGGCGCAGGCGCGCGCCGACGGCAAACCGTTTGGATTGGCGCTGGTGGACTGGCAAATGCCGGGCATGAGCGGGGTCGAACTGGTGCAGGCGCTGCACGCGCAGGCGGAGGAAATCGGCGTGGATCCTCCGCGCACCATCATGGTGACCGCGTATAACCGCGATGTGCTGCTCGACGAGGCGCGCGATATCCGGCTCGATGGCTTGCTGAACAAGCCGGTCAGCGCCTCGACCCTGCTGGACGCCGTGTCGTCGGTGTATGGCAAGGGCTTCTCGGAATGCCGCCGCACGCGCCGTGCGGCCGATTACCAGTCCGCGGCGATGGCCGTGCGGGGGGCATGGCTGCTGCTGGTGGAAGACAATGAAATCAACCAGGAAGTCGCGCAGCAAATCCTCGGTGACGCCGGCGTCCGCGTGGATGTGGCGAGCAATGGCGCCATGGCGCTGGCGAAAATCGCTGTCAACGATTATGACGGTGTGCTGATGGATTGCCAGATGCCGGTCATGGATGGCTATGACGCGACCCGCAAGCTGCGCGAAAACCCCCGCTATGCGGCATTGCCGGTGATTGCCATGACGGCCAACGCCATGGTGGGCGACAAGGAAAAATGCCTGGCGGCGGGTATGAATGACTTCATCGCCAAGCCGGTCGAGGTGGCGCAGCTGTTCGCCACGCTGGCGCGCTGGGTCAAGGTGAGCAATCCGCAGCCGGTGGAAACCGTGGCGCCGCCGCCGGAGGCGTCGCTGCCGATGATCCCGGGCCTGAAACTGGATGCGGCGCTGCAGCGCGTGGGCGGCAACGTGAAGCTGATGCGCAAGCTGCTGGCGCGCTTCGCGGAAACGCAGATGGATGTCATGCAGCGCATCAATGATGCGATTGAAAACAACGACCTGGCGGCCGCCACGCGCGAAGCGCACACCACCAAGGGCCTGGCCGGCAATATCGGCGCTGCCGGCGTGGCCGACAGCGCCGCGCGGCTGGAACACATGCTGGCGCAGGGGAGCGTGGATGGCCGCGATGCCGCGCTGGCCGGACTGACACTGGAATTGCAGGAAGTGGTGGGTGTGATCTTGCTGGCGCTCGATGCGCGCCGTCCTGGCTCGGCGGCGGCCGGCACGCCTGCCGCCAGCACCGACCCGGAAGCGCTGCTGGCCGCCATGCGTGACATGGCGGCGCTGCTGGCGCAGGATGACGCCCAGGCGGCGCGCCTGGCCGAGGGGCTGGAAGCGCAATTGCAGGCGGCGGGGCAGGGCGAGCATGGCCGCCAACTCAGGCGGCAGATTGCGCAGTATGATTTCGAAGGAGCGCTGGCGCAGTTGCATGAAGCAGCAGGCGCGTTGCAGGTCACCTTATAATTTTAACTATCATGACAGCTACGCAAGCCAAACCCACCATCCTGGTGGTGGACGACACGCCGGACAACATCGACCTGCTGTGTGCCATCCTCGAACAGGATTACCGCACCAAGATTGCCGTCAACGGCGAACGGGCCTTAAAGATCGCCAATGGCGACAGCAAGCCGGACCTGATCCTGCTCGACATCATGATGCCGGGCATGAGCGGCTATGACGTGTGCAAGCAGTTAAAGGCCAACCCCGCCACGCGCGACATTCCCGTGATCTTTGTGACGGCCATGAGTGAAATCTCGGACGAGCAAATGGGCTTGTCGCTGGGTGCGGCCGATTACATCACCAAGCCGGTGTCGGCGCCGATCGTGCTGGCCCGCATCAAGACGCAACTGGCGATGAAGCGGGTGCACGATTTCCTGCGGGACCAGAACACTTTCCTCGATGCGGAAGTCAAACGCCGCACGCAGGAAGTGGCGGCGTTGCAGGACGTGGCGATCCACACCATGGCGTCGCTGGCGGAAACGCGCGACAACGAGACCGGCAACCATATCCGCCGCACCTCGTGGTATGTGAAAGCGCTGGCGGAGCGCCTGCGCCACCATCCGCGTTTTTCGCACTTCCTCGACGATCAAACCATTGAATTGCTGTTCAAGTCCGCGCCGCTGCACGACATCGGCAAGGTGGGCATCCCGGACCGCATTTTGCTCAAGCCGGGCCGCTTCGAACCGCATGAAATGGAAATCATGAAGACCCATACCACGCTGGGGCGCGATGCCATCATCTCGGCCGAGCGGGAGCTGGGCATCGAAGTGGATTTCCTCAAATATGCCAAGGAAATCGCCTACGGCCACCAGGAAAAATGGGATGGCAGCGGCTACCCGGAAGGGCTGGCCGGCGATGCGATCCCGATTTCCGCGCGCCTGATGGCGCTGGCCGACGTGTATGACGCCCTGATCAGCCGCCGCGTGTACAAGGAAGGCATGTCGCACGAGCAGGCGGTCGCCATCATCACCGAGGGCCACGGCAAGCATTTCGATC
Source organism: Pseudoduganella sp. GW821-FHT12E03 (assembly GCF_058807115.1). Classification (NCBI taxonomy): domain Bacteria; kingdom Pseudomonadati; phylum Pseudomonadota; class Betaproteobacteria; order Burkholderiales; family Oxalobacteraceae; genus Pseudoduganella; species Pseudoduganella sp. GW821-FHT12E03. The sequence continues at coordinate 337,903 of NZ_JBXAQJ010000004.1, read as the reverse complement.
CCGACATCACCGATGCCTTCCTCGACATCCAGAAGCAATTCGTGGAAATCGCGCAGCGTTATGCCGATACGGACCACGACATGGACAAGAAACGCGAGCGTATCGAACTGTTCACGAAGGACGCCTGATGCAACCTGTGCAACCGTACTGGGTGGATTTGCTGGGGTACGTGGCGGCGTTTTGCACCACGATCGCGTTTGTGCCGCAAGTCGTGCTGGTGTGGCGGCGGCGCAGCGCGGAAGGGGTGTCGACCCTGATGTACATCGTGCTGACGATGGGCATCGCGCTGTGGTTCACCTATGGCGTGCTGCTGCAATCGTGGCCGATCGTCATTGCCAATGGCGTGACCCTGATGCTGGCGCTGGCCGTGCTGGGGATGAAGTGGCTGTTCCGGGGGAGGATGCCGCGCGATGACAGGTTGACGGTGATACGGTCGAATCGGTAGATACTACTTAGTCAATCTAACTACAGCGCTTATATCTCGGCCATCGAGAGATGTTTTGATGTCGTAACTATAATATTCGTCTGTGAATTTAGAGTCGTTTGCATGGTGTAGTACGAGATTTCCAGCATAGGAACATTGGTCATTGCAGGTGAAGCCTAGCAATTTGAGCTGGTCATTTTTGTCGCCGCGAGATAGATTTTCATTCATGAAAGCCCTGAGCGGCCCCATTATTTCACTCTCAGTTTTATAGGGCGGCCACTGATATAAAAAATCAGCTAACTTCCCGGATCCCAAATGGCGCGGATCCATAGTGGATCTCATTATATTAATTTCAATATGCTCCTGAGCACCAGCATCAGGAACAGTAATCCTGTAAGTGGTACGGGCTGATTGCGTCCAGGTAGCGGCCGTTACTTTGGACCCATAAACAGCGCTGTATTCGCATTTTCTGCCAGAGCAATGAAAGCCCAGATTGGTGAAGGCAACTTCGGGAGCCTGGCTGGCATGAATACGTTCTTCATTGAGACGCTTAAGAATTTTTTCTTTCAGTGCGTTCTTGTTATCGCTGCCAGAGACACCACGAATGATGTCACCCATAGGACTTTGGTCAATGCCCGAGAGGTCGCGGGTGTAAAGCGGCGTATGGGCTGGAATTTGTGCATTGGCGGTCATCGCTACCGTCATGAGCAGCATAAATTTCATGGTCATCATTTTTAATTTTCAATATTAAATTGATGATAATTGAATAGGTCATGCAGTGATCGGCATGAATGCTAAGAAATATTTTCTTTGGAACTTGTATATTTCAACGCGTTGCCAGCCAGTTACCCGACAGGGGATCTCGAAAGACCTCCCCAGCGATGGCACGATGTCAACGCATCAAACTTACGGAGCTACGCAGGTCTTAAAGAACCGCAGCATCTCCCGGCTCGCGTCGGGACCCTTTGCATCGGTATAACTGCCATCTTCGCTGCCGCCACTCCACGCATGGCCGGCGCCATGCACCACCCAGTGTTCGCCCAGCGGCTTGCCGTTGCGGCGCCGGTGCAGGGTGCGGGTGTAGCTGTGGCCGTCCGGGACACTGCCGGTATCCGTGGCGGCATCGCCCAGCACGCCATGGCCGTGCAGTTTCTGCAGCATCACCTGCTCGCCATTGCGCGGGTGCACGGTGCTGTCCTGGTCCCCGTGAAAGACGATGACGGGCAGACCGCCGCCGGCAATGGGTTCCGCTTGCATGCCCCGTTTCATGGCCGACAGCGCGGACGGTAAATCGCGCGCGGCGGCAAACGGCATGCCGGAATGAACGCCGACCGCATGGAAAATGTCCGGATACTGCGCGCCGACAATGGCCGCCATGGCGCCGCCGGCCGACAAGCCCGCCACATAGACTTGATTGCGCTTGACGGCATAGCGCGTCATGACCTGGTCCGCGATACCGGCAATGATTGACGGTTCGCCCTGGCCGCGTTGCTGGTCCAGCGCGCTGAACCAGTTCCAGCAGCGGTGCGGGTTGGCCTCTTGCGACTGGGCCGGATACACGACAAAGCAGCGCGCTTCTTCCGCCAGCGCATTCATGCGGGTGCCGGCGGCAAAATCGTCCGGATCCTGGGTACAGCCGTGCAGCATCACCACCAGCGGCAGCGGCTGGCCACGGTAGCCGCCCGGCACATACAGCTTGTAGCTGCGGGCGCCGGCGTGGTTAGTGAATTCACCGTGCAGGAAGTGGCCGGGGCGTGGTGCCGGCTGAGGGAACAGAGCGGAGAGGAACTGGCGCGTGACATCGTGAAATTGCGCGCGCATGTGGTCAAACAAATCGTGGTCGAATTTCATGGCTACCTCCAACGGTCGCGCTACGCCGTCCCGGACGGGATGGCGCAGCATATCAGGGGATGTCTCCGCTACTGTCCGCGTGGCGTTGGGTGCCATCTGCTGTCAGCGCCAGTATAAGAGCGAAATAGCCTCGCTTGTGTATGCTGGCGCACACACCATGGTATTGGTTGCCGGCGCTAGCTCACTGGGCCCGTACCGTGTGGAAGAAACGCAGCATTTCGCGGCTGGCGTCGGGGCCGCGCGCATCGGTATAGCTGCCGTCCGCGCTGCCGCCGCTCCACGCATGGCCGGCGCCATGCACCACCCAATGTTCGCCCAGCGGCGTGCCGTCCGGATGGCGGTGCGTGGTGCGCGTGTAGCGATGGCCGTCCGGCACACTGCCACGGTCGTATTCGGTCTTGGCGCCATGGTGCTGGTGCATTTGTTGCGCCACCACTTGTTCGCCATTGCGCGGATGCACCGTGTGATCGCGGTCGCCATGGAACACGATAATGGGCCGGCCGGCGCCCTGCGTGGCGGCGGCCTTGCCGGCCGCGCCCCGCTTCATGGCTTGCAGCGCCGACGGCAAGTCCTGCGCGGAAGCATACGGCAGGCCGGAATGCACGCCCACCGCGGCAAACACGTCGGGGTACAGGGTGCCGGCGATGACGGCCATGGCGCCGCCGGCCGACAGGCCCGCCACGTACACCTGGCCCGGGCTGACGGCATATTGCGCGGCAAGCTGCTGTGCGATGCCGGCAATGATGGCCGGTTCACCCTGGCCGCGCTGCTGGTCCAGCGCATTGAACCAGTTCCAGCAACGCTGCTGGTTGGCTTGCTGCGACTGCGCCGGATACGCGACCAGGCAGCCGTGTTCCTCGGCCAGTTCATTCATGCGGGTACCGGCCGCAAAGTCTTCCGGGTCCTGGGTACAACCGTGCAGCATGACCACCAGCGGCAGCGGCTGGCCGCGATAGCAGGCGGGAATGTACAGCTTGTAGTGGCGGGTCCCGGTCGCGCCGGCATACACACCGTCGATGAATTGCGCGCCGGGCGGCAACGGGCGGGACTGGCGCGCCTTGCGCATGCCCGGCAGGTCGAATTCCGGCATCGGCAATTTGCCGTCGGGCGACAGGGCGCCGAGTTTGGTCAGTAGGTCGCTGACCAGTGCTTGCGGGTCGGAATGGAGGCCGCCGGGCATGGCGTTCGGTGGCGCCCCGTGTGGGCGGGGCGTGCTGGACTGCCACGTTCGCTGGCTGGCGCCGTGGCCCGTGTCGGCGCGGCGGCTCGTCCCGGCAGCATGGCCTGCATCGGCGCCGCGACCTGTCGCGCCACCATGGTCCGCACCGGCGTGGCGGTCCGTAGCGGCGCCATCGCCCGTACCGGCGCGGTAGCCCGTAGCGTCGCCATGGCCTGCACCGGCACGGTGGCCTGCCTTGCCACCGTGGACTGTATCGGCACCAGGGACGTCATCGACATCATGGCGCGCATTGGCGCCGGCCGTGGTGGACGGACTGGCGCTGCGGGCCGCCGGCCGCGGTGGCGCGGGATTCAAGTCGCGCATGGGGCGCGAACCCGGCGGGGACATCGGCGAGGGCGCTGGCGCCGCCGCCGGTGCGCCCGGTGGCAGGCCGCCCAGCGCCTGCTGGATGGCGGCCGTGGCGGCGGCCGGGCCGTTGGCCAGCAATTGGCGGGTGGCCTCCTGCAGCTTGTTCAATAGGTCGTGGTTCAGTTTCATGCGGTGTTTCTCCCTAACGGATGCGCCCTGAGAGCGCGGCCCGCACTGGCGCGCTGGCATGCAGCGCGCCCAATACGGTGATCGATTCAATGGTGGCCAGCGCCAGCTCGGCCGGCACGTCGGCGGCAATGCTGGCCAGGCCGAGCACCTGGATTTGCAAACGCTGGCCGGCGGCCTGTACGGCTTCGAGGTCGGCGCGGCTGTAGTGCTGCATGCCCAGCACCAGGCTTTTGCGGGCGACGGTCTGGCGTACCACTTCGGCATGCTGGGCCAGCTGGTTGCGGATCGCGGTGCGGATCAGGTCGGTACGGTTGGCATAAAAGCCTTCCTGCACCAGCAAATCAATCTGGCCGAGGTCGACCGGGCCGAGATTGATCGTGATTTTTTCGGAATCTTTTGGTTTGAGTTCGTGTACTGCCATTATTGCTTGTCCTTTTCATATACCATCCGATGGCCATCCATAAACCATCCACATGGATGGTAGTATGGGACTAAATCACCCAATTGCAAGCACTATCGTGCGTTTTTTCGCATGCCTGCGCAGGCCGGTAGAGGCAATGTTCCAAGCCGTGGCGCGCTGCCGGGAAAGCGGGCGCGGTAAAATGCAGCATTCCTTATTGAATCTCGCGCAATGAGCACTGACATTCCAACTGCGGCGCCACTGGCGGGCGCCACGGTGCCTTCCCCCTGCGTCAGCCTGTGCAAAATGAACCGGGACACCGGTTTTTGCGAAGGCTGCCTGCGTACCATCGATGAAATCGTCGCGTGGTCGCGCGCCGATGACCACTTCAAGCGGACCGTGTGGGAAGAAATCCGCCGCCGCGAAGAAATGATCGATTTCGGATGACGCCATGACGGTATTGCATGACAACATCCACGTGTTCGAGCGGGGCTGGCTCTCGTCGAACAATGTGTTGCTGCTGGGCCGCAACGACGCCACCCTGGTCGATACCGGCTATGTGCTGCACGAGCAGCAAACCCTGGCGCTGGTACGCCACGCGCTGCATGGCCGCCGCCTGGACCGCATCGTCAACACGCATTTGCACTCCGACCACTGCGGCGGCAATGCGATCTTGCAGGCGCATTTCGGCAGCGCCACGCATATCCCGGTGTCGGAAGCGGACAACGTGCGGCACTGGGATGAAGACAAGCTGAGTTTCAAGGCCACCGGACAAACGTGCCCGCGGTTTTCATTTGACGGCACGTTGTCGCCTGGCGACAAGCTGACCATGGCGGACATGGAATGGGATGTGCTGGGCGCGCCCGGCCACGACGCGCATTCGCTGATGCTGTTCTGCGCGCAGGAAGGCATTTTGATTTCCGCCGACGCGCTGTGGCAAAACGGCTTTGGCGTGATTTTCCCGGAACTCGATGGCGAATCCGGTTTCGCGGAAGAACGCGCGACCCTGGATTTGATTGCCTCGCTCGATGCGCGCGTGGTGGTGCCGGGCCATGGCGCCGTGTTCACCGATGTGGCGCAAGCTTTGAGACGGGCCCGTACGCGGCTTGATTTCCTGTCCGGGAACCCGGCGCGTAACGCGGAATACGCGGTCAAAGTATTGTTGAAATTCCTGCTGCTGGAAAAGCAGCGCATGAAGGTGGAAGACGTGCCGACGCTGTTTGCTTCGCTGCCGATCATTGTGGCGGCGTCGCAGCGTTACCTGGGCAAGACGCCGGAAGAGGTGGCGCAGTGGACCGTCAAGCAACTGGTGCGCGCGTGTTCGGCGCGGATCGAGGACGGTTATTTGCTGAACGACGGTTGAGGCATCAACCGCCCGCGCCGGCCAACTTGACCAGGTCGGCGTCGTTGCCCTTGATGAAAATCTTGGTTCGTTCCATCACGCTGGCCAGCGCCGCATCATGCGCGCGTCCCTGCAGCCAGAACGTATCGGCGGTATAGCAGACCGGCGCAATATCGCGCCCCAGCATCGGCGGCAATGTCGCCAGCACTTCCTTCAACTGCGCATGCAAATTTTCCGGCGCCACCGCCACCAGCTCAATGGTGCCGCCGCCGTGCACGGTCCCTGCCACCGCATCGCCATGGATGAACACGGCCTGCATCTGGTCCAGCACCGGCGCCAGCGCGGCCTTGATGGCTTCGCCGGTGCCAAAGGTTTTCACGACGATGCCATGCAATTCCTCGAAGATCGGCGCTTCGTGGTTGACCTGGTAATGTTTTTGATTGCCCGAGCGCCAGGCGTGCAGCAAGCCCGATGCTTCCAGGCTGGCCAGTTCGCGCTGGACCGCGCCGGAACCGCAGCCGGCCAGTGAAATGATTTCGTTGGCGTAGAAAGAGCGGTAGGGCTGGCCATACAGGATGGCCAGCACACGTTGCTGCGTTTTAGAAAACAGTACGTCCGCAAAGATACCCATATTGGGCATCTTAGTACCCGGATTGGGTACAGTCAAAGAGAAATTGCTGACGAGAAATCCCGTCAGCGGCAGGAATTATTTGGCGTCTTCGGTTTTGATCGCCCACAGGCCCGGCAAGTTGCGCCAGTACCCATACGCATCCATGCCAAAGCCGACCACGAAGCGGTTCGGGATCGTGATGCCAACCAGGTCCGGTTTCACTGGCTTGGTCTTGCCGATCGCCTTGTCCGCAAACACGGCCAGGATCACTTCGGCGGCGCCCATTTCCAGCAGGCGTTCCTTGACGTGGGCCAGGGTTTCGCCTTCGTCGAGGATATCGTCCAGCACGATGACGGTGCGGCCGGCCACGTTCGAGCGGGGGATGACTTTCCACACCACCTGGCCGCCCTTGTCTTCATCGCCGTAGCGGCTGACGTGGATATAGTCGAATTCCAGCGGGAAGGTCAGTTGCGGCAACAGGTTACCGGTGAACACCACGGCGCCGCCCATCACGCCCAGCACCAGCGGGAATTCCTGGTTGTCCGGGTTGTTATAGCGGGCATTGAGCTCATCCGCCATACGCGTCACGGACGCATCGACAGTGGCTTTGTCAAAGATTTCTTCCGCAGTTTCGAGGAGGGCGCGTGCGCGGTTGTGGTGGAAGTCTTGCATGATTGTTATGTGTTATGACAGCTGGTAGGAAGGCATTATTATCCGCCATATCCCGCCAGCCTGCTCCCACGTTGGAGGAAAGCCACAAAAATCACGAATAGTCGCGTACGTCGTCGATCACCTTGCCATCATTCGGCAAACTTCCCCGAACTGCGAATTGCACCTCGCCCCGCAGCTTGGTCAGGTCCCGTATAGTCTCTATGATGGGTGGTGCATAAGCGGCGGTCGGGTTGTCCACTTCGCAATGCAGGGTCATCACGTCGTTGGACACGCGGCCGGACACCACCAGCCGCGCCTTCAGGATTTCCGGATGGCGGCGGGCGATTTCATTGACCTGGGCCGGATGCACGAACATGGCGCGCACCTTGGTGGTCTGGTCGGCGCGGCCCATCCAGCCGCGGATGCGCACGTTGGTGCGGCCGCACGGCGAGGGACCAGGATCGGTCAGGACCGCCGACAAATCGCCGGTGCCGAAACGAATCAGCGGATAATCCGGATTGAAGACCGTGACCACCACTTCGCCCACCTCACCGGGCGCCACCGGCTCGCCGCTGCCGGGGCGGACGATTTCCAGCAAGATGTCTTCATCGACCACCATGCCGGGATGCACCACGCCATCGGTACTGGTTTCATAGGCCATGCTGCCGGCGTCGGCGGAAGCATACGCTTGCAGCACGCAGGGCACGCCATGGTCGATCAGCCAGCGCCGCAGCGACTCGGGCAGCGCTTCGGCACTGACCAGCGCATGTTTCAGGCATGAGATGTCGGCGCCCATGTCGCGCGCTTTTTCAATGATGATCTTCAGGAACGATGGCGTGCCGACGTAGGTGTCGGGACGCAGCATCGTCATGGCTTGCACCTGTTGTTCGGTCTGGCCGCTGCCGGCAGGGATCACGGCGCAGCCCAGGTGTGCGGCGCCGCTTTCCACCATGAAGGCGGCCGGTGTGAAGTGGTAGGCGAAGCAATTTTGCAGCAAGCCGCCGGAACGCACGCCGGCCGCATACAGGGGCCGCGAAAAGCGCCACCAGTCGGCGCCCACGCCTTCCGGGTCGAAGATCGGGCCGGGCGACATGTACACGCGCCGCAACTGGCCGACCGGCGTCGCATTCAGGCCGCCAAACGGGCGCTCCTGCTGCTGCAACGCTTTCAGGTCGGACTTGCGCGTGACGGGCAGGGCGGCCAGCGCCTTGCGGCTGTGAATATCGCGCGGATCGATGCCGGCCAGGATGCGGCCCCAGCCCGGCGCGCTTTGCGCACGCGCCACCAGGCCTGGCAGGCGCGCCAGCAATTCGCCTTCACGCTGTTCGGGATCACGCGTTTCCAGGCTGTCCAAGGTATCGCCCAAGGGCGCGCCGCTAGGGGTATCGCTCATGTCACGCACCTTTGCTTTCTCCGATTTCCCGTTGCAGTTTCTTGGTCAGTTTGCCGAACACCAGTTCGTACGAACGTTTCAGTAATGCCGCCGCTTCGGCGTCGCTGACTGCCTTCACATCTTCGATCAAGACCCATTTGGCGCGCGCCAGGTAAGGCGCGGGAACGATGCCATTGCGGTCCGTCAGTTCGAGAAAGCGGTCATCGTCAACTTTGAAGCTGATGCCGCCGGAAGCGGAGCAATCGCCCGTCACCGCGAACATCTTTTCACCGACGGAAAACACCAGGTCGGCGCCCCATTTGATATCTTCTGTCGCACCGGGCAGGCTGCGGCACAAGGCCTTGGCTTTCTCGATATTCATGCGTTCCTTCCTTATGCCAGCCAGCGTTTGCGGCGGCGGTAAAACTTCATGTCGCGGAAGCTCTTGCGGCCGGCGCCGGACATGCCCAGGTAAAACTCCTTGACGTCTTCATTGCTGGCCAGGTCGGCGGCCGCCCCTTCCATCACCACGCGGCCGTTTTCCAGGATGTAGCCAAAGTCCGCGTAGCGCAGCGCCACCATGGTGTTTTGCTCGGCCAGCAGGAAGGACACGTTTTCCTTGGTGTTCAAGTCTTTGACGATGCCAAAGATTTCTTCCACGATTTGCGGCGCGATACCCATCGACGGTTCGTCCAGCAAAATCATCGACGGCTTGGCCATCAGCGCGCGGCCGATCGCGCACATTTGCTGTTCGCCGCCGGACGTGTAGCCGGCCTGGCTGGTGCGGCGGGTTTTCAGGCGGGGGAAGTAGTGGTACACCTTGTCGAGCGACTCGCGCAATTCCGCGCGGCTCTGGCTGCGCGTATACGCGCCGGTCAGCAGGTTTTCCTCGATCGTCAGGTGGCCGAAGCAGTGGCGTCCTTCCATCACTTGCGACAAGCCCCGCTTCACCAGTTCATTCGGCGTCAACTGGTCGACGCGCTCGCCCTTGAAGGTGACTTCGCCCTTGGTGACGTCGCCCCGTTCGCCGCGCAGCAAGGTGGAAATGGTTTTCAGGGTGGTGGATTTGCCGGCGCCATTGGCGCCCAGCAGCGCGACGATTTTCCCTTGCGGGACTTGCAGCGACACGCCTTTCAGCACGAGGATCACGTGGTCGTAAATCACTTCCACGTTGTTGACCGACAGGTAGGGCTGCACGGCATTGGCCGCGGCGGCGGTTTCTGGAGCGGTGGCGGTGTTCATGGATGCTTTTTCCTATGTGAGTGCCCGGCCTGAAGGCCCGGCACCCATGTTGTCAAAATTGCGATGACGGCGCCGCCCGCAGGCGACGCAACGATCGATTAAGACTTGGCGCAGGCCGGCGTGATCTTTTTCTCTTCCGCATATTTGGCGGAAGATTCCTCGACCAGCTTGCGGGTCAGCGCCTTGTCGCCCACCACCCAGTTTGGCGTGATGGCGTTCCACTTGGCGCCGTCCCACTGCTGCACCTTGACGGCGCCCGATCCCTCGTGGTCGTCACACGAGGTTTTCACCGGCGGGAACATGCCGAAGGCGCCCAGCGCTTTCTGGCGCGCGTCGTCGATGTTCATGTTTTCCAGGCCCCAGCGCACTTGTTCACCCGTCATCGGCTTGCCCTTGCCGAATTTCTCCTGCGCCTGGCGGATCGCTTCGGTCCACAGGATGCCGGCCGTCATGCCGCGCATGTGGTACACGGAGCCGATGCGGGCCTGGTCGGATAGGTTGCCTTTGCCGGCCGCGTATACCTTCTTCTTCAATTCATCAATGACGGGATAGTTGCCCGGCGTATTAAAGGTCATCGCGGTGTAGCCTTTGGCCGCGTCGCCTGCCGCCACCGTGTCGTCTTCCGAACCGGCCCACCACACGCCCAGCATCTTGTCGCGCGGGAAGCCATTGCGCTGCGCGGTCTTGATGGCGACCGAGTTCATCACGCCCCAGCCCCACAGGATCACGTAATCGGGCTTGGCCTGGCGGATCTGCAGCCATTGCGATTGCTGTTCGCTGCCCGGTGGCGCGACGGGGATCTTGATCAATTCAAAGCCGTGCTGCTTGGACAGCGCTTCCAGCACCGGCAAGGGTTCCTTGCCGAATGCGGAATCGTGGTACAGGTGGACGATCTTCTTGCCTTTCAGCTTGTCGATGCCGCCGCTCTTGTCGCCCAGGTATTTGATCATGGCGGCCGCCTGGTTCCAGTAGCTGGTGATCAGCGGGAACACATACGGGAACACTTTGCCGTTGGCGGCGTCCGAGCGGCCATAGCCCAGGGTCGTCATTGGCACCTTGTCGGTGGCCACGCGGTCCAGGATGCCGTAGGCGATGCCGGTCGACAGCGGTTCCACCAGGGTGGCGCCGCCATTCTTGGTTTTCATGCGCTCATAGCATTCGACGCCGCGCGCCGCGTTGTATTCGGTTTCGCACTCTTCCCACGACAGCTTGACGCCATTGATGCCGCCATTGGCGTTGACGAGGTTGAAGTAATCGATGATGCCGCCATAAAAGCCGGAACCGCCCGAGGCATAAGGGCCCACGCGGTATGAAGGCAAGGCGATGAATTGGTCGGTCGCGGCGAAGGCGCCGCCCGCAGTGGCAAGCAGGACAGCAGCAGCAATGGTTTTTACGTATGCCATGTTCAGGTCTCCTAGGTTGGTTGTACGCTCAGTGCGGGAAAGGCCACAGGCGCAATTTTTCTTTACCGATTTGCCACAAACGCGCCAGACCGTGGGGTTCCACGATCAGGAAGAAAATAATCAGGGCGCCAAACACCATCAATTCCAGGTTGGACGCCACGCTGGTCGGCAGCGCAAGGCTGTGGGCCAGGATGTTAAGGAATACTGGCAGCAACACGATAAACGCGGCGCCCAGGAAGCAGCCGAGGATGGAACCGACGCCGCCGATGATGATCATGAACAGGATGCGGAACGACAGTTCCAGGTTGTATGCTTCCGGCTCCACCGTGCCGAGGTAGGCAAACGCATACAGCGCGCCGGCCACGCCGCAATAGAACGAGCTGACGGCAAACGCCAGCAGCTTGGTGCGCATCAGGCGGAAACCGATCACTTCTGCCGCCACGTCCATGTCGCGCACCGCCATCCACGAGCGGCCCACGTTCGAGCGCACCATGTTTTTCGCCAGCAGCGCCATCACGGCCACCACCAGCAAGACCAGCACGTATTTGGTGGCCGGGGTATCGAACGCAAAGCCGAGGATTTCAATCTTTTGCGCGGTGATGACGCCCGATGAACTGTAGTTGGTGAGCCAGCCGATTTTCGTCAGGCACCAGACCACAAAGAATTGCGTGGCCAGGGTGGCCGCCGCCAGGTAAAAGCCACGGATGCGCAGCGAGGGCAGGCCGAACGCAATTCCGACCAGGGCTGCGCACAGGCCGCCCAGCACGAAAGCCAGCAAGATCGGTATGCCGGGAATGCGCAGAACGAAGTTATACGAGGCAAAGGCGCCCACCGCCATGAAGGCGGCCGTCCCCAGCGACAGCTGGCCCGCATAGCCGGTCAGGATATTCAATCCCAGCGCGGCCAGCGAAAAGATCAGGAACGGAATCAGGATGGCCGACAGCATGTAGGGCGACGCCACGAAGGGCAGGGCCACCAATGCCAGGGCCAGCGTGGCGAACAGCATGTTGCGGTCCTGGCGGATCGGCAGGATCTGGCCATCCGTTTCATAGGTGGTTTTAAATTGGCCGGTTTCACGGTAAAACATGGCTGCTCCTAAAGTGCTTCAAAAATTGTCGCAGCTAGGCGCGGCGACGAAGGCAGTACAACAAGTACGACGAGGAGCCGCAACGACGCTGCGGCGGTTTTTGAAGCACTTTCAGATACGACGGATGATTTTTTCGCCGAACAGGCCTTCGGGGCGAACGAGGAGGAACAGCAACGCCAGCACATACGGGAACCAGCCTTCGATACCGCCGCCCACCATCGGGCCGATATACACTTCCGCCAGTTTTTCCGAGGCGCCGATGATCAGGCCGCCGACAATTGCGCCCGGCACCGACGTGAAGCCGCCCAGGATCAGCACCGGCAGCGCTTTGAGCGCAATGAAGGTCAGGGCGAATTGCACGCCATTGCGCGCGCCCCACAGCAAGCCCGCCACCATCGCCACCACGCCCGCCACCGCCCACAGGATGGCCCAGATGCGCTGCAGCGGAATGCCCACCGCCAGCGCGGCCTGGTGGTCGTCCGCCACCGCGCGCAGTGCGCGGCCCACTTTGGTTTTCGAGAACACCAGCGACAGCACCGCCACCATGATGGCGCACACACCGGCCGCCATCACGTCGAATTGCGACACGATGATGCCGAATTTGTCGGCCAAAAATTCCAGCGGCACGTCTTCGATCGGCAATTCCAGCTTGTGGACCTGGTTACCCCACAGCAGTTGCGCCAGGCCTTCGATAAAGAACGTCAGGCCGATGGTGGCCATGAACAGGGTGATTTCCGGCTGGTTCACCAGTGGCCGCAACACCACCCGTTCGATGCACAGGCCCAGGATGATCATCGCGACGATGGTGCCGGGAATCGCCAGCCACAGCGACAGCCCGAATTTGTCCATCAGGCCGACGCAGGTCAGCGCGGCAAAGAACACCATCGCGCCCTGCGCGAAATTAAAGACGCCGGACGCCTTATAAATCAGCACGAAGCCGATCGCCACCAGCGCATACATGACGCCGGACAGCAGGCCGCCAATCAGCACTTCAAAGAAAAAGCTCAGGTTCATTTCGTCATCCCTTCAATGGCCGCCGAGGTACGCCTTGATCACATCCTGGTTGCTGCGCACTTCGTCTGGCGTGCCGTCACCGATCTTCTTGCCGTAGTCCAGCACCACCACGCGGTCGGAGATATCCATCACCACGCCCATGTCGTGCTCGATCAGCACGATGGTGGTGCCGAACTGGTCGTTGACGTCGAGGATGAAGCGGCACATGTCCTGCTTTTCTTCCACGTTCATGCCGGCCATCGGTTCATCGAGCAGCAGGATTTCAGGTTCCGCCGCCAGTGCGCGGCCCAGTTCCACCCTTTTCTGCAACCCGTACGGCAGGCGGCCCACCGGGGTCTTGCGGATCGCCTGGATTTCCAGGAAGTCGATGACTTCTTCGCACTTCTTGCGGTGTTCGATCTCTTCGCGCCGTGCCGGGCCCCAGTACAGCGCCTGCATCAGGAAGTTCGACTTCATCTTGAGGTTACGGCCCGTCATGATGTTGTCGAGCACCGTCATGCCCTTGAACAGGGCGATGTTCTGGAACGTGCGGGCAATGCCGGACTTTGCGGCCTGGTAGCAATCCATGTTCTTGCGGTGCTCGCCGCGGTAAATGATTTCACCTTGCTGCGGGCGGTACACACCGTTGATCACATTGAGCATCGAGCTCTTGCCGGCGCCATTGGGACCGATGATGGCGCGGATTTCGTGCTGGCGCACGTTGAAGGAAATATCGGTCAGCGCTTTGACGCCGCCAAACGACAGCGAGATATTGCGCAAGTCCAGGATTTCCGGGCCGATGCGGCGCGCTGTATTGAACAGCGCATCCGGTTCATTCATTTGCATGCTGTTCTCCCTTGTCACGCGGCGGCCTGCACGGCAGGCAGCTTTTTGCAATCCCGGATCTTGAGGTCGGCCGACACCTTGCCGGTGCGGCCATCTTCAAACTTGACCTGGGTCTCGATATATTGCGAGGGTTTGCCGTCATACAGGGCGTCGATCAGCACCGCATATTTCTCGGCCACGAACTTGCGCCGCACCTTGCGGGTGCGGGTCAGTTCATCGTCGTCCGGATCGAGTTCCTTGTGCAGCACGAGGAAGCGGGAAATTTGCGTATTGCCCATCAGCGGTTCGGCCGCCAGGCCCGCATTGACCTGCTCCACGCATTCCTGCATCAATTCATAGGTGGCGGGATGCGCGGCCAGGTCGGCATAGCCGGCATAGGCCAGCCCGCGCCGCTCCGCCCAGTTGCCGACCGCCCCCATGTCGATGTTGATGAAGGCGCAGACCTGGTCGCGGCCATGGCCGAAGGCGACGGCTTCCTTGATGAAGGGGAAGAATTTCAGTTTGTTTTCAATATAGTTCGGGGCGAACATCGTGCCGCAATTCATGCGGCCCACATCGGCCGCGCGGTCGATGATTTTCAAATGGCCTTCGCTGTCGAACATGCCGGCGTCGCCGGTATGGAAGTAGCCATGTGTGTCAATGGCTTCGGCGGTGGCGTCGGGGCGCTTGTAATAGCCATCCATCAGGGTGGCGGACTTCACCAGCACTTCGCCATTGTCCGCCAGCTTGACTTCCACGCCTGGCGCCGGCAGGCCCACGCTGTCGAACTTGATCTTGCCGTCCGGCTGCAGGCAGACATAGGCGCAGGTCTCCGTGGAACCATACAGCTGCTTGAGATTGACGCCGATCGAGCGGTAAAAGCGGAACAGGTCCGGACCGATGGCGGCGCCCGCCGTATACGCGACGCGGACGCGCGACATGCCCAGCACGTTTTTCAGCGGGCCATAAATCAAGACATCGCCCAGCGCGTATTTGAGCTTGTCGCCGAAGGCCACCGGCTTGCCGTCGAGGATATCGGCGCCCACGCGTTTGGCCACATCCATGAAGTAGTCGAACATGCCCTTTTTCAGCGCGCCGGCATCGTCCATGCGGATCGTCACGTTGGTCAGCAGGTTTTCAAACACGCGCGGCGGGGCGAAGTAGCAGGTCGGGCCGATTTCGCGCATGTCCGTCATCACGGTTTCACCCGATTCCGGGCAATTGACCGTGAAGCCGGCCACCATGGCCTGGGCCAGCGAGAACAGGCAATCGCCGACCCACGCCATCGGCAGGTACGACAGGATATCTTCGCGGTCGGTCAGCTTGTCGAAGCCGACGCTGCCGGCGCCGGCCGACATCAGGGCATGGTGGGTCTGGCACACGCCTTTCGGCTTGCCGGTGGTGCCGGACGTATACAGGATCACGGCGTTGTCGCTGCTGCGGCCTTCCTCGACCTGGGCTTCAAAGAAGCCGGGATGGGCCTTGTCATATTCGCGGCCCAGTTCCTGGACCTTGGCGAACGATTGCAATTCCTTGTGCGTGTAGTGGCGCATGCCGCGCTCATCGTCGAACAGGACGTGGGCGATGCGGGGGCATTGTTCCTTTAATTCCAGTAGCTTGTCGACCTGTTCCTGGTCTTCCACTACGGCAAATTCGATTTCCGCATTGTCCAGTACGAAGGCCATGTCGGCGGCCGGCGCATCCTGGTATAACGGGACAGGCACACCGCCCAGGCACTGGGCCGCCAGCATGGCCCAATACAGCCGGGGCCGGTTATCGCCAATGATGGCGAGGTTCATGCCGCGCTGGAAGCCCAGTGCGGCCAGTCCGCACGCCAGCGCGCGGACTTCGTCATTGACCTGGCTCCAATTCCACGTTTGCCAGATACCGAGATATTTTTCGCGGTATGCAGGCTTGTGGGGCCGCTCCTTCCCATGCTGCAACAAGCGGCGTGGAAATGTGTCCATTGCTGTCTGCACTTTCGTCTCCTTCATAGCCCCGGATGGATGAAGCTGCGATAATTGTAGATAACCTGGGTGCAGGGCCTTCAGGCCGGGCATCCACATATCAGACACATGGGTGCAGGGCCTTTAGGCCGGGTATCCACATCTTGTTGTTAAGTGCTTTTTAAGTGTGATGAATATTAGCCTGCGATTCTCAGCCATGTTGTCTTTTTGACGACAATCAAACCACTTTTTGACGTTGCCCAGCAACAATGACTACTAAGCAACCAACCCAGCATCCGACTTTGCTTGAATCCATCCACGCGGCGACGTGGGCGCCGGTGCTGACGCCCGAGCAAATGGCCCGTGTCAAAGCGGACTGTTATGAAGTGTTCGTCCCGAAAGGCGGCTTTGTCTGTCGCAAGGGGGAAGTCGTGGACCACTGGGTCGGGATCGTCAGCGGCATGGTCAAGATGAATAACTTTTCGCCGAACGGCAAAAGCGTGACGTTTACCGGCGTGCCGCAGGGCAGCTGGTTTGGCGAAGGGTCGCTGCTGAAAAGCGAATTGCGCAAATACGACGCCATGGCGTTGCGCGACAGCCGCATTGCCCGCATGCCAGCCGACACCTTCAATTGGCTATTGGAAACGAGCCTGCCGTTTAACCGGTTTTTGTTGATGCAACTCAATGAGCGGCTGGGGCAATTCATCGGCATGGTGGAAAACGAACGCTTGCTCGATGTCGATACGCGGGTGGCGCGCTGCCTGGCGGGCCTGTTCAATACCCACCTGTATCCCGGCACGGATCACCTGGTGCAGATTTCCCAGGAAGAAGTCGGCTTGCTGTCGGGCGCGTCGCGGCAACGCGCCAACCAGGCCCTGCAAGTGCTCGAGAAGGAGGGCCTGTTGCGGCTTGATTACGGCGGCATCCGGATTCTCGACCTCGATGGCTTACGCCATTTTGAGGCGCACGCGTCGCCTTGACGCTGGCGCCCAGGCGCGCATTGCTCCGGCTGGCCCGCCGCGCCCCCGCCGCTCCCGGTTTCCCTGCGAGGCGAATTCCAGACTGAAATTCTGTGTTAGTGCGCTAACACTGACAGGCGTATAGTTGGATTAAGCTGTGGCATGGCACTTACCGCGCATTGACCGCGTATTAAGCAAATACGAAGGAGCAAACATGGATACCCTGGCACGCCAAGTAGGTGAAACCCTGGTCGCACGCGGTACTGCCGCGGCCATATCCCGGTGGGGCATTTGGAGAGTCGCGGGCTGGTTGGGCGTGGCCGCGCTGGTCGCGTATTACCTCGGTTCGCGCTACCGGGCCCAGCATGCCGTGCCGCTGTTGCCGGCGCCGGATGCCGGCAAGGGCGTGCCGTCGCCGGACCAGGAGCGGCGACGTGTGCCCGAGTTAGATCCCCACCAGGACGAGTCGCGCACGCTGCACTGAATGGCCCGTGCAGCAGGGTGCTGACGTTGGGGCATATGTACGGGCACATAGTGCCCCGTAGCGGCATGCCGCAGGGTATGATAGAGCCAAGTAGACAGCACCACCCCGCTCATGCCCCAAACCGACCTTACCGCCATCGCCGGCCGCCTCGCAGCAGTGCGGGAAGCCATGGCGCGCCAACGGATCGACGCCTTACTGGTGCCATCCGCCGACCCGCACCTGTCCGAATACCTGCCGCCCCGCTGGCAAGGCCGTGAATGGCTGTCCGGCTTCACGGGGTCGGTCGGCACCCTGATCGTCACCGCGCACTTTGCCGGGGTGTGGACCGATGCCCGCTACTGGACGCAGGCGGAAAACGAACTGGCCGGCACCGGCATTGCGCTGATGAAAATCCCGTCCGGCGCCAGCACCCTGTACGTGGACTGGCTGGCCGATACGATGCGGCAAGGCCAGGTGGTTGCCACCGATGGCGCGGTGCTGGGTCTGGCGATCGCGCGCTTGCTGGACCAGAAGCTGGCGCAGCGCGACATCGTGCTGCACACGGAAACCGACATGCTCGACGAGGTGTGGCAAGACCGTCCCGGCTTGCCTTTGGCCCCCGTGTATGAATTGCTGGCGCCCTATGCCGCGGTGCCGCGCGCGGAAAAGCTTGCGGCGTTGCGCGCGGCGATGGCGTCGCATGGCGCGACACACCACGTGATTTCCACCCTCGATGACATCGCGTGGCTGTTCAATTTGCGCGGCGCCGACGTGCACTTCAATCCCGTGTTCGTGGCCCATGCCGTGATTGGGCCCGAGCGCGCCACCCTGTATGTGGCGGAGCACAAAATTCCCGCCGGACTGGCCGATGCGCTGGCCGCTGCCGGCGCCGATAGCGCGCCGTACGATGGCTTTGCCGCGGCGCTGGGCGCACTGCCGGAAACCGCCACCGTGCTGCTCGACCCGCGCCGCGTCACCTATGGCACGCGCCAAGCGCTGCCACCCGGCGTCACGGTGGTGGAATCCATCAATCCCACCACCCTCGCGAAAGCACAAAAAACCGCTGAAGAAGCGCAGCACGTGCGCGCCACGATGGAACAGGATGGCGCCGCGCTGTGCGAATTCCTGTGCTGGCTCGATGCCGAACTGGCCGACCATGCGCGCGCGCCGCTGACCGAAGTGGCGCTCGGTGAGCGCCTGACGCACACCCGGGCGCGGCGCCCGCATTTCATCAGCCCCAGCTTTGGCACGATTGCCGGTTTCAATGCCAATGGCGCCATCATGCATTACCGCGCCAGGCCGGCCGATTGCGCCGTGGTGGCGGGCGATGGCTTGCTGCTGATCGATTCCGGCGGCCAGTACCTGGGCGGCACCACCGATGTCACGCGCGTGGTGCCGGTGGGCGCCGTGTCGGATGAACAGCGGCGCGATTTTACGCTGGTGTTGAAAGGCTTGATTGCGTTATCCAGAGCCCGCTTCCCGCATGGCGTGAAGTCGCCCATGCTGGACGCCATCGCGCGCGCCCCGCTGTGGGCCGAAGGCATTGATTTCGGTCACGGCACCGGCCATGGCGTGGGATTCTTCCTCAACGTGCACGAAGGGCCGCAATCGATTTCGCCCTCGACCTTGCCGGAAGCGCAGACCGCCATGCTGCCGGGGA
The DNA here is from genome assembly GCF_058807115.1 of Pseudoduganella sp. GW821-FHT12E03. Taxonomy (NCBI): domain Bacteria; kingdom Pseudomonadati; phylum Pseudomonadota; class Betaproteobacteria; order Burkholderiales; family Oxalobacteraceae; genus Pseudoduganella; species Pseudoduganella sp. GW821-FHT12E03. The sequence goes on along the minus strand of NZ_JBXAQJ010000004.1, from coordinate 318,958 downwards.
TGATCACGTCGGTCGAGCCGGGGGTGTACCGGCCCGGCCGGTGGGGCGTCCGGATTGAAAACCTGGTCTTGAATGTGCCGGCTGGTGAAACCGAATTCGGCGCATTCCTGCAATTTGAAACCCTGACCCTGTGCCCGATCGATACGCGCTGCATCGACCCCGAGTTGTTGCGCGGCGATGAACGCCAGTGGCTCAATGATTATCACGCCGTGGTGCGGACGCGCCTGGCGCCGCTGCTCGATGGCGACGCGCTGGCCTGGCTGCACGCGCGTACGGAGGCTTTATGAGCAGTGCCCGTTCCACCAGAGCCAGCAATGCGCTCGACCGTTTGAAAGAGCGCAGCGGCAACCGGCTGTATTCGATGTCGCGCACCGGCAACGGCCATTTCTTTTTGACGGCCGGGCCGGGCCAGCCGCCGCTCTGCCCGCCAATGGAACTCGACGATTTCGTTGCCTTCGTCAATGCGCAAGGCCCGCAAAAGCCGCAGCGCATCAGCAAGCTTGATAAGGAATTTGAAAAGCAATTGACGAAGAAGCCTGCCGCCGGCGAGTAAGTTGACGGCTACCGCGCAGTAACCTGATGTGTGTTGAAAACTAGAAGAAAGAAGGAGTGCGCCATGCCCACCTATCACATCCTGTCCGGTTACTGGTCGCTCGGCGAGTTGGCCACCAACATGCTGATCCTGCTGAATATTTTCGGCGCGCTGTTGCTGGGCCTGGTGGTGGGGTATGAGCGCTCGTACCACGGGCGCGCGGCGGGCATGCGCACCTATGGCCTGGTGTGCATGGCGTCGTGCGCGCTGACGGTGATTTGCGGCTATCCGAACATGTGGTACGGCGGCAGCATGTCGCACCTGATCGCCACCGATCCCACCCGCGTGGTGCAGGGTATCGTGACGGGCATTGGTTTTCTTGGCGCCGGCGTGATCATGCGCGAAGGATTCAATATCAGCGGCCTGACGACGGCGGCGTCGATCTGGGCGTCGTCCGCCATGGGCGTCATGATCGGCCTGGGCTTTTATTTGGGCGCGATCGGTCTGGGCTTCCTGTGCGCGATGTCGATGATCTTCCTGTCCAAGGTCGAAGCGTGGCTGCCGTCGCGCCACGCGGTGGCGATGACGATGCGCTTCAAGGAAGGCTTTACGCCGGAAGTACAGGAGCTGCGGGCGATTGCGCTGAAACGCGGTTATGAAATCGCCGGCGGATCGATGATGATCAGCAGTGACCACGGCGCGCAGGAATGGCGTTTCGTCGCCATCGCGCTCAGCAAGCGTTCCGGCGCGACGATGGCGGAACTGGCAAAGGAAATGTCGCAGTTCGACGGACTGGATGGATTCCAGTTATCGCACGCGCGCAACTGAAGGACGGACAATGGAATTAATTGCTGCACAGGACGTGCTGGATTTCTGGTTTTTGCCGATCGGCGTCAAGGGACACAATACCCAGCGCCCCGAATGGTTCCGCAAGGATGACCAGTTCGACCGCCAGATCGCCACACAATTCGGTCACATCGTGGAAGAAGCCCTGTCGGGCGGCTTGCGCCGCTGGGATGACGAAGGCACGCAAGGCACCTTGGCGCGCATTATCGTGCTGGACCAGTTCACCCGCAATATCTACCGGGGTACGCCGCAATCGTTTGCCGGCGACAGCCTGGCGCTGGAAGCCGCGCTGGCGCTGGACAACAGCGGCGCCAATCAAACCTTGCCGCCGGTGCAGCGGATTTTTGCCTTCCTGCCGTTCGAACATGCGGAATCGCTGTCGATGCAGCAGCGTTCAATGGATTTGTATGACATGCTGCGCGTGTCCGCGCCAGGCTTTGACAGCACCTATGACTATGCGCGCCGCCATTTCGACGTGATCCGCCGCTTTGGCCGCTTCCCGCACCGGAATGCGATCCTGGGCCGTGAATCGACGGCGGAAGAGCGCGAATTCCTCAAGCAACCCGGTTCGAGCTTCTGATGCGCAGCTTGTCGATCATCGGCGGCGGCCATGTTGGCCGGGTGTTTGGACGCCTGTGGGCGGACACCGTCTTTGATTTGCGCGACGTGCTGGCCCGTTCGCTGCCGTCCGCGCAGCAGGCGGTCGCGTTCATCGGCGCCGGGAGCGCGGCCGACGGTTACGCCGCGTTGCGCGCCGCAGAGATCTACATGCTGTCGGTGGGCGACGACCAGATCGTGGCGGCCTGTGAAGCGCTGGCGGGCAGCGTATCGTTGCAGGGCGCGATCGTGTTTCATTGCAGCGGTGCGCTGGCATCGGACCGGCTGCAGGCGGCGCGTGCGGCAGGCGCGCATGTGGCCAGCGTGCACCCGATCCGCAGTTTTGCCGATCCCTCCAGTGTGGCTGCTGCTTTCAGTGGCACCTTTTGCGGGATCGAAGGCGATGCGGCCGCGGTCGCCGTGCTGGAACCGGCCTTGCTGGCCATCGGCGCCCGTCCGGTGGCGATCGACGCGGCGGCGAAAACCGTTTATCACGCGGCGGCGGTGTTTGCCAGTAACTACCTGACCACCGTCCTCGATGCGGCGCTGCGCGCTTACCAGGCGGCCGGTATCCCGGAGCCGGTGGCGCGCGAACTGGCGCAACCGCTGGCATCGGAAACCCTGGCCAATGTGTTTCGCCTGGGCGCGGCGCCCGCGCTCAGTGGTCCGATTGCACGCGGCGACATGGCGACCGTGGCGCGCCAGCAGCAAGCCGTGACGGCCTGGGATGGACCGACCGGGGAGCTGTACCAGGCGCTGGTGGCCCCTACTGTGGCGCTGGCGCACCGAAAGCACAACAGTTAAATCGTCCCTTGGTGCATGTTGCTCATGCGCATTGCCGAATTCCTTGTAAATCCTCGGCGAAAGCAATAAGCTTAATTGTTGGAATATATTTGGATCAGAAAAACAAGTCAGGAAGCGCGCCCAGGATGGCGTTGCCCAGCAGAGGATAGAGGATAGAACATGTTATTTCTGAAAAGCACTTCGGTTACCAAGGCGCCCGGTATTTACGATGTGGACATCGCCGCCAAGCCGCCTGGCAAGACCTTTGGCGTGTATATCGCCACCGATCCGGACAATCCACCGGCGGACGTGATTGCCGCGCTGAAGGCCGCTGGCTTTGAAAACACGCACAGCTCCGGCTATACGCACAAAGACCGCGGCAAAGTACTGGATTTGCACTTCCAAAAAGACGGCACCGACCTGTTCAAAGGCTGGAAACCGGAAGAAAACGCAGCCAATATGGCTGTCATCACGAAAGTGTTTGCCGATGTCGGCATTACCATCACGCCCCGCGTGATGTCGCTGGCCGAAGCGTACGCCTGATCTTCCTGCAGTCTGACGTCCTCCCTGATCCGGACGTCAGACCGGCAAGCCTAGACCACCACTGCCTGTACTTCCACGTGATATAAACCCCACGGGCAAGAACCGAAACGTTCCGCCACGGGTTTCTTTGCCATGTCCGGCACTTTATCCGCGTCATACACGGCCCACAGCGGACCCAGTCCGCCCAGCGCAATCGGCGCGCCTTCCAGGTGCGTGGCGATGATGTAGCGCTGCGCCCGCGCCTGCGCCACCGTCACACTGGCCGCATAGCCATCCACCGCGCGCAAGGCGATGGTGCTGTTTTCCGTCAAGGTTGCGCCGGCGGCTTTTAAGACATCGACCAGCAGCGGCCCCTTCAGCGTATGCGGTTTGCTGTCGTATTCCAGCGTCGGTTTGATGGTGATGGCGGGCAGCGCCGCCAGCATCGCGAAATCAAACACATAAGCCTTGGTAAAACTCACCTTGTGCTTGACCAGCATCTGGTCGAAGCCGCCCGGATCAAGCGGGCCACGGTTGGGTTTGCTGATCGGGCCGGTCACTGTCAACAGCACGGGACCGCTGGTTTTGACGGGGGCGGCGCTGGCGGTGGCCAGCACGGGGAGCGCGCTTGCCGCAGCAAGCGCGCCAAAGAATTGGCGTTTTTTCATGCTGATATCATACCGGCTATGGACTTGTTTGCCGATCAGAACACGACACTGGACGCCATTCCCATCGAGGATGGCGAACTGTATTTCATGCCGCGTTTACCGCTGGCGCAAGACCCGGACACCGTGATGCGGCGCCTGGTCGAGGAAACGCCGTGGCGCGCGGAATCGATCACCTTGTACGGCAAATCCATGCTGCAGCCGCGCCTGAGCGCCTGGCATGGCGACCCGGCAGCCCGCTACACGTATTCGGGCACCACGTTCGAGCCGCAACCGTGGACGCCGCTGCAGCTGGAAATCAAACACGCGGTGGAGGCCGCCACCGGCCGCCGCTTCAACAGCGTGCTGCTGAACTATTACCGCAACGAGCAGGACAGCATGGGTTTCCACAGCGATGACGAGCGCGAACTGGGCCGCGATCCCGCCATCGCGTCGGTGAGTTTCGGCGCCGCGCGCACGTTCATCCTCAAGCACAAGAGATTGCCGAAGACCGTCAAGATCGCGCTGGGCGATGGCAGCCTGCTGCTGATGGCGGGCGCGTTGCAGCACCACTGGCGGCATGGCATCAACAAGGAAAAAACGCCGCGCGGCGCGCGGATCAGCCTGACTTTCCGCAATATTCTAAGCTTAACTTAAGCCTAACTTAAGCGAAAAGCCGTCATCTTGTGGCGATCTTCTTCGTTTCAATAGCGATTACAACTCGTGACAATTCTTACGGAATCCCTAACGACGTAGGCAAATGCTCGATGCTATCTTGCCTACATCGCGATTCCGTGAAATTGCGATCCTAAGCAAACCCAACCAATACTTTGCGAAAGATCGAACAACATGAAAAAAATTCTGACTGCCCTGATCGTCTCTGCTACCGCCTTTGGTGGCGTTTCCGCTGCTTATGCCGCCGATGATGTCGGTCCTTACGCCGGTGTCGGCGTGGTGACCAGCAAGCACAAGTACAGCCTGTCGAACGACACCAGCAACGGCGACCGCAACAGCAATGAATGGTCCGGCAAGATTTATGGCGGCTACCAGTTGAACAAGAATTTCGCCGTGGAAGGCGGTTATACCGACTTCGGCAATTCCGACTACAACTACAGCGTGGGCACGGCTGCCGGCCACATCGACAGCAAGTCGCATGCGTTCTACCTGGCCGGTAAAGGCAGTGTGCCGATCAACCAGCAATTGTCCGTGTTCGGCAAGCTGGGTGTCGCGTACAACAAGAATGAAGTGCACGGCACCGGCCTGGCCGCGCCTTACGCGGCAGGCGACAACAACCGCAGCAACCTGTATGCCTCGGTCGGCGGTGAATATGCGCTGAATGAAAAGGTATCGCTGTCGCTCGAGTACGAACACTACGGCAAGAACGCCATCGACCAGGGCCGCAAGAAAGGCGCGGTTTCGCTGGGCGCCCGCTACAACTTCTGATCTTCTTGATAAAGGGGCCAGGCCCTGTAATGTCGAGTTGATGCGTACTGTATGAAAAATGGCGCCTTTTGGCGCCATTTAGCTATTTACATTCCAGGGCACGTGGTTTTTTGCAGTGGGAAATCGATCCCCCTGGTTTTCCCCTTCATGGTGCCCTCGATCCGTGCCTGCAAGCGGTCGCCGTCGCGCTTGTAAATGATCCGCTGCGGAAAATCGTGCTGCGGATTTTCAAACACCACGTGCTGGCCGTCCAGGCTGGCCAGTTTAAACGCCGCTTCCGGCTGGTTATGCGGTTTCGCCACATACGCCAGCTTGCCGTCCACCTCGCGGATCTGCACGGATTCCCATGCCACCGTCTTGCCATTTTTCACTGTGCGGCTCATGCCAAGCAAGGTGCCGCCGGCCGGTGCCATCCACTGTTCACCGGAGCCGGCTTCACCGCCACTGGCCGCCCAACAGCCGGACATCCAGCCCAGCTTGTCGGCAGTCACGTCTTGCGCCAGGGCGGCGCCGCACGCCAGCATCGATACCGCGGCAATCAGTTTACGCATGTTTTCTCCAATAAAAAATGGGACCGGCGAACCGGTCCCATTTTACTGCTGGCAACGTGCCAAAAGTATTACGTGGTGAGTGGCTTGTAGCGGATACGCTTCGGCTTCGCACCTTCTTCACCCAGGCGTTTCTTCTTGTCCGCTTCATATTCCTGGTAGTTACCAGCAAAGAACGTGACTTGCGAATCGCCTTCGAAGGCCATGATGTGGGTCGCGATACGGTCCAGGAACCAGCGATCGTGGGAAATCACCATCACGGAACCGGCGAATTCCAGCAGCGCATCTTCCAGCGCGCGCAGGGTTTCCACGTCCAGGTCATTCGACGGTTCATCGAGCAGCAGGACGTTGCCGCCCTTGAGCAGGGTCTTGGCCAGGTGCAGGCGGCCGCGTTCACCGCCGGACAGGTTGCCGACGATCTTTTGCTGGTCGCCGCCCTTGAAGTTGAAGCGGCCCAGGTAGGCGCGCGATGGCATTTCGAAGCGGCCCACGCTCAGCATGTCGGCGCCGCCGGACACGTCTTCGAACACGGTCTTGCTGTTGGCCAGGTCGTCGCGGGACTGGTCCACCAGCGACACGCGGGCGGTCTTGCCGATCACGACTTCACCGCTGTCCGGCTGTTCAACACCGGCAATCATCTTGAACAGGGTCGATTTACCGGCGCCGTTCGGGCCGATGATGCCGACGATCGCGCCCGGCGGGATGGTGAACGACAGGTTGTCGATCAGCAGGCGGTCGCCAAACGATTTCGTGACGTTCTTGAATTCAATCACGTCGTTACCCAGGCGCTCTGCCACAGGAATAAAGATTTCCTGGGTTTCGTTGCGTTTCTGGTATTCGTATTCGCTCAGCTCGTTGAAGCGGGCCATACGGGCTTTCGACTTGGCCTGGCGCGCCTTCGGATTCTGGCGCGACCATTCCAGTTCTTTTTGCAGCGCTTTCTGGCGCGCCGATTCGGTGGCTTCTTCCTGCTTCAGGCGGTCCTGCTTTTGCTCCAGCCAGGACGAGTAGTTGCCCTTCCATGGAATGCCGTGGCCACGGTCCAGTTCCAGGATCCATTCCGCGGCGTTGTCGAGGAAGTAGCGATCGTGGGTGATGCCGACCACGGTGCCCGGGAAACGCACCAGGAATTGTTCCAGCCATTCAACCGATTCCGCATCCAGGTGGTTGGTCGGTTCGTCGAGCAGCAGCATGTCTGGCTTGGACAGCAACAGTTTGCACAGCGCCACGCGGCGCTTTTCACCGCCGGACAGCACGCCGATTTTTTGTTCCCATGGCGGCAGGCGCAGCGCGTCGGCCGCCATTTCCAGTTGCAGGTTCAGGTTGCCGCCGTCGGCCGCGGCAATGATCGATTCCAGGCGTTCCTGCTCCTTGGCCAGCGCATCGAAGTCCGCATCTTCTTCCGCATACGCGGCGTACACGGCTTCCAGCTGCGCCTGGGCGCTGAAGGCTTCGCCCAGGCCGGATTCGACTTCCTGGCGCACGGTTTTTTCCGGGTCCAGTTGCGGTTCCTGCGGCAGGTAACCAATGTTCAGGCCCGGCATCGGGCGTGCTTCGCCCTGGATGTCGGTATCGATGCCGGCCATAATTTTCAGCAAGGTCGATTTACCGGAGCCGTTCAGGCCCAGCACGCCGATTTTCGCGCCCGGGAAGAAGGACAGCGAGATATCTTTGAGGATCTGGCGCTTGGGCGGGACAATTTTGCCCACGCGGTTCATGGTATAGACGTAATTTGCCATTAGGAAAGTCTCGTGAAAAGTCTCGTAAAAGTATCAGGTACAGAAGGTCAACAGCATACGACAAACGGGGCTGAAAAAGTAGGGCGGGTTTTACAAAGCCGCCTTGCGTGAATTCCACCAGCCTTCCAGCATATACACCGCCAGCGCGCTCCAGATCACCATAAACCCTGCCAGCCGCTCCGGCGAAAACGCTTCGCCAAAGAACCACAGCCCCAGCAGCATTTGCATGGTGGGGGACAGGTATTGCAGCATGCCCAGCACCGACATCGGGATGCGGCGCGCGCCGGCCGCGAACAGCAGCAGGGGGATCGCGGTGATTGGCCCGGCCGCCGCCAGCAGCCAGCGCGTGTCGGCGGGGGCGCTGACAAAGGTGTTTTCTCCGTGCAGCGACAGCCAGCCGACATACGCGACCGCCAGTGGGAACAAGATGATGGTTTCAAACGACAGCCCTTCCAGCGCCGCCAGCGCGGCGGTCTTGCGCAGCAGGCCGTAAGCGCCAAACGTCAGCCCCAGCACCAGCGCGATATACGGCGGTTTACCGGCCTGCCATGTCAGCCACGCGACGCCGAGCGCCGCGATGCCGACCGCGACCCACTGGCCGCGCCGCAGCCGTTCTTTTAAAAACAGCAGGCCGAACAGCACATTGATGAGCGGATTGATGAAATAACCAAGGCTGGCGTCAATGACATGGCCATTTTTCACGGCCCAGATATAGAAGAACCAGTTGGCGGTCAGTAGCAGCGCGCTGGCGATGAAGCTGGCCACGACTTTCGGTTTTTTCAGCACGTCCGGCAGCCAGCCCCACTGGCTGCGCGCCGTCAGCACGGCGGCCAGGAATACCAGCGACCACAGCATGCGGTGGGCCAGGATTTCCATCGGCGGCACCGGGCCGATGGCGTGGAAGTACAGCGGAAACAAGCCCCAGCAAAAGAAGGCGAGGGCGGCGTACAGGATGCCTGGATTCATGGATGTCAAACCTTTAAGCGCGGCGGATGGCTGCGCGGAAACTTCGGGGCGGTCTGCCATTATCGCGGAAATCGTATAAGGCCGCTGACAGGGGTAGAATTCGGCATTCACAGGAGACGGGCATGGCGCGAGCTTGCAAATTGAACACACTTAACCTATTGTGCAATGCACCAAAACAACTTCAGGTGCAATCTTGACCTCGGAACATAAGAAGAGCAGCCTTGTCGCGCTGACCCTGGCTGCCGTCGGCATCGTCTATGGCGATATCGGCACCAGTCCCCTGTATACGCTGAAAACCATTTTCGACCCGGAACACGGGCTCGCCCTGAATTCCTCCAACCTGATCGGCATCGTTTCCCTGATTTTCTGGGGGTTGACGATGATCGTGTCGCTGAAATACGTCACCCTGGTGCTGCGCGCGGATAACCGCGGCGAGGGCGGCGTGATGGCGCTGATGGCGCTGGCGCTCAATTCCGTCAGCAAGCGTTCGGGCTGGCATGCGCCGCTGCTATTGCTGGGCGTGTTTGGCGCCACCATGTTTTATGGCGACAGCGTGGTGACGCCGGCGATTTCCGTGCTGTCCGCGATCGAAGGCCTGGAAGTGGTGACGCCGGCGTTCAAACCCTATGTGGTGCCGCTGACCATCATCGTGCTGGTATCGCTGTATGCGCTGCAGCAGCATGGCACGGCCGGCATCGGCCGCTGGTTCGGTCCCATCATGGTGCTGTGGTTTGCCGCGCTGGCCGCGATGGGCGTCGTCAATATCGTGCAGGCGCCGCAAATCCTGGCCGCGCTCAATCCGTGGCATGCGCTGGTGTTCATGCTGGAAAATAAGTACGCCGGCTTCGTCGCACTGGGCGCGGTGGTGCTGGCGTTTACCGGCGCCGAGGCGCTATACGCCGACATGGGCCACTTCGGCAAAAAGCCGATCCGCATGGCGTGGTTCCTGGTGGCGTTCCCGGCGCTGGCGCTCAACTACCTGGGCCAGGGCGCACTGCTGATGACGAATCCGGAAGCGATTTCCAACCCGTTCTTCCAGCAGTTGGGCAGCTGGAGCGTGATTCCGCTGGTGGTGCTGTCGACCATGGCCACCGTGATCGCGTCGCAGGCGACGATTTCCGGCACGTTCTCGATGACGCGCCAGGCCATCGCACTGGGCCTGCTGCCGCGCATGCGCGTGCTGCACACGTCGGCCAGTGAAATCGGCCAGGTGTACATCCCCGCCGTCAACTGGCTGCAGCTGGCCGTGGTGCTGATTGCCGTGCTGGGCTTCGGTTCGTCGGAAAACCTGGCGGCCGCGTATGGCATCGCCGTGACGGCCACCATGCTGTCGACCACGATCCTGACGTTCTTCGTGACGCGCTACCGCTGGCATTTGCCGCTGCTGGTGTGCTTTGGCGCGACCGGCTTCTTTATCTTCATTGATATCCTGCTGTTCTCCGCCTGTACCCTGAAGCTGCTGCACGGCGGCTGGTTCCCGCTGTTGCTGGGCGCCGTGCTGCTGACGATCATGCTGACGTGGCGCACCGGCCGCGACCTGGTGTTCCAGAACCTGGAAAAGCATGCGATTCCGCTCGATGCATTCCTGGAATCGCTGTTCATGGCGCCGCCGACCCGTGTGTATGGCACGGCGATCTTCCTGCGCGGCGAAAGCGATGGCGTGCCGCACGCGCTGTTGCACAACCTGTCGCACAACAAGGTGCTGCACGAGCGGGTGGTGTTCATCACCGTGTACATCCTGGAAGAACCGTGGGTCCCGTCCGACGAACAGGTCAAGATCACGGAACTGGGCCACCAGTGCTACCAGGTCAATGTGCATTACGGCTTCAAGGATGAACCGGATATTCCGAAGGTGCTGAAACTGTGCAGCGCGCACGGGCTGGAATTTGAAATGATGGAAACCTCGTTCTTCATCGCCCGCCAGACCGTGATTTCCACGCCGGGCTCCGGCATGGCGTCATGGCGCGAGCACTTGTTCGTGGCCATGTCGCGCAATGCCCGCGCGGCGGCTGACTTTTACCAGATTCCCCCGAACCGCGTGATTGAACTCGGTACCCAGGTGGAAATCTGATCTTGAGATTTGTAACCGAAGCCTACATCCGGTAAATGGCCAGCGGCAGTCTGCTACACTGCTGCCCTGGCCGGATCGGCATGTCTACTATTGCAAAGAAGGGTTTTATGAAAGCGATGTTCTGGAAATTCGTTCCGCTGGTTTGCGCACTGGCGCTGACGGCTTGCGGCGGTGGCGCCAAGAATGCCTCGACGGTGCAAATTCCAACCCAGCCGGCCTACGCCAAGACCGACCTGGTGGTTGGCACTGGTGAAACCGTGGTGGCGGGCGACCTGGCCACGGTCAACTACATCGGTTACCAGTACGACAGCACCAAACCGAATTCGCGTGGCGCCCAGTTTGAATCCGGCACCCGCAGCTTCGCGGCCGGCACCGGCGCCATCCTGCCAGGCACCACCTATACGCTGCTGGGCTGGGACCAGGGCGTACCGGGCATGAAAGTCGGCGGCAAAGCCAACCTGGTGCTGCCATACAACCTGGCGTATGGCATTTATGAATACACCAGTCCGCAGAGCGGCAGCAAAGTCGCGCAATACGCGCCGGTGGTGTTTGAAGTGGAAGTGGTGGCGCTGAAGAAGGCGTCGCCGTCGGCCGCGATACAGATACTGAAAGAGACAGCGGGTACCGGTGCGCCGGTCGAATACAGCAAAGTCTTGAATGTGAAATACACGGGCTGGCTGTATGACGCCACCAAGCCGGAAAACAAAGGCACGCAATTCGACACCAGCACCGACGGCACCTTCGCCTTCACCCTGGGTGGTGGCATCAAGGGTTGGGATGCCGCCCTGCTGGGCATGAAAGTCGGCGGCAAGCGCACGGTGCAAATTCCGCCGTTGCTGGCTTATGGCTCCGCCGGCGTTTCTTCGACCGACGCCGCCGGTGTTACCACCGTGAAGATTCCGCCGAATGCCGAACTGATCTTCGATATCGAACTGGTGGGCGTGAAGTAATTCCTGCCCCTGGCTGCTGATGAAAAATCCCCGCTTGCCTGCGCAGCGGGGATTTTTTTTTGCCGGTACTAGCCGCGCAGGGCGGCGGCCGGTGCGATCCGCATGGCCGCCACCGTATGGCGCGCCGTCGCCGCCAATGCCACCAGCACCGCCAGCAGCAGCGCCCCTGCCAGCGGCCACCAGCCCAGCATCGGCGCATGTTCGGCAAAACCGGCCAGGTGCCGGCGGATCGCCATCGCGGCGGGCGGCAGGCCGAGCAGGGCGCCAGCGCCCAGCAGCACGGCAAATTCCCATCCGACCAGCCGCGCAATGGCGGCCCGGCCGGCGCCATGCAGCTTGCGCAGCACGATTTCGCGGCGGCGCCGCTGGACGCTATAGGCGGCCAGTACATACATGCCGCTGGCCGCCAGCGCCGTGGCGATGATGGCCGCTGCGCCCAGTATGCGCGCCATGCGCAGGTCTTCTTCGTAGGCGTCGCCGAACCAGCTGGCCACGCGGCGCACGTCCAGCGTATTGTTCGGGAAATAGCGGTCCCATAATGGTTGGATGCGGTTTTGCAAGGTTGCGCTGTCCTCGTTGCTGCGGAAGGTCAGCACGTGGGTATGGTTCAGCATATAAACCATCGGTTGCGCCCCCATGCGCAGGCTGGTGAATCGGATATCCGGCGCGATGCCGATGTATTGGCCGACTGCCTCTGCCGGTGTGGCATAGCCGAGCGCCAATGCCGCCGCTGTATTGAGCACGGCGCCGGGGGGCGCATCGATGCGGTCGCGGGCCGGATCGAACAGGCGGCCATGCAATGGCATGACGCCATATAGCTGGAAGAATTCCGGACTGACCATTTTGAATTCCAGCCGGACGTTGTGGCCGTCGCGGCTGCGCATGGTGCCCGTGATTTTCTGACCGTCGCGCCCGACCGCTTCGGAAACACCTGCTACTCCCTGCACGCCAGGCAGGGCGCGCAGCGCCGCCACCAGGCCGGCGCCTTGCGCCGTACCGCTGTCGTCGGGCAAGTCCAGCGTGTACAAGCCTTCCGGATCGAAGCCGCGCCATGCAGCGCTGGCATAGTGGGCTTGCCAGGCGATTGCGGCGGCGGTGCCGGTCAGTCCCATGGCCACGGCAAATTGCAGCACGGTCAGCGCGCGGCGCAGCCACAGGCCACCCATGGTTTCCATGTCGCCCCGTCCCGCCAGCGCGGCGGCCGGCCGCACGCCGATGGCGATCCAGGCGGGATACGCGCCGGCGCACAACCCGGTGCCGATCGCCAGCAATAGCGCCAGTGCGGCGTTTTCCCCGTTGGCCACACCGTCGAGCGGGCGCGCCACCAGCGCGCCAAACGCGGGCAGCAGCAGCCAGGCCAGCAGCATGCCGCACAGGGCCGCCAGCAATGCCACCAGCATGGATTCGGCCAGCAATTGCACGGCCAGCCGCGCGGGCCCGGCGCCCAGCAATTTGCGCATGGCGACTTCACGCTGGCGGCGTACCGTGCGGATGGTGGCCAGGTTGATGTAATTGCTGACCGCCAGCAGCAGGATCAGCGCCATCACGCCCGTCAATGCCAGCACCGCGTCCCGCCGGCCATGCTTGTCGCCATCGCGGCTGTGTGCCAGGTCTTCGTCGAAATACACATCGCGCAGCGGGAGCAGTGCGATGTCGGTCACGTTGCGGCTATTCAGGCTGCGTCCCAGCTCACTGTTGCGGACGCGCTGCTGATCCGGGGCTTGTTCCACGAAGCGCTGCAATTGCCGCGCCAGCGCATCCACGTCGGCGCCCGGTTTCAGCTTCAGGTAAATGCCGCCACGCTGCTGGTTGTTGATGTTATCGAGGTCTTGCCGGTCGCCGGGTGGCCATGCGCTGGACACCAGGCCCACCAGCGCCGCATAGGGTTGCATGGTGGCTGCCGGCGGGTCGGCCACGATGGCGCGCACTTGCAGCGCTGCGCCGCCCGCTTCCACCCGCTGCCCAAGCGCCGGCTGGCGGCCAAACAGGCGCTGCGCGGCAGACAGGGTCAGCGCCAGGCCATCCGGTTGCGCCAGGGCGGCATCGAGGTCGCCTGCGACGGTACGCACGCCGAACAGGGGGCCGAATGCGCGGTCCACCGCCTGCAGGCTGACGCTCTGCAACCGGCCTGCGGCGCGCAACGGGAACCCCAATCGATGCACGATGGTGGAGGATTCCACCATGCCGCTGTCCACGGCGGCCCGGCGCAGCGGGAAGTACGCATGGAGCTGCCATTCCGGCCGGGGGAAGAAATTGATGCGCTGTTTGACGGCAACCACGCGCTGGGAATCCGGCACATGGCGGTCATAACCGAGGCTGTGGCGCACATAGCCCAGCAGCAGGAAGCAGGCGGCAAACGCCACCGCCAGCCCCGCGATCGCCACCGCCGAATGGCCGGGTTCGCGCAGCAGCAGGCGCCACGCGATACGAAAGTCCAAGCCCCTCATGCGGCGCGTAGCGCGTCAACCATGATGCGGCCATCGAGCAGGTTCAGGGTGCGCGATGCCTGGGCCGCGTGCGTCGGCGAGTGCGTCACCATCACCACCGTGGTGCCTTCCAGGTTGATGCTGCGCAGCAGGCGCATGACTTCGTCGCCGTGCGCGGAATCGAGGTTGCCGGTGGGTTCGTCGGCCAGCAGCAGGGCGGGGCCGGCCACCAGCGCGCGGGCAATCGCCACGCGCTGCTGCTGGCCGCCAGACAGTTGCGACGGCCGGTGGGCCGCGCGGTGCAGCACACCCAGCTTGTTCAGCATGGCCGTGACCTTGGCGCGGCGTTCCGCCTTGCCGATTCCCGTGTATTCCAGCGCCAGTTCGACGTTCTCAGATACGCTCAATTCCTCGATCAGGTTGAAGCTCTGGAAGATGAAGCCGATGCGGCCGCGCCGCAGCGTGTTCAACTGCGCTTCGCTCCAGCCGGCGACATTTTGGCCATCGAACCAGTATTCGCCGCTGGACGGCACGTCCAGCAGGCCGAGGATGCCGAGCAGGGTGGATTTGCCGCAGCCGGACGGTCCGGTGATGGCGACATATTCGCCGGCGTCGATTTGCAGGTCGAGGCGGTCGAGCGCGGTGGTGCGGACTTCGCCCGCTTCGTGGATTTTGCTGACAGCGGATAGCTTGAGCATGGGTGTTCCTTTGTTTGAGGGAGTGACTTTACCGTGAGATGTGCAGCGCGGGCGATTTCCCGTAATTGGCGTAGCCGGATACGATGACCCGGTCGCCCGGCGCCAGGCCCGCCAGTACTTCGACCTGGCTGTGGTTGCGGCGTCCGGGGCGGAGTTCGCGCAACTGGGCGCTGCCGCCATCGGCCGCCACCACATAGACCCACAGTCCGCCGCTGTCGGCGGCCCAGGCGCCATAGGGCAGCAGAACGGCGGGCGCCGGATCGCCCAGGGTGATGCGCACGTCCACGCCCTGGCCGGGATTCAGCGCCGGCTGTTGTGCGCCGGTGAATTCCAGTTCCAGGGTGAAGCGGCCGTCGCGGATTTGCGGATAGACCTTGGTGACTTGCGCGCCATGGCTGCGCTCGTCGATGCGCACTTGCGCCGCGCGTCCGGCCGCCATGCGCGCCAGGTAGAATTCATCGACTTGCGCGGTCAGCTTGAAGCGCTGCGGATCGTCGATGCGGCCCACATGCTTGCCGGCCGCAATCGATTCGCCAACCTGTAGGCGGAAGTCCGTCAGCCGCCCGGCAGCCGGCGCGCGCACCGCCAGTGCTTCCACCGTGGCGCCCACCAGCTTCAGGCCGGATTGCAAGCCATCGATGGCGGCGCCCAGTTGCGCCAGTGCGTGGGCGCGCACCTTACTGTCCATGGCGCCGGCGCCCTGTGCCTGCGCCAGCGCCTGCCGCTGGTGCGCCAGGCGGTCTGCCGACTCTTCCAGCGCCGCCGCCGAGACATAGCCCTGCGCGGCCAGCCGCGTGGTGCGTGCATGCTGTTTTTCCGATTGTTGCAATGTAAAGAGCAAGTCGTCCAGCCGGCGCTGGTGGTCGCTGGCCGCCGCTTCCTGCGCCACGCGCAAGTTCGACAGGTTGGAAATTTGTTGCGCGTGTTCCGCCTGGCGCGCCAGCAATTCCAGGTGGCGCTGCGGATTGGCGATGCGGAACAGGAGTTGGCCTTGCGCGACGATGTCGCCGTCGCGCGCCGAGATTTCTTCGACGCGGCCCGATTCCACTGAATCGAGCATCACGGAGCGCAGCGGTTCCGCGCTGGCACGCACCGCCACGTCGTCGCGGAACACGCCCCGCTCCACGGTGGCGACGCGCAGGTCGGCGGCCTGGACTTGCAAGCCGCGCGGCATCTGTTGCCACAGCATGGCCAGAATGGCGATGGCAACGGCGGTGGCCAGCGCCGCCAGCGCGATGGCCTTGCCACGCTTGCGGGGGACGATGGTGTCCATGGCCGCGCCGGTCGCGGGTTGCAGATGGGGGATGTGGTTGGATGGCGTCATGGTGGTTGTCTTCTGCAAAGGGCGTGCCACCTGCCTGAAACGGAGGTTGGCGGGGTTTTTGGTGCCAACCTGTCCGCATGCGGCCACTGGCGCTGTCCGATTCCGGACAGTGCGCGCGGGGCCCTCAAAACATCGCATGCAAGGCAATGGTTTGTTGCTAGAATGCGCCGCATGACGAGCCATATCCTGATCCTCGACGACGATGCCGACGTCGCGTGCGCGGCGCAAATGCTGCTGCGGCGGCGCCATGGCAAGGTGTCCGTGCTGAACGCGCCCGCCGCGCTGCCGGCGCTGCTGGCGCGCGAGGCGCCGGATGTCGTGCTGCTGGACATGAACTTCACGCCGGGCCGCAGCGATGGCGCGGAAGGGCTGGCTGCGCTGGATGTGCTGCGTGCGCACAGCAATCCTGCCGCTGTGATTGCCATGACCGCGTATGCGGACGTGCCGCTTGCGGTGCAGGCATTGAAGCGCGGCGCCTGCGATTTCATTACCAAGCCGTGGGATAACGCACGCCTGGTGGCGGCCATCGACAGCGCGCTGGCGGCCCGCGCGCCGGTTGCCGTGGCGGCGCCATCGGCCTCCGCGCTGATGGGCGATTCGCCCGCCATGCAGGCGCTGCGCACCATGATAGCCAGCGTGGCGCCGACCGAAGCGAATGTGCTGGTGCTGGGAGAGAACGGCGTCGGCAAGGAACTGGTGGCGCGCGCCGTGCACCTGGCCTCGCGCCGCGCCGCCGGCGCGTTCCTGCCGGTGGATATGGGCGCGCTGCCGGAATCGACTTTTGAAAGCGAATTGTTTGGCCACCGCAAAGGGGCTTTCACGGATGCGAAGGCGGATCGCGCGGGGCGCTTCCAGGCAGCGCGCGGCGGCACCTTATTCCTCGATGAAATCGGCAACTTGCCGTTGCCGGCGCAGGCCAAGCTGTTGACGGCGCTGGAGCGCCGGGAAGTCACGCCGATCGGCGCGGACCGTGCGGAAAGCGTCGATGTGCGGATCGTCAGCGCCACCAACCTCGACGAGGCGCGGCTGTTCGATGCATCCGTGTTCCGGCCGGATTTGTTGTTCCGCCTGAACACCATCGTCCTGCGCGTACCGCCGCTGCGCGAACGGCGCGGCGATATTGCGCTGCTGTTGCGGCATTACCTGGCGCACTATGAACAGCAATACCAGCGTCCCGCAAGAGACGTCGCTGCGGCGGCGCTGGCGCGGCTGGAAGACTATGGCTGGCCGGGCAATGTGCGCGCCTTGCGGCATGCGTGCGAGCGGGCGGCGATTCTCGGCGCCGGCGCCGAGTACAGCGTCGATGATTTTGGTTTTCCCCAGGCGGCGCCTGTGGCAATGCCGGTTGCCGCGCCATTGCCGCCGCCAGACGCGATGGCCGGTGGCGCCACTGCCGTGTATCCGCAGGCGGCGCAGGATCCTGGCGCCGGCGGCGACCTGACCCTGAACGCGCTGGAGCGCGATGCGGTTGCAGCTGCGCTGGCGGCGGCCGGCGGCAATATCAGCCATGCGGCGCGCATGCTGGGCGTCAGCCGCGCCGCGCTGTACCGCAAGCTGGAAAAACATGGCATCTGAACGGCGCCTGCAATTGGCCATTGCCGGTGGCATGGCGGTGTTAATGGCGCTGTCCGCCGCTGTCGTGCCTGCGGCGCAGTCGGCGCAGGCGCCGCGCTGGCTGGTGCTGTGCGCAATAGGCGGCGTGGTGGCGGCAAGCGTGGTGTGGTGCAGCGTGCGGCGGTTGGCCGGCCGCGCGGCCATCGCCCCCACGGTGGCCGCGCAGGCGGCGGATGATGGCCTGCTGACGCCGGACCGGCGCGCGCTGCTCGACACGGCGCAAACCCTGGAAGCGCACCTGGAACACGCGCCGATGGCCCTGTTCCGCATCGATGGCGCGGGCGCCGTGACGGCGCTGAACGCCGGCGCACGCCGCCTGCTGGCGCCGGGCCGCGCCAGCGATCCCGCGCAATTGCTGCAACTGGTGGCGGCCCAGCCTGCGCAGGGCCGCACACTGATCCGTTATGACACGGAGCGGGGCGCGGAACGGGCGCTGGTTTCGGTGGCGGCATTGACGTTGCAGGGCGACAGCCAGCGGCTGGCCGCCTTGATGCCGGTGGAAAGCGAGCTGGAAGCGGAAGCCATGCAAGCCTGGCGCCAGCTGGTGCAGGTGCTGACCCATGAAATCATGAATTCACTGACGCCGGTGGCGTCGCTGTCGCGCACCGCGTGTGATTTGCTGGCGGAAGCGCGTGGTGCTGGTGCTGATGCTGGTGCGCCGGGCGCCTCAGGCAGCATGGGCGCCAGCGCTGCGCTGGACAGCGACGTGGCGGCGGACATGGCAACCGCGCTGGATGCCATCGCGCGCCGCGCGGCCAGCCTGGTGGATTTCGTCGGCAGTTACCGCACGTTATCCACCGTGCCGCCACCACAGCCGGAGCGGGTGCGCTTGCAGGACTTGTTTGCACGGCTGTCCGCGTTGATCACGCCGCAATGGCAGGCGCATGGCGGCATGGCCGCGTTTTCCGTGGAGCCGGCGTCGCTGGAAGTGATGGTGGACCCAGGCCAGCTGGAACAGGCGTTGATCAATTTGCTGAAAAATGCACTGGAAGCGGCGCAGGACCGTGCACGTCCCGCCGTCACCGTGCAAGCGCGGCTGGGCAAAGGCGGGCGGCTGCAGATCGAGATGGCGGACAATGGCTGCGGCGTGCCGGACGATCTGGCCGCCCACATATTCACGCCTTTCTTTTCCACGAAAAAGCAGGGCCGGGGCATCGGGCTGGCGCTGGTGCGCCAGCTGGTGCACGCCAATGGCGGCATGGTGCGCTATGCGCGCTCCGTTGGAGAGGGCGCACGCTTCATCATGTCGTTCTAGGGGCGAGGGTTCAGCGCACCATCTCGACGTGCATGATGCCGTCTTCATCATACGGTTCACTGACGGTCTTGAAACCGAAGCTGCCGTAAAACTGTTCCAGGTATTGCTGCGCGCCGATGCGGCACGCGTGGCCCGGATACAGCGCTTCCGCGTGTTCGATGCCTTTGGCCACCAGCAGGCGTCCGACACCGGTGCCGCGCGCGGCCTGGGTCGACAGGATGCGGCCCAGCGACATTTCCGTGTATTTGACACCGGGCGCAATCACGCGCAGGCAGGCCGCCAGTTCGCGCTTGCCATCCTTGACGACCCACGCGGTCAGGTGATGGGCGTCCTGGTCGAAATGGTCGATGTCCGGATACAGGCACTGCTGTTCCAGCACGAATACTTGCTGGCGGTGATACAGCACCTGGTACAGGTCCGCCACCGCCATGTCTTTAAACGCTTGCCACTGCCATTCAATCATTCGGAACTCCTGTGTGTAGAGCCCTGATTGTACGTGCAGAAATGCAAAAAGGCGCCGTGGCGCCTTTGTGATGCCGTGCGCCGAATCTTAAACGAGGGTCAGCGTGACGTCGATGTTGCCACGGGTGGCGTTCGAGTATGGGCAAACGATGTGCGCAGCCTGCACCAGTTTCTCGGCGGTGGCGCGGTCCAGGCCTGGCAGCGACACTTTCAGTTCAACCTGGATACCGAAGCCGTTAGGGATCGGGCCGATGCCGACCGACGCGTCGATCGATACGTCCGCCGGCACGGCGATACCGTCACGGCCGCCGACGAATTTCATGGCGCCGATGAAGCAGGCCGAGTAGCCCGCTGCGAACAGTTGTTCAGGGTTGGTGCCTGGCAGGCCGTTGCCGCCCAGTTCTTTCGGGGTGGTCAGTTTCGCGTCCAGTGCGCCGTCGGAGGACACAGCGCGGCCTTCGCGGCCACCGGTGGATTTAGCGTGTGCGGTGTACAGTACTTGTTCCAGTGCCATGATTGATGCTCCTTTTCAATAGTTAGCGATTACATCGTGTACTACTTGGTTGGTGCCGCACATTGTACTGCGCAGCGGGTATGTGCACACTATAGATCGTGCGCTATTTAATTGCAAGCGATTTTTATGGATGGTTCGTATTTTTGTACGAACCTTGTTCCCGGCGTCCTTTACAGCGCAAACGGCTCCATCGGCCGCGCCGCCTTGCTGTCCGCCTTGCTCCGCCAGGCCTGCGCCTGGGCCGGGTCCGGCGTCATGCCCCAGTCGCCCTGTTCGTACGCGGCCGCCAAACGGCGCATGGCTTTTTCATTGTCCAGGGCGGCAGAGCGTTCATACAGTGCGCGGGCGGCGGCTGGATTCTTTTCCACGCCCCGCCCGGCATCATGCAGCGCCGCCATGCGCTGCATGCCATCGGCATTGTTGTGGCCGATGGCTGCCTGGTATAGCTCGATGGCTTTGGGTAAATTCCGCTCCACCCCCTGGCCATGTTCGAACAGTCCGCCCAGCGCCGCCTCGGCGCTGCCGTTGCCTTGGGCGACGGCTTGCGCGTACCAGTCGCGCGCGGTCACGTAATCCTGTGGCACGCCGCGCCCGATTTCGTAGGAATAGCCGAGGTTGTTCTGCCCGGTGGCATGGCCCCGTTCCGCCAGCTTGCGCAGCCAGTGCATGGCTTCCGTGTGGTTGAGCGGCATGCGTACGCCATACGATAGCGCCAGCGACAGGCGCAATTGGGACGGCTGGTCGCCGCCCTCGGCGGCCTTGCGCAGATACACGATGCCTTGCGCGTCGTCGTCGGCCACGCCGATGCCGAGGAAATACATCAGCGCCAGGTCGCCTTCCGCTGCATGGTTATCGCTGGCGGCGGCCAGGCGCAGCCAGCGCAGCGCCTCGGCCGGATTTTTTTCCACGCCATTGCCACGCATGATCATGCGGCCCAGATTGGCCTGGGCCCACGTATCGCCGCCCTCGGCCGCCTTGCGGTACCACGCGGCCGCTTGCGCATAGTCGCGCGGGACGCCGCGGGCATCGTGGTATATGCCGCCCAGGTAGTATTCCGCAATATGGTGGCCTTGCGCCGCAGCCTTGAGGTACCAGTTGATGGCCAGTCCGGCATTGCGCGCCACACCGCGGCCCCAGTCATAGTGCCAGCCCAGCTTGAATTGGGCGGGGGCATAGCCGGCTTCGGCCGAGGCGCGGAACCAGACCAGCGCTTCGCTGGCATCGCGCAATGCGCCTTCGCCCGTGGACAGGCGGTTGGCCAGCTCATATTGCGCCGCGGCCGGGCTTTGCGCCAGCGCTTGCCGCATCGTCGCCGGGCCCGTCACTTCCAGCGGCGTGCCTTTCGCATGGGCTTGCGCCATGGCCAGCAGTGCATCCGCGTCGCCGGACAGCGCCCGGTCACGATACAGCGCCGCTTGCTGGCGGATGAGTTCTTGCTGTGCGGGACTGGATTGTTCCAGCGTCCACACGTACTGTACCTGGGTCCAGACGCGCGCAGGTACGCCATTGACGATGCCCGGCTTGAACTTGCAGCGGACCAGGCCCGCGCGCGCCGCGTCGTCCAGCAGCGGGAAGCCGCTGGATTTGCGCAGTTCGGTCGCCAGTACCGAACCGTCCACGTCGATGTGGAAGGCCAGTATCACGGTTCCGGTTTGTTCCTTGCGCAATGCTTCCTTGGGCCATTCGGGCTTGCAGGCCACCAGGTTGGACGTGGTGAGCTCCGACCCGGTGGTGGTGGCCAGCACGGTGGTCGAATGCAACAAGGCCAGGGTGGACAGACAGGCGGCGATCAGCTTCAAAACAGGCTCCGGATAACAGGTTGCCCGGATTGTAACGCCCTATAAGGCCGTCTCAAACCCTTCCAGCACGTTGACCACATTGACACCCAGTTCCTTGACCGCATACCCGCCCTCGAAAACAAAGGCGGTCGGCAAGCCGAGGTAAGCCAGGCGTTCGCCGATGCGCAGGTAATCCGCGCTTTGTAGGCCGAAGTGCGACAGCGGGTCGCCGGCAAAGGTGTCGACGCCGAGCGACACCACCAGCGCTTCCGGCTGGAACATTTGCAGGCGCAGGCAGGCGGTTTCCAGCGCGGCGAACCAGGCGGTGGTGCTGGCGCCGTGCGGCAGCGGCAAATTCACGTTGTAGCCGAGGCCCGCGCCCAGGCCGGTTTCATCGGCGTGGCCGAGGTAAAACGGGTATTCGCTGCGCGGGTCGGCGTGGATCGACACGAACAGCACGTCGCTGCGGTCATAGAAAATGCTTTGGGTGCCGTTGCCGTGGTGGTAGTCGATGTCGAGGATGGCGACTTTGCGGGCGCCGTCATCGAGCATGTGCTGCGCGGCCAGCGCCGCGTTGTTGAGGAAGCAGTAGCCGCCATAGAAGTCCGCACCGGCATGGTGGCCGGGCGGGCGGGTCAGGGCAAACGTGGCCCGTTCGCCCAGGCGCAGCGCGTGCGCGGCATTGACGGCGCAATCGGCGCCGCTCTTGGCGGCGGTCCAGGTGCCGGACGTGAGCGGCGTGCCGCTGTCCATCGAATACAGGCCCAGCTTTGCGCAAAAATTATCGGGTTCGATATCGGCGCGCAGCGTGCGCACCGGCCAGACGGCGGGGAACGCATCCTTGTTCGCATTGGCGGGATCGAGCGCGACCCAGTCGGCCCAGGCATTGCGCAGGAAGGCCAGGTAGCGCGGTGTGTGCACCCGCTCCAGGGTCATCGGCGGCACGCTGTGCGGCGTGACGATTTGTCCCAGGCCGCGCCGGCCCAGTTCCGCCAGCACTTGCTCGACCCGCTCCGGCTTTTCAAAGCACGGCACCAGCTCGCCACGGAAAAATTCGTGGCGGCCACGGTGCTGGCTGTGCAGCTCGTTGTAGAAGGTCAGCATAGCGCCGGTTTAGCAGGGCACGTCGGTGAAATCCTTGCACAGGTTGCTGGCGCGGTAGGCGGCAACGAAGTCATCGAAGTTGCCGGTCTGCGTGCGTTCGAGTTCGGTCTGTTCTTCCAGCGAGACGCTGGCCAGCTTGCCGAAATACGCCTGTTCCTCTGTGGTCGGTGGACGGCTGCGGAAGGCCGCGGCGTGGCGCTCGCTCTGGCGCAGGCCGAAGGCCGCATACGAACCGTTCAACTCGCGGATCTCACGCAGCGCGCGGGCCGATGGCGTCAGCTCGGGATTGGCCAGCTTCGGCAATTGCGCGTTCAGCGCATCGACGTGCGCGGTCCCGCCGCGCTGGCGGTCCAGCAATTGCGCCACCGGGCGGAATTGTTCCAGCAAGGTCCGGCCCCAGTCCGTCAGCAAGACTTCGGCGCCATCGCGCATCAGCGCCAGGCCCGGACGGCGGCCTTCCTTCACCGTGCGGGCGAAATTGCCGGTGTGGATGCGGCCTTCTTCCTCGGAGATTTTTGCACTGTCTTGCAGTGCGCAATACAGCAGGAAGACATCGAGGAAGCGGCCGGTTTCCACGCTGATACCGACCGGCTCGAACGGATCGACATCCATGCAGCGCACTTCAATGTATTGCACGCCGCGCGAGCACAGCGCCTGCAACGGACGCTCGCCGCTGCGGATCACGCGTTTCGGGCGGATCGTCGCGTAATACTCGTTCTCGATCTGGATCACATTGGTCGACAGCTGCACCCATTCGCCATCGCGCTTGGTGCCGATTTCCCCGTACGGCGCGTAAGGCTGGTTGACGGCTTTGGTCAAGGTCGCGACATAGCTGTCGAGGCAGTTTTCGTGCGGGCTGAGGCCTGATTGCGCATCGTTCTGGTAACCGAGGTCGCTCATGCGCAGGCTGGTGGCGTATGGCAGGTACAGGGTGTCGTCCGACAGCCGTTCCAGCTTGTGCGGTCGGCCGCGCAGGAAATTGGCCGACAGGGCCGGCGACGCGCCAAACAGATACATCAGCAGCCAGCTGTAGCGGCGGAAGTTGCGGATGGTGGCGAAATAGCTCTCCGACTGGTAGGCCTTGGCCGACAGCTTTTGCTGCGGGTTTTCATGCTCGTCGAGCACGCGCCACAGGCGCTCGTCCAGCGAAAAATTGTAGTGGATGCCGGCGATGCATTGCATGGCTTTGCCATAGCGCACGGCCAGGCCACGGCGGTACACGTGTTTCAGCATGCCGATGTTCGACGTGCCGTACCACGCGATGGCGATGTCTTCTTCCGGCGGCAATTCGCACGGCATCGACTGGCTCCACAGCATTTCGCTGCCCAGTTTGCTGTAGGCAAAACGGTGGATGCCATCGAGCTTGTCCAGGGTGGTAGCGATGTCATGCTCGGCCGGGGTAATGAATTCCAGCAGGGTTTCCGCGTAATCGGTGGTGATTTCCGGGTGGGTGAGCGCTGAGCCCAGCGCCACAGGATGCGGGGTGGCCGCCATGTGGCCCGTGGGGTCGATCCGCAGGGTTTCTCGCTCTATGCCGCGCAGGCCGCCCGCCAGCACGGACCGATGTTGTTCATCGGCCAGCAGGGCAAGACGGCGTGTCAAAAGATTGGACAATTTGATCTTCCTTTCTGGTGCAGCAAAAAAATATTGTGCGAGATTAACCGAAATCGGACGACCGTGTTTAATGAGCCCTGAAAACCGGTTGCCCGGGGCGCGACAGGCGTGCGGCCCGGGCTGGATGCGCCAGTGTAACAGCCCCGTGTGGCGGGCCGATGACGCGCCGGTCAGGCCGGGCGGCGCCCGCCGCTGACGCGTTCGATGCCGGCCAGGTCGCGCCAGCTCTGCACTTCAGTGTACCCCTGCGCGGACAGCAGGGCGCGCACCGCTTCGGCCTGGTCATAGCCGTGTTCCATCAACAGCCAGGCGCCTGTTTCCAGGTGCCGCGGCGCGCCGCCGATGATGGTGCGCAGGCAGGTCAGGCCGTCGGCGTGGTCGGTCAGCGCGCCTGGCGGCTCGAAGCGCAAATCGCCTTCGGACAGGTGGCGGTCGCCGGCCACGATGTAGGGCGGGTTGGAAGCGATCAGGCCAAAGCGCTCGCCCTGCACCGCGCTGTACCAGTCGCTGTGCAGGAAGCGCACCTTGGCGTGGTTCAGGGTGGCGTTGCTGCGCGCCACATCCAGCGCGGGCGGGCTGACGTCGAGCGCCGTGACGGCGGCGTCCGGACGGCTGTGGGCGATCGCAACGGCTATCGCGCCGCTGCCGGTGCCCATATCGAGGACGTTGGCGCGCGGGGGCAGGCGCTCCAGCGCCAGTTCCACCAGCAATTCGGTGTCGGGACGGGGGATCAGCACGGCGGGACTGACGTTGAACGGCAAGCCGTAGAATTCGCGCTGGCCGACGATATACGCGATCGGTTCACCGTTGAGGCGGCGCTGCACCAGCGCGTCGAAGCGCAGGCGCTCGTCGCCGGTCAGGATGCGTTCCGATTGCGTGATCAGGCCCACGCGCGTCAGGCCCAGCGCGTGGCACAGCAGGATGCGGTTATCCAGCGGGTCCAGCAGCGACTGGACTTGCAACTGGGCGACGGTGGTGGTCATACCTTGCGGCTGCGCAGCAAGATCCGGCCCAGCGCCACCGCGAACAGGCCGAACCACAGGAACGACCACTGCGGGATCGACAGGCCGAGGAATTCATCGGCATGTTCGCACGCGCCATACGATTCAAACAGGAACGGCATGATGTGCGCGGTCGGCAACTGGTTGAGGAAATTCTCCACCGGGTCGATGCCGCAGCCAAAGCTCGGGTGGGCAATGATGTACAAATGCTGCCCGGCCGCAAACAAGCCGCCCAGCGCGGCCAGCAGCGCGATGGCGCTGGGGATTTTCACGGAATTCAGGAAATAACCGGTCAGGGCGACGAAGCCGACGGCGAGGAAAGCGTAACGCTGGATCACGCAACGCGGGCAGGGCGCCAGGTTGGCGACGTGCTGTAAATACAAGGCAACGCCGATCAGCCCGAAACAGGCCAGTGCGATGGACAGAAGCAAGGTGCGTGGTTTCATCGTCGTCTTTGATCCAGGTTAAAGGCGGGATTCTCGCACAATCGCCACGCAGCGGCCTTATTTCATTCTTAAAGTGGGGTCAGGCGTGCATTGATGCGCTTACCACGTGGGGTCAGGCGTGCAATCGTGCATTCTCCACATAGGAGAACACGCGGACTGGGCCGCTAATTTGGTTGCGGCCCAGTCCGTATGCCGGCCATGCATGGCCGGCGTGGAATCCAGTGCTGGCGCGGGTTCCAGGGGCATCGGAATGCATCAATGCACGCCTGACCCCACGGGAAAAACGCACGAATGCACGCCTGACCCCAATTTTAGTCGCCGAGGGCGGCCAGCAGTTCGGCCTGGTGTTCGGCGGCCAGGGCGTTGGTCAGTTCCGTCAGGTCGCCGTCCATGATGAAGTCCAGCTTGTACAGGGTCAGGTTGATGCGGTGGTCCGTCATGCGGCCTTGCGGGAAGTTGTAGGTGCGGATGCGTTCGCTGCGGTCGCCGGAACCGATCAGGCTCTTGCGGGTGGCCGCTTCCTTCGATTGCTGTTCGCGCAATTGCACGTCCTTGATGCGGGCCGCCAGCACTTTCATGGCTTGCGCCTTGTTCTTGTGCTGCGAACGGTCGTCCTGGCACTCCACCACGATCCCGGTCGGCAAGTGCGTCAGGCGCACGGCGGAGTCGGTTTTATTGATGTGCTGGCCGCCGGCGCCGGAGGCGCGGAAGGTATCGATGCGCAGGTCGGCCGGGTTGATGTGCACGTCCTCGACTTCATCGGCTTCCGGCATCACCGCCACCGTGCAGGCCGACGTGTGGATGCGGCCCTGGGTTTCCGTGGCGGGCACGCGCTGCACGCGGTGGCCGCCCGATTCGAATTTCAGCTTCGAATACACGCCATTGCCCACCAATCGCACGATGACTTCGCGGTAGCCGCCCAGGTCCGACGCCGACTCCGACACCATTTCCACTTGCCAGCGGTTGCGCTCGGCAAAGCGCGTGTACATGCGCAGCAAATCGCCCGCGAACAGCGCGGATTCATCGCCGCCCGTGCCGGCGCGGATTTCCAGGAAGATGTTGCGCTCATCGTTCGCATCTTTCGGCAACAGCATCTTTTGCAATTCCAGCGCCAGCTCCGCCAGCCGTGCCTTGCCCGCTTCGATTTCTTCCTGCGCGAATTCCTTCATGTCCGGATCGGACAGCATGCCTTGCGCTTCCGCGATATCGCCCAGCACACCCTGGTAAGACTGGTACAGCGCCACCAGTGGCCCCAGTTCCGCGTGTTCGCGCGTCATCTTGCGGTAGCTGTCCATATTGGCGGTGGCGCCTTCGGACATCAGCAATTCATTCAGCTCGGTCAGGCGGTTGGCCAGTTGGTCCAGCTTGGCCAGCATCGATGGTTTCATAGTTGATCTTGGTAATGTTGGGCAGTGCGTGTTGAGAATCGCGCCAGGCTGGCGCAGGCATAGCGAAGGCGCGCGGGGGCGCCGGTACCGCGGAGGGGAAAGCTAACGGCGCTTGTTGAATAACTGCGGCAGCAAGACCGCCAATTGGGCGCGCTCGTCGCCCTGGGCCCGGTGCAGCGCCTGCTGCGGACCGTGCATGAATTTCGCGGTCAGGCCTTTCGACAGCGCTTCCAGCACCGTGTCGATATCTTCGCCCTTGGCCAGCATCTTGCGGGCGCGTTCCAGTTCCAGCAGGCGCAGTGCTTCGCCGCTTTCCTGCAAGCCCTGGATCACCGGCACCACGGCGCGGTCATCGATCCAGTGCATGAACGATTGCACCCGCGTTTCAATAATGGCTTCCGCTTGCGCCACGGCGGCCTGGCGGTTTTCCAGGCCGGTTTGCACGACTTTGCCGAGGTCGTCCACGGTGTACAGGAACACGTCATTCAAGCGGCCCACTTCCGGCTCGATATCGCGCGGCACGGCCAGGTCCACCATGAACATCGGCTTGTGGCGGCGCGCTTTCACCGCGCGCTCGACCATGCCCAGGCCGATCAGCGGCAGCGACGAGGCGGTGCAGGAAATTACGATGTCGTATTGGTGCAGCTTGTCCTGCAATTCCGCCAGCCGCATGGCTTTCGCGCTGAAGCGGTGCGCCAATTGCTCGCCGCGCTCCATGGTGCGGTTGGCAATCGTGATGGACTTGGGATTTTGCGCGGCAAAGTGCGTGGCGCACAGCTCGATCATTTCACCGGCGCCGATGAACAGCACGTGCTGTTCGGCGATCTTGTCAAAGATGCGCTGCGACAGGCGCACGGCGGCAGCCGCCATCGACACGCTGTGCGCGCCGATTTCCGTGGTGCTGCGCACTTCCTTGGCGACGGAAAAACTGCGCTGGAACAGCTGGTGCAAATACGTGCCGAGGCCGCCGGCCTCTTCCGCCGTGCGGATCGCATCCTTGATCTGGCCCAGGATTTGCGTTTCGCCCAGCACCATGGAATCGAGTCCGGAAGCGACGCGGAACGTGTGGCGCACGGCATCGTGCTGCGGCAGCATGTACAAATGCGGCCGCAATTCGCTGTAATTCAAGTGGTGGAAATCGGCCAGGAAGTGGGCGCCCGCGTCGAGCGGGTTGGCGGCCTGGCTGGCGCCATACAATTCCGTGCGGTTGCAGGTCGATAAGATTGCCGCTTCGTCATTGCCGCGCGTGGCGCTGCGGCCAAACCAGGCTTGCGCCGCACGCACCGCGTCACCGAGCTGGTCTGGCGCGAACGCCAGCCGTTCGCGCAGCGAAACAGGCGCGGTGGTGTGGTTGAGGCCGACGGCAAGCAGTTGCATCACGGAACGGTATATTGGAATGACGGAAGTAGACGCCAGTGGCCATTATACCGTGATGTGCCCGGCGGCACCGGCCGCCGGGGGTAATGACGGCTATAGCGCCGCAGCGGTGTTGTGGCACCGCCGCCGCGCGGACGCGGGGATTGCGGCGGGTGTTTATGCGCCGAGTTTTTCCAGGCGGTAGCCGTAGCTGTAGACCGGCACCAGGCGGAAGCCGTTTTCCGGCTTCAGCTGCAATTTGTTGCGGACGCGGGAAACGTGGGTGTCCATGGTGCGCGATGGAATCGTGGTTTCACGGATCCAGACGGCTTCATGGATATAAGCGCGCGACAGCGGACGGCCCAGGTTGCGGAAGAACAGCAGGGCCAGCGAGAATTCCTTGTGCGTCACATCCAGCACGGCGCCATCCATCAACAGGCGGCCCGGGCGGGTTTCGAACGTGTATTGGCCAAATTGCAATTGCTCGGCGCCATTTTGCGTCGGGTAGGCGCGCCGCAGCAGCGCTTGCACCCGGGCCAGCATTTCGCTGCGGCGCAGCGGTTTGATCATGTAGTCATCGGCGCCGGCCGCCAGGCCGGCAACGATATCGTCTTCACCGGAGCTGGTGGTGAGGAACAAAATGGGGGCTTTTTCCGGCATGCGCTCGCGGGCGCGCTTGACGACTTCCGCACCGGTCATATCGGACACTTGCCACTCCATGATTAACATGTCGTAATTGTCCTTGCGCATGTGGGTCAGCAAGTCTTTACCGTTTTGGAAACCGTGGCACAGGTGGCCCGCCGAGGTCAGTACCTGGCAGATCAAATCAGCTTGGCTACGGTCATTGTCTAGTACAACGATTCTCATGATGTCGCGGGTTCCGTGTCTGCCTGCATGATACCGAATGCGCCAGGCTGAGCGGAAAAATAGTTAAAAAGTGGTTACAAGGACGCCAGTGTTTTATGCTAAATCTGTTAATTTTTTCCGAAGAGAATTAGATGATAGCCTAGTTAAACACGTCGCATCATCACACGGTACACGGACAAGGTGGGCTTTACAATGGCCTTTGGTACAATTGCAGCTAGTCAAAAAAGTAACCATGTTTGATAAAAAATCCCCTGAATGGACGCTGGTTCCCTCGTCGGAGAAGGAGATTTCCGAGGTGCGGGACCGTTGCCGGCGTCTTGTGCAACGGCGTGCCGCCGTCTCGGCGGGCATTTCCGCAGTGCCCCTGCCGGGGCTCGATGTGGTCACGGATTTGCGCCTGTTCGCCACCCTGATCGACGACATCAATCGTGAATTCGGCTTAACACCTGAGCAGGTCGGCAGGTTACAGCCACAGTTAAAAATCCGCGCCTATGAGGCGGCCATCAGCGTGGGCGGGACCATGGTGGGCCGCTACATCACGCGCGAAGTCATCTTGAAATTGCTGCAGCGCAGCGCCAGCAAGCTGGTGACCAAGCAGGTGAGCCGGTTCGTGCCGCTGGCGGGACAGGCGGCGTCCGCCGCGATCGGATTTTTCGCATTCAGGCAAATTGGCTACCAGCACGTGGACGCGTGCGCTACAGTGGCCAGGGCGCTGATGACGAAAGAGGCTTGAATAAAGTCGCTTCGCCAATGAAAACGGCCGCATGCAGCGGCCGTGATTTCATTCGCAGGTGCAGGGCCTTCAGGCCGGGCACCTCATGTTGGAACCGGATCAGGTATCCGGCAACACCACGTTGACGTCCAGCACTTCCAGGTTACCCTGGCGGTCCAGCGAAATCTTGATGTCGTCCGCTTCCACTTTCGTGTACTTGGAAATCACTTCGATCAGCTCTTTGTGCAGGGCCGGCAGGAAATCCGGACCGGCGCGGCCATTGCGCTCGCGCGCAATGATGATTTGCAGCCGTTCCTTGGCGGCGCTGGCCGTCTTCGGCTTGGAGGGGAACAGGAAAGACAGCAGGGCCATGTCACTTGCCTCCGAAAATACGCTGCAGGAAGCCCGGTTTCTCATACGTGGTAAAGCGCAGCGGGATTTCCTGGCCGAGGAAACGCGACACCACGTCTTCATACGCTTCGGCCACGTCGGTGCCCTTGAAGTGGATGGCCGGGTTGCCCTGGTTGGAGGCGTGCAGCACCGATTCCGATTCCGGGATGATGCCGATCAGCGGGATGCGCAGGATTTCCTGCACGTCGCCATAGGACAGCATTTCGTCCGCTTCCACGCGTTTCGGCGAGTAGCGGGTGATCAGCAAATGTTCCTTGACCGGTTCGCCGCCCGATTGCGCGCGGCGCGACTTGGCCTGGATGATGCCGAGGATGCGGTCCGAATCGCGCACCGACGACACTTCCGGATTGGTCACCACCAGGGCTTCGTCGGCAAAGGTCAGTGCCATCAGGGCGCCGTGTTCGATACCGGCCGGGGAATCGCAGATGATGTATTCAAAGCCCATGTTGATCATTTCATGCAACACGGCTTCCACGCCTTCTTCGGTCAGCGCGTCTTTGTCGCGCGTTTGCGAAGCCGGCAGGATGAACAGGTTGTCGCAGTGCTTGTCTTTGATCAGGGCCTGGTTCAGCGTTGCTTCTTTATTGATGACGTTGATCAGGTCATACACCACGCGGCGTTCGCAACCCATGATCAAGTCAAGGTTGCGCAGGCCGACGTCAAAGTCGATCACAGCAGTCTTGTGGCCACGCAGGGCCAGGCCGGTCGAAAAGCTGGCGCTGGAAGTCGTTTTGCCGACACCGCCCTTGCCGGACGTTACAACGATAATTCTTGCCACAAATAATCCTTTTCAGAGTGCAGCTCAGGGAGCTGCTTAATCCAACTTAAGCGCGGGTTGGCGTTGCATTGACGGATAGTATATCCAGCCGGTCGCCCTCCAGGCTCACTTGCGTGGGTTTGCGTGCATGCTCAGCCGGGAATCCATCTTCAAATGTGCGGTACACCCCCGCGATCGACACCAGTTCCGGCGCCATCGACAGCGCGAAGATACGCGCGCTGGCGTTGCCGGACGCGCCCGCCAGGGCGCGGCCATTTAACGTGTTGTACACGTGGATACTGCCGTCCGCGATGATTTCGGCGCCGTTGTTGACGACGGCCGTCACGATCAGGTCGCCGCCCCGCGCATAAATGCGCTGGCCGGCGCGCACCGGGGTGTCAATGATCAGGGTGCCGATCGCGCCGGCCGCCGGGGCCGTTGTTGGCACGGGGGCGGCGGCGGGCGCCGGCGCCGGGGCCGGCATCTGCACCGGCGCCGCCGCCGCCGTATGTTCTTCAGTCTTGCCAGTATCGAGCGACAGGCCCTGGGCCAGGATTTCTTCCACCATGTCCGGCGCCGCATGGCGCACCGCCACCGGATTGAGGCGGTATTTCTTCAGCAGGGCAATGGTGCTGGCCCAGTCGATGCGTTCGCAGCCGGGCGCCAGCGAGCCGACGTCGATCACCGCCAGGTCGCCTTCGAAAAAGTCAGGCACGCCCCCGGTCATTTCATTCAGCGCGGCATCGAGTGCGATGCCATCGGAGGTATACAAAATGGCGGAAACAGCGACGACGGTGGAAATCTTGATTTCGATGGGCTTGTGGAACGGGCTCTTGGACATAAAACGGTCAGTTAAGGGGTCTTGCTTGGGGCCCATCGGCCGGGTTTGCCTGCCGGCGCACCGGGACAAGCCGTAGCATTTTACTGTGGTTAAGAAAGAAATGGGAGTGCCGTCTTATTAATCAGACACACCGCCGGCGGGCCGGGAAGGCTGATGTGGCAAGGGTTTTGCTGTTTGGAAATTTTGCGCCTGGACGCGGCGAGGGCCGTCCCGGAAACCCGGTTGTTGTCATTTAGATTAAATATTCGTGTTGTACAGTGGCTGGAAGATTTTTCGAGACGCTTGAATCGGATTCATATGCTGGAAATACGCCACTTACGCACGCTCAGCGCCTTGCGCTCCGCCGGCAGCCTGGTGCGCGCCGCGCAACTGTTGAACCTGACGCAGTCCGCGCTGTCGCACCAGATTAAATTGCTGGAAGATCGCTACGGTAGTCAGCTTTTTGAGCGCAAATCGATACCGATCGGCTTTACCGCGACCGGCGCCCGCCTGTTGCGGCTGGCCGATACGCTGTTGCCGGAAATCGAACAGGCCGAGCGCGATGTCGCCCGCCTGTCGCAAGGCGACCAGGGCCAGTTGCGGGTGGTGCTGGAATGCCACACCTGCTTTGACTGGCTGATGCCGGTGATGAATGCGTTCCGCAAGCGCTGGCCGGAGGTGGAAATCGACCTGGTGTCGGGTTTCCACAGCGAACCGTCGGAATTGTTGCGGACCGGGCAGGCCGACCTGGTCATCGGTTCCGAATACAGCGCCGGCTATGCGGCCTTTCCGCTGTTCCGCTATGAAGTGCTGGTGGTGATGGCGCCCAAGCACCGCCTGGCCGCCCTGCGCCGCCTGCATGCCGATGACTTCACGGGAGAAACTTTGCTGACCTACCCGGTGCCGGAAGGGCGGGTGGACTTGATCCGCGAAGTGTTGACGCCAGCGGGCATCGCCTTCGAGCGCCGCACCACGGAACTGACGGTTGCCATGATGCAATTGGTCGCCAGCAAGCGCGGGATTGCCGCGTTACCAAACTGGGCCATAAAAAATTATGTTGATTTTGACTACGTAGTATCACGGCCTGTGAATGAAAACGGACTGTGGTCAGATCTGTACGTTTCGGTGCCAGATGCGCTCCGTTCGAAGGCATATGTGCTTGATTTCATTAATGTGATACGTGAGCAGTGTGCCGGCGCACTCGACGGTATCAAACTCTTGTAGTGACAATTCGTGACATTTCAACCACAATGAAATTGGTAGCATTGCTCTAGATCAAAGGCGTTGACAAAAGTGATGCATATCATTGCGTTTTTGGTTGCAGGTCCGCATTCAGACAAGGAATCCATGTTTAACCCAGAACAGTATTCGCAAGCGCAGTCCCTGATTGAAGCTCACATCCGCAGTTTTGATACCTGTGCCAAAGCAGTGCTCCAAAGTAGCGCTGGCCTGGTCGACCTCCAGCTGGACTCCGTCAAAAACGCCCTGGCTTCGGCCACGGACGCGTCCAATCAAATGCTATCGCTGAATCACCCGCAAGACTGGCTGAGCCTGACAGCGACCCAGTCGCAGCAGGCGCTCGACCGCGCGCAAGCCTACGGCAGGCACGCGGCCGGCATCGCCAAGGACGCGCACGCGCTGCTGGCACAAGCAGCCGTGCCGCTGCAAGGGTTATTCAACCATCACGCAGACAAATCGATAGAATAGAAGTTGCAATTTTTTCATCGGCCACTTGGCCATGTTCACTGGAGAAACAAATGGATGATGTAGTCATCGTAGCAGCAGGCCGTACGGCCGTAGGCAAGTTCGGCGGCAGCCTGGCCAAGATCCCTGCAGCGGAATTGGGCGCCCATGTCATCAAGGGTTTGCTGGCGAAAACCAATATCGACCCGAACCTGATCAGCGAAGCCATCCTGGGTCAGGTGCTGACCGCGGGCGTCGGCCAGAATCCGGCACGCCAGGCCGTCATCAAGGCAGGCCTGCCGACCAGTGTTCCCGCGTACACCATCAACAAGGTGTGCGGCAGCGGCTTGAAAGCGACCCACCTGGCCACCCAGGCCATCAAGTGCGGCGACGCCAACATCATCATCGCCGGCGGCCAGGAAAACATGAGCGCTTCGCCGCACGTGTTGAACAATTCGCGCGACGGCTTCCGCATGGGCGACGCCAAACTGATCGACACCATGATCGTCGACGGCCTGTGGGACGTGTACAACCAGTACCACATGGGCATCACCGCGGAAAACGTGGCGAAGAAATATGAAATTTCCCGTGCCGAGCAAGATGAATTCGCGCTGCAATCGCAGCTGAAAGCTGAAGCCGCGCAAAAAGAAGGCAAGTTCAAGGACGAAATCATTCCGCTGGAAATCGCCAGCAAGAAGAGCACCGTGGTGTTCGATGCGGATGAATACATCAAACCGGGTTCGACCCTGGAAGCGCTGGCCGGCCTGCGCCCAGCCTTCAACAAGGAAGGTTCCGTGACCGCGGGTAACGCGTCCGGCCTGAACGACGGCGCCGCCGCCGTGGTCATGATGAGCGCGACCCAGGCGAAAGAGCTGGGCTTGCCGGTGCTGGCGAAAGTCAAAGCCTACGCCTCGTCCGGCCTGGATCCGGCGTACATGGGCATGGGCCCGGTCTCGGCCGCCAAGCTGTGCCTGAAAAAGGCTGGCTGGACGCCGCAAGACCTGGACCTGATGGAAATCAATGAAGCGTTCGCGGCACAGGCTATCGCCGTGAACAAAGAGATGGGCTGGGACACGAGCAAGATCAACGTGAACGGTGGCGCGATCGCGATCGGTCACCCGATCGGTGCATCCGGTGCACGTATCCTGGTCACGCTGCTGCACGAAATGGTGCGCCGTGACGCCAAGAAGGGCCTGGCGTCGCTGTGCATCGGCGGTGGCATGGGTGTTGCTCTTGCTGTAGAGCGCGCTTAAGTTTGGCAATTGGCAGTACTGTTCACGTCTTATTGATTGATACAAAAAGAGGGGATGAAAATGGCACGAGTTGCATTGGTAACGGGCGGTATGGGCGGTTTGGGCGAAGCGATTTGCATCAAACTGGCAGCCCTCGGCTATAAAGTAGTAACCACGTATTCCCCCAACAACACGAAAGCGGAAAGCTGGCTGGCCACGATGAAAGATCAGGGCTATGACTTCAAGGCTTATCCGTGCGACGTGGCTGACTATGAGTCGGCACAGGCTTGCGTGGCCAAGGTACACAGCGAAGTAGGTCCGGTCGAAGTGCTGGTCAATAACGCGGGCATCACCCGCGACATGACCTTCAAAAAGATGGACAAGGTGAATTGGGACGCGGTGATGCGCACCAACCTGGATTCCGTGTTCAACATGACCAAGCCGATCGCGGATGGCATGGTGGACCGTGGCTGGGGCCGCATCATCAACATTTCCTCCGTCAACGGCCAGAAAGGCGCGTTCGGCCAGACCAACTACTCGGCCGCCAAGGCCGGCGTACACGGTTTCTCGAAAGCGCTGGCGCTGGAAGTGGCGCGCAAGGGCGTCACCGTCAACACCATCTCGCCAGGCTACATCGGCACCAAGATGGTGATGGAGATTCCTCAGGAAGTGCTGGATTCGAAAATCATCCCGCAAATCCCGATGGCCCGCCTGGGCAAACCGGAAGAAGTTGCCGGCCTGGTGGCGTACCTGTCGTCGGACGAAGCAGCGTTCGTGACCGGCGCCAACATCGCCATCAACGGCGGCCAGCACATGTCGTAAGACTGGACTGAGCCAAAAATCGGACACCGCGAGCATCATGCTCGCGGTGTTTTTTTTTATCGACGGGTGCCGGGCCTTCAGGCCGGGCATCCTCATTATGGTGGCGAAATGGACCGACTTTTACCCGATGGCGGGCTGGCGCTGGCCGGCCTGGGAGAGCAGGTATTGCAACCCGGCGTCAAAGGCTTGCCGTTGACGGAACCGATGCGCCAGGGCGCGATCGGCGTGCAGCGCTGGAACGTGCTGCGCGGCGATACCAGTTATCCGGTCGCGCTGCTGAAGGAAACCGCGCTGTTGCACAACCTGGACTGGATGCACAGCTTTTGCGCGCGCCATGGCGCTGTGCTGGCGCCACATGGCAAGACCACCATGTGCCCGCAACTGTTTGGCGCGCAACTGGCCAATGGCGCGTGGGGCATGACCCTGGCGAGCGCCACGCAGGTGCAGGTGGCGTACCGCTTCGGCGTGCGGCGCGTGCTGCTGGCGAATCAGCTCGTCGCCCATAGCGATATCCGCGCCATGGTGGCGTTGATGAAAGCCGATCCTGGATTCGAATTGATCGCGCTGGCCGATTCGGAGGCCGGTGTGCGCCGCCTGTCGCAGGCCGTGGTGGCGGCCAAGCTGGAACGCCCGTTGCCGCTGCTGGTGGAACTGGGCCTGGCGGGTAAACGCGCCGGCTGCCGCACGCCGGAACAAGCCATGGCGCTGGCGCGCGCCATCAAGCTGGCGCCGGGTGTAGAACTGGCCGGGATCGAAGGTTATGAAGGCTTGTTGCACAGCCACGACCGCAAGCATGCGATCGAAGCCGTGCAAGCGTATGTCGCGCAACTAGTGGCGCTGGTGCGTGCCGCGGACCAGGAAAACCTGTTTGCCGGCGAGCAGATCATCCTGTCGGCCGGCGGTTCCGCCTACTTCGACCTGGTGGCGCGCGGCTTTGCCGGCATCACAAGTTTATCGCGCCCCGTCCTGCCGGTCTTGCGCAGCGGCTGCTATCTCACCAACGATCACGGTTTTTACCAGGATTTGACGCAGGATGTGGACCAGCGCGAACACGTGTCGTCCGGCCTGCGCCCGGCGCTCGAAGTGTGGAGCATGGTGCTGTCGCGGCCGGAGCCGGATTTGGCGATCCTGTCGATGGGCAAGCGCGACGCGTCGTATGACATGGAATTGCCGCTGCCGTTGTACCTGCACCGCCCCGGCGCGCCGGAAGCGTTTGGCCAGGAAGAAGCGGTGGACTTGCCGCCCGGCTGCCGCATCGACAAGATGAATGACCAGCATGCCTACCTGCGCCTGCCGCAAGGCGATCCGCTGTGCGCGTCGCTGCAGGTGGGCGACCTGGTTGGCTGCGGCATTTCGCACCCGTGCACCACGTTCGATAAATGGCCGCTGTTGCTGGTAGTGGACGATGCCTATACAGTGCGTTACGCAGTCAATACCTTCTTCTGACACGCATCCTTTAAAATCACGAAAACGACAAGGATCCCCATGGCAGAACTGAACACCACGCTGTTCCCCCCGATCGCCCCGCTGCGCCACGGCATGCTGGCGGTCGATGACTTGCACACCATCTACTGGGAAGAAGTCGGCAACCCGAATGGCATTCCCGTGCTGTTCCTGCATGGCGGTCCCGGCGCCGGCCTGTCGCCGGCGCACCGGCGCTTTTTCGACCCGCTGCATTACCGCGTGATCCTGTTTGACCAGCGTGGCGCCGGTAAATCGGCGCCGCTCGGCGAATGCCGCAACAACACCACGCAACTGCTGATCGACGACATCGAGCGCCTGCGCACCCTGTTCGGCATCGAACAGTGGCTGGTGTTTGGCGGCTCGTGGGGTTCCACCCTGGCGCTGGCGTATGGCCAGGCCCACCCGGAACGCTGCCTGGGCTTCGTGCTGCGGGGGATTTTCCTGTGCACGCGGCGCGAAATCGATTTCTTCCTCCATGGCGCCGAATGGTTCCATCCGGACGTCTATGATGAATTCATTGCGGGGATTCCGCCGGAAGAACGGGGCGACCTGCTGGCCGCCTACCACCGGCGCATCATGAGCAATGACCCGGACGTGTACTGGCCGGCCGTGCGGGCGTGGAGCCGCTTCGAAGGACGCCGCGTGTTCCTGCTGCCGCAGCCGGAAGAACCGCCATCGGATTCGCTGGACCTGGGCGTGGGCCGCCTGGAATCGCATTACATGGCGAACCTGGGCTTCTTTGGGGACAACCAGCTGCTGGCCAACGTGGACCGCATCGCCCACCTGCCCGTGGTGATCGTCCAGGGCCGCTATGACGTGATTTGCCCGCCCGTGTCGGCCTGGCGCCTGCATCAGGCGTGGGCCGGTTCGGTCATGAAAATGATCCCGGATGCGGGCCACGGCGCGATGGAAACCGGCATTACGCGCGCGCTGGTCACGGCGACGGAACAATTCCGCAAACAGCGCCGCTTCGACTGAAAAACCACCGCCGGGGCGGGCCGGCCGGCGGCGCCCGGGTTGCCGTCTGGTACACTGTGGTCCGGACCCGTACCAGATTAGTTTTCAGATGAATATACAAGTCGGCGATATCGGCCATATCATCCAGCTGGCGATCGCGCCGGTATTCCTGTTGGCCGGCGTCTGCACCAAACTGATGGTGCTGACCAACCGCCTGGCCCGCATTATTGACCGTTCGCGCGTGCTGGAAGACCGGCTCGATATCGGCTACAACGAAAGTTCCCTGAACGAACTCGATGTGCTGTACCGGCGGTCGCACCTGATCAACGTGGCGATCGCGTCATCGACGACGTGCGGATTATTGGTCTGCCTGGTGATTGGCATGCTGTTTATCGGCGATACCACCGACGTTACGCTGGATAAATACATTGCCGGCTTGTTTGTGCTGGCGATGGCGGCTTTGATTGCCAGTTTTGTTTACCTGCTGCGGGAAATCTTCATTGCTTCCGCGGCGATGCGCGCGCACCGCCATGTGCGTCACCCATTACAGAAATAAGAGTACCATCGTCCCATGCACGACTATCAACGCCCCCCCACCCTGTACCGTTATGGCATCCGCGGCGACCTGGAACAGGCCCTGTCGCAGGGAGAATTCATCCTGCGTCCGACCGCGCAATGCCTGACCCTGAGCTTTTCCCAGGTGTGGGACCGCAACCTGTTTGACCTGTTTTCCGCCGACGCCTGCCTGATCATCCATAACACGGAAGAATTCGGCGAACGTATCCACCGCGCCGTGCAGCGCACCCTGCCCAGCTGGGCGGGCATCGATGGCGCCATCGAATACGGCACCCGCGCCGCCCTGGGCGCCGCCT
Organism: Pseudoduganella sp. GW821-FHT12E03; assembly: GCF_058807115.1. Taxonomy (NCBI): domain Bacteria; kingdom Pseudomonadati; phylum Pseudomonadota; class Betaproteobacteria; order Burkholderiales; family Oxalobacteraceae; genus Pseudoduganella; species Pseudoduganella sp. GW821-FHT12E03. The sequence continues at coordinate 279,740 of NZ_JBXAQJ010000004.1, read as the reverse complement.
TTACCAAGACCCCGGCCGAAGCGCAGGAACGCGAATGGCAATTCGCGTGGCGCGCCATGCAGGCGAAATTGAGCCTGAATCCGGTGATGATCAAGATCGGCAGCATTGAACAGTTTGCCGAACTGCGCGACCGGGACACTTACCTGGCGTAACACAGCCGCGGGCCTGCACGCATGGCGGCTTCCGCCAAGGCGGAAACCGCCCTACGCATTTTGCTGCAGTGGTTGGCGCTGAATGTGTAGGGCGGTTTTGCGCAGCAAAGCCGCCATGTCTGCCGAACATTGTCAGTTGCGCACTGCGGCGGCGTCTGCCTTGTCGATGCGGGCCAGCACGGCCCCCATCATGCGTTCGATGTCACCGCGGATGATATTGGTGCCCAGGATGCCGGGCACATAGAAATTCGGCACCAGCTTGCCGGAATACACCACGCGGGTGCCGCCGTCGGCCAGCGGCACCAGTTCCCAGCGCGATTCATAGTGTTTCATGTCACCGGAGATGAGTGCGATATCGATCGACGCCATCGGCTGTTCGGTGGCGCGCACGATCAGGTGGATGGATTTCGACATGAACAGGAAGCGCGCCGTGCCGAATTGTTCAATGATGACTTCATTGCCATTGCGCGACAGTACCCGGCATGACTGCATGTCGGGCACGAATTCATTCATCTTTTCGTACGTGGTGAGGGTCTTCCAGACCGTGGCCAGCGGCGCCTGCACGGTGCCGTTGGCGTCCACTTCATACAGCTGCAGGTTGTCCTGATGGATGCGGTTGACCGCGACTTCCAGTTTCGGCGGGTCGGTTTTGACAGGCTGGCCCAGTGCATGTGCGCACAGGCCGAACAGCAACATCACTAGCAATCGCTTCATTTTTCCAGCGTACGGTAAAGAATGGCAGAATACAAGCGTAGTTCAGTAGTGTTACGCCGCGCTGCCCAGGATTTTAGAAACACGGGTCTAACGAATTCCGCTTTAATTGCGGACTTTTCACGTCTCCATTCTAAGAATTCAATATGACGACCGCACGCTATTCCCACCTGCTGGCTCCCCTCGACCTTGGCTTCACGACCCTGCGCAACCGCGTCATCATGGGGTCGATGCATACCGGCCTGGAAGACCGCTTTTTCAATTACGGCAAGCTGGCCGAGTTTTACCGCGAACGGGCGCGCGGCGGTGTCGGGTTGATTGTAACGGGCGGTATTTCACCGAACCGCCAGGGCTGGCTGCTGCCGTTGGGCGGCACCCTGAATTTTGCCGGCGATGTGCGCAACCACCGCAAGCTGACGACCGCCGTGCACGGCGAGGGCGGCAAGATCCTGATGCAGATCCTGCATGCGGGCCGCTATGGCTACCATCCGTTTGTGGTCTCCGCCTCCGGCCACCAATCGCCGATTTCACCATTTAAACCCGGGCCGCTGACGGACTCGGGCATCGAGTCGACCATCCGCGATTACGTGCGTTGCGCCCAGCTGGCGCAAAAGGCGGGATACGACGGGGTGGAAGTGATGGGCAGCGAAGGGTATCTGCTGAACCAGTTCCTGTGCGCGCGCACCAATACCCGCACCGACCGCTGGGGCGGCGCGATTGAAAACCGCATGCGCCTGCCGGTGGAAATCGTGCGCCGCATCCGCCAGGCGGTGGGACGCGACTTCATCATCATGTACCGCCATTCGCTGCTGGATCTGGTGGAAGGCGGCAATACCTGGGATGACGTGGTGACTGTCGCAAAGGCCCTGCAGCAAGCCGGCGCGACGATCCTGAACACCGGCATCGGCTGGCATGAAGCACGGGTGCCGACCATCGTCACGTCGGTGCCGCGCGCCGCGTTTGCCAGCGTGGCGGGCCGCTTGCGCAAGGAAGTCTCGATCCCGGTGGTGGCGTCGAACCGCATTAACATGCCGGATGAAGCCGAAGCAATCATTGCGCGCGGCGATGCGGACATGGTGTCGATGGCCCGTCCGTTCCTGGCCGATGCGGAATTCGTGGTCAAGGCGGCAACCGGCCGCACCGACGAAATCAACACTTGCATCGGCTGCAACCAGGCGTGCCTTGACCACACGTTCCAGAATAAACGGGCCAGTTGCCTGGTCAATCCGCGCGCCTGCCATGAAACGGAACTGCGGTATATCCGCAAGGCGAAGGCGCGCAAGGTGGCGGTGGTGGGCGCCGGACCGGCCGGCTTGTCGGCCGCCACGGTGGCGGCCGAATGCGGCCACCAGGTGACCCTGTTCGACGCCAGCGACAAGGTGGGCGGCCAGTTCAAGGTGGCCATGCAAATCCCCGGCAAGGAGGAATTCGCTGAAACCCTGCGCTACTTCACGCGCAAGCTGGAGTTGACAGGCGTGGATGTGCGCCTGAATACCCGCATCACGCGCGACGAATTGCTGGCGGGCGGTTATGACGATGTCATCGTGGCCACCGGCATCAGGGTGCGCATGCCGCCGATTCCCGGCATCGAACACGCCAAGGTGCTGTCCTACCTCGATGTGCTGCTGCACAAAAAGCCGGTCGGCAAGCGCGTGGCCATCATCGGCGCGGGCGGGATCGGGTTTGACGTCGGTGAATACCTGCTGCACGACCCGCGCCATGCGTTGCCGCTGGCGGTCGAACACTGGACGCGCGAATGGGGCGTGGACTTGAAGGCCACCACCGGCGGCGGCCTGGTCGAGGCGCGGCCGGAAGAGCCGGTGCGCCAGCTTTACCTGTTGCAGCGCAAGACCACCAAGCTGGGGGCCGGCCTCGGTAAGACGTCGGGCTGGGTACACCGCGCGGTGCTGGCCCGGAACGGGGTGGTGATGCTGGGCGGCGTGCAATACGACAAGATCGACGACCAGGGCTTGCACATCACGGTCGATGGCGAACAGCGCCTGCTGGCGGTCGATAACGTCGTCATTTGCGCCGGCCAGGACAGCCTGGCCGAGCTGATGCCGCCGGAAGGGCAGAAGCAGCAGGGCGGCCCGCGCTTTTATAAAATCGGCGGCGCCGCGCTGGCGGCGGAACTGGACGCCAAGCGCGCGATCAAGGAAGGCGCGGAACTGGCGGCGAGCCTGTGACGGGCCATGTCGTTTGCCATTGCGTTGGCGTTATTCCGTAGGGCGGTTTCCGCCTGGCGGAAGCTGCCAGGGCGTGCGTGCCGGTGCCGCATGTGCTGGCCACTACGCAAGCATGGCGGCTTCGCTGGCGCGAAACCGCCCTACGCATTGGACGCCTCGGGGTAAGTTAAGCGGCACATGCCGGCGTAGCCCGTTCACGTGCCATGCGCTTGCTGGACGACCATGTCGGCACGTCCAGTTCATCGTAAATGTCCGCGCACACCGACAGGATCTTGTCGATTTCCACCTGTGTCAGCCCGGAATTCAGGGTCAGCCGCACCAGTGAACGGTTGCGTGGCGTGGCCGGTGCGCAAAATACCGCGCCGAACACGCCGCGCGCTTCCAGCGCCTTGCGCAGCGCCAGCGTGCGCGGTTCCGGGCCCGGCTCCAGCGCGATAATCTGTTCGCTGCCATCGCTGACGTTGTAGCCGATGGCGCTCAATCCGTCGCGGATCTTCCGTGCATTGCTGTGCAGCGCCGCGCGGCGGTCGTCCGCATTGCGGATCAACGCCAGCGCCGCTTCGAACCACGCCAGTTCATGGCTCAGCAGGCAGGAGCTGAAAATCGCCGGGCGCGAGGCGGACAGGAAGTAGCCCTTGAATTTGGTCGAACAGGTGATCAGCCCCGCGCGTCCTGCAAACGCCTTCGCCAGCGAGGCGGTGCGGAAGTGCACCCGCTCGGACAAGCCCAGTTGCGCCACCAGTCCCGCGCCCTGCGGCCCGTGCGTGCCCAGCGAATGCGATTCATCGGCCACGATGATGCTGCCGCTTTGTTCGGCCAGCGCCACCACGGCGGCCAACGGGCACAGGCTGCCGTTGGTGCTGTAGACCGTGTCCACCACGATCACGCCGGGACCATGTTTTTCCAGCTGGCGCTCCAGGTGGCCGACATCGTTGTGCAGGAACGGCACGGCCTTGGCCTGGCCGGAGGTGACGCCTTCCCACAACGAGGCGTGCGCCATCATGTCGAGATAGACCGGCACGCCGGGGCCGGCAATGCTTTGCAGCAGGCCGACATTGGCGGCCCAGCCGGATTGCGTCAGCAAGCCATCCTGCGACCCCATGTAGCGGGCGAATTGCTGTTCCAGCCGGTGCTGGCGGCTGCCTTCCTGCAGGAAGACCGACGACATCAGCAAATCCGCGCCGCCCAGGCGCAGGCAATCGGCCTGCGCCTGCAGCAACGTGTGTTCGCCCGCGATGCACAGGTAATCGTTGCTGGCCACGTAAATCGCATCCGGCCCGGGCGGCAGCCAGACATGCATATGCTCGCCGCCCAGCAGTTTGCCGACCCGTTCGACGTAATGTTCATCCATGCGCGCATTGACGAAGGCGGGCAGGCGGTGCTCGGCGGCCAAGTCAGCGGCCATATCGGTGGGCATATCAGTGGCCCTGTCGGCGGCCAAACCGGCGGCCAGATCGTTGGGGGCGTGTATTGTCGTTTCTATCATGGTGGCTCCTGGTTGATTATTAAGTAAGGGCGGCAGTCGGTGGTATCCTCCCTGCCGCGCGCGCACCCATCGTACGCGGGAAGTTATTAATGTTAAACAGGCAATGACTGTGTCCAGAACAAAATACATTTCAGCCCTGCGCCGGGGCCTGGCATATGCCGCCGCCGGCTGGCAGCGCGAGCAGGCGCAGCCGCATGACGCGGTGGTCAAACGCATTGCCCAGCTGTCCTGGATCGCGCTGGTCGGCATGCCGCTGTACTACGTGGTGTGGCACGACTGGTTCCCCCAGCCGTATGAAAACCTGTGGCTGCGCCTGGGCGGCATGGCGGCCTGCCTGCCCGGCATCTGCGCCGCGCGCTTTGCGCGCCGGCGCTGGTTCCCGCTCTACCAGGTGGCCGGGCTGACCTACATCCTGCCGTTCTTCTTCACGTATATGTACCTGATGAACGGGGCCAATACCGTGTGGAGCGAATCGCTGCTGATTGCCGTCATCTTGTTGTTCCATTTCGACTTCGCGCTGGCGCTGCTGTCGTACGTGACCGGCACCTCGCTGGCCTATGTGCTGTATTACGTGCTGCATTACGCGCAGCACCCGGACGCCACCCTGGTGCAATTGCTGATGCAGGGCCAATGGCCGATTTACCTGTTTGCCATCATTGCCGTGTCGCTGGCCAAGGTCGGACGCAGCATGCTGGAATCGGAGCGGCTGGCCGGCATGGCCGCCGCCATGGGCACCGTGTCGCACGAATTGCGCACGCCGCTGCTGTCGATCGGCGCCAATTCGCGCGGCATGAAACGCTTGCTGATGCAGGCGCCCGGCTTGCAGGAACAGGACCGGGTGGCGATGGAAAAAGCCCTGGCGCGGGTGGAAATCGAAGTGCGGCACATGAACAATGCGATCGACCTGCTGCTATTGAGTTCGACGGCCGGCCAGCGTAAAACCCAGCAGCGCGAAGTCCTGTCGATGGAAACAATGGTAAAGTCCATGCTTGAACGCTATCCCTTTGCCAATCAAGGGCAGGCGGACCTGGTCGCCATCACCGTGCGCGCCGATTTCCATTTCCTTGGACAGACTGATTTGTGTTCGATGATCTTGCTTAACCTGCTGCGCAATGCGTTGTCGGCGCTGCAGCGGGCCGGCAAGGGCCGCATCCGCATCATCATCGACGGCGCGCGTGCGCGGCCCCGGTTACTGTTTATCGATACTGGCAGCGGCATCGACCCGGACCACCAGCCGCATATTTTCCGGCGCTTTTATACCTACCCGCAGCATAGTGGTACCGGTATCGGCCTGAGTTTTTGCAAGGAAGTGCTCGATGCCTGGGATGTCACGATCCGTTGCGTTTCGCGGGTGCAGCGGTATACCATCTTCGCCCTGGAATTTCCGCGCCCTGCGCCTGACCCTGACTTACAGCCTGATTCACTGCCTGACCTAAAAGCCTGACCGATGGACCTGACACTGCCGATTTACCAACATCCGACCCTGGTGACGCTGATTGACGACAGCCAGACTTTCCTGGAAAGCCTGTCGTTCCAGCTGCCGCACCAGCTGGCGCGGCGCGCTTTCCATGACGTCGAAGCCGCGCTGGCGTGGCTGCGCGAAGCGCACCGGGCCAGCACCCAATTTTCCATCACCGTCGGCTATGACGAACAGGTGCTGTCGTTCGAGCGGCGCGTGGTGGCGTTCGACGTCGACCAGATTTACCGCCAGGTGATGAACCGTCACCGCTTCCTGCTGCCGGCCGTGCTGGTGATCGATTACGCGATGCCGCAAATGAATGGCGTGGCGTTTTGCGAATCCGTCAATGCGCTGCCGTGCAAAAAGATTTTATTCACCGGCGAGGCCGATGAACGGGTGGCGATCGACGCCTTCAACAATGGCCTGATCGACCGCTTTATCAAAAAGAGCGACCACGCCGCGCTGGACCGCCTGGAATTCGAAGTGCGCACCCTGGAAAAGGCGTATTTCAGCGCGCAATCGCGCACCATGCAGGATTTGCTGGCGCGCCATTCGTTCACCTTCCTGTCCGACCCCGCCATGGCGGCGCAGGTGGAACAATTGCGCCGCCAGTATGGCTTTGTCGAGTATTACCTGTTCCCGAATCCGTCCGGCATCCTGTTCTTCGACATCAACGGCAAACCGACCCTGATGGTGGTGGAAACCGAAGCGGGCATGCTGGCGCAGATGGAAGTGGCGCAGGACAATGGCGCGCCGGATGAACTGGTGGCGGGCCTGGCCGACATGCGGCTGCTGCCGTTCTTTGCCGACACCGGCATGTATACCGACGCCATCGCGCAGGATTGGCTGTCGTATTGCCTGCCGGCCCAGCGCTGTGCCGGCAAGCAGGATTACTACTGGGCGTTGTTTGATTTGCCCCCGCACATGTTGCCGGGATCGGTGTATTCCTATGCGGACTTCTTGCGCGACCAGGAGGCCGTATGCTGATCGAATCGTCCGATATGCTGGGCCAGCAGGCCCTGGCCCGCTACTTCACGCCGCTGCTGCAACCGGCCGGCTGGGAAGCCTTGCGGCTGGGCGCGCAACGCGCCTATGTGCAACTGGGCGTGGCCGGCTTCATGCTGCGCTACCAGGCGCTGGAAGGCGGCACGGCGATGGCGGTCGGCAGCCTGCCGGAACCGCTGTTGCGCGCTTTTTGCCGCCAGACCGGCGATCCTGTCGATGTCGGCCTGGCGCGTTCGCCCTTGCCGCAATCGTGGCGGGCCGACGTGCTGGCCGATGCCTATCCCCATGCGCTGTACGGGCAACTGGGCGAGGCGGGCGTGGTGTATGGCCTGAGCGTGGCTTGCCGCAGCGGCGCGGGTGTCAGCCGCGTGGACTTTTACCGGGGCCGGGAGGGCGACAGCTTTACCTCCTGCGCACAACAGGGGGCCTTGCAGCTGCTGGCAATGCACTTGCATGAAGGGGCTGCGTTCGTCCAGCGCGGCGCCAGTGTGCTGACTGACCGCGAGCGTGAAGCGCTGCTGTGGAGCGCGCAGGGCAAGTCGATCCGCGAAGCCAGCGAAATGATGGGCATTTCACAGCGCGCCCTGTATTTCCATCTGCAGAATGCGGCCGCCAAGCTGCAGGTCTACAGCACGCGGCATGCGGTCAGCCGCGCGATGGAACTGGGCTTGCTGGTGGCTTGAAACCCGTAGGGTGGCTTGGGGTCATCAAGCCACCATGCGTGCCGGCCGGTGGCGCGTGCGTTGATGGTGGCGCCGGCATGGCGGCTTCCTGCGTCCTTATTCGGCGACGACGGGATGAATAGTCTTGGTGTACGGCTGTTCCTCACCCTCCACCCACCAGTTGGCCCAGATCCGGTGCCCCGTGGCGGGTCCCGTATCCGGTTCCAGGCTCAGGTAATTGCGCGCGCCGATATAGCGGTGCGACGTGCCGGGGAACGGATACATGGCCGCCGTGATGCCCCGGTCCACGGTTTCCACACGGTCGCCCACATGTTCCAGGTAAAACAGCGCCATCGTGGGCGGCGCCGGGTGCACGATGCCGGACGACGTCAGCTGGTTGATGACGGCGGCATTGGCCGGCGCGTTGGACGACCGGTGGCGCGCCGATTCAATCACCCCCAGCGCACCCACGTGCACGTCGCCCGACAGCACCGTCACGCGCGTCTGCCGTGCCGAGGCCCAATCCAGCAAGCGGTGGACCAGGCGCAGGCGTTCCTGGCGGTGCGTGCGGCTCAGCCAGTGGTCCTGTAAATCGTCCTGCAATGCATGCTGGCCGGGCAGCGCGCACAGCAACGCTTCCAGGGTGGAGAAATCCGGGTGCACCACGGGAATGCTGGACATCACGAACAGGTGGCGGCAGCCGTGCTGCTCTTCCAGCCACGTATAGGCGGCTTGCCACGCTTCGTCGCTCATCACGCGGGTGCGGGTGCGTTCGCTGCGCAAATCCAGTGCCAGGATGGCGCAGTCGCCAACCCGGATGCCGCGGCTGTAGCCGGGCTGGCCCGGCAGGCGCAGCGCGACGGACGCGTCATCGGCCGCGTGCAGCTGGAACAGGCGGAAGTAGTGGCGCGCCACGCTGTAGATGCCCTGGTAGACCGGACTGTGCTGCTGCGCGTCCGGATAGGAACCCCAGCCGTCAAAGATGTCATGGTCGTCCCACATCATGACCGTGGGCGCCTGCGCCAGCATGGCCGCCACGGCGGGCTGGCTCCAGCGTTCCAGGTACAGCTTGAAATAAAACGCTTCGACTTGCGCGCGCAGGGTTTCCGTGAAGGGCGCATGGTCGCGCGCATCGGCCGGCAAGGCGCGCCACGCGCGCAGCGCATCGACTTCATCCCACATGCTGTCGCTGTAGACCTGGTCGCCACCCATCAGCAGCAAGTGGTGCGCGCGGGCGCCGTGGCGCTCCGCCATGCGGCGCCACATGGCGTTGGGTTCGCGTACCCGCTTGATCACCTTGGGATCGGAAAAACCGTTGCACGAGGTGTATGCACAGGTGGGGGCCGCGCCTTGCGCGGGGATGACGAAGCTGTGCACGGCGCCGTCCACGTCATAGCGCACGCGCTGCTCGAAGGCGGTTTGCGGGATCGTCAGGCGGAAGCTGCGCACCTCGGTGGCATCGACGCCGCTACCATGGCGCGCCAGCAGGGCTGAATGGATCGAGTCCGCCGCCGGGCACGCCACATGCGGCATCGCCGCCGCAGGCGCCGCCAGCAATACGCTGACGTGCCAGCCATCATCATCGGCGCCCAGGAATTTCAGGATGGGACCCAGCTGCTTGCTCATGTAAATCGATACTCCGGAATTCAATGGCGGCAGCAAAACGCGGCGCCGCAGCGCGAAGAAGCGCCATGGTACGCGATTAATTCAATTTTGATAACTATTTAATTTTTATAAACATCGCTGCGTGGCTTGCTTGGCATGCGACAAGGATCATCCGGGGCGGCCGTGGAAGACTGGGCATCCCGCGGCCGCATGGGCCGCCATCCGATGGAGACTGAAATGAATGAGCCGATGGTGCAGCCGGAAGTCGAACAAAACCAGCCGCCCGTACAATCCAGCGGGCCGGATAATTTTTGGAGATTTCTGAAGGTCCTGGTGATTTCAGTCGGCGTGCTGGTTGCAGGCTGGTTCGCCTTCTTGTACTGGCTCGCCTACATGCTGTGGGGCTGATCACAGCTCAATGCGCCGCGTGCTCGTGCTGCGCGCGGCGCTCGCCATAGGCTTGCACCACATACGCCGTCATCCCCCGCGCCAGTTCATCTTCCCCGATAAAGATTTCACCGGCGCGTTCCTTGCGCAGCAAGTCCGCTTCTTCATCGTTATGCGAACGCACCACGGTGCGGATGCCGGGATTGAGCGCCCGCGCGGTTTCCAGCATGGCGCGCACGTGGAAGGTATCCGGGGTGGCGATCACCAGCAGGGCGGCGCGCGCGATGTGGGCCTGGATCAGCACCGCCGGTTCGCCCGCATTGCCGGCCACGGCAGGCACGCCTTCGTGGCGCAACTGGTCCACCAGTTCGCGGTTTTGTTCCGCCACCACGTATGGAATGCCGCGTTCCGCCAACTGCGCGGCGATCCGCCGTCCGACGCGGCCATAGCCGACCAGCACCACCTGGCCGCTGAGTTTTTCGTGCGGCACGGACATCGGCAATTCCGCCAGCGGGTCGGCGCTGCGCTCGAAGCGGGCCGCCAGCAACCGGTTCTTGCCAAGGCGGCGTTCCAGCGGACCGGTGACGGCAAACACCAGTGGATTGATGGCGATCGACAGGATCGCGCCGGCCAGGATCAGGCTTTGTCCTTCCTGCGGCATCAGTTTCAGCGCAATGCCCAGCGCCGCCAGGATGAACGAGAATTCGCCGATCTGCGCCAGGCTGGCCGACACCATCAGCGCGGTCTTGGCCGGATAGCGCAGCAGCATCACCAGCACAAAGGCCGCCAGCGACTTGCCGAACACGATAATGCCCAGCACCGCCAGCACGCGCAGCGGCTGTTCCACCAGGATTGCCGGTTCGAACAGCATGCCGACCGAGACGAAGAACAGCACGGCAAAGGCGTCGCGCAGCGGCAGCGATTCTTCCGCCGCGCGGTGGCTCAGCTCCGATTCGCGCAGGACCATGCCGGCGAAGAACGCGCCCAGCGCAAAGGAGATGCCGAACAATTTGGTGGCGGCAAAAGCAATGCCGACCGCGGCGGCAATCACGCACAGCGTAAACAGCTCACGCGAACCGGTGCGCGCCACTTGCCACAGCAGCCACGGGAACAGCTTGCGGCCCACCAGCATCATGAAGGCGATGAAGGCCGCCGCCTGGCCGATGGTGAAGGCCACTGTTTGCCACAGCGGCGCATTGGGATCGACATGAGCCTCAGGCGGCGCGGCGCCGCCCAGCGCGCCGGCCAGCGGCGGCAGCAGCACCAGCACGATGACGGTGACCAGGTCTTCCACCACCAGCCAGCCCACCGCGATGCGGCCATTGAAGGAATCGAGGATGCCCCGTTCTTCCAGCGCCCGCAGCAGCACCACGGTGCTGGCCACCGACAGGGCCAGGCCGAACACCAGGCCGCCGCCCAGGCTCCAGCCCCACCAGTGCGCCAATCCCATGCCCATCGCGGTCGCCGCGCCGATTTGCAGCACGGCGCCCGGCAGCGCCACCTTGCGCACTTCCCATAAATCATCGAGCGAAAAATGCAGGCCCACGCCAAACATCATCAGCATCACGCCGATTTCCGCCAACTGGCCGGCCAGCGCGGTGTCGGCGACAAAGCCCGGCGTGGCCGGGCCGATCAGGATACCGGCAGCCAGGTAGCCGACCAGGGCCGGCAACTTGAGTTTGGTGGCGATGAAGCCGAATACCAGCCCGAAACCGAGCGCGGCAGCAATGGTGGTGATCAGGGGAAAGTCATGGTGCATGCGTACGTAATACCCTTAAACGGTGGTCAACCGTTCAAGGGTAGCACAGGCCTGCGCTGGAAGTTTTTTACAGCTTGCGGACGACGACCGCGCCGATCGAATAGCCGGCGCCAAAAGAACAGATCACGCCCAGGGCACCGGCCGGCAAATCGTCCTGGTGCTTGTGGAACGCGATGATGGAACCGGCCGACGATGTGTTGGCATAGGTATCGAGGATCACCGGCGCTTCATGCGGTTCCGCATCGCGGCCAAGGATGGTGCGGGAAATCAGCTGGTTCATGCTGAGGTTGGCCTGGTGCAGCCAGAAGCGGCTGAACTGTTCCACCTGCATGCCCGCGCGCGCAATGCTTTCCTTGATCATCGCGGCCGCCATCGGGCAGACATCCTTGAAGACCTTGCGGCCCTGCTGCTTGAACAACTTGTCCGGCTGGCCGATGCCTTGGTCATCGAAGCGGTTCATGAAGCCGAAGTTGTTGCGGATATTGTTGGAGAAGCTGGTTTTCAGCTTGGTGTCGATGATTTCCCACTGGTGCGTGGAAACCGCCGCTTCCTTCGCCTCCACCACGATCGCGGTGCACGCGTCGCCGAAGATGAAGTGGCTGTCGCGGTCGCGCCAGTCCAGGTGGCCGCTGGTGATTTCCGGGTTCAGCACCAGCACCGCGCGCGCCTGGCCGCTTTGCACAGCCGCGACGGCGGTCTGGATGCCGAAGGTGGCCGAGGAGCAGGCCACGTTCATGTCGAAGCCATAGCCATCGATGCCCAGCGCCTGCTGCACTTCCACCGCCATGGCGGGATAGGCGCGCTGCATGTTCGAGCACGCCACCAGCACCATGTCGATGTCGGCGGCGCCGCGGCCCGCGCGGTCGAGCGCCTGCTGTGCCGCCTTGACGCAGATTTCCGCCTGCAGCGACAGCTCTTCATTGCTGCGTTCAGGGATGCGCGGCACCATGCGCTTCGGATCGAGGATGCCTTCCTTTTCCATCACATAGCGCGACTTGATGCCGGACGCTTTTTCAATGAAGGCGGAGCTGGACGGTTCCAGCGCAGTGAGGGCGCCGGCCGCGATGGCATCCGCGTTGTCGGCATTGAATTGTTCCGCGTAGGCGTTGAAGCACGCTACCAGTTCATCATTCGAGATGGAATTCGGCGGGGTAAACAGCCCGGTGCCGCTGATGACGACTTGTTTCATATTATTTAATCTTTCTCCCAAAGGCGGTCGCCTGACCGAGAAATTTTACACGAAGCGCTGCGTCACAAAGATAAAACGGCGCCCGTCGGGACGCCGTTTTGGTACGAAAGGTCTATTTTTTAGAGCGTCCGCTTGATTTATTTTTTCAAGGGACTCTTGGCGGGCGCGGGATCGGCCTGCACCAGCTTCGATTCCTGCTTGGCCAACTGCACTGGCAAGCCCTTCAAGTGGTTCAACGCTTGCTGCAGCTGGAAGTCGTCGGTGCTGCCGAAATCGAGCGGCTTGCGTTTACGTTCCGCCATCAGGATGCGCACCTGTTCTTCCGCTTCATCGCGTTTGGATTTGGCGGCTTCCTGGTCGCGGTCATTGCTCAGGTGTTTCGACAAATCGGCTTCGCGCAGGCGCAGCGCATTCAAGCCGTCGCCATCGGCATTTTCTTCCACCTGCAAATCCGGCGTGATGCCTTTGGCCTGGATCGAGCGGCCGTTGGGCGTGTAGTAGCGGGCCGTGGTGAGCTTGACGGCGGTATCGGCCGTCAGCTGGCGGATGGTTTGCACCGAACCCTTGCCAAAGGTTTGCGTGCCGATGATGGTGGCGCGCTTGTAATCCTGCAGCGCGCCCGCGACGATTTCGGAGGCCGATGCGGAACCGGTATTGACCAGCACCGCCATCGGCACATTCTTCACTGCCGCCGGCAGCTTGGCGAGGATGTCGCCTTCATTGCGCAGCAAATAGTATTCAGGACGGCCATAGAACGTCTGGCGCGAATCGGGCAACTGGCCATTGGTCGACACGATGGCGGAGTCGCGCGGCAGGAATGCCGCCGCCACACCGATCGCGCCTTGCAGCACGCCGCCCGGATCATTGCGCAAATCCAGCACCAGGCCTTTCAGTTGCGGATCTTGCTTGTACAGGTCGGCAATCTTGGCGGCCAGGTCGTCGACCGTCGGTTCCTGGAATTGCGCAATGCGCAGCCACGCATAACCGGGTTCGACGATCTTGCCCTTGACGCTTTTCTGGTGGATTTCCTCGCGCGTGATGCTGAACACCAGCGGTTCCGGCTCATCCTTGCGCAGCACGGTCAGCGACACTTTGCTATGCGGCTCGCCGCGCATTTTTTTCACGGATTCATCGATGCTCAAGCCTTTCACCGGCGTCGAATCGAGACGGGTGATCAGGTCGCCGGCCTTGATACCGGCGCGGTGCGCCGGCGAATCTTCAATCGGCGCGACAATCTTGATGTAGCCATCTTCGCTCTGGCCGATTTCAATGCCGAGACCGACGAACTTGCCTTGCGACCCTTCGCGCAATTCCGCGTAGGCTTTCTTGTCGAGATAGGCGGAATGGGGGTCGAGCGACGCGACCATGCCGGTGATGGCTTCGGTCAGCAATTTCTTGTCTTCGACCGGTTCCACATAATCGGATTTGATGAGGCCAAACACGTCGGCCAGTTGCCGCAATTCTTCCAGCGGCAGGGCGGGGTCAGCAGGGCGCTGAGCCATCGCGGAAAATTGCAACGACGCGGCAATGCCGGCCACTACACCGAGCCCAACCAGCCCGGTATTCTTGAGTTTCTTGCCCATGTTTCACCTGTGTCAAGCCCGTGTACCTTATGGTGCCACGGTGAAATTAGTATAAACCTGATTTTCAGCAACCTGAGTAGCCTCAACGTAATTTCATTCGTTTTTCAGGCACTTTTAAGCTTGCCGCGCCACACAAATATCGGATGGACAAGAGAAACTTTTGACACCCTCTCAACATTACTTTTCTGCTCTGTAAATCGTTTATTCACGTCCGTAAGCAATTGTAAGAAAACAGGAAGGGCAACCGGACGCGACCTACACTGGCCTTGTAATTCTCTCTACCCTGTAGTGGTTTTCCGCCAGCGCGCCCGCGCTGGCTTTTTTTTTGGCTAAGCGTGCCGGGCCTTCAGGCCGGGCATCCTCATTATTTCTGGAGATTCGATGAAACATTTGCGTACCGCAGCGCTGGCCTTGCTGCTGGCGGCTGTCCCCCCTGTTTTCGCCACCCCTGTCATGGAAATGCGCGCCGAAGATTTGCTGGCCATGGCGGCCGATTTCCGCAAGGAATTGAATCTCAATGCCAACCAGCAAACCCTGTGGCAGCAGACCGAAAGCCGCACCCGCACCCTGTTGCGCGAACGGCAATCGCGGCGCGAAAAAATGCAGGCCGCATCGCGTGGTGCGCTCGACAGTAAAGACGTGGAGTTGCGTGAACTGGCGGGCGCGTTCGACACGGAAACCGCGGCCACGGCCAGCGAAGAAAAGCAGTTGCGCGAATGGTGGCTGGTGGTCAACGATGCATTGAATGAAACCCAGCGCCGCCAGGTGGCGGTCTTTATTGCCGAGCAAATGCAGCGCATGCCGGGCCGGGAGGGCGGTGAGCGTCCACGCGGCGGCGAAGGGCAGGGCCATGAAGGGAAGGGCCGTGGCAAGGGCGGCATGGGGGGCGGCATGGGCGCGCCAGGCGGACAGGGGGGCCCGGGGCGCGGCGGATAATGTTGCTGGCAACAACTGCGTGTATCGAAACGTAAAAACCCGTTAACAATCGCCTCCCCACCGCCGCGCGCGATTACAATGCGTGCGCGGCACACTCTCCCGAGCCAGCCAGAACGCTCCAGCCAGCCAAGGCCGCACGGACACCCTCCCCGAATTCCATGAGCAAACTGATCCCCATTGCCTGCCTGGCATTAATAGGCGCCCCGATTCACGCCTATGCCCAGCAGCAGGGCGATGACGGAAAGACTGCCGCGCAGCCGGTGCAGCAGGTCACCATCACCAACAGCCGCGCCAGCGACATGGATGAACGCCGCAACGCCACCGCCGGCAAGCAAGTGTATGGCCGCGAAGAACTGGACCGTAACGGCGACACCAGCCTGGGCGACGTATTAAAACGGCTGCCTGGCGTGACCATCGGCGGCGGCCGTCCCGGCCGGGGCGGCGATGTGCGCATGCGCGGCCTCGGCAACGGTTATACCCAGGTGCTGGTCAATGGCGAACGCCCGCCGGCCGGTTTCTCCATGGAGTCGCTGTCGCCGGACCAGGTGGAGCGGGTCGAAGTCATGCGCGGCCCGGTGGCCGAACACAGTGCGCGCGCGATTGCCGGCACCATCAACATCGTGCTGCGCGACGGCTACCAGCAAAAGGACATCCAGGTGAAGTTGTCCGACTCTGTCGAGCAGGGCTTGCACTCGCCGAACCTGTCGGTGACCCTGCCGGGCAAGCAGGGCACGCTGAATTACACGCTGACCGGCACCCTGGGCATCAACCGCCAGCATAACGCCGGCCACACCACCAGCACCGATACGCGCGCGGACGGGACCGTGGAACGCCTGCAATTGCAGGACGATGACAGCAGCGGCACGACGAAAAACCTGAACCTGGCGCCGCGCGTGTCCTATAAGTTCGAGAACGGCGACACGCTCAATTTCCAGTCCTTCGTGATGGCCAACCGCAGCGATACCGGCGCCACCAGCGCCTTGCGCCAGCCGGTGGCGCTGCCGGGCGTGCCGCCGCAGGAATACGCGGCGGCCGATACGCAATCGCATGCCAGCGCGACCTTCATGCGCGGCTTTGGCAACTGGGTCCACCGCCTCGATGGCGCTGCGAAACTGGACGTGAAATTCGGCTTCGGCCTGGGCAAGCGCGACAGCGACGTGCTGCGCTACCAGTACGATGCGGCCGGCAGCCTGCTGGACCGCTTTACCGATACCGATGCGTCGCGCGACCGTGGCTTGAACACGGGCGGCAAATACACGTCGCCGCTGGGCCAGGGCCACTTGCTGGCGGCGGGGTGGGAACTGGAAACCGGCCACCGCGAACAGACCCGCGTGTCGCTCGATAAAAACGGCGTGTCGCAATTTGCCGATTCCGGCGACAACCTGACCGCCGACACGCGCCGCGTGGCGGTGTATGCGCAGGATGAATGGGAGATCACGCCGGCATGGAGCGCGTATGTTGGCGCCCGCTGGGAAGGCATCCGCACCACGTCCGAGCGTGGCGCCGGCACAGTTGGCAATACCATCAGCAACAACAGCAGCGTGTTTTCCCCGCTGCTGCACGGCGTCTGGCGCATTCCCGGCAAGGAGCGCGACCAGGTGCGCCTGAGCTGGACAAAGAGTTACAAGTCGCCCAACGTGCAGGACTTGATCGCGCTGCCCGCGCTGTCGCGCAACAATGACGCGACCCGTCCCGACCGCACCGGCAATCCGAACCTGAAACCGGAACTGGCCACCGGCATCGACCTGGCGTATGAACATTACCTGGGCCGCGCCGGCATCCTGTCGGCCAGCGCCTTTGTCCGTGACATCGATAACCTGATCCGCCGCACGCTGACCACGTACAGCGCGCCCGATGGCACGCTGCGCTGGGTCTCGACGCCGTCGAACGTGGGCCATGCCAAGACCCGGGGTGTGGAACTGGAAGCCAAGTTCCAGCTGGTGGAATGGTTCCCCGATGCGCCGGCGATCGATGTCCGCACCAATTACAGCCGCTTCTGGTCGCGGGTCGACGGTATTCCCGGCCCGGACAACCGCCTTGACCAGCAAGCCAAACAAACCGGCAACCTGGGCCTCGATTACCGCATGAAGGATGCACCGCTGACGTTTGGCGCCAGCTTCAACTGGACCCCGGCGATCCGTGTGCAAACTTCCACCGAACAAGTGGTGGAAGTCAGCCGCAAGCGCGTGCTCGATACGTATGTGTTGTGGAAAGCCACACCGCTGACCCAATTGCGCCTGTCGGCGAGTAATATCCTGGCCGATGACGCCACCGGCAACAACCTGGTGATGACCGGCGGCGTGACCAACATCGCCAAATTATCCAGTACGGTCAACCCCACTTACATGGTGTGGAGCGCGCGGCTGGAAACCAAGTTCTGACAAAGGAGAGACGTAGTGAAACGCACCCTGTTGACCACCCTGGCCCTGAGCCTGTTCGCCGCCTATGGCCCCGCCAGCGCCCATGAAGGCCACGACCATCATCCGGCGCCGGCCGCGCTGAAGTCCGGCATCGATCTCCAGTACATCGACACCAAGGTGCGTCCGCAGGATGATTTTTTCCAGCACCTGAACGGTGAATGGCTGAAGACCACGCAAATTCCCGACGATAAATCGAGCTGGGGTTCGTTCGCCAAGCTGCGCGACGACACCTTGCCGCAACTGCGCGCCATCATCGAAGACTTGCAGTCGCGTAAACACAAGGCCGGCAGCAACGAGCAAAAAATCGCCGACTTGTATGCCAGCTACATGAATGAAGCGCTGCTGGAAAAGCAGGGCGTCAAACCGCTGTCGGGTGAGCTGGGCCAGATTCGCGGCGTCAAGGACAAGAAGGCATTGCCAGGGTTGATCGTGCGCCTGTCGCGCATCGGCGTCTCGACCCCGTATGCGATTTATGTGAGCACCGATGCGCGCGATTCGCTGAAGCATGCGGCGTACGTGACGCAAAGCGGCCTGGGGCTGCCGGACCGCGATTATTACCTGAAAAAGGATGACGAGCGCCTGGCCGGCATCCGCACCCAATATGTGGCGCACGTGGCGCAGATCCTGAAGCTGGCCGGCCACAAGACGCCGGAAGCGGCGGCGCAAGCCATCATGGAATTTGAAACCGCGCTGGCGGAAGTGCAGTGGTCCAAGGTGGACAACCGCGATCCGGTCAAACGCTACAACAAGACCGAGATCGCCAAACTGGGCGACCTGGCGCCTGGCTATGACTGGCTGGACGTGATGGGCAAGGCCGGCGTGGCCACCAAGACCGATTATGTGATCGTCAATCAGCCGAGCTACCTGAAGGGCTTCGCCCGGCTGGTCGATGTGACGCCGCTCGATACCCTGAAGTCGTACTTTGAGTGGCAATTGCTGCGCGATGCCTCGCCCTACCTGTCGAAAGCCTTCGCCGATGCGAATTTCGCGTTTTATGAAGGCGTCATCAGCGGTGTGACGGCGCAGCCGCCGCGCTGGAAACGCGGCGTGGCCACGGTGGAAGGCGCGATCGGCGAAGGCCTGGGCCAGTTGTACGTGACGCAGTACTTCCCGGCCGAGCGCAAGGCGCGCATGGAAGTGCTGGTGAAAAACCTGCTGGCCGCCTACAAGGACAGCATTGACAAGCTGGACTGGATGGGCCCGGACACCAAGCGCGAAGCGCAAGACAAGCTGGCCAAGTTCACCACCAAGATCGGTTACCCGAACAAGTGGCGCGATTACAGCGCGTTGTCGTTCGTGGCGGGCGATTTGGCCGGCAATATGCGCCGCGCCGCGGAATTTTCGTACAAGCGCAATATCGCCAAGCTGGGCGCGCCGGTGGACCGCGAAGAGTGGGGCATGACGCCGCAAACCGTCAACGCGTATTACCGCTCGACCGCCAATGAAATCGTGTTCCCGGCCGCGATCCTGCAGCCGCCGTTCTTCAACGCGCAAGCCGACGATGCGGTTAACTATGGCGCCATCGGCGCCGTGATCGGCCACGAAATCAGCCATGGCTTCGACGACAAGGGCAGCCAGTCCGATGGCAACGGCAACCTGCGCGACTGGTGGACCGCTGACGACCGCGCGAAGTTCAAGGCCAAGGCCGATGCGCTGACCAAGCAATATGACGGCTACAGCCCGCTGCCGGGCTATCACGTCAATGGCGCGTTGACCCTGGGTGAAAACATCGCGGATAACTCCGGCCTGGCGATCGCCTACAAGGCTTATAAACTGTCGCTGCAGGGCCAGCCGGCGCCGGTGATCGACGGCCTGGCGGGCGAGCAGCGCTTCTACATGGGTTTTGGCCAGGTCTGGCGCAGCAAGATGCGCGAAGCGCAGCAAATCAAGCAGGTGAAAACCGATCCGCACTCGCCGGGCCAGTTCCGCGCCAACGGCACGGTGATCAACCAGCCGGGTTTTTATGACGCGTTTGGCGTGAAGGAAGGCGACAAGATGTATGTGGCGCCGGAAAATCGCATCATCATCTGGTAACTTGCATTTTTTGTGCGGCAAAAAGGCCACGAACGTGGCCTTTTTGCTATTTTTGTGTATTCCTGCTGTGCTACAGTTTTACCCCCGGCCATAAGCCGGTACGACTACTACTCGAAGGACATCACCTGTGAACCGACATCTGCTCAGTGCATTGACCCTGGCCCTGCTGGCCACCGCCACCGGCCACGCGGGCGCCCATGGCGCCGCCGCAGCCACCACTTCGGCCAAGCCGACTTCCGGCATCGCCATTGAATACATCGATCCCGCTGTGCGTGCGCAAGACGATTTCTTTACCCATTTGAGCGGCAAGTGGCTGGCCACGGCGGAAATCCCGGCGGACAAGTCCAGCTGGGGCTCGTTTGCCAAGCTGCACGAAGACACGCAGCCGCAACTGCGCGCCATCATCGAGCAGGCTGCGGCCAATCCGCAAGCCGGCGCGGATGCGCAGCGCATCGGTGATTTCTACGCCAGCTTCATGAATGAAGCCCGGCTGGAACAGCTCGGCAGCGCGCCGCTGAACAATACGCTGGCGCACATCGCCGCACTGCAGGACAAGAAAGGCATTCCGGCGCTGCTGGCGCAGTTCGCCAAGCTTGGCATCAGCGCGCCGTTCGTCGGCGGTGTCCACCAGGACAACAAGGATTCGACCAAGTACGTCGTCGACTTTTACCAGAGCGGCCTGGGCTTGCCGAACCGCGACTACTACCTGAAGCAGGATGACGAGCGCCTGGCCGCCATCCTGGCCAAGTATGAACCGCATGTCGCCGCCATGCTGGCGCTGGCGGGCGACAAGAATGCCGCCGCCAACGCGAAAGCCATTGTGGCGCTGGAAACCGAACTGGCCAAGGTGCAATGGACCCCGGTCGAACTGCGCGATCCGGTCAAGGCTTACAACAAGGTCGAGATTGCCAAGCTCAATGAACTGACCCCGAACTTTGACTGGGCCCCGTACCTGTCGGGCCTGGGCGTGACGGGCAAGGTTAATTACGTGATCATCAGCCAGCCGTCGTACCTGAAAGGCGTGTCCGACATCCTGGCCGCGACGCCGCTGGAAACCTGGAAAGCGTACTTCGCGTGGAAAACCATCCGCACCTACGCCCCGTACCTGTCGAAAGCGTTTGTTGATGAAAACTTCGCGTTTTACGGCACCACCTTGTCGGGCGCCAAGGAAATCAGCCCGCGCTGGAAGCGCGGTGTAGAGACGGTGGAAGGCGCGCTGGGCGAATCGCTGGGCAAGCTGTACGTGGAACAGCATTTCCCGGCCGAGCGCAAGGCGCGCATGGAAGCGCTGGTGGGCAACCTGCTGGTGGCGTACAAGCAGTCGATCAACAAGCTGGACTGGATGAGCCCGGCCACCAAGAAACAGGCGCAAACGAAACTGGCCAAGTTCACCACCAAGATCGGCTACCCGAACAAATGGCGCGATTACTCGGCGCTGGCGGTGTCCAAGGATGACCTGGTGGGCAACGTGCAGCGTTCCAACATGGCTGATTTCAACAAGGAAATCAACAAGCTGGGCAAGCCGATCGACCGCGAAGAATGGGGCATGACGCCGCAAACCATCAACGCGTACTACAACCCTGAAATGAATGAAATCGTGTTCCCGGCCGCGATCCTGCAGCCGCCGTTCTTTGACGCCAGCGCCGATGACGCGGTCAACTACGGCGGTATCGGCGCCGTGATCGGCCATGAAATCAGCCACGGTTTCGATGACCAGGGTTCGCAGTATGACGGCGACGGTAACTTGCGCAACTGGTGGACTGAATCGGACGGTAAAAACTTCGAGAAGAAGACCAAGGCATTGGTGGCGCAATATAACGCGTTCAGCCCGCTGCCGGGCTATACCGTCAACGGCGAACTGACCCTGGGTGAAAACATTGCCGACAACTCCGGCGTGGCGATTGCGTACAAGGCGTATAAATTGTCGCTGAAGGGCAAGCCGGCGCCGGTGATTGACGGCCTGACGGGCGACCAGCGCTTCTTCATGGGCTTTGCCCAGGTCTGGCGCAGCAAGATGCGCGATCCGGAAATGATCAAGCGCGTGAAAACCGACCCGCATTCGCCAGGCCAGTTCCGCGCCAACGGCACCATGCGCAACCAGCCGGGCTTCTATGACGCCTTCAAGGTGAAAAAGGGCGACAAGATGTACCTTGCGCCGCAAGAGCGCGTGATCATCTGGTAAGCACGGCCCCACGCAGCACACGAACCGCCCTTCGGGGCGGTTTTTTATTTCATCAGCAGATAGTCGACATTTTGGTGCCTGGCCCCTTTAGCACTATCGTTCTCATGCCGAACGATAGTGCTAAAGGGGCCAGGCACCAACGGCAGCAAGCATGGCGTGGCGCCATGTGCGGGCGAAAAAAAACCGCCCGGGAGGGCGGTTCGTTGCGCAGCGCGGGCAGTTCAGGACTTCGGCGCTTCGGCTGCGGCAGCAGCGGCTGGGGCCGGAGCGGCCGGTTCTTTCATCTTGGCGCCGGATTTGTTGGCCATGTATACCACGGCGCGCGTCACTTCGACGTCGTCCAGGTCTGGATTGCCGCCTTTGGCCGGCATGGCTTTCAAGCCTTCCAGCGCGTGTTTGATGACAGCGGCTTCGCCTTGCGCCAGGCGGGCGCCCCAGGCGGCGTTGTCGCCAACCTTCGGTGCGCCGGCCGCGCCGGTGCCGTGGCAAGCCTGGCAAGTCGAGGCATAAATCGCTTCGCCGGATTGCAGCACTTTCGGTGCATTGGCATCTTTCAGCGTGTAGCCCGCATCGGCAACCGGGCGCAAGCGCGCTTCAACGGCTTGCGATGTCTGGCCTTCGGAGCCGGCGCCCGTCAGTTTGGTATTGGTGACGTATTGCACCAGCAGCACAATGCCGAGAATGGTGACGGCAAAAAAGCCGACAACGGCTGCTGCAAGTTGCTTGGGCGTGCGGATCGGGGAATCGTGGCTCATGAATTTCCTTGGTAACAGTTTCGAAACTTGCGTCGGCGTGTGTGTTATTGCAGGAGCAGCTAGGGCGCCAAACGAGCGATTATAGTCGTAAAGAATTGGTAGTGGACGTGCAAAGGTGCAAAAGAGACACTTTTCGTGGACATACGGCACGATACCCGGTATCCTGCGGGGGTTTAAGAAAGTCCCCCCAGTGCGGCTGTAGCTCAATGGATAGAGTATTGGCCTCCGAAGCCAAGGGTTGTGGGTTCGATCCCCGCCAGCCGCACCATCACCTTCCCGATGCATCTTCCTCGATGTAGGTCAACTAGCCTTGCCATTCGCATGCGCTGATACTTGTCCTTTTTGAATCGCCGTCGCACACTGGATATTCACTATCAATCGTCCTGGGCAAGTTTTCTCTAGAAACTTGATCTTTCGTCTGGGAAATGCGTGTTAGTTTTTATGAAATGTGCGCCACATTTCATGACGCCGCTTCCCGTTTACGCAGGGATACAGGAATGTGGCACTACAAACACGCAGGCCATGACACCGTACTGGCGGCAATTTACGCACTCGCGCTGGTAGCTGTGATGGTCGTCAAGCAGCAGGTGCTGGGCGATGGTGGTTACCGTATCGCCAGCCGGATGATGGGCCATGAGCCCGACGCCATGGGCTGGCTGTGGCATGCGCATTTCCACGCACTCGATATCTTGCTGATGGTGGTGGCGATTCCAGCCGTGCTGCTGGGCGTGGGCTGGCTGACTGGCCGCCCAATGCTGGCGCGCGTGGTGCTGCAGGTATCGCTGGCCTTGATCGTGCTGTCGTTTGCCAATCTCAACGCGCTGGCCGCCACCGGCAAATTCCTTAGTGCTGACCAGTTCGCACCCATGGTGCTGTGGGCCATGGAGCGACCCTCCGCCATCTTGGAATACGTGTCGCCCGGCGCGCTGGCCAAGCTGGCGGTCTTGCTGGCGCTGGCCGGCGGGTTGTACCGCATTCGCCATGTCGCGCTGGTGGCGCGGGCTGGCGTGGCGGTGGTGATGGTGGCGGTGGTGGTGGCCGGTGCCGTCGTGCTGGCACTGGCGGCAATGCGGCTCGATTCTCATCCGCGCACCGTGTTCCATCAGCCGGTATTGGTGCAAATGGCGCAAAACCTGGTGGTCACGGGGGGCTTCGATGCGGTGGCCAGGGTGAACGAGGAACCGTCCGCGTCACTGGCATATTCATGCGAAGCCAACGGCGCGCGGTGGCATACCGCGCTGAAGCGGCCCAATGTGTTAATGTTCTTGATGGAAACCGTGCCATATGAACTGTACAAGGCCGGGCGCGGCCAATTGCCCGCGATGGCGGCGTTGGAGCAATCCGCCTTCGTGGGGGAGCAGCATTTCACTACCTACCCGTTTACCAGTTATGCCCGTTTCTCGGTCTTTACCGGCCTGTATCCGTCCTACCGCCTGGAAAAGAATTTGCCGCTGGACCGGGCGCGCCCTTACAAGTCCGGCTTTGCCGCGCTGGCGGCCGAAGGCTATGACTTCACAGTATTTGATCCGGTGCGCGAGCGCTACCCGATCGATGACTGGGTGGTGCGGCAGGTGGGCGGTAAAGTCGTCGGTCCGGAGCGGGACCGCCCGGTGGCGGAACAAGACCAGGCCCTGTTGCTGAACCTGCAGGACGCCATTGCCGCCAGTGCGCGCCATGGCCAGCCGTTCATGTATGCCTACCTGCCACAACTGTCGCACGGCCCCTGGCTGCCGCCGGGCGCCAGCAAGGCCGTACTGTATGCCGATGGCATGACGCGCCTGCAGGCGCTGGACCGCAGCCTGGCGGCCATCGTCGCGCAATTGAAGCAGGTGGGCGTCTACGACAATACCGTGATCATCGTCACGGCCGACCATGGCTTGCGCACCAAAAAGGAAGCCGATTTCCTGGAACCCATGGTGTTGAACGAAGTGGCCTACCATGTACCGATGATCCTGCATGACCCCGGCCTGCGCAAGACAGTGCGCATGTCCCAGGTCACCAGCCACGTCGACCTTTCGCCGACCGTGCATTGCATGTATGGCCTGGAGCGGACCGGTATTGAAACACAGGGTGTGGCATGGCATGCCATGCCGGCCCAACGGCCGGTGTACCTGGGCGGCGACTGGTACCAGGGCAGCGGCGGCATGTGGGACAAGGGAACGTACTACAGCTATAACCGCCAGCTCGATATGCTGTGGAAGAGCCGGCAGTTTAAATTCGATCCGGTCCGTCCGCTGGACAACCCCGCGCGTGAACAGGCCGCGCTCGACGTGATGAACCGGCAGGCCCGGTTGCAGGAGCGCTTGCTGGCCCGTTGACACAGTGCGTATCGCCCGGACATGCTAGTGTCCTGAATTACAGATTCGTTGAATAAATGCGACGAGAATCGACCCGATACTGCGTCGCAAATGCTCGCAAGGCCTCGGTCTTGCTGCGTTTGGCTCCTTGGCTCCTTGGCTCCTTGGCTCCTTGTCTCAGGCCGATTTCGTCAAATTGATTTGTCTATGAACTTGCACTTCAGGACACTAGAGTTGGCGGCAACATCGGCAGTTGTATCGGCAGTCGCATTGGCACAGAATCGGCAATCTCAGTACCGCAGTACCGCAGTATCGAAGTGGTTTTGACCAACCGTTTCAAGGAGGCTGCATGTCCGGAAAGACTTCCAGTTCCCTGCTGCTCGGCGTTTTTTTCCTGTCGGGAGTGTCCGCGCTGATTTACCAGGTCGCTTGGCAGCGCCTGCTGTTCGGCGCCTTCGGCGTCGATATCGAATCCATCACCATCATAGTTTCCACCTTCATGCTGGGCCTCGGTTGCGGCGCGCTGGCAGGGGGGCAACTGGCGGACCGGCTGGGGCACCGCACGGTGGAATTGTTTGCCCTGTGCGAGCTGGGCATTGGTTTGTTCGGGCTGGCCAGCACCGTGCTGATCCCCGCGGTCGGCGCCCGCTTCCTGCACAGCAGCCTGCCCGTGATCGCGGCGGCCAACTTCGTGCTGATCCTGCTCCCCGCCAGCCTGATGGGCGCCACGTTGCCGATGCTGGTGGCGCACCTGTTCCGGGGCAATGCCAATGTCGGCCTGTCGATCGGCAGCCTGTACTGGGCCAATACCATGGGCGCCGCCCTGGGGGCGCTTGCGGCCGGCGTGGTGCTGTTCCGCTACCTGACCCTGGACCAGTCGATTTATCTGGCGGCGGCCGGCAACTTCCTGGTGGCCAGCCTGGTCTACGCTGGCCAGCGCCGGGGGCGCGCATGAAAGCCGCGGCGCGCTGGTTATCGTTTTTCATGGGCTTCCTGAGCCTGAGCCAGGAAATCCTGTGGGTCCGTATGGCGAGCTTCATTTATCACGGCGCGCCACAGGCATTCGGCGCCATCCTCGCGCTCTACCTGCTGGGGATAGCGCTGGGCGCCGGCTGGGGTAAGCGCTATTGTGAGCGGGACGGCAACCTGTTCCACGTCGCGGCCGTGATCCTGCTGGTGGCCGCCGTCACGGACGCGCTGTTCCCATGGCTGGTGGTGGCGGCCTTTGCCGAACAACGCGGCCTGGGCACCGCCATGCTGATGCTGTGCGTCCTGGTGACGGCGGCATTGAAAAGCATGGTATTTCCGATTGCACACCACCTTGGTTCATCGGCCAGCACCGATAACGTGGGCTCGTCGGTATCGCGCGTGTATTTCGCCAATATCGCCGGTTCCACCCTGGGGCCGCTGGTCACCGGCTTTATCGTGCTGCAACTGTGTACCTTACAGCAGAGCATGGCGCTGATGGCGGGCGCCACGTTGATGGTGTCGGCGTATTGCCTGCACGCGGCCGGCGGCCGGCTGGCCCTGCCGGCGCTGGCCGCCAGCACCGTGCTGGCGGCGGCGGCGGTCGCCGCCATACCGGATGCCTTGCTGGGGCAACTGGTGGCGGCCATGGGAACCCGTGGCCACGCGTTCAAGGGCGCCGTGGAAAACCGCTATGGCATCGTGCATACGCTGGACGGGGGCGTGCCGGGCGATCTCGTTTACGGCGGCAATGCCTATGACGGCCGCATCAACACCGATTACATGGTCGACAGCAATTCGATTTCGCGGGTCTACCTGTTGGCCGCCGTGCAGCCGCGCCCGAAACGGGTACTGGTGCTGGGCATGAGCGCCGGTTCCTGGACCCAGGTGCTGGCGCAATTCCCCGGGGTGGAAAAAATCGATGTGCTGGAAATTAACCCCGGCTATGTGGACCTGATCCAGCGCTACGATGCGGTGCGGCCGATCCTCGCGGATCCGCGCATCACCCTGCATTTCGATGACGGCCGGCGCTGGCTGAAACGCCACCCCGGCGAACAATACGATTTGCTGGTGATGAATACCACGTTCCACTTCCGCGCTTACATCACCATGCTGCTCAGCGACGATTTCCTGCGCGTGGCGCGCAGCCATTTGCGGCCGGGTGGGGTGCTGGCCTTTAACAGTACCGATGCGCCCGATGTCTACAAGACGGCGGCCGGGGTGTTCCGCCACGTCTACAAGATGCGCAACTTCGTGGTGGCGGGCGATACGCTGGCCATGCCCGGCCAGGACGAAGCGGTGCGCCGCCTGGGCGCGCTGGTCGATACGGCGCAGCCGGCGGTGGCCGCCAAGGTCCGGCAAGATTTCCAGCGTTTCGAGCGCTTTGACGAAACCGTCTTTGCCGCGCGTGCCGGACGCCGGCTGCACACCATCACGGACCAGAACATGCTGACCGAGTTCCGCTATGGCGACAGCCTGCTGAAGAACCTGGGCTGGGAAGCCAGGCAGTGAGGCGGCGCCTGGCGCCGCCCCGGTGATGGCTTAGTTGTACGTGTACTGGTAGTAGCCCGACCCGTAACCGTTGACAGTCTGCTTCTTGCCCATCACATACGTCTTGTCGATGGCGCGGTCGTCGCCCAGCATTTGCAGCACGAACAGCTTGTCTTCGATGGTCGTGGTTTTTTGCATGCGGAACTTCAGCAAGTCGGTGGCATTGGGATTGATGACGACAAAGTCCGCCTCGTTGCCGATCTTGAAGCTGCCGATCTGGTTTTCCAGGCTCAGCGCACGCGCCGCGCCCAGGGTGGCCAGGTAATACGCCTTGACCGCCTTCAGCGGATTGACGCTGTCCGGATCATCGACGAACGCCTTGCGCAACTGCGTCATCTTGTACGCTTCATTCATGGTCTGGAACGCGCTGAAGCTGGTGCCGGCGCCGACGTCGGTCCCGAGGCCGACTTTCACGCCATATTGTTCGGCCTTTTGCAGGTTGAACAGGCCGCTGCCCAGGAACATGTTCGAGGTCGGGCAAAACGCGATGGCCGAGCCGGTTTGCGCCAGCGACTGGAATTCATCGTCGCGCAAGTGCACGCCGTGCGCATAGACCGAGCGGTTGCGCGACAGGCCGAAGCTGTTATAAACGTCCAGGTAGCCGGTCGAGCCCGGGAACAGCGATTGCACCCAGGCGATTTCCCCTTTGTTTTCAGACAGGTGGGTGTGCATGTACACGTCCGGGTATTCCTGCAGCAATTGGCCGGCCTTGGTCAATTGCGCCGGCGTGGAGGTCGGCGCGAAGCGCGGCGTCACGGCGTACAGGGCGCGGCCGTTTTTGTGCCATTTCTGGATCAGCGCCTTGCTGTCCGTGTAGGAACTGGCCGCGGTGTCGAGCAGGTAGTCGGGGGCGTTGCGGTCCATCATGACCTTGCCCGCGATTAGCCGCATATTGCGCACTTGCGCTTCCTCGAACAGGGCGTCGACGGAATTCGGGCTGACCGTGCCAAATACCAGCGCGGTCGTGGTGCCATTTCGAACTAATTCATTAATAAATGTTTTAGCGACACCCTTGGCATAGGTTTTATTCGAGAATTGCTGTTCCGTCGGGAACGTGTATGTATTCAGCCATTCGAGTAATTGTTCCCCAAAGGAGGCAATCATTTCTGTTTGAGGATAATGCACGTGGCTATCGATAAATCCCGGCATTAATATTTTCCCGGAATAATCGACCACTTGAATATAGGGGTAATTGTTCAGGACAGTATTGGCCGGTCCCACGGCCTTGACTTTGCCGTCCGTGCCGACCACCAGCACGCCGTCTTCATAGTATTCGTAAGGGGTTTGGCTGACGGCCGGGTCTTCCACAAAGTGCACAATAGATGCCCGATACGCCGTGGTTTGATATTGCGCAAAGGCAGGCGCGGTAAATGAAAAGACAGCGGCGGCAATTAATGCTTTATAGCATTTGGAAAGTTTCATTTTATAAGTCTCCATTTTAAAATTGTTTTGGCAGGAATTAATGCCGTTGCAAAATTTAAAGGAGTGGGAATTCTGTACTATATTTATTCGATTATGTGTCATTAATTTATCCAATATGTTGTGCGGATAAACAACGGAAGCCATGTTGCGCACAATTTCTCCATATTTCGAACTGATAATGAAAGGCAAGAAAAACCTGGGAGGAAACCATGTCAGTGCAACTGAAACCTATGGCCGGCGCCGTGCTGGCTGCCTGTGTTGCCGCCGGTGCCGGACTATTGACCGGCTGCGGCGGCTCCAGTGATCCTGGCGCCAGCGTCAGCCAGGCGGTGCGCACGGTCATGGGGGGCGCGGTGCAGGGCGCGCCAGTCAGCACCACCGTCAATGGCGTATCGGTGGTGGCGTTTTCCGGCAACGCCAGCCGCTATACGATTGCCGCCAGCGGCGCCGGCTATACCGTGACCGATACCGAAGGGGCGGACGGTACCGTGACGGTCACGCGCACGCAGCGCCTGCAATTCGCCGATACCAACATCAGCCTCGATGTTGACGGCATCCCCGGCAAGGCGTACCGCCTGTACCAGGCGGCGCTGAATCGCACGCCGGACGTGGCGGGCCTCGGCTACTGGATCAGCGTGATGGATGACGGCATCAGTATGAATGCCGTGTCGGCGTCGTTTATCGCGTCGAATGAATTCAAGAGCCTGGTTGGCGCCAATCCCACCAACAGTGCGCTGGTGACGGCGTTTTACCGCAACGTGCTGCACCGCGATCCGGAACAGGCCGGTTATTTGTACTGGCTCGATGTGCTCGACCGCAAGCTCGATACGGTCGACAGCGTGTTGTCGAACTTTGCCGCCGGCAAGGAAAACTATGACGCCGTCGCGCCGTCCATTGCCAGCGGCATCCGCTATACGCCGATGAGCCGCGTTGCCGTCATTGCCGTGCCGGGCGCACCGTCGATCGGCGCCGGCATCGCCGGCAATGGCACGGCCAGCATCGCCTTCACGGCGCCGGCGTCGAATGGCGGCAGTACCATTACCGCGTATACGGCAACGTGCAGCGCCAGCGGCGCCAGCAAGACCGCCACCGGCCTGTCCAGCCCATTGCAAGTGGCCGGCCTGACCAATGGCGTGGCGTATACCTGTTCCGTCAAGGCCGCCAACGCGCAGGGCAACAGCCTGGCGTCTGGGACCGTGACGGTGACGCCGGTGGGTTCCACCACGCCGACCGATCCGGGGACGCCGACCGTCACGGTGCCGGGCGCGCCCACCATCGGTACCGCCAGCGCGGGCAATACCAGCGCCAGCATCGCCTTCACGGCGCCCACGTCGACCGGCGGCGCCGCCATTACCGCTTATACGGTCAGCTGCATCGGCGGTGGCGCCACCAAGACGGGCACCGGCACGGCCAGCCCGGTGGCGGTGACTGGCCTGACCAATGGCACCGCTTACAGCTGCAGCGTCAAAGCCACCAATTCGGCCGGCGCCGGCACCGCGTCGGGCAGCGTCAGCGTGACGCCGACGGCCGGCACGTCGTCCGGCACCAGCACCACGGCGGGCGTGTACTGCAGCTATAGCAACAGTTCCACCAACCCGACCACGGGCATGGCCAGCACGGCTGCTGTCGCCTGCACCTCGACGCAGCGCCGCTTCACGGGCAATGGCGTGCCGGATCATATCGTGGGCGCGTTCCCGAACTCGGGCAATCCGAACACCATCGGACCGATCACGGTCGACTTCAGCACCACGGTGACGCCCGCCGTGGTCAGCACCACGGGGACCGCGGTTGCCCACATCCTGGGTTACGCCATGAATAGCGTGAAGTTCGATCCGTCGACGGCGGAAAGCTATCAGAACAAGGGCGCGTGGAATATCGAAGCGCTGGGCCAGACGTACTTCAAGTTCGGCACCGATACCAACAATGCGCACGTGCAGCCCACGGGCGATTACCACTACCACGGCATGCCGGAGGAATACATCACCAAGCTGGGCAAAGGTACCTCCACCATGACGCTGGTCGGTTTCGCCGTGGATGGCTTCCCGATCTATGCGCGTTACGGCTACAAGACCGCCAGCGACGCCACCAGCGGCGTGAAAGCCATGACGTCCAGCTACCGCATGAAGAGCACCGCCTCGAGCGGCCGGCCAGCCACGTCGATCGCCGCCATGGGCACCTTCACGCAGGATTATGAATACGTGGCGGGCCTGGGCGACCTCGACGAGTGCAATGGCCGCACCGGCGTGACGCCGGAATTCCCGAACGGGATTTACCACTACTACATCACCGATACCTATCCGTACATCCAGCGCTGCGTGAAAGGCACCGCTTCGTCGACGACCGGCGGTAAATGATGCCTGGCAAGACCTGGCGGCGATGGGCCGCCACCCTGCGCTGGGCGCTGGCGGCGTGGGCCATGCTGGCCGCGCCGGCCGCCATGGCCCACCTGATGCCGTCCGGGGCGGGCGCTGTGCGGCTGGTGGGGGATTCGGCCTATGTGACGGTGGCCGTGCCGGCGGCGGCGCTGGCCGGTTTCGATGACAACCGCGATGGCTTGATCAGCGCGGCGGAAATCAATGCTCACCGCGACATGCTGAGCATGCAGCTGAGCGCGATGTTCGAGTTGCGCAACCATGGCCCGCAAGGGCCGCTGGGCCGCGTGCTGTTTGAAGACATGCTGCTGTCCCACCCCGGCCCGGGCATGGAGGCGCAGGCCGCCACGGAATTCGCGCTGCTGCGGCGCTATCAGTGGGATGGGCCCGTCACCGCGCCGCACATCACCGTGCGCATGTTCCATGCGGACGCCACGGCCGGCCAACGGCTGGCGCTGCAAGTGATTCGTGGCGAACAGACGGAACTGGCGGTCCTGTCGCGCGAGCGTCATGCGCACCAGTATTTTGCCGGCCCCTGGGCCGTGTTCCGGGACTTTACGCTGCTGGGCGCCGAACACATCCTGCTGGGACCGGACCACTTGGTGTTCCTGCTGACGGTGCTGGTGGTGGGCGCCGGCTGGCGCTATTGGCTGGCGGTGGTCACCAGTTTCACCATTGCGCACAGCATCACGCTGGCGGCGTCCGCGCTGGGCTATGTCAGCGCGCCGCCCGCCGTGGTGGAACCGCTGATTGCCCTCAGCATCGTGCTGCTGGCGGTGGATAACCTGTGGCGCGGCGCGGCGTCGGCGCGGCACCGGCCCTGGCTGGTGTTTGCCTGCGGCTTGCTGCACGGCCTCGGGATTGCCACCGTGCTGGTGGAACTGGGGCTATCGGACGGCAACCGCGCGCTGAGTTTGCTGGCCTTTAATCTCGGCGTGGAAGCGGGACAAATCGCGTTCGTGACTTGTGTGCTGCTGGGCCTGTTGCTGGCGGGCCGCTGGCTCGATGCGCGCTGGCAGGCGCGGTTCGTGAAGCTGGGGTCGGTCCTGGCGGCGTGTATCGGCATGGTCTGGCTGGTGCAGCGCACCCTGGCCTGAGCCGATGCCCGCGCAGCCAGGCGACGAATTCAGGCACCGAAGGCGATGCGCTGGATGGCGGCCGCGATTTCCTGCTGCAAGGCGGCCAGTTCCACGTGTTGCGGGCGCGAGTCGGCAATGAACACCATGCTGCCAATCAGTTGCGACACGATCAGCGCGGCGCGCAGGTCGCTTTGCACCGGCGCCATGGCCGGGTCGATGTCGCGCATCAGGCGCCGCAGATTCTTGCGCGCCCGCGTCAGCATGGCGTCGAACACCTGGGTGGCCACCGGATGGCGGTTGGCCAGCGCCGCCACTTCGAAAAACAGCCCGCTCTGCACTTGGCCGCGCAAGGTCTGCAGGAAATAATCGATGACGCCGGCAAAGCGCAGCCGCGGCGACTCGGTGCCGGCGACAATGCGGTCGATATCGGCCTGGTAGGTCGTGAAGGTCTGTTCCAGCAGCGCTTCGATCAGCGCATCGCGGCTGGGATAGTAATGCTGCACATTCGACAGGCTGACGCCGACCCGCTGCGCGATGCTGCGCATCGACAGCGCCGCATAGCCTTCGGTGGCGAGGAGGGCATAGGCCGCTTCCATGATGGCGGCCGACCGTTCATACCCTTTGGTGGTGGTATTGGACTCCTTGCCGCGCAAGGGACGTGGTGAAGTGGTTGTCATGCCGCCAGTGTGCGCCCCCTGCGAAAATAGGTCAATCTACCTACAAAATTCACCGCAGGTCACCCGGCGTGCCTGATGGTCATCGTGTGGCGCGGCCTTGCCGCCACAGTAACCGATTTGTAACCGTTTTTTTACTGATACCAACCAGTGATTCACGTAGGATGGGTCCTACATTACCCATGCCGCATGAGTCGCATGGAATTTCGTAGGCGGGTTATGCAAGCAGTTTCAGTTCTCTGGAAGCGCCTGGGCGCGCTGCTGGTCATGGCATGTGCCGCGCATGCGGGGCCGGTGTTTGCCCAGGGCGAGGACCGGGTGCCGCTGACGCCGGAAGAACAGGCATGGGTGCAGGCCCATCCCGTGGTGACCTTGGCGCTGGACCAGAACAATCCGCCCCTCAATTTCCGCCGCGCCGACGGCGATGCCGGGTCCTTTGGCGGCGCGTCGATCGATTACGCCAGCCTGATTGCCCGCAAAACCGGCCTCACGGTGCGCTTCGCGGGATCGACCTGGGATGAAGCGCTGAAAAAAGCCATGGCCCATCAAGTCGATGGCGTGCTGGGCGCGCGCGAGCGGCCGGAGCGCAAGGCCCGCCTGAATTTCACCGCGCCTTACCTGGAATTCCCGATTGCCATGGCGGTCGCGCCGCACTTGCCGGAAGTGCGTACGCTGTCGGATTTCGGCAAGCGCCGCATTGCCGTGGTCAAGAATACCGTGCGCATTCCCGTATTGCGGGCGCGCTGCCCGGACTGCACGCTGGTGGAAGTGGACAGTCCGGCCGAAGGCATGGCACGCGTCCAGCGCAATGAAGCGGAAGGGTTTTTTGACGACTTGCCGGTGGTGCAGCGCCACCTCGGGCAAGGCGGCATGCGGCTGAAAATCGGCCTGCTTTATTATTACTCGGACGCCGCTGCGGTCCGCTTTGCGTTGCGCAATGATGAACCGCTGTTGCATGCCATTTTCGACAAGGGCCTGGCGGCGATCCGGCCCGATGAACATGCGCTGATCCGCGCCCGCTGGCTGACCGCCGCCGACGGCGTGCCGGTGCAGCGCGATTTGCCGCTGGCCGACGAGCAGCGCGCCTGGCTGGCCAGCCATCCGGTGGTGCGCATCGGCTACGATGCCCGCCGTACGCCGATTGAATGGAAGGGCGATGACGGCCTGCCGCGCGGCATCTCGATTGAATTCATGCGCCGCATCGAGCAGATGCTGGGCGTGCGGTTTGAATTGCTGCCGTATGACGGCTTGACGGCGCTGCTGGACGCCATCGAGCGGCGCGAGGTGGACGTGATCGCCTCGGCGGCGCAGGGGGCGGGACGGATGGGGTATTTGCGTTTTTCCGAACCTTATATCACGACCCCGGTGGTGCTGTTTTCCGCCGTGGGCTCGTCGCCGCCCAGCCTGGCGAACATGACGGGCAAGAAAGTCGCCGTGATCCGCCGCACCACGCTCGATGAGTGGATGCAGCGCGAATGGCCGGGCGTGGTGCGGGTGCCGGCCTCCGGCGTGAAGGACGCGGTGGCCATGCTGCGAAACGGCGAAGCCCAGGCGTATGCGGGCGCGCTGCTAACGGCGTCGCACCAGATGATGGAACTGGGCGCCAACGATATCCGCGTGGCTGGCGAAACCGATTACACCTACCAGTTCCGCATCGGCGTGCGCTCCGACTGGCCGGAACTGGTGGCCATGCTGGACCAGGCGCTGGCCGCGATTCCCCGCGCCGAGCGTGACAGCTTCCGCCAGAAATGGGCCAACATCACCTATGCGCGGGAAATCGATTACCGGCCGCTCGGTGCGCTGCTGGCCGCCGTGATAGTCGCCGCGGCCTTCATTGTGCAATTGCGCGTGATGGTGAAACGCCGCACCGCCGACCTGGAGCGCGAAGTGGGGACGCGGCGCGCGCGCGAGGAAGAGTTGCAGCATTACCGGCTGCACTTGCAGGAACTGGTCGACGCGAGGACCAAGGAACTGGCGTCCGCCAAGGAAGATGCGGTGGCGGCCAACCGCGCGAAAAGCGTGTTCCTGTCGAACATGAGCCATGAATTGCGCACGCCGCTCAACGCCATCCTCGGTTTTTCTGAATTGCTGCGCCATGAAGACAACGTCACCGGGCCGCAGCGCAAGACGCTGGACTTGATCAACCGCAGCGGGGAAAACCTGCTGTCGCTGATTAACGATGTGCTCGATATGTCGAAAATCGAGGCGGAACGCTCGATTGTCGAAAGGGCGCCGTTCGATGTGACGGCGATGTGCCATGACATTGCCGACCTGATGGCGGTGCGGGCCGGCGACAAGGGCTTGCAGCTGGTGCTGGAACTCAGTGAACAGCTGGTCTCCGTGTTGCATGGCGATGAAACCAAGCTGCGCCAGTGCGTCTTGAATCTGGTTGGCAATGCCATCAAATTCACCGAGCAGGGCGGTGTCACGCTGCGCGTCGCCACGGTGGAGCGCAGCGCCGGCAGCATGGTGCTGGTGATTGAAGTGGAAGACAGCGGTGTCGGCATCAGCGCGGCCGACCAGGCGCGTGTGTTTGAGCCCTTCGTGCAGGTTGACCGGGCCCGCGCCCAGGAAGGGACCGGGCTGGGGTTGTCGATCACGCGCAAGCTGGTGGAATTGATGGGGGGCACGCTGACCCTGACCAGCACGCCGGGCCAGGGTTCCTGTTTCCGGCTCGAAGCGCCCATGCAGCGCGCTTCGCTGCCCACGGCGCCGGTGCGCGGCGGCCGCCAGGGCCGCGTCGAGCGGGTGGCGCCGGGCCAGCCCGCGTGCCGCATCCTGATTGCTGAAGACCAGATGCAAAACTGGCTGCTGTTACAGCGCTTGCTGGAAGATGCGGGCCTCGATGTGCGCGTCGCCATCAATGGCCAGGTGGCAGTGGAGCAATTCGAATCGTGGCATCCGCAATTCATCTGGATGGATAACCGCATGCCGGTCATGAGCGGCATCGATGCGACACGCCGCATCCGCGCGCTGCCTGGCGGGGCGGAAGTGAAAATCGTAGCCGTGACGGCGTCGGCCTTCCAGGATGAACGCGATGAAGTGATGGCATCGGGCATGGACGACTTCATCCGCAAGCCGTACCGCCGCGATGAAATCTTTGACTGCCTGGAGCGCCACCTGGGCTTGCGGTTCGTGCGGACCGGACAGGCCGATGACGAGGGCGTGGCCAGCACCGGGCAGGTGGCGCTGGCGCCAGCCGATTTCGCGCAACTGCCGGCCGGCATGCGGGCCGCGCTGCGCCTGGCCGTGGTCAGCCTGGACCAGCATGCGCTGGCCGAACTGGCGGCGGAGCTCGAAGCGCTGGCGCCGCAGGTGGCGCAAGGCGTGCGCGCGATGGTGGCCGAAGCGCGCTACCGGGAATTGTGTGCGCTGCTGGACGCGGCGCACGGTTTGACGGCGTGACGGGGTCGACGGGGTTGCGGACGAGGTTACAGCGTGATGTAGCGCCGCAGCCGCGGCCCGAGGCTGTTGGTCAGCGTCAGCGGCAATTTTTGCCAGACCGATTCCACGGCGGCGCGCGCCGATGAGTTGGCGTTTTCCGGCGCGGCCGGCGCCGGCGGCGCCATGCCTTCGGTGGTCCATTGCTGCCAGTCCAGCGGCCAGGGTTGCGCCCCCCACTGGCGTTTGAATTTGTAGGTGCCTTCGCCATAAGTGGAGCGGCCGAAATCAAACTGGGTCACGCCGGCAGCGCACAGGTGCGCTTGCAAACCCCAGTACAGCAGCATGTTGGGCGCCAGCGGATTGTATTCCGCCAGGGTGGACGCCCACGGGATCACGGCTTTGCTGCCGCAGCGCAGCACCAGTCCGGCGCCAACCACGGTGTGCTCCTTGCGCACCAGGGTCAGGAAAATCTCGTTACTGGCGCCATAGTGGCGCAGCATGGCGTCGAACAGGCCGCGGCTGTGCGGCGGGCTGCCCAGGCGGCGCATGTTCTGGCTGTAGACGTCATAAAAGCTGTGCACGTCGCGCGCGTCGGTGGAGACCGAGACGGTCAGGCCGTTCTTTTCCGCCTTGCGGATCTGGCTGCGCAATTTGGGCGGATAGGACGCCATCAGGCGTTCCGCGCTGTCGGGCAACGGCAGCAGCATGCGGACTTTTTTGCCGGCCAGGCTGTCGTCTTCCGGGGCCGCCTGCGAGGAAGAGCAGCGCAACTGCATCTTGCGCGCCCCGGCGCCCGCCAGGGACTGTACGGCATGCGCGGCCAGGCGCGCCGCGATCTCGGGCGTATCGGCCAGCGGACCGCCCACATCGCAAAATGGCAGTGCGATCCAGCGCGGCCGGCCCAGCGGCAAGGCCACTTCGCACAGCGGCAGCAAGCCGGCCAGCTTGCCGTTGCTGTCGTGGACCGTCAATACCCGTCCCGGATAGCCATAGGCATCCTGGACTGCCTGGCGCCACGCGTGCAAGTGGTAGGCGCTGCCCTGCGGATGCTGGCGGACATACTCGTCCAGCAAGGCATGGACTGGCGCGTCGTTCGGGTAAGAAGAAAAGTGCATGGACAGGGAGGGGGGGCCGGAAGGCTGGAAAAAGTTGCTTGTTGTTTAATGACTGGCAGGATTGTATGCTGGCCTGCCGCATATTGCCAGTCGGTAGAACTGCCGCGTGGATGTGAGTACAATCCCTGATCGGCATTATGAAAACACAAGGATTGTTGCATGGAAAGCTTTTTATGGGCCCTGAATTTGGTGGCGGTATGCCTGCTGTGTGGCTGGGCGCTGAAAGAAGACAGCCGCCCGCCTGACGATGCCGGTGTGGAACCGGCACCCGCCGACAAGGCCAAAGCCGACGCCGCACGCCGCCAGAAGCGCCCACTGTTTCCACGAAAGTAATTATGCGCGACTTGCTCTTTCTGATGTTGCTGCCGGTAATGCTGTATTGCATGTCCAAACGTCCGTTCATTGCACTGGGCATGTGGATCTGGACTGCGCTGTTTTTCCCGAATGCCTGGATGTATGGCCTGGGGACCGTGCCGCGCTATAACCTGATCTTCGCATTGCTGGCCATCATCGGCTATATGATGCAAAAAGAAAAAGTCCCGGTCAAATGGGGGGCGATCGGGACATTGGTCACGGTTTTTTTTGTCTGGACCAGTATTTCCAGCATCATGGGGATCGGCAATCCTGATCAGATCATGGACCGGTGGAACAACCTGCTGAAGATCGTCATGCTGTTTTACTTTGTCAATATGATCATGACAAAGAAATTGCATGTCGATTTCTTCCTGTGGTGCGTGGTCTTGTCGCTGGGTTTCTATGCCGTGGTGGAAGGGTTGAAATTCCTGTCCAGTGGCGGTGCGCATGCCATTGCCGGCTTCGCGGGCCACGTGCTGGGCGACCGCAATGAATTGGCGGTGGCCTGTGTGATGTTGCTGCCGATCTTGTTCTACCTGATGATCGAGTATGGCAAGCGTTCCAAGATCATACGGTTGGGCTTGCTGGGGACCATGGGTTTGACGGTCATGACCATTATCGGCACCCAGTCGCGGGGCGGGATGATTGCACTGGTCATGCTGTTTGGCTATATGTTCGTCAAGAGCGACCGCAAAGTGCCGCTGGCGCTGATTGCCATTGTGGTGGTGGGCGTGGCGTCGCATTTCATCAGCGCGGAATGGGCCAGCCGCATGGATACCATCGGTAACGCCGGCAAGGATGATTCATTCATGGGCCGGGTGGTGGCATGGAAGATCAGTTTTATCATTGCCGCCCATAATCCGGTCTTTGGCGGCGGTTTCAAGGCGGTAGAATTCTTCCCCGTCTGGCAAGAGATGGGGCAGCAATTCGATTCCTATGCATTCTTCCCGACCGGCGAGGCGCGGCCCGACCCGCGTACCGCCCATGCCGCCCACAGCTTTATTTTCCAGCTGCTGGGCGAACATGGTTTCTTTGGGCTGGCGTATTACCTGGCGTTTGTCGCGATTGCCTTCCGCAAGGCCGGCCTTGTCGCCAAGGCGGCCCGCCAGTATGCGGAAACCGCGTGGCTGGCCACCTTGGGCGTCATGCTGCAATTGGCGCTGTTTGCCTTTGTGCTGGGCGCCGCCGCACTGAGTTTTGCGTACTTTGACCTGACCTTTGCGATCCTGGCGATCATCCAGGTGCTCGATACCCGCATCCTGCCCGCTGAACTGGCGGCACTGCGCAAGCGGGAGGAACTGGAACCCGCGGCGGACGACAAGCCGTTGCGGCCCGCGTTGGCCAAGCGGTGACGATGTGACGTAAAAAAACCAAAGCCCGGCCAAGCCGGGCTTTGGTTTTTGAGGCAAGCAGTTTTAACGTGGCACGACGTTGAATTCAGGACCCGTGCTGTAGTCCGGCTTGACCGTGCGGCTGATGAATTGCTTCCATGCGGCGGCCCCGCCTGGGTTAGCGCCTACGCTATAGGCCAGCGCCGGCTGCATGTAGGACGGGTAGCCTTGCGGGTCGTCCGAATAGCCCGTCATTTGGCCCACTTTCATGCCCAGCGTGGTAGCCATCTGGGTCGAGCTGCAAGCCTGGGTCAGATTGGCCGCCGCGACGCTGTTGGTGTATGCCTGGCCGATCGTGGTGTAGATCGGCGAGGTGCTGGTGTCCCGTACTTTCAGGTTGTAGATGCCGCCAAAGATCCAGCAATAGCCGGTGCCCGTCATGCGGTCGACCGGGAATTTCGCTTTCCAGGCCAGCAGTGGCGCGGCTTTGCTATAACCGAGCTCGACCGTTACACCCACCGCGGCGGTGAAGTAATCGTCTTGCCATGGCGCCAGGCCGGTATTGTTGTTGTAGACGATGGCATAGCCGTTGATCAGCACACCCAATTTGTTGGCGGCCGGATTGTTGCTGTAGTTCGCGTGATACCAGTCGATGTTGTGGTTCAGGATGTTGGTGAAGTTGGCTTTTTGCGGGTCGGCGTCCGGCGTAATGTAGGCCGCTTGCGCCA
Organism: Pseudoduganella sp. GW821-FHT12E03; assembly: GCF_058807115.1. NCBI lineage: Bacteria > Pseudomonadati > Pseudomonadota > Betaproteobacteria > Burkholderiales > Oxalobacteraceae > Pseudoduganella > Pseudoduganella sp. GW821-FHT12E03. The sequence goes on along the minus strand of NZ_JBXAQJ010000004.1, from coordinate 239,956 downwards.
GCGTACGCAGGCTCCATCCCTGGCCACGCACCTGATCGGATTTCAACAAGCCCTTGCCCGCTTCGCGGTAGCCTGGATTCGACGAGAACGTGTTGAAGTTGGCCCAGAATTGCAATTCTTCCAGATGATAATAATCGCCCGTGACCAGGTACGGCAGATAGGCGAACGACGGCTGGTGCGACTGGTCGGCCATCAGCGGGGAAGTGCAGCGCGTGGCAGGGCAATCCGGGAAAGCTTCCCGCAGCTTGGTCGCCGGGTTATAGGTATCGCCCGGGTTGCCCAGCCGCGTCATGTACGGGTACTCCGCCAGCGTGATCGGGCGGCCGGTGGTCTTGTTGCGGTAGTGGGACGACCAGCTGCCGGCTTGTTCCGACATGCCCAGCGTCGCGGCTTTCATGCGCTGGTCCATGCTGACCAGGTACATGGCGCCCCAGCGCGGCAGCAAGCCCAGGTCGATACGGCCGCCCGTCGCCGCCATGTAGGGTTCGGCCACGCCAGATTCCATCGGACCATTCTTGCTGGCCAGCCAACGCTTGCTCATGGCGTCGAGCGTGGTTTCCTTGATGGTCAGCATCTCGTAGTTGGGCAGCGCCTTGGTCGCAATCATGTAGGCGGCGTTGTGGCGCACATCCAGTTGTGGCGCGGTGCCCCACCAGAACGTTTCGCGCCAGCGCGCATGGTGGTAGTGCGTCAACCCGGTTTTGCTGTAGGCGGATTTGCCGCCCACCAGCACTTGCGCGTCATACGTGTAGTTTTGCGGCAGCGCTTCAAACGCCCACGTGTTCTCGATCGTCACGTCGACCCGTGCCGCGCTGGTGCCATAGGCACGGATGGCAAAACGGGCCGACAAGTGCGGATGTTCTTCGCCGGAGGCGGTTTTCAGCGGCGCCGACACCAGCCATTCATTGACCAGCGGGCCAGCCAGCCAGCTGGTCTGGCGGCCGGCCTTCAGCAAGCCGTCGGCCGACGCACTGTACAACTTGCCGCCGATGGTGGCGTTGAAGCTGGACGTGAAGCCCGCATTGAGCAGCTGGGTTGGCGCCACCCCGGCGCTGGCGGCCGTGGCCGCGCCCTTGGCCAGGTAAATCGTCTGGACTTGCTTGGGCATGCTGGTGGGCAGCACGGCCGTGATGATGGCGTGGCGTACCGAACCATCGGCATGGCGTGCCTTGACATCCACCTGCACCGGGATGGTGGACCCTGCGGAAGTTTTTGCGACGATGCCGTCCGTGCTCTTCACGTCGCCCTGGGAAAATACCTGGCCAAACGTGAAGGGCGTGTTGACTTGCGGTGCCGCCGCGGTGCTGGTCAGTTGCACCGGGGTGATGTAGGCGAAGGCCACGCCAGCATTCAGTACCGGTGCCGCGCCTACCGGCAGCAGGCCGGTGGCGGCGCCGGCCGACAGCGTGGCGCCACCCTGCACCGTCGAAGAGGACGTGGCCTGTTCCGTCGAAGCGTCCGAAGCTTGTTCCGTCGCAGCGGCGACCGGCACCGTGGCGCCCTTGGGGTCAATGTTGGTGGCGCCGCCGGTAATGGCCGGGCCGCCCATCGTCACGACGCTGGCAGGAGGCAGACTGGGAGTGTCACTATTGCCACCACCGCAGGCTGCGAGCGTAGCGCAGAGGACTGAGGCGAACATGGGTCGCAAGGAAGTGTTCAGGGAAGTGCGCATATCTGATCTGTCCTGGAAAATTGCGGCGCCGAAATGATGCCGTATGGATAGAGTTCAGATTAGCGCGAAAATAGTTGGGCACGGGAAAAACTTCACATTTCCCGTGGAAATAAATCCTAAAAACAACGCTTGATTGTCTTGTTGTTCAGCATGTTTGTCAAGGATAATTTTCACCGAAACAACAGCTGATATGTATCGGCTAAAATATATCCTATTGACATCAATGTGAATATTTGTTGCTATTAATGCATATGTATTGCGGCTAAACAATGCAATAATGTTATTGCTCTTCAGTTCGATTCGTTATAAAGCTTGCATTTATTTTTAAACTCAACGACGATAGCGACTATCCCTCCGAACACAACCATATATGTCGCGGAACGCCAACGCAGAACTTGTGTTGAGTGGTATCCTCGCCGACACTTAAGTAATGCTGGCGAGCTGAGCAGCTTGCGGCAGACTGACTCAATAGATGGATGCACAGATGAATGATCAATCCGAGCGCGGTGGCGCTTTTCCCCGCGTGGCGCAGCAATTGCGAACCGCCCGCTACCATTGGCTGGTTACCGGTGCGGCTGGGTTCATTGGTTCCAATCTGGTCGAAGCCCTGCTGAAGCTGGGTCAGCGCGTCACGGGCCTGGATAATTTCGCCACCGGCCACCAGCACAACCTGGACCAGGTTGCGGCCGCTGTTGGCGACGACGCCTGGTCCAACTTCCATTTCATCCGCGGTGATATCCGCATTCCCGCCGATTGCGCCCACGCGTGCGAAGGCGTGGATTTCGTGTTGCACCAGGCTGCGCTGGGTTCGGTATCGCGTTCGCTGGCCGATCCGCAAACCACCAATGACACCAATGTCACCGGCTTCCTGAACATGCTGACGGCCGCCCGCGACGCCAAGGCCAGGCGCTTTGTGTATGCCGCGTCGAGCTCCACCTATGGCGACCATCCGGCGCTGCCGAAGGTGGAAGACCGCATCGGCCAGCCGCTGTCGCCATATGCCGTTACCAAGTATGTGAATGAACTGTATGCCAGCGTGTTTGCACGCTGCTATGGCATGGAAAACATCGGCCTGCGCTATTTCAATGTGTTTGGCCCGCGCCAGGATCCGCACGGCGCCTACGCGGCAGTGATACCGCAGTGGGTGTCCGCACTGATCAATAACCAGCCGCTGGCCATCAATGGCGATGGCGAAACCAGCCGCGACTTTTGCTACATTGAAAATGTCGTGCAAGCCAACCTGCTGGCGGCCCTGGCCGATGCGCCGGACGCCGTCAACCAGGTATACAACGTGGCGCTGAGCGGTCGCACCAGCCTCAATCAGCTATATGCAATGATGCTGGCATTGCTGCAGCCACGCTTCCCGCATCTGTCCGGGCACCGTCCGCAATACAAGGATTTCCGCCCCGGCGATGTGCGTCATTCGCAGGCGGACATCAGCAAGGCGGCTCAACTGCTGGGCTACGTGCCTACACATAATATAGAACAAGGGTTGGCGCTGGCGATGGATTGGTATATCGCCAGCCTGACCCGTCCATAAAGACCGGGGATCAACCCGTTTCCTGCGGCGTCGTACGGCGTGCGGGATGTACGGGCGGGGAGGGAAGCATAAAAATGTTGCGAATATCTAATCATTACGTCTCCAAAGTCGCGTTCAGCTTGCTGCTCGTGGAAGTGCTCATCCTGATCGGCTCGTTCTATGTCGGATCAGCCGTCCGCTTCTTCGATGGCGAAGATTTCATCCTGCCGAAGCTGGAACACTTCCTGTTGTCAGCGTGCGTCTTTGCCGGCGCCATCGTGTTCAGCATGAGCGCGCTGGGCATGTACCAGTTGAACTTTGCGGATGGCTTGCGCAACCCGTTTTTCCTGCGCCTGATGCCATCGTTCGCGATGGCGTTCGGCATCCTGACCCTGGTGTTTTATATTGCGCCGGACCTGTATTTCGGCCGTGGCATCCTGATGCTGGTGTTCGGTATTTCCGCCGTGGGCATCCTGGCGGCGCGCGCGGTGTTCTTCACCACGTCGGAATTCCGCTTCCTGGAATCGCGCATCATGTTCCTCGGCATTGGTCCGCTGGCAAAGGAATGCGGTGACCTGGCGCTGACCGCGTCCAGCTACCATAAATATGATGTGGCCGGCTACGTGGCGATGCCCGGTGAAGAGTGCCGCGTACCGTCGTCGTCGGTGTTGCAGATGGAGCCGGGCATGTCGCTGGTGACGCTGGCGCGCCAGCACAACGCCAGTGAAATCGTGGTGGCGGTGCAAAACCGCCGTGGCGGTGCTTTTCCCATTCGAGAATTGCTGGAATGTAAGTTGTTCGGCATCATGGTGACCGATGCCGCCACCTTCTTCGAACGCGAAACCTACCAGATCCGTGTCGAGTCGCTGCAACCGAGCTGGCTGGTATTCGGCGGCGGTTTTGACCAGAGTTTCGTGCGCGTGTTCATGAAACGGATGTTCGATATCATCGTCTCGCTGATTATCCTGGCGCTGACCATGCCGATCATGCTGGTGACGGCACTGCTGATCCGCCTGGAAGACGGCGGTCCGGTGTTTTACAGCCAGGAGCGGACCGGCCGTGGCAATCGTCCATTCAAAGTCCATAAATTCCGCAGCATGGGCACCAATGCGGAAAAAGCGGGTAAGCCGATCTGGGCGCAGCGAAACGATCCGCGTGTCACGCATGTGGGCGATTTCATCCGCAAGGTCCGTATCGATGAATTGCCGCAGTTATGGAATGTGTTCAAGGGAGAAATGAGCTTTGTCGGCCCACGCCCGGAACGCCCTTTCTTCGTTGAACAGTTGAGCAACGATATTCCTTATTACAATGTCCGCCACAGCATCAAACCGGGGATCACCGGCTGGGCCCAGGTGCGCTACGGTTATGGCGCTTCCGTGGAAGACGCGGTGCAAAAGCTGCAATACGACTTGTATTACGTGAAGAACAACAGCCTGTTCCTTGATATCCTGGTATTGATCGATACGATGAAGGTGGTTTTGTTCGGCAGTGGCCGCTGATGCGGGGGGACACGGCATGATGAACGTGGTGGCGGCCAGCTATGGCTTGGCGGCGCTGGTGTTCCTGCTGTTGTTTGCACTGCAGATCAGTGCGTGGTACCGCCGCGCCTTTGCGCTGTCATTGGCGGGCGCCGCGCTGGCCAACGCCCTGTGGGCCGGACTGACCGCCTGGCATGGCTGGATGGAGTGGCCGCCGACGGTCCAGTCGAATGCGCTCGATGTCTTGCGCAATGCCGCCTGGGCTTATTTCATGCTGCTGTTGCTGGGTTATTTTCAGCCTGGCAGCGACTGGCGCGCACAGCGCCGCAGCCCCCTGCTGCGGCTGGTCGCGGCGGTCTATGGCGTGTATGCCTGTGTCACGGTGCTGAGTGTCTGGGCGCCTGCCCTGACCATGAGCCTGGGGGGCGTACCGCTGCTGGCGACCGTACAGGCCGGCGTGGCCGTGCTGGGCCTGATCCTGGTGGAGCAACTGTACCGCAGTAAAACGCCGCAAGAACGCTGGAGCATCAAATTCGCGTGCCTGGGTGTCGGCGGCATATGGATTTTTGATTTTTACCTGTACAGCGACGCCATGCTGTTCCGCCGTATCGATGTCGATATCTGGGCGGCGCGCGGCTTTGTCCATGTGCTGACGGTCCCGTTGCTGGCGATCGCGTCCGCGCGCGGCGCATCGTGGTCGTCCGAGCTGGTGGTGTCGCGCCGCGTCCTGTTCCATTCCGCGGCGCTGGCCGGATCCGCCTTGTATCTGCTGGCAATGAGCTCGGCCGGCTACTATCTGCGCTTTGTCGGCGGCGACTGGGGCTCGGTCATGCAACTGGCCTTCCTGTTCGGCGCCGCGGTCCTGCTGGTCGGGATCTTGTTTTCCGGCACTTTCCGGGCCTGGCTGAAAGTCTTCATCAGCAAACATTTTTATTCGTATAACTACGATTACCGCGAAGAGTGGCTGCGCTTTACGCGCCAACTGTCGCAGGAAGGTCCCGGCCTGGCCGACCGCACGATCCAGGCCGTGGCGGCGCTGGTGGAAAGCCATGGCGGCGCGGTCTGGATTTGCCGTGACAATGACCAGTGCGAACAGCTGGCGCACTGGAATTGTCCGGCCATCACGGAACCGGAACCGCTGACGTCGTCCTTTTGCCGCTTCCTGCAGGAGCGCCAGTGGGTGGTTGACCTGGCGGAATACGAGAGCAACGGTGAAATGTATGGCGACATGGTCTTGCCGGGCTGGCTGCGCCAGATTCCCCGCGCCTGGATCGTGGTGCCGCTGACCTTGCAAGGCCGCCTGTACGGCTTCATGCTGCTGCTGCAGCCGCGCAGCGCCATCCAGCTGAACTGGGAAGTCATTGATTTGCTGAAAATTGCCGGCAGCCAAGCCGCCAGCTACCTGGCGCAGCAGGAAGCCGTGACGGCGCTGATGCTGGCGCGCCAGTTTGAATCGTTCAACCGCATGTCGACGTTCGTGGTGCATGACCTGAAGAACCTGGTGGCGCAACTGTCGCTGCTGATTCCCAATGCGCACAAGCACCGCAACAACCCGGAATTCCAGAAGGACATGCTCGACACGGTGACCCACTCCGTGCAAAAAATGAAGCTGATGCTGCAAAAGCTCAGCCGTAACGATGCGCCGGAACGGCCCACGCCGCTGGCGATTGACCAGCTGTTGCGTCAGGCCGTATCCTTGAAAGCGGCATTCGAACCGACGCCGGAATTACGCGTGGAACAGGCCGGATTGCGGGTAGTGGCCGATGGTGAACGCCTGGAGCGCGTGCTGGGGCATCTGATCCAGAATGCCATCGAAGCGACGCCCCGGGATGGCAGCGTGACCATCACGCTGCGCGCCGAGGGTGGTGCGGTGCGCATCGACATTGCCGACACCGGGCAGGGCATGACGGAAGAATTCATCCGCGAGCGCCTGTACAAGCCCTTTGAGTCCACCAAGCCGGCCGGCATGGGCATCGGCGCGTTCGAAAGCCGTGAATACATACATGAATTGGGCGGCAGGCTGGACGTACGCAGCGCGCCGCAGCGCGGCACGACCTTCCATGTCACGTTGCCGCTGCATGCCCAGGAAGCACAGGACCGCGCGGCCTGACTGCGGGCCGCACACCATATCGCCAAAGGAATACTGTGAGCAAACCCAAGCTGTTGATCATTGAAGACGATCCAGGCCTGCAAAAACAATTGCGCTGGAGTTTCGACGCGTATGACGTGCTGGTCGCGGGCGACCGCGAAAGTGCGCTGGCGCAGATTCGCCGTCATGAGCCGGCCGTGGCGACCATGGACCTGGGCTTGCCGCCCGATCCGGACGGCGCCACCGAGGGCCTGGCCACGTTGCAGCAAATCCTGGCCATGGCGCCGGACACCAAGGTGATTGTCCTGACGGGCAACCAGGACCATGAACACGCGGTCAAGGCGATCGGCATGGGCGCCTACGATTTCCATCAAAAGCCGGCCGATCCGGATATCCTGGGCCTGGTGGTGCAGCGCGCGTTTTACCTGCACGCGCTGCAGCAGGAAAACCGCCGCATGCTGCAAACCCAGGCCGATTCGCCGCTGTCGGGCGTGATTTCGCGCGACGCGGGCATGCAAAAGGTTTGCCGCAGCATTGAAAAAGTCGCGCCGACGTCGGCGTCGGTCATGCTGCTGGGCGAAAGCGGCACCGGCAAGGAAGTGCTGGCGCGCGCGCTGCACCAGCTGAGCCCCCGCGCCAAAGAACGCTTCATGGCCATCAATTGCGCGGCGATCCCGGAAAACCTGCTGGAATCCGAGCTGTTCGGCTATGAAAAGGGCGCCTTCACCGGCGCGGCCAAGCAAACCAAGGGCAAGGTCGAACTGGCGCATGGCGGCACCTTCTTCCTCGACGAAGTCGGCGACTTGCCGATGGCGCTGCAAGCCAAATTGCTGCGCTTCCTGCAAGAACGCGTGATCGAGCGGATTGGTGGCCATGAAGAAATTCCCGTCGACGTGCGCATCGTGTGCGCGACGCACCGCAACCTGAAAGAGCTGGCTGCGGCCGGCCGCTTCCGCGAAGACTTGTATTACCGCCTGTCGGAAATCGTCGTCACGATTCCGCCGCTGCGCGTGCGGGTCGGCGATGCGGCGCTGCTGGCCCACCACTTCAAGAACAAGTTCTGCGCGCAGGAAAGCCGCGCCACCCTGCATTTCAGCCAGGAAGCCATCAGCGTGATTGAAAACCACCCTTGGCCGGGCAATGTGCGGGAAATGGAAAACTGCATCAAGCGCGCCGTGATCATGGCCGATGGCGCGCAGATCGTGCCCGATGACCTGGGACTGGCGACCGATCCGGGACAGGACGAACCGCTGAACCTGCGCCAGGTGCGCGACGAGGCGGAATACAAGGCCATCGTCAAAGTGCTGGCGCGGGTGGACGGCAACATTGTCAAGGCTTCCGAACTGCTGGGCATCAGCCGCCCGACCATGTATGACTTGATGAGCCGCCACGGCATCAGCGCCAATGCATAAGCGCAGCCGCCAGAGCGCGACGCCGCGCAAGGGCCGCCGCTGGCTGTGGCTGGCGGGCGTCATGCTGACCTTGTCCGCCGCGGCGGCCGGGGGCGTACTGTATTTCCTGAATGACCTGGGGATTACGCCGCGCTCGCTGGGGCCGTATGTCGCGCGGCGCAGCGACGGCCATAATGCCGTGATTGAAGGCATCGGCCAGACTGTCCGCAAGGTGCTGTTGCACGTCGACCGTGGCGACCCGCCTTACCGCCAGACCGAATGGACCAGCAGCATCGGCGTGCAGGCCGGCGGATCGCCCGATGCCGGGCCCGCCAACGGACAGGAAGTGCTGGTCTCGAGCACGCCGGAAATGGTGCGTGCGATCGCCGCCGCCACGCCGGGCCAAGTCATCACGCTGCTGCCCGGGCGTTACTTGATCGATCAGCGGGTGACGGCCCTGAAACCCGGCACGGCCGATGCGCCGATCACGGTGCGCGCGCGCCAGCCGGGCAGCGTGCACATGCTGATCGGTACCGGCGAAGGCTTCAATATCCAGGCGCCCTACTGGCGTTTTGAGAACCTGTCGCTGCAAGGAAATTGCAACAAAAACACGTATTGCGAACACGCTTTTCACGTGGCGGGCGGCGCCCACCATTTTGCCGCGGTCAACAATACGATCGTCGATTTTGACGCGCACTTCAAGATCAATGGCGAAAAGGGCCGGTTCCCCGACCATGGATTGATTGCATCGAATACGCTGCGGAATAATTCGATCCGCCTCACCACCAAGCCCGTGACGCCGGTCGACCTGGTGGCGGCCAGCCACTGGGTGATCCGCCGCAACCTGATCAGCGATTTCATCAAGGGCGACAGTGACCTGATCAGCTATGGCGCGTTCGTGAAGGGCGGCGGCGGCAATAATGTACTGGAACAGAATATCGTCATTTGCGAAGACAAGTTGCGCGGCGCCCCCGGGCAGCGCATCGGCCTGTCGCTGGGCGGTGGCGGCACGGGAAAATCCTATTGCCGCGATGGCCGCTGCCTGACGGAGCAGACCGGCAGCGTGCTGCGCTCGAACCTGGTGGCGGGCTGTTCCGACGACGGGATTTACCTGAATGCTTCGGCGCAGAGCAAGCTGATGCACAACACGCTGGTCGATACCGGCGGCATCACGGTGCGCTTCCCGGAAAGCAGCGCCGACATCGAAGGCAACCTGGTCGACGGGATTATCCGCAGCCGCGACGGTGGCGTGCTGAGGCTGGCGGACAACCGCCACGTCTCGGCGGCGCGGCTGTATTTTGGCGGCCATCCGCAGCGGGACTTGTTCCGCGATCCGCTGGCGCTGGACTTCCATTGGCGCACGCCGGCCGAACGCCGCGTTGCCGCGAGCGAAGCGGTGCCCGACCTGTGCGGCGCCCGGCGTCCTGACGCGCCGCGCTATGGCGCGTTTGAGGACTTTGCCGCGTGCCTGGCAAAAAACTGACCCAATACATTGCAAACATAAATTTTTTGAGGATAAGTTATGTCAATCTTCGCAGGCGTGTTCGCGCGCCGGGCGGGTACGCCGATTCCCCCGCAACTGACTGAGCAATTGCGCGCCGCGGTTTCGCGCAATCCGCAGGATGCAGGGAAGTTGCATGAGTTTGCCGATGGCCGCGCGCTGCTGTTGTCACTGGATGTCGGCGCCCTGGGAGGCGACGGCGCCTATGCCAGCCCGGACCTGGTGGCCTTCGCCGCCGGCGCGCCGCTGCTGCAAGCGCCTGGCACGGCGCCGCAGGGACGGGCGGACAGCATTGCGGCGATTGCCCGCGACTTGGCCGGCGCGGGACAGCAGGCATTGCGGGCAACGCGCGGCACGTTCTGTGCGATGGTCTATGAAACCGGTGCGCAGCGGCTGCACCTTGTGACGGACAAGAGCGGTGTGCGGCCGGTGTATTGCTGGATTTCCCCGGATTACATTGTGTTTGCCACGGCGCTGCGCATCATTGAAGCGGTGCAGTACTGCAAGAAAACCCTGAGCCTGCGTGGCGTGGCGGAGTCGTCCTGCTTTGGCTTCCCGCTGGCCGACCGCACGCCTTACGACAATGTGATTTGCATGCTGGCCGGCGAAGTGTTCAGCGCCGCCAACGATGGCGTGCGGCGGACCCGCTACTGGCGCTGGGACGAGCCGATGCCGGCCGCCGCGTCCGCGCTGCCGGGCCCGCAACGCCTGTACCAGTCTTTCCAGGACGCGGTGCGCATCCGCCTGGGCAGCGACAAGTCGACCGCGGCGTTCCTCAGCGGCGGCCTTGATTCGCGCGTGATCGTGGCGGAACTGCGCCATGCCGGCGCCGAAGTGTTCACGTCCAACTACGCGATGCCGGGCAGCCAGGACCAGGTCCTGGGCAAAATGATTGCCGATCGCCTCGGCACCCACCACACGCCGCTGACGCGCGTGGCGCTGGTCGAAGGCGATCCGTACAGCAAGGCGACCGTGCGTGAATGGTTGAAATCGCCGGACTACGTGGCCACCAACCCGCCGCGCCCGAACGTTCTGTGGTCGGGCGATGGCGGCAGTGTGGGCCTGGGCCATGTCTACCTGAACGCCGCGACGATCGCCGCGATGCGCAAGGGCAACGTGCAGGAATCGATCGACAGCTTCTTTGCGTATAACCGCCTGGGCCTGTCGGTCAAATTGTTCAAGCCGGAAGTCGGCGCCGAAATGACGCGCCTGGTCAATGACGGCGTGCGGGAAGAACTGGAAGCGCTGAAGCCGGCCGATCCGGGACGCGCGTGGTACCTGTTCCTGATGATGAACGACCAGCGCCGCCACCTGTTCAACCACTTCGAATCGATGGATTTGACGCGCCTGGAATTCGAGCTGCCGTTTTTTGACGGTGAATTCCTGGCCGACGTGATGCGCGAACCGTTTGACCCGTTCCTGCGCCATGTGTTCTATGTCGACTGGCTGAAATGCTTCCAGCCGGCCGTTGCCGGCACCCCGTGGCAGGCGTATCCCAACCACGCGCCGTGCCCGTTGCCGTTGCCGGAAGGGGCGTCGTACCAGTGGGACGGGATCAGCGCGGACGAAGTGCGCAAGAAGATCGCCGAGGCCTTGCAGTCGGGGCGTGAACTGCGTTCGTCGCCGGCGTTCACCAGCAAGTTCCTGGGCCTGTTCCGCATGCCATTGTTCATGCTGGCGCTGCGCCTGAGCGGCCGCGATTATACGTACCAGCTGCGCGCACCGGCGCTGCTGCATTATTACTGGACACGCACGCTTGCGGGCTGAACGGCAGATGGTCAGACACAGGCATAGCCAATGAAGTTGCATACAGAAATCCTGCGGGGATTGAAATGGACCGCGGGGGCCAAGCTGGGAAGCCAGCTCATCACCTGGGGCATCACGATTTACGTGATGCGCCTGCTGTCGCCCGCCGATTACGGTTTGCTGGCCATGGCCACGGTGTTCCTGGCGCTGCTGGGGATGTTTGCCGAGGTGGGGCTCGGCCCGGCGCTGGTGCGCAGCACCGAGCTGTCCGAGCAGACGCTGCGGCGTGCCTATGGCATCGTATGGACCGTCAACCTGGCGCTGTTCGTGCTGTTGAACCTGGGCGCGGGCCTGATCGCTGATTTCTATACGGAACCCAAGCTGGTGCCCGTGTTGCGCGCGCTGTCGCTGCAATTCCTGCTGATCCCGCTGGGGGTGATTCCCGATGTGATGTTGCAGCGCGAGCTGGAATTCAAGTATCGCTCGCTGACCGAGCTGGCCGGCGCGGTGATCAGCAGCCTGGTCACACTGGGCATGGCGATCGGCGGCTATGGTGTCTGGGCGTTGATTGCGGGAACGCTGGCGACCCACCTGACCAAAGTGGTGATCCTGAACCTGGTGGCGCCGTTTCGCGCCTTGCCCAGCTTTGCACTGGGCGGCATGCGCCAACTGGTGATTTTCGGCGGCAATGTGACGGCGTCCCGCTTCCTGTGGTTTTTCTTTACGCAAGTCGATGCCGTGATTGTCGGCCGCCTGCTGGGCGAGCATGTGCTCGGTCTGTACTCGGTGGCGATGCACCTGGCGTCGCTGCCGGTGCAGCGGGTCTCGGCCATCCTGAACCAGGTCGCGTTCCCCGCCGCATCCCGCTTCCAGCATGACCGCGCGGCGATCAGCGCGCAATTGCTGAAAGCGATCGGCTATGTCAGCCTGATCGCCTTCCCGGTCCTGTGGGGCATGTCGTGCGTCGCGGTGGAGTTGATCCCGGTATTGCTGGGGCCGGACTGGAGCGAGGCCATCCTGCCGTTCCAGATACTGACGCTGGTGATGCCGTTCCGGATGATCGTCGGCTTCCTGCCGACCATTACCGATGCGATCGGCCGCTCCGAAGTCGCGCTGCACAATGCGGTGCTGGGCTGCGTGGTGATGCCGGTCTCGTTCTACATCGGCAGCCATTGGGGCATTGCCGGTGTGGCGTATGCATGGCTCAGCGCCTATCCCGTGGTGCTGTTCATTAATTTGCGCCGGATGCTGGGCGTGATCGGCATTCCACTGATGGACGTGGTGCGCCAGGTGGCGCCGGCGCTGACGGCGGCGGCCGGGATGTACATTGCCGTCTGGATGGTGCGGGCGGGATTGGGCGGCCGCTATGCGCATACGACGGCATTGGCGGTGGAGATCGCCAGCGGCGTCGGCGGCTATGCGCTATTGAGCCTGGTATGCAACCGCACTCTGGTCCTGGAACTGCTGCGCCAGGTCCGCTCCAGGCGCCCCCCGGTGGGGCCGTGATGCGCGCCGCGCCAGCGTTGGCTGGATCGGCACAGTGTGTCAAAATGCTGACAGTATTGCAACGCTGTAGCGGCAGGGCCCACACCTTGACAAACCCGCTGTCCGGGATGGACAGCATTTCCACTCTCTCACTATCAGGACTACCGTGTTTCAATTGCTAAGGTCTATCAAGAATCAGCTTTCCCCGCAGCCGCCATTGAGCGAGATGGCCAAGGCCGAACTGGCGGTCGACAAGCGTGGCTTGCCAGCCGCCGATCCGGGCTGCGAGGCGGTCATTGCCGCGTGCACCCGCTGGCTGTGCGTGGCGCAGGATCAGTCGGCGTCGAACGATGGCGGTGTCGCGCGCGATTTCAGCCTGCAAAAAGGCTGGGCCACCTCCTATCCGGAAACCACCGGCTACATCATTCCGACCATGATCACCATGGCGCGCCGCAACCATGACGACAGCTTGCACGAGCGCGCGCGCCGCATGCTGGACTGGTGCGTGGCGATCCAGTTCAAGGAAGGCGGCTTCCAGGGCGGCAAAATCGATTCGACCCCGGTGGTGCCGGTCACGTTCAACACCGGCCAGATCCTGATCGGCCTGGCGGCCGGCGCCGCCGAATACCAGGATGCGCGCTATCTGGACGCCATGCACCGTGCCGCGGCCTGGCTGCGTGACACGCTGGACGAGGATGGCTGCTGGCGCAAGTTCCCGACCCCGTTCGCCAAGGCCGGCGAGAAAGCCTATGAAACCCATGTGTCGTGGGGCTTGTTCGAAGCCGAGCGCGTGGCCCCCGGCCATGGCTACGGCGCGGCCGGCCTGCGCCAGGTGGACTGGGCGGTCTCCAAGCAACAGCCGAACGGCTGGTTCGCGTCGAACTGCCTGACCGATGCCGATAACCCGCTGACCCATACCATCGGCTATGTCTTGCGTGGCGTGCTGGAAGGGCACTTGCTGTCGGGCCGCGACGATTTGCTGCAAGCGGCGATCCGCACCGGCAAGAGCCTGGTGGAAGAAATCGGCCCGGACGGTTACCTCGGTGGCCGCCTGGACCGCAAATTCAAGCCGGCCGTCAATTACGTATGCCTGACCGGCTCGGTGCAGATCGCGCACTGCCTGTTCCTGCTGTTCCGCCTGACCGGCGAAAAGCGCTACCTGGAAGCGGGCCGCCGCCTGACGTCGTTTGTGCGCCGCACGGTGCGCCTGGAAGGCGACCCTGGCATGGCGGGCGGAATCAAGGGCTCGTTCCCGGTCAGTGGCGATTATGGCCAGTGGGAATACCTGAACTGGGCCGCCAAGTTCTGCATCGACGCGAACTTGCTGGAAGTCGAGCTGGCCAATGCTTGAACCGCTCAAGCGCACCATCAAGGCCTGGCTGGAAGCGGCGCGCCGCCGCAGCAGTGAGCAGCGCATCCGCCAGTCCAGCCGCGCCGTGACGCGCGCCGCCCTGGCCGCCGACTTGGCGCGGCTGGGCATCGGGCGGGGCGACACGGTGTTCCTGCATTCGTCGCTGAAAAGCCTGGGGTATGTGGAGGGCGGTGCCTCGGCCGTGATTGGCGCGCTGCAGGACGTGGTGGGGGCGGAAGGCACGCTGCTGGTGCCGACCTATTACCTGCCTGGCGGCACCGTCAAGGCGACTTGTGAAATGAGCGGCTATGTGTTCGATCCGCGCGCGCACGGCACCAATATGGGCCGCTTGCCGGAAGCGTTCCTGGCGGAAGCCGCGACCCACCGCAGCGTGCATCCGACCCATTCGGTGTCGGCCTGGGGACGCCACGCGGAATTCTTGACCAGCGGCCACCATCGCGCGCCGTCGATCTTTGGCGAGGGCTCCCCATGGCAGCGATTCGTCGGCATCGAGGGCGCCAAGGTGCTGGGACTGGGCGTGTCCATGGGACCGGTGACGTTTTACCACGTGCTGGAAGATGCGCTGGGCGCCGCGTTCCCGGAACCGATCTGGGAAGAGCGCATTTACCAGTTACCGTGCCTGGACCGGGAAGGACAGCGCTGGGACGTGCCGATCCGGCCGTTTGCCCCGGCCGTGGCGGCGCGCCGTATCGATTACGCGGCGCGCGAAGACTTGCGCAATTACTTTGCACAGGAATTCGACCGGGCCGGATTGCGCGTCAATGGCAACGTGGGGGATGCCCAGGCCTGGTTTATTCCCGGGCAGGCTTTCTTTGACCACTTGAAGCAGCTGTCCGCCGAAGGCATTACGATTTACTCGACGCCGGAACAGCTGGCGGCGCGTCCCTTGGCGTAACGCCCTGCGGGCCGCCCGACGGGCGTCAGGTCGACGCCTGCCGGGTTGATTGGGTTGATTGGGTTGATCGGGCTTATTGGACCTGTTGGGTTTTTGCGGCCTGTTCTTCCAGCACTTCGTTCAGCAAGAGCGCCAGCTGATTGCTGCGTGAGCGGCGCGAATAATGCTGGCTGGCGTTTTCCGGCGGCAAAGGCGCTTCGCGGTTTTGCAGCAACGTGATGAAGCGCATCACGCCTTCCATAATATCTTCCTTGTTGTCCAGGCGGGCAATGGTATCGATGCCGGCCCCGCGCAACGTGGCGGCGGTGTCGCCGGCGGGATCGGTCAGCGCCAGGATCGGGCGGCGCGCGCGCAGATACTCGTACAGCTTGGCCGGAATCTGTGCATTGCAGTGGCTGGCCTGCATCACCAGCAAGCCGTCCGCGTCGAGCATTTCCGCCAGGGCGGCGCGGTACGGAATATGCGGCTCCAGCACCACCAGGCCGCGCAGGCCAAACTTGTCAATCAGCGTGTTCAGCAAGTCTTCGTGCACGGCCGCACGCAGCACCACGCGCAGGCTGTCGGGGCTGATCAGGCCCTGGCGGCGCAATGTACCCAGCGCGTCCAGCATCGGCGCCGGATCGCGTTCGAGCGGATAAATAATCCCACTGTGCAGCAACACCAGCGGTCCGCCCGGCGGCTTGGCCGCCGGCTTGTAGTTGGCGGTCGCGCGGACGAAATCCTCTTCATCGTAGCCATTTTCAATCAGGCGGAAGCGCGATTCCGGAATTTCCGGATAACGGGCGCGGTAGACTGCGCGGGCGCCCGGCGTGGTGAACACCAGCCGCGTGCAGTTGCGCACGGTGAGTTTTTCGACCCAGCGGTAAGCCCGCCACACCAGCGGGTTGGCAGGAGAATTTTGTTCCGTCATCGGGTCGCGCATATCGGCGATCCAGGGCAGGCCGGCATAGCGCTGCAGGCAATAGGCGATCAGGTGGGCGGTGGGAATCGGATAGGTCGACCAGATCACGCGCGGACGGTGTTCGCGGATCAGCTTGAGGCCGGCCGGCACCGCGCCGAACAGCCACGTGATCCAGCGGTCGGGCAGGGCCATGGCGCGCAGGTAGCGGCCGCGCACGGCCAGGTGGCGGGCGGAATCGAGCGCAAACGCGCGGCGCACCACGGCGTTGCCCGGCACATCACCCATCTGGTCGTCACTGCTGTCGGCATAGGCGCGGCGGTGGGCCGACAGCACCAGCGGCTGCCAGCCCAGCGCCGGCAAATGCTGGGTAAATTTCAGCGTCCGCTGGATGCCGCTGCTGCCCCGCTGCGGCGGAAAGTGGAACGCCACCATCAGCACACTGGGTTGGGCCGGTCCGGAATGACTGTCAACCATGGCAGGTTCCTGCGTATCGCTGTGCGGCGCGGCAGGCTGCAGCGGCGGGTCGATGGTATCGGTGGGGGGACATGGCGTGCTCCGGGTATGCATCTGCGGCTTTCGTTTCGTAGTATTTTGTTTGCATAAGGGTAACACGTATTGTTACCTTTAAAAGATCTGGGCGGCCAATATCGGTCATGGCTGCGTTCCGGCGAGTATAGTGCGCAACGCGCCGGCGATGGCATCGAGTTCCTGGGCGGACAGCGCCTGGTGGCAGGGCAAGCCCAATACCCGCTGCGCCAGGTCGCTGGCGTTGGCGCAGGCGCCGGCCGCCGCGCCCATCGGCTGGCCGAAGCGCACCAGTGGCACGCCGGCGGCCTGCAAGCGTTCAAACACCGGTTCAGGATTGTCCACCAGCAGCGGAAAGACCCACGGCACGACATGTTCCGGCAGCGCCGCATGCAGCGGGCGGCAGCCGGGCAGGCCGCGCACGGCTTGTTCCAGCACCAGGTAATGGCGGCGGCGGCGGCGGCACAGGTCCTGGCGCGATGACAGTGCCAGGAGCGCCCGCGAAAACCAGGCGCTGCGCTTGTCCAGCCATTGCGGATCATAATCGAAACCGTTGTCCGACGCGGCCGGCGCCAGTTGCTGCCGTGCCGGCGGCAGGCCGCGCTTGCGCCAGCGCCACAGCGCCAGCAGCACCCGCTGCGGCAATGCCAGCAGCAGGGCGCAAACGCGCAGGCGGCCATGGTCGAAACTGCGTTCCAGCGCGCCAAACGCGGCCTTGGCCTCGAACAGCGGACCCGCCGATTGCAGCCGCACCTGGTCCAGCGGATGCCGGGCGGAGGCGATGCAGCCGCCATCGAAGGCGGGGAAAAATTTCATGGTGCTGGCGGCGGCATAGTCGCCCCAGGCGCCCAGCGGGCGGCCGCCGTGGGAACCAAACAGGCTGTGCGCGCAGTCTTCCAGCAGCGGCACGCCGTGGCGGTCGCACAGCGCCCGGATCGGGGCCATTTGCTGGGGAAAACCAAAATAGTGCGTCACCATCACGGCGCTGGCGCCCGGCAGGCGGGCGGCCAGGTCATCGAGGTCCACCCCGGCATCCGCGCCGATGCGGTAAAACTCCGGCTGGGCCCCGAGGTGCCGCACCGGCGGCACCATCGACGCGCTGTGGTAAGCGGGGATGAGCACGCGGCCGCCGGGCTGCACGCCCATGGCGCGCAGCGCCAGGCCGATCGCCATGCGGCCGCTGGTGACGAGGCGGCGCTGGCGCAGATCGAGCACGCACGGCACGCAGGCGCCCCAGTGCGGCACGAAGGCGCGCCATTCCAGGACTGGCGCGAGCGGCGCCAGCCAGCGCGCAGGCCGGACCGGCAGGTCAGCGGCAACCATGCTGCCGCTCCCCGCCATGCCGTGCCGCGTCTGTGTGCCGGAGCTGCGCCATGGTTATCCCGCCAGCC
Source organism: Pseudoduganella sp. GW821-FHT12E03 (assembly GCF_058807115.1). Classification (NCBI taxonomy): domain Bacteria; kingdom Pseudomonadati; phylum Pseudomonadota; class Betaproteobacteria; order Burkholderiales; family Oxalobacteraceae; genus Pseudoduganella; species Pseudoduganella sp. GW821-FHT12E03. The sequence goes on along the minus strand of NZ_JBXAQJ010000004.1, from coordinate 221,991 downwards.
AGCGCAGCAAGCGCAGCATGTAAAAGAACGTGGTGGCGTCCCATGGCCGCGAACGGGGCACCATATACACGTCTTGCGTCACGGTGACCGGGCCGGGCGCCGTCGTGAAGGCGGCGTCGAAGCCGGCCTGGCGGGCCATCATCACGTGGCGGTTGTCAAAGTCCAGTCCGGCCTTGCCGTTGGGATAGGCAAAATACCGCACGGGGGCGCCCGTGATGGCTTCCAGGGTCTGTTTGCTCTCCACCATTTCACGCAGCGCTTCCTGGTCCGACAGGCTGGTCAGGATCGGGTGCGATACCGTGTGGGCGCCGATTTCAATGCCGGCCTGGTGCAGGGCACGGACCATGTCCGAGCCCAGCATGAGGGGCTGCGTGCTGGCGCCGGTGATGGTTTCCAGGCTGGCGATCAGCGCCATGCGCTCCTGCGGCGGCAAGTACTTGGCGCGTTGCGTCAATTCATGCACGGCAGTGCAGCGCTCCGCCACGCTGCTCAGCGGGTACAGGCCGGCGCCCGCGGCGCGCATGTCCAGCGTGTCGCCCGGTACCGAGCGCACGGCTTCCACGATGCGGTCATTCCACATGCTTTCGTGGTTATCGACATAACCGCTGGTGACAAACACCGTGGCCGGCAAGTTAAATTCCTGCAGCACCGGCAGCGCCAGTTCGTAGGTCGAGCGGTAGCCGTCGTCAAACGTGATGCACACGGCGCGCGGCGGCATGGCGCGCTGCTGCAGCGCCTGCATGGCCTGGTGCAGGGGCAGGACATTGAAGCAGTCCGCCAGCATTTTCATGTGTTCGCGGAACACGGCGACATCCGGCTCATTGCCCAGCAGTGGATCGTGTTTTTCCAGGATGCGGTGGTAATTGACGATGCACAGGCGTCCCCGGCCGGCCTGCCACAGTGAATAACTGTTGCCGATGGCGCGCATCAGCGCCGGCAGCGGCGCCGCGGATCGCTGGTAGGTGCTCATGCCGCGCTGCTCCGCGGCGCCGGACGTGCTGGTTTCACTGTACGTGTTCCACGATGATTTTTTCAAAAAGCTCAATCTGGCCCCGGGTGGTAAAGTCCCAACTGAATTGCTCGGCATAACGGCGCGCCGCCGCGCGGTCCGGATTGCGTTCGCGCAGCCGTAAAATAGCGTCGGCCACGCCGTCGCTGCTGTATTCGGACATCAACAGGCCTGCTTCAGGCGCCGCCACCACTTCCGGCGAGCCGCCGACATTGCTGGCGACCACCGGCGTGCCGCACGCCATCGACTCCAGCAAGACATTGGCCCAGCCTTCCCGGCTGGACGCCAGCACCATCAGGTCGGCCGCGTTGAAGACCTTTTTTAATTCCGTTTGCGGCACGGAACCGAGGAAGCGTACCCGGTCGGCCACCCCCAGCTCGCGCGCCAGCGCTTCCAGTTTGGCCCGGTCCGGGCCATTTCCAGCGATCAACAGTAACACATCGGGCAAGCGTTGCAGCGCCCGGATGATCAAGTGGTGGCCTTTCAATTCGATCAGGTTGCCCACCGAGACAATGGTATACCGGTCGATCGCCAGTTGCTCGCGGACCGCCGCCCGGTCCAGCGGCGCGAAGCGCTGCAAGTCGACGCCGTTGCGCAGCGGCGTCACGGCGGCCGGCGATACGCCCAGCCCCACCAGCTGTTCTTTCAGCGCCTGGCTGACGGTAATGATCCCTTTGGCCTGCTGCGCGGCCCACACGATCAGGCGGCGCGGTACCGGGAAATGCTGGAACAGGTTGACGTCCGAACCGCGCGCGGTGATCACCACCGGCTTGTTGAAGTACTTGCCCAGCATGGCGGCGGCCACCCCATCGGGATAAAAATAATGGGCGTCGATCGCATCGAAATCATAGCCTTCGTCGAGCAGCCTGCCCACTTCCTGCCTGGCGCCGCGCGCCAGCAGCCACGGCGCGGCGTTCATGCCGACCTTGGGGATCGTCAGGTAGCGCGGATGGACGATGTCCAGACCATTGCGGATTTCACGCCGGGGCACGCGCGCATACTTGGCATATTGGCCGAAGCGCGGATGGCTCGATGGAAACCACGGCACCGGCGCCACCACCCGCGCCTGCACCTCGCCACTGGCCACCAGGTGCGCCAGCCGGGTTTCCACGAAAATGCCGTGGCCAGGCTGTTCCTGGTTGGGAAACAGGGTGCTGAACGTCAAAAGCTTCATGATGAATCAGGCCTTGCCTTTGCTCAGCGCCGAATAGACCGGGCGATAGCGCGCCACGCTGGAGGCCCAACTGCGTTCCGCCTCCACGAAGTGGCGGCCCTGCGCGCGCATTTCCGGCCAGCGCTGCTGCGCCGCCAGCAGCGCCAGCACCTGGTCGGCCAGCGCCTGCGGATCGCCGGCGGTAAACAACATGCCGGTCTTGCCGTGCTCGATCAATTCCTTGTGGCCGCCCACGTCGGACGCCACCAGCACGCGGCCCTGCGCCATCGCTTCCAGCGGCTTCAATGGCGTGACGAGGTCGGTCAGGCGCATTTTCAGGCGCGGGTAGACCAGCACGTCGACCAGGTCGTAATAGCGCTGCACTTCGCTGTGCGGCACCCGGCCCGTGAAGATCACCTGGTCTTGCACGCCGAGGTCTTTGGCCTGGGCTTTCAGCGCGGCGTCCTGCGGACCGCCGCCGACCAGCAGCACGCGGATTTCCGGGTTGATCTTGAGCATGGCCGGCAGTGCCTGCAGCAGCACGTTCAAGCCTTCATAGGCGTAGAACGAGCCGATGAAGCCCAATACGGTCTTGCCTTCCAGGCCCAGCTTCGCGGCCAGCGCGTGGTCTTTCTCGCCGCCGACGCTGAAGTCGTCAATGTTGACGGCGTTCGGGATCACGGTCAGCTTGCTGGCCGGGATGCCGCGGGTGGCGATGATTTCACTGCGCAATCCTTCGCAAATGGTGGTGGCGGCATCGGCGCGGCGCAGCACATAGGTTTCCATCGCGCGCGTCAGGCGGTAGCGCATGCCCCATTCCTTGGCCGTGCCGTGGTCGACCGCCGCATCTTCCCAGAAGGCGCGGATTTCATACACCACCGGAATGCCCAGTTTTTTGCCCACGCGCAGCGCGGCCACGCCGTTCAGCGCCGGGGAGTGCGCATGCAGGATATCCGGTTTGACTTCCCTGGCCACCTGCAGCAGGCGCGCGGCCAGCTTGTCGATGATGGCCAGCTGGCTCAGCACCGGCAGGCGCGCCATCAGGCCATCGGTGGGTCCGGTGCGGTAAAACGCCAGGCCGTCGACCTGTTCCAGCCCCTGCTGCGTGCCTTCATGCTTGGAGCTGGTGATATGGCAGGTGTCCCAGCCCAGCGCGCGCTGCTGGCGCAGGATCGAGCGGGTGCGGAAGGTGTAGCCGGTTTGCACCGGGATCGAGTGATCGAGCACGTGCAAAATGCGCAGGCCCTGTTTTTCTTGGACATTCATGAATTTATGCTGCCATTTCTTTACGGAGGAATGCTTCGAACATCAGCAGGGTCCAGATGAAGGCGGCATTATCGCGCCGCCCGGACAGGTGGTGTTCCACCAGCTCCTGCAGGAAACCCTGGTTGAAAATGCCCGTGTCGGCCAGCAGGGGGCCCAGCAGCGCATCGCGCATGCGCTGCTTCAGCGGGCCGCGCAGCCAGGCCGCCAGCGGGATGGAAAAGCCCATTTTCTTGCGGTACAGGATATCGTGGGACAAATGTCCCTCCAGGCTTTTCTTGAAGATGTATTTGCCTTCGCCGCCTTTGAGCTTGATCGACGACGGCAGGCCGGACACCCATTCGACGAACGTGTGGTCCAGCAGCGGCACCCGCACTTCCAGCGAGTGCGCCATGCTGGCGCGGTCGACCTTGGTCAGGATATCGCCCGGCAGGTAAGTCTTGAAGTCGACGTATTGCAGGATCGACAGCGGATCGTCGGTCGGCGCGCGCTTGGCGTGTTCCAGCATCACGCTGCTGGCGCTGTAGCCCTGCAGTTTGGCCTTGAAGCCATCGGAAAACAGTTGCGCGCGCATCCGGTCCGGCATGATCGACACGCCGTGGAAATAGCCTTCCACCAGGTCGCGCGCGATCGCTTCGAACGTGGTTTTCGCGCGGAACACGCGCGGCGCCCAGTCGGCCTTCGGATACAGCTTGCCGAGCGTGCCGAACACCGGCTTGCGCAGGCTGGCCGGAATGCGGTCGCGCACGCTGTGTTCGGCCATCGCCATGCGGTAGCGGCGATAGCCGGCGAAACTTTCATCGCCGCCATCGCCCGACAGCGATACCGTCACGCGCTGGCGCGCCAGCTGGCACACGCGGTAGGTCGGGATGGCGGAACTGTCGGCATACGGTTCGTCATACAGGTGCACCAGTTCATCGACCAGGCTGTAGTCGGATTCGCTGACGATCTGCGCGTGGTGGCGGGTGCCGTATTGCTGCGCCACCTGGTTGGCATACGCGGTTTCATCGAATTGCGGGTTGTCGAAGCCGATCGAGCAGGTGTTGACCGAGGGCGCATCCTTTTGCGCCATCATGGCCACCACGGCGGACGAATCCACGCCGCCGGACAGGAAGGCGCCCAGCGGGACTTCCGCCACCATCTGGCTGCGCACGGATTCCTGCACCCGTTCGACCAGTTCGCGCGCGATATCGGCTTCGCTGCCCGCCTGCACCGGCTTGAACGGCAAGTCCCACCAGCGCTCCTGGGTCACTTGCGTGTCGCCCACCTTCAGCACGATGCGATGGCCCGGCTGCAATTTGAAGGCGCCATTGAAAATGGTCTTCGGTTCCGGGATATAGCCGTAGGCGAAGTAATCTTCGATCGCTTGCGGATTCAGTTCGCGCGACAGTTCCGGGTGCGTCATGATCGATTTCAGCTCGGAGCCGAAGACGAAATAGCCGGTCGGCAGCAGCGAATAAAACATTGGCTTGACGCCGATGTGGTCGCGCGCCAGGAACATGGTCTGCTGCTTGCGGTCCCAGATCGCGAAGGCGAACATGCCGCGCAGGCGGTGCACGCAATCGGGGCCCCACGCTTCCCATGCATGCAGCACCACTTCGGTATCGGACTTGGTCTGGAACTGGTAGCCCATGTCCTTCAATTCGGCCATCAGTTCGCGGTAATTATAGGTTTCGCCGTTGTAGACGATCACCACGCTGCGGTCGGCGCTGAACAGCGGCTGCTGGCCGGTGGCCAGGTCGATCACGGACAGGCGGCGGTGCCCCATGCCCAGCGCTTTTTCCAGGTACAGCTCGCCCTCGTCGGGGCCGCGATGGTGCTGGCTCTCGTTCATGCGGTGCAGCGCCGCGCGGTCGATGTCGCGCTGGCCTTGCGTATCAAAGATTCCAACTATTCCACACATGGTGTCATTCCTGATGAGGGGCGGCCGTGCCGCCCGGTGTTATTTTGCGGACGCATAATCCGTCGTACAGCGCGAGATAAGCGTCGAGCATGGCGGCCATGCTGTAGCGCTCGATCACGCGCTGGCGGCCGGCGGCGCCATGGGCGCGGCACAGCGCCGGGTCCACGGCGTAGCGTGCCAGCGCCGCGGCCAGCGCGTCGGCGTTGGCGACGGGCACCAGCGCGCCATGCACGTTTTCCGTGACCACTTCCGGCATGCCGCCCACGTCCGACACCACGGCAGGCAGGCCGCATGCCATCGCTTCGAGCAGCGACACCGGGGTGCCTTCGGCAATCGACGGCAGGACAAACAGGGAAAATCCCTGCAGCATGGCGGGAATGTCGCTGCGCGATCCCGGCAGCCACACCACGTCCTGCAATCCGGCCGCCGCCACCTGGGCCTGCAATGCCGGCAACAGCGGGCCGTCGCCGACGATCGACAGGCGCAGCCGGTGCTGCTGGTCCGGCAGCAGCGCGCGCAGCGCAATGAAGCCTTCCACCAGCCCTTTGTGGTTCTTGACGTCCTGGATGCGCGCCACGGTGCCGATCACAAAATGTTCCGGCCCCCATGGCGAGGTTGCTGGCGGCTGGGGGCCGGGGCGGTACACCTCGGTGTCCACGCCATTGTTGATCAGCCGGGTCTTGGCGGCGGGAATGCGCACCACCTGGCCAAGCCAGCGTTCCAGGTCGGCCGACACGGTGATATAGCTGTCGATAAACGGCGTCATCAGGCGGCGCAGCAGGTTGTGCTTGGGATTGAGCCCCTGCGGGTCGCGTGCGTCGCGGCCATGCTCGGCATGGATCCGCACCGGGACGCCGGCCAGCATCGCGGCCGGCGCATACTCCAGCGTGGCAAAGTTATAGGTGTGCAGCACCGTCGGCCGCAGCCGGCGCAGCAGCTTGCACAATTCCCAGTGCAGGTGCAGGGCCTTACCGGGCGGCTTGTTGAGCGCAAAAATCCGCACGTCCGGCTGCGTGATGCGCTGGGCAAATTCGCCATACGTCGTCAGGCACACCAGCGCATGCCGGTAGCGTTGCGGCGGCATGCGGTTGATGCAATCGACCAGCAGCTTTTCCAGTCCGCCCACGTCGAGCGCGTAGATCAGGTGGACGATCAGGGGGCGCGCATCCTGGCCCGCATCTGGCCCCGTCTTCTGGTCGCTGTACGGCATGTTATCCCTCATTTGCGCTGCGCCGTATCGATCGCCGCGTCGATCGCAGGCCGGTGGCTGGCCAGGAACGCGCGCAAGGTGGCGCGCGCCGGGGCGGCGTCGGTCCCCAGCACCGGCGTGGCCAGCAGCACGGCCGCGCCATCGTCACCCTGGCCGCTGAATTTTTGCCAGGCTTGCCAGGCTTTGCCCACGTAGTCGTTGGTGATGGCGTGCTGTCCAACGCGCAGCCAGTACCAGACCAGTACATCGCCGTCCGGACCGGACAGGCGCGCTTCGCGCACGCGGAAGGCGGCGTCGGGCTCTTGCCGCACGGCCGTGGCCGTGACGTGGAATGGATCTTTTTCCGTGGCCAGGCGGTTGCTCGAGCTGATCAGGGCTTTCGCATTGTGCTGGTTGCGGTAAAACTCGATGCGCACCGAGACCGGGGCGTCGGCCTGGTAGGTCTGGCTGAGCGTCGCATCGGCTGGCATGTAGCGTGGTTGCCAGGCGGTGAACGGGCTGGCCGCCGGCGCCGGCAACTGCAGGGCCAGGTGCGGCGTTTGCGGGTTGTGGTTGGCGCGGTCGGCATAGGCGGCCCAGGCCGGCCACAGCGCCGCCACGCCGACGGTCAGCGCGGCCACGCCCGCCAGGTAAGGGGTACCGGCGCGCGCGCCCGCCTGCGGGACCGGTGCGGTTTCCGAGGACGGCGCATCCTGGCGCCAAAAGCCGCCGATCCAGAACATCAGCAGCATCACCAGGCCGAAGAACAGCCAGCCATAAATCAGGTGGTCGACACCGACCGCCAGGGTCATGCCGCTGTGGTGGCCGATCATCACGATCATGTAGGCGCGCAAGCCGTTGGCAACGATGGGCACCACCACCGACAGGGCGACGAACGCGGCGCGGCGCCATACGGTGCGGTACGTCAGGTAGGCATACAGGCAGCCCAGCGTGATGGAGGAAATCAGGTAGCGCACGCCACTGCAGGCTTCCACCACCGACCAGTTGCCGCTGGGGATTTCAAAGTGGGTGCCGTTACGCAGCACCGGCATGCCCGTCAGTTGCAGCGCCCACACGGTGAAATCCGCCGTGAAGTCGATCAGCGGGCCGATAAACACTTCGCCGAACGGTACCGCGAACAGGATGAAGAACAGGGGGAAGGCCAGCGAACGCGCCAGGCGCGTGCCGAACATGGTCCATGCCGCCAGCGGCAGCATGGCGGCAAACGCGTATTGCATGACCACTTGCACGGCGCCCATGCGGCCGGCCAGCCAGCCCAGCCCGGCCAGCGCCAGCAGCGCCAGCGCGGGCAGGCACGGCTGGGCCGGGATCGCATGGAAATTCGCGCGCCGGAGCCAGATCAGCCACAGGCTGATGGGCACAATCACGTAGCCGTGCGCGAAGGTTTCCGAACTGTTCCACAGGGCCACGATGGTGGCCGTGGTATCGGCATACAGCGCGAGCAATGCCGCCATGACGGCGCAGGTCAGCGCCAGCAAGGGCAGGGGATTGGCGTGTGCCTGCAGGGGCGCGCCGGCGGTGGCCGGCGTGGTGGCGGTCAGTTGCATAGCTGATGTTCCAGGTTGGCCAGGTTGGCTTGCCAGCTGTAGCGCTGCGTCACGCGATCGCGCGCCGCGCGACCCATGGCGGCGCCATCGGTGCGCAGGGCGGTAATCACGGCGTCGGCAAAGGCGGCGGCATCGCCGGCCAGCACCAGTTCACTGCCGGGCGCGGCTTCAATGCCTTCCAGCGCTTCCGGCGACACCACGCACGGCTTGGCCATGGCCATCGCTTCCAGCACTTTATTCTGCACGCCGCGCGCCACGCGCATCGGCGCCACCGAGACCACGCAATGGGCCAGGTAGGGCCGCACATCGGGCACCGTGCCGGTCACCACGATGGCGCCGGCCTTGGCCAGCGCCTGCACCTCGGCCGCCGGACGCGCGCCGACGATGTAGAACACCGCCTGCGGGTGCGCCTGTTTCACACGCGGCAGCACGTGCTCGGCAAACCACGTGACTGCATCGATATTCGGCCAGTAATCCATGGCGCCGGTAAACACGATGCCATGTTCGTTCGCAGCATAGGGCGATGGGTAAGCCTGCTCCGGCGTGAAGTAGGCGGTATCGACCCCGTTGTTGAAGAAGCCGATGCGCGCCGCGCTTTCCGGCGCGAGGCGGGAAAACAGCGCCGCCTCCGGCGCCGACACGAACAGCGACGCCGCATAATCGGCCGCCACCTTGCGCTCATAGCGCAGCAATTGTTTGGCTTCGTAGCGGAACAGCAGGCTGGCCGGCCACGGTTTTTTCTCGCCGTATTCGCGCCATTTTTCCGAATCGACGTCGATGAAGTCGATCACCCGGTGCGCTTGCGGATAGGCCTCGGCATACTGCGCCATCGGCGATGAAAACACCAGGATGCGGTCGATCGCATGGCGCCGCATGGTGTCGTCGACCCAGCTGCGCAAGCCCTGGTTGCGGTAATAGTCGAGCGACAGCGAACGCTGGCCCAGCAGGGCCCCCAGGCTGCGCACCCGCGCCAGTTTCGGATTGAGGCGGGCAAAGTGGGTGCTGGCGCACAGCGCCTGCACGGTGGGCACGTGTTGCCAGTCATCGTCGTCATCGATGAAAGTGGCCAGGTGCACGCGGTACGTTTGCGCCAGCTGTTTCAGCAAATGATACGAGCGGATCTTGTCCCCCTTGTTGGGCGGATAAGGCATCCGGTGCACCAGCATCAATAAGTCTTTCATGTCGAGGCTATCCCAGGCTGCGCGCGAGGTACGGACCGAGGAAATTGGCCACCGGGAGCGGCAGTTTTTTCCACATCGCGATGAACCGGCGGTATTTCGGGTTCAGCGGATTGTTGTCCGGCAACGCGGCTGCGTTGATGAGTTTGTATTCGTACTGGAGCGGCGTCGGCGCGAATCCCCAGTTTTTCTTGTAATCGTAGGCGCCGGTGCCCAGTTTGCTGCGGCCAAAATCAAAGATGCCGCAGCCGCGGGCCACGGCGGCCTGCATCAGGCTCCAGTAAGCGTAATCGCTGGCGCCGCAGTCGCGCGCGGCCGGCAGGGCGCCGAAGTAATACGGCAGCACTTCATCGCGCCAGTAAAAGCTCATCAGCGAGGCCACGGCCTGGTGGTGCTGCACGATGGTGCGGATTTCACACGCGTCGCCAAACACGTCCTTGAGCAGGCGGAAATACCGGCGCGGAAACACCGGTGTGCCCAGCCGGTGCACGCTGGCCGCGTACAGCGCGAAAAAGCGCTCCACCTGCGGATCGGTTTCTGCCGTCAGGCCGCTGGCCATGCCATGCCGGAGCACGGCCCGCTGCTTGCGGGGGATGGCTTGCAGGTTGGTCTCGTCATCGTCGGCAATGGCCTTGCGGAAGGTGGCGTAGATATCCCGGCTGTGCCATGCGGCTTCGCCCTGGTGGCGCGCGGTTTCGCAGCGGCTTTCCAGGTAGCCGACCCGGCGTTCGCGCGCCAGCACCTCGGCCGCCGCATCGAGCATGGCGCGCGCGGTGTCGTCGCTGGTGGCGATGCCGCCACGGACGCAAAAGGGCAGTGAGCACAGCACATGGCCAAACAGGCGGCTGCGCACTTCAGCCAGCGGCAGCACGCCGATGATGTCGCCATCGCGCTCGGCATAATAAAACCAGGTGCGGTGGCCATACGCGGACTCAATCACGCGTTGCCAGCCGGCGCGGTGGAAAAAAGTCGCTTCCGGACAGGCTTCGACAAAGGCATCCCAGCGCTGCGCGTCGCCCGGCTGCAGCAAGCGCAGCACGGGAGCGCGCTGGCGCGCGCCGGAATGATCTGCCGAAAACGTCTTCATTATTTCAGGAAGATGCGATCCATCCGGTCCCACGCGAAATCACGCGTGAGGGCGCGGATGCGGCCATCCATTTTTTCCATGTTGACGTAGTGGCGGAAGCGGGTCTTCAGGTTGATGCCACTTGGCCGCGGCTGGCCGGGATCGATTTCCCACGGGTGGAAATAAAAGATCGCGGGCTGGCCGTCGCGCTGGTTCACCTGCTGCATCATCCAGCGCGACAGGGCGTACGGGAACAGGCGGAAATAGCCGCCGCCGCCGGCCGGCAAATTGCGCTGGCCCAGGCGGACCGTGGTGATCGGCACTTCCAGCAAGCCGTCGCTGCCGTTCGGATGCCACGCAAAGCGCGGCGCGTCCGGCATGCCGTAATGGTCGTGCCGGACCGGATAAATGCTGGAACTGTAGCGGTAGCCGGCTTCGTGCAGCACGTCCAGCGCCCACAGGTTGCCCTCGCCGATGGAAAAGCTCGGCGCGCGGTAGCCGAGCACGGCCTGGCCGCCGATATCTTCCAGGATGGCCTTGGCCGAGCTGATGTCTTGCTTGAATTGCGCGCGGTCCTGGTCGGATGCGCGCAGATGCCCATAGCCGTGGCTGGCCAGCTCATGGCCGCCGGCGACGATGCGCCGGACCAATGCCGGATAGCGTTCCGCGATCCAGCCCAGGGTGAAGAACGTGGCTTTCACGCCGCCCTCGTCGAGGATGGCGAGAATGCGGTCGACATTGGCCTCCACCCGGCATTCGCGCTCGGGCCAGCTGTCGCGCGTGATGTAGGGCGCGAACGCCGACACCTGGAAGTAATCTTCCACGTCGATCGTCATGGCGTTGCGGATCGCGGACGCCTGTTGCAGGGCTTGCCCCTCCTGCGGGGACAGGGGCGCGTTCATGATGTCTTGCAGCCCGCCTGCATCCAGGCCTGCAGTTGCTCAGCAATGCGCACGGCGGCCTTGCCATCCCAGAAGTACGGCACGCGGCCGGCTTTGCCGCCGCCGGCCATCACTTCATTGTAGATCGCCAGGATCTTGTCCGGATCCTGGCCGGCAATGGTGTTGGTGCCTTCATCGACGGTGATCGGGCGCTCGGTATTGTTGCGCAGGGTGATGCACGGGGTGCCCAGCGCCGTGGTTTCTTCCTGGATGCCGCCGGAATCGGTCAGCACCACGCGCGCACCTTTCATCAGGCCCAGCATTTCCAGGTAGCCCATCGGTGGCAGCAGCAAGATGTTGCCGCCTTCCACCAAATGGTTGAGGCCGGCCTTTTCGATCATGCCGCGGGTGCGCGGGTGCAGCGGGAAGATGATCGGCGTGCGTTCGCCGATACGGTTGGCGGTCTCCAGCAAGGTGCGCAGCACGGCGAAGTCGTCCACGTTCGATGGCCGGTGCAGGGTCAGCACGGCATAGCCGTCGGCGCCGCTGGCAAAGCCTGGCTTGCCGTGGTCGGCCACGATCTGTTCGGCGGAAATAGCACGCGGCAGGTTGCGCACCAGGGTGTCGATCATGACGTTGCCGACAAAGTGGATGCGTTCCTTGGCGATGCCTTCGCGCAGCAGGTTGGCTTCACCGCTTTCCTCGGTGGTGAACAGCAGGTCGGAGATCTGGTCGGTCAGCACGCGGTTGATTTCTTCCGGCATGGCGCGGTCGAAGCTGCGCAGGCCGGCTTCCACGTGGATCACCGGAATGCCTTTCTTGGCAGCCACCAGCGCGCAGGCGATGGTGGAGTTGACGTCGCCCACCACCAGCACCGCGGTCGGCTGCACCTGGTCCAGCGCCGGTTCGAATTTTTTCATCACGTCGGCGGTCTGGATCGCATGGCTGCCGGAACCGACTTCCAGGTTGATGTCCGGGTCGGGAATGCCGAGCGCGGAAAAGTACTGGTGGTTCATGGCCACGTCATAGTGCTGGCCGGTGTGGACCAGCTGCACTTCGACTTGCGGGCGCAGTTCGGCCAGCGCCGCCATGATCGGGGCCATCTTCATGAAATTCGGACGGGCGCCGACGACGCACAGGATGCGGAAAGGGGCTTGGGCAGTGGTATTCATTCGTTATTGTCCAGCGTAGAGTTGTTGCTGGCCGGGGTGGCCACGATTTTTTTCAGGATGTTCAGTACCGACACGACCGACTTTTCCAGCCGCATCATGCGTTCGTCCATGCCATCCGGATAACTCGCGATGGCGGCGGCCAGTTCGGCCTCGTCGGCCTGCCGCGAGGCGGGCGCGGCGACGATGGCGGCCGGGGGCGGCTGGAACTCGGATTGTATGTCGCGGATCACGTCATCGACATGCTTGTCCGTGAATTCATGCAATTCTTCCAGGAAGCCCATCAGCATCAGGCGGTCGCACAGATGGTTGGTCATGCGCGGGATGCCGCCCGAATATTCGTAAATCGCCGCATGGGCGGCCGGTGTGAACGATGGATTGTTGGTCCAGCCGACCGTGTGCAGGCGGTGTTCGATATAGGCCTGGGTTTCCACCGCATCCATCGGCCCCAGGTGGTAGGTGGCAATGACACGCTGGCGCAACTGCTGCATGTCCGGACTGTGCAGGGTGGTGCGGAATTCCGGCTGGCCCAGCAGGAAGGTTTGCAGCAGCGATTTATCGTCGGTCTGGAAGTTCGACAGCATGCGCAATTCTTCGACGGTGCGCGGCGACAGGTTTTGCGCCTCGTCGACCACCAGCAGCGCGCGCTTGCCCTGGGCGTCGCAGGTGCGCAGGAACGTTTCCAGGCGGCTCAGCAGGGCGCTCTTGGTGGCGTCTTCGGCCGGCAGGCCGAACGCCGACACCACCATGCGCAAGACGTCTTCCGGATTCAGGTGCGTGTTGACCAGGTGCGCGGCGACAATGTGCTGCGCTTCCAGCGTACTGAGCATGTTACGCACCAGGGTGGTCTTGCCGGCGCCGACTTCCCCCGTAATGACGATAAAGCCTTCGCCCTGCGACAAGCCATATTCAAGGTACGCCATGGCCCGCTTGTGGCCCTTGCTGCCGAAAAAGAAATGCGGATCGGGGCGCAGACGGAACGGTTTGTCGCTGAGCCCATAATAACTTTCGTACATCTTTCAGACTCCGCTAGAACTGTTTGCTAAGGGACGCCGAAATGGCGTTTTCCGTGTATTTCCCTATCCCCAAACCGCCGGCCAGGCGGCGCACATCGACCGCCGCGCGCACCTTCGGCTGCAACTGGTGGGACAGGCCGATCCGCAGGCCACGCGTGGTGGAACTGGTATTGGCGGAAATCGAACGGATGCGCGTCAGGTCCGCCGAGGCCAGGACACCGGTGCGCGACGACAGGCGCCAGTTCCACGTCACATTGCCCCCGCTTTGGTGGGTAATGTCATTGAGCAGGGTGGATGAATTGCCCTGCAAGCTACTATCCACCTCGGTGCTGGACAGACCGTTGCGGCGCATATCCTGCAAGGTCAGCACGGTCGTGGTGCGTGGGCCGTTGAGTGCGACGGCGGCCTGGAATTGTTTTTGCAGGTAATACCGGTTGCTGAAGTAATTGATGTTATTGGCCAGCGACGCGGGCAGTCCGGTGGACTGCATATAGGCCGCCACCGCCTGGCGCCGCGCATCGGGGTCCGGGATCGTGGCGGTAAACATGCGGTCGAGCAGGCTGAAGGTATCGATGGTCGATGGCAGCAGGAATTGCTGGCGCGTGCTGGTCACGGAATCGTTGTAGCTGACGGTCCAGACCGACACGCGGGCGCGGTGCTGTGCCTGCAGCGAATACGAATTGCCGTAATAGCGCTTGCCGGCGCTGGCCTGCACGTGCGTGCGCGCACTGGGTTGCCAGTCCACGCCCAGTTGCCATGCCTGGCCGCCATTGCTGCCGCCCAGCGACTGGTAGTCATAGCTGTCGTAGCCGCCCATGGCGGTCACGCTGAACTGCCCGGTCGCGGCCCAGCGCAAGGTCAGCGCATAGTTGCTGCTGTCGGATTCACCGCCCGCCGTGGCGGTGGCCACGCCTTTTTGTTTGTTTTGAGTGGCCTGCAAGCCCCAGCCCAGCAGGCGGAATGCATTGCCGCTGGCAATGTTCAGCGACAGGGCATTGCCGGTCGTGTCGTTCAGTCCGGCGGCGGACGACGTCACCTTGTCATAGGAATAGCGCAATTCGGCATTGGCATAGGCGCCAAAACGCTGCTTCAGGTAAGGGCTGAAGCGGGCGGTTTTGACTTCGACGGCGTTGCCGGTGGCGAAATTATTGCCCGACGTTTGCAACAGCGGGCCGAAGGCCGATGCGTCGCGCTGGCCGATACTGGCGTTGGCATCAATGAACAGCAATTCATTGATGACTTTGGCTTTGGCGTTGGCGCTCAAGTCTTGCGTGGAGCCACGGGTGCCGCCGATGCTCTTGTCCGCATATTCAAAAATGCGCCGCGAGTAATTGGCGTCCAGCTGCAGGCGCGGGCCGGTATGAGCGACCCGCAAGGAGGGCGCGAGTTCCGTCACCCAGTTGGCTTCGGCATTGGCGCGCAGCGCCACGTTGTCCGTATACGTTTCGCGTACTTCGACTTGCGGGGTGAATTTCCAATCTGCCCGGCAGGCCGGCGCCAGCGACAGCAGCGCCAGGGCAACCGCCGCCGCGACGGGCCGGCGGTGCAATTTAGCCATAGTGATAGTCATACGTTTCCGTGCCGGGGAACTCGCGGGTCTTGTTGTAGATGAGGTTGACGTTTGGCAAGCCTTCCAGCTGGCGCAGCGATTCCTTCACCGCGTGCTGGGTGGTGCGTTCCGCTTCCACCACCACCACGATCTGGCCCATGTGGCCGGCCAGCACATGCGCTTCACTGGTCAGCAGCAAGGGCGGCGAATCGAAAATCACGATCCGGTCCGGATAGCGGTTGGCGATTTCATGGACGAAGCTGGTCATGGTCTGGCTGGCCAGCAATTCCGTGGCGCGGGGCGAGTTGGTCCCGGCCGGCAAGATCGTCAAGGTATCGACGTTGGTGCGCAGCATGATGTCGGCCATGTCGACTTTGTCTTCCAACAGCAAGTCCATCAACCCGCGCTGGGCCGGCAAGCCCAGGGTGCGCAGGACGGAGGGACGGGCCACGTCGGCGTCGACCAGCAACACGGTATGGTCCAGCTCCATGGCAATCGACATGGCCAGGTTGATCGAGCAGAAAGTCTTGCCTTCGCCCGGCAGCGAACTGGTCACCATGATCAGGTTGCCTGGATTTTCACCCGGGCCACGCGGCGTGAAGGCGCGCTTGATCAGCGGGCGCTTGATGATACGGAAGTCTTCGACCAGCATGGTGCGGCCGCCGGCGGCGGTCACCAGGCCGATTTCCTGCATGCGTTTCAAATCGAGTTCGACCCGCTTGGGGTTGCGTCCGGCACGGGCGGAGGCGGCTGCCTGGTCGGCGCCGCCGGCATCCGCTGGCGGCACCGGTGCCGGTGCTGCGGCGACGGCGCCGGCCGGCGGCACAACAGCTGTGGCAGCTTCGGCGGCAGGCGCTGGCGCCGCGGCGGCAGGCGCCACGGTGTCAGGTGCTGCGGCGGCCTGGACCGGCTCCGCAGCGGCGGGCGGTACGGTGGCCGCGTCCACTGCCGGCGATGCTTCCTGGGCCGGCGCAGCGGGGGCAGTGGCGGACTGCTTTTGTTCCAGGCGGCTGGCCGCCCGTTCAATAATGCTCATTTCGTTCCCCGTGTATGGACTAGTTCTTCATCAGCAGCGCGGCCATCACGCCGCCATACGCTGTAAATAACAGCGCCACGGAAGCGGAGAAGGCATACAGGCGGCGGCGGCGGCGGACTTTCTGCTCGGCGGTCCAGTTCATGCTGATACTGCCCAGGATCGGCAAGCCAGTCGCATCGCGCAGGGCATTTTGCGTTACGAAGGTCGGACGTACCTGGCTCATCAGCAGCGCCACACCCAGGCCGGCAATCAGCGCGCCGCCAAACACCATCGACATCAGGCGCGGGCGGTGCGGGCCGGTCGGCACGGTCGGCGCCGTGGGCGGATCGATCACGCGGAAGCTCATCATGTCGGTGGCCGACGTCAGGTCGCCCGACAGGCGGGCCGCTTCGCGGCGTTCCACCAGCTTGGTATAGTTTTCCTTGTTCACCGTGTAATCGCGGTTCAGTTGCGCCAGCTGGGCTTCCACTTCCGGCGCCTGGTTGCTTTGCGAGCGGGCCGTGCCCAGGCGCGATGCATATTCATTGACGCGGGCCCGCAGCGACGCCACGCGCGCTTCTTCCACCGACAGCGCCACGTTCATTTGCTGCATCATCGGGCTGTAATTGGCGCCCGGATCGTTCGAGCGCACGCGTTTTTTCGCTTCTTCCTTCTTGCGCGCCTGTAATTGCTGCAACAGGCGCTTGCTCGACACGATGTCCGGATGTTCTTCCGTGTATTGCATGCGCAACTGGTCCAGGCTTTTTTCCAGCGTCTGGATGCGGCTTTCCAGTTCAGGATTGACGGATTCTTCGAGGGTATTGGCGCCGGAGACGGGCGCCGGGTCTTCGCCGACAATCTGGCGCTTGAGCGCATTGCGCGCCTGCTCCGCTTCCGCCAGCTCCAGTTTGGCCTGGCTCAGCTTGTCGGTCAGCTCGGTAATGATGGAACCGTAATCGCTGCCCTGGCGGGGCAGCACACCCATGTGCTGGAGCTTGAATTCCTTCAGCGAATTTTCCCCGGCGGCCAGCTTGTCTTCATACGTCTTGATTTGCTCGTCGATGAATTGGACGGCCTTGTCGGATTCCTGCTTTTTGCCGCCAAACGACCCTTCGACGAAGATGGTCAGCAGCGATTGCACGATTTCCTTGCCCTGCTTGGGATTGGGGTTGCTGTAGGCAATCGTATAAATGTCGTCGCGTTCGGTGCCGGTGATCTTGATGGCCGACGTCAGCTCGTCCACCATTTGCTCGTGGTCCTGGACGCTCTTGTTCTTGATGTCCAGGTCGACCATGCGCATCACGCGCTCGACGTTCGGGCGGCTGATCAGGGTGCGGCGCATGAATTGCACTTGCTGTTCCACGTTGGGCACGGTGGTCATGGTGGCCAGCAGCGGCTTCAGGATACTTTGCGTATCGACATACACCCGCGCCGATGCCTGGTACGAATCCGGCAGGCGATAGACGACGGTCCATCCAATGACGGATACCGCCCAGGTTATGCCAACTGCATACCAGCGGTATTTGCCTATCGCCTTCAGGAAGGTCAGGATAAGGGCCTGTAATTCTGCCATTTGGTCTATCTCACCTAAGGTGCTGCGGCAAGCCTGTACTTGCCTAAAATACATCAAATCCGCTCTATGATACAGGAGAAATGATTGCTTGTTGCTATTGATATGTGGATGCCCGGCTTAAAGGCCCTGCTCCCATATTATCCAAGCATGCATGCCCGGCAGGGCCGGCGGTAATATAAATACCATTGTTTTTTGACACAATCATTTCTGATAGAGCAATTTTGCCCAGTCTATGATTGTGACAGGAACTGTCCGCCATGTGTGGGCATTCTCCTATCGTGCCACAAGGAAAATCTGATATCGTGGCGACGCTCCAACTATGTGGTTTCGCCATGCTCCGATTGCTTAGTTTGACCGTTTTCCTGTTGCTGGCCATGCTCCCGGCGCGGGCCGCCGACCTCGCCGCCACCATTGCTGCCGTCAAGCCATCGATCGTTGGCATCGGCACGTCGCTGCCGACGCGCAGCCCGGCAGTGATTTTTTTTGGCACCGGCTGGGTGACGGGGGATGGCTACAGTGTCATTACCAATGCCCACGTGGTCAGCAACGCGATCAAGGCGGACCAGAAGGAAAGCCTGGGGGTTGTGATTGCCGGCGAGGGCAATACCATTGCATTTCGCCCTGCCACCGTGGTGGCGGTCGATCCGGAGCATGACCTGGCCCACTTGCGGGTCAGTGGCGGCGCACCGCTGCCGGCCTTGAAACTGGGCGATTCCGGCACCCTGCGCGAGGGGCGTGAACTGGCGCTGACGGGGTTTCCTCTGGGAATGGTTTTAGGCTTGCACCACGTTACGCACCGCGCCATGCTGTCCGCCATTACCCCCATCATCATTCCCTCGATCGGCGCGCGGCAGCTCGACGCGCGCGCCATCACGCAGTTGGCGCGGCCGTTCGACATTTTCCAGCTCGATGGCACCGCCTATCCCGGCAACAGTGGCAGTCCCGTCTACGATCCGGCTGACGGCGTGGTGTATGCCGTGATTAACATGGGGTTTGTCAAAGGATACAAGGAAGCGGCCATCAGTAACCCGAGCGGGATTTCCTATGCGATTCCGGGGCGCTACGTGCAGGCGCTGCTGCAAAGAACTGCCCAATAATAAATATTCCTGCTAGCATTGCGTAGCAAACATGTAACAGGCCGGTGCGTATTGTTGCGCCGCAGACCCGTGAAGAGGACCCGAGTGAAAATAACCAAACTGCAATCTTTCAAATGGCTGGCATGTGGCGCGGTTGCGCTGATGGGCCTGGTTCTGGGCGGATGCGCCTCCAAAGCAACCTTGCCGATGGATCCGGCGCCTGCCGGCGATTACCTGATCGGCGCGGGAGATACCGTCAATATCGTGGTATGGCGCAACCCGGAAGTGTCGCAAGCGGTGCCGGTGCGTCCGGATGGCAAGATCACGACGCCGCTGGTGGAAGATTTGCAGGCCAGCGGCAAGACCTCGACCGAACTGGCGCGCGACATTGAAAAGGCGCTGTCCAAGTTCATCCAGCAACCGGTGGTGACGGTGGTGGTGACGAGTTTTGTCGGTACTTATAATGAGCAGATCCGCGTGATCGGCCAGGCCGCCAAGCCGCAGGCGCTGCCTTACCGCGTCGATATGTCGCTGATGGACGTGCTGATCGCGGTGGGCGGCGTGACGGAATTTGCTGCCGGTAACCGTGCCAGCGTGATTCGGGTTGTGGATGGCAAGCAACAGAAGTTCAATGTGCGACTGAATGACCTGATCAAGGATGGCGATATTTCCGCCAATGTGCCGATGCGCCCGGGCGACGTGTTGATCATTCCGGAAAGTTTCTTCTAATCACTAACTGTTTACTTGTCGAGAATTTTTACAGGTTTTGCGCTAGACTGAAAAAAGTAACCAGCTCGGCTGTATTTTTTTTACTAAGCCTTTGATTTTTATCAGTGCAGTCTACTGCAGAGCATTTGTGGAATAGAAATTGCTTATCTCTAAGCAACTGAATTCGGGCCGCTGCGGTGGTCCATCGATCAAGGACAAATATCGTGGTTAACCAAGAGCATCCAGAAGAGAGCGGCAGCGCTCCGTCGACTCCGGCCGCCGCGCCGGTGTTTACTGGTGCGGCGCGGCGCCGCTTCACCAAAGCAGGCGCGGTCGCCGTGGGCACCGTGCTGACGCTCAAAAGCCAGCCCGGCATGGCTTCCAACGCGTACAGTTGCGTGTTTGCGGGACCGTCGGCGGCGGGTTCCTTTACGCTGAATACCAAGCACAGCCACGGACCGAAAGTTGGTTATTGCAATGCGGTGTCGCCTGGTTACTGGAAGGAGCACCCGACGGCCTGGCCGAAACAGCCATGGGCGCCAACCAAGAGCATGTGGGATTGCAACTTCCAGAAGATTTTCCCTTGTGGCTCGACGTCGCAGTTCTATAACAAGAAACTGGGCGACGTGATCTGCTGGGGCGGCGGTGGCATCCAGGACGTGGCGCGCCACCTGATTGCGGCGTACCTGAATGCCATGAAAGGCTATACGACACCGTACCTGACGACCACGAAAGTGCAGGCAATCTGGACTGGCTATAACAGCGCCACCGGTTACAAGCCAGCCGGTAAAGTCTGGAGCGCGTCGGAGATTTCCGGCTACATCAAAGGCACGTGGGGCGAAGGCACCTTTTGGACGTAAGGCGTTAACCGATGTGGCGTCTGATGCCGGGATTGGCCTTGCGCTACCGTACCTGGGACAACGAAACGTACGTCTTGTACAACAATTTGTCGGGTGACACACACCTGACGGATGCGGCTGCGATCGAAGTGCTGGAACTGTTGCACCGGTCGCCGGCCGCCGCACTATCGCTGGTTTCCGCCTTACAACTCGACAATACTCCTGACAGCCTCGCGCAGTTGGACAGCTTGCTTGCCGAGCTGCGCGGACAGGCTTTGATCGAATCCACTCCCGCATGCTGACGGTTGCCAATTTGACCCGCGCCGAACTGGGCGCGCGCCTGGCGCGTGACGGCATCGTGCTGCAAACGGGCGGTTTCCTGGTGCACCTGCAATCCTCTGTCGCCGCTATTGCCGATGGCGTCGCGCTGATGTACCGCGACTATCCGCTGCATCCTTCCAGCACGTTTGCCCACTTCCGTTTGACGTTGCGGCGGCCCGCCTCGCTGCGGCGCTGGTACCGGCCGCAAGTCCATATGCTGTTTGACGGGGACGCGCTGTTCCAGCCGCTGCCGCTGGCGCATGCGTTTCCGATGCTGGAATGGGGGTTGAACTGGTGCGTGGCCAACCGGGCGCACCGCTACCTGATGATCCATGCGGCCGTGCTGGAGCGGGGCGGACGGGCGGTGATCTTGCCGGCGCCGCCGGGCTCCGGCAAAAGTACGCTGTGCGCCGCGCTGGCCTACCGGGGCTGGCGCCTGCTGTCGGATGAACTGACGCTGATCCGGCTGGAAGATGGCTTGATCGCGTCGGTGCCGCGGCCGGTCAGTCTGAAAAACGCCTCGATTGATGTCATGCGCAGTTACCTGGCCGACAGCGATCATGCGGCATTCACCACACCGGTGGATACGACGCTCAAAGGTCTGGTGGCCCATTTGCGCGCCCCCCCCGATGCCGTGGCGCGCAGCGGCGAATGCGCGCGTCCCGGCTGGATCGTCTTCCCCCGTTACGAGGCCGGCGCCCCGTCCACGCTGGAGGCATTGCCGCCGGCGCACACGCACATGGATATGGCGAAAAACGCGTTCAATTACAGCCTGCTGGGCGCCCGCGGCTTCGACGCGCTGGCCGATGTGGTCAGCAATGTGCGTGGCTACCGTTACACCTACAGCCAGCTGGACGAAGCCATGGCGGTGTTTGACCAGTTGGCGGCACAGCCATGACGCCGCCACGCCCGTTGCCGCTGGCCGTCCGCGCTTTCCGTGAACCGCAATGCCTGACAGGGCTGGCCCCGTCCGAATGGCAATTGCTGTTGCGCCAATGTTCCAAGGCCAACCTCGACGCGCGCCTGTATTACCTGGTGCGGCAACGGGGCGAGCTCGCGGCCATCCCGCCGCAGGCGCGCGAAATGCTGGAATGGGTGCATGCCGTCGCCGAGCGTCACATTCAGGCGGTGCACTGGGAAGTACGGCAAATCCTGGCGGCGCTGCATGGCGCGGCGGGGCCGCTGATCCTGCTGAAGGGCGCCGCGTACACGACCGCGCAATTACCGCCGGGCCTCGGCCGCCTGTATTCCGATATCGACATCCTGGTCGATGAAGCGTTGCTGCCGGACGTGGAAACCGCGCTGATGCTGCATGGCTGGCACGCCACCCATCACGATGCGTATGACCAGCGCTATTACCGCGAATGGATGCATGAATTGCCCCCCATGCAGCACATCCACCGCCAGACCGCCATCGATGTCCATCATGCGATCCTGCCGCGCACGGCCCCGGTGCATCCGGACCCGAAGCAATTGCGTGACGGCGCCGTGCCCGTGCCGGGTATGGACGGCGTGTCCGTACTGGCGCCGGAAGACATGGTGCTGCACAGCGCCACCCACTTGTTTTTCGATGGCGAATGCGACCACGGCTTGCGCGACCTGGTCGACCTCGATGCGCTGTTGCGCCATTTCAGCGGCCGGCCCGGTTTCTGGGAAGGCCTGGCATCGCGGGCGGTGCAGTTGCAACTGACGCGGCCGCTGTTCTATGCGCTGCGGTATACGGAACGCTTGCTGGACACGCCGCTGCCGCCGCAAGCGGCCGCCGCGCGGGAGGTTGGGCGCCCCAATCCCGTGTTGCTGGCGCTGATGGATCGCTTGTTCGACCGCGCGCTGTTGCCAATGCACGCCAGCTGCGATGACCGCTGGAGCGCCACCGCGCGCCTCTTGATTTACTTGCGCGGCAACTGGCTGCGCATGCCGCCACTGTTGTTGGCAAGGCATTTGTTCCATAAGGCCTTCCTGTCGCCAAAAGACAAGGCGGGGGACACCGAGGCGGAAGCCGAACTGGACCGGCCTTAGTCTTTTTAGAATTTCTCCGGCGAATTGCTACAATGAATGATGCCTGTCGGGAGGGCTCATTGATGGAACGCCACCTGTGCATTGCCATGGCAATGCTGTGTTTCAGCGTCCCGCTGCAGTGCGGGGCGGCCGAAGAAGCGTCTGCGGTGGAACTGGCGGCCCAGGCGGCGCGCCATGAACACGGCGAAGGCGTGCCGCGCGATCCGGCGCTGGCGCGCACCTTATATTGTCGCGCGGCCCGCCAGGGTTATGCGCCGGCCCAGTATGCACTGGGCTGGATGCTGGCCAATGGCCGTGGCGGTGCGCGCGATGACGGTGCGGCCCGCCATTTGTTTACCCTGGCGGCCGCGCAAGGCCACGTCCAGGCCCACACCATGGCCGCGCAACTGGCCGCGGCGCCGCTGGCGCCACCCTGCCTGTTGCCGGACTTGCCGCCACCGCCGAAATTTGACTTGCCGCCGGTGACGATGTGGACGCCGCACCCGCAGATCGCACGGCTGGTGGGGCGGCTGGCGCCGGAATTCAATGTCGATCCCTTGCTGGTGCTGGCGATTATTTCCGTTGAGTCCGGTTTCAACGCACGGGCCGTGTCGCCCAAGCAGGCGCAGGGGCTGATGCAGTTGATCCCGGAAACCGCGCAGCGCTTCCAGGTGCGCGATGTGTTCAATGAGGAACAAAATGTGCGCGGAGGACTCGCTTATCTCCGCTGGCTGCTGGCTTATTTCAAGGGCAATGTTACTCTAGTGACAGCCGCATATAATGCCGGTGAGAAAGCGGTTGACCGCCACGGCGGCGTGCCGCCGTATCAGGAAACCCGCGATTACGTGAAGAAGATTTCCACCCTGTATCATCAAACCGTCCATCCCTACCAACGCGACCTGTTGTCCGTGACGTCGCCCATCGCTGCCAAGTGAGCCCCTATGACCCCGCCACTCGATCCTAATCCCCTTGACCTTGCCTGCGCCGCGTGGCGTGCCATCCCCGGCGTGGCGGAAGTACTGAGCCACGATGCCGCCCAGAAAGCCTATGGCGCCGATACCGGCGGCAGTACCCGCACCATCCGCGCCGCCGTACGCATCGTCAAAAATAATGCGGACGATGATTGCGTGTCGGCGGTGATGCGGGTTGCCACTCAGCATGGCATTGCCATACACCCGATCAGTACCGGCCACAACTGGGGTTATGGCACCGCGCTGCCCAGCGGCGAAGGCAGCGTGATCCTGGACCTGGGCGGGTTGAAGGAAATGAGTTTTGACGCCGAGCTGGGGGTGGTGACCTTGCAGCCCGGCGTGACGCAAGCGATGCTGTGCGAATTCCTTGACCGCGAGAACCATCCCTATATGGTGCCGGTCACCGGCGCCGGCCCCAGCTGCAGCCTGCTCAGCAATGCGCTTGAGCGGGGCTATGGCGTCACGCCCCATACCGACCACTTTGGCGCGGTGACGGATGTGGAAGCGGTCTTGGCGGACGGCAGCCTGTACCGGACCACCCTGCGCGAAGCCGGCACGGAAGAACTGGCGCGGTTGTTCAAATGGGGCCTGGGACCGCACACCGTGCCGCTGTTTACGCAAAGCGGCTATGGCGTGGTGACGCGCATGAGCATCGTGCTGGCGCGCCGTCCGGAAGTGGTCAAGGTGTGCCTGTTTAACTTGAAGGATGACGCGCAGCTGGAAATCGCGGTGGAGCGGGTGCGCCATATCCTGCGCTCGCTGCCGGGCACGGTGGGCGGCATCAACCTGATGAACCGGCACCGCGTGCTGGCCATGAATGCGCCGTATCCAGACACGCCGCCGGATGCCAATGGCCAGATTCCCGCCGACGTGATTGAAACCCTGGGCCGCCAATACCAGATCGCGCCATGGACTGGTTTTTGCACCCTGTACGGCACCCGCACCATGGTGGCGGCCGCGCAAAAAGAGATCAAGCGGGCCCTGGCCGGTGTCGGCAGCCGCATCCTGTTCCTCAGCCCCGGCAATGCGCGCACCTTGGCGAAAATGGCCAAGCTGTTGCCGGGCGGTATGGGGCAGCGCCTCGGCAGCACGGCCGGGACCTTGGCCAAGTCGCTCGACCTGGTGGCGGGCCGGCCCAATGAAACCGCGCTGCCGCTGGCGTACTGGCGCAATCCCGGCCGCCAGCCGGACGACAACCGCGATCCGGGCCGCGATGGCTGTGGCTTGCTGTGGTATGCGCCGCTGGTGCCGATGCGGCCGCAATATGCCCGTGCCTATGTCAACCTGGTCACGCGGGTGGCAAAAAAACACGGCATGGAGCCGCTGTTGACCTTTACTTCAGTCAATGAGCGCTTGTTTGACAGCACGGTGCCGCTGCTGTTCGACCGCAATCAGCCGGAAGCGGTGGCGCGGGCCCGCGCCTGCTACAAGGAGTTATTGGAAGAGGGCCGCAAGATCGGCGTGTTCCCCTACCGGGTCGGTGTCGATACCATGGAAGCGATCAAAGTCCACCAAACCCATTCGCTGGCCTTCCATGCCAAACTCAAGCAAGCGCTCGATCCCGCCAACCTGGTGGCGCCTGGGCGTTACCAGTAAGTATAAAAAAAAACTGCCCGGCGAAGCCGGGCAGTTTTTTATTTCTGGTCGAACGAGTCGATCAAGCCTTGGTGTTGCGGCGACGCAGAGCGCTCGCACCCAGCAGACCCAGGCCGAACAGTGCCAACGTGCCTGGCTCAGGAACGGTGTTACCGATCATGGAGCCGTTACCGCCGCTCGAATATTTCTGGCCAGGGTTGAAGAATGCATCAGCCGTGTAGGAGAGCGTTTTCGGTTGGAAATGGGCAGCAGCAGCGCCACCGATGACTTCCAGCGTTGCACTGACTTGACCATTTTGAACGCCACCGCTTTGGAAGCCCAGGCTGGTGAACGACAGGTCGAGCCACTGCAGGCCCGAGACAGCATCGTTCACTTCAGCTTGGCTGCCAGCTGGCGTGCTGTAGTTAGGGGTCAGGTCGTTGACGAACAGGCGTGCCCAAGCACTGGAAACATCGAAAGTGCCGTTTTTATTCAGACCGATGCCACCAAAGGCGTAGGTCAGCTCGCAACCCGAGCAGAAATCTGGCGAGAAGAGGCCATTGACGCGATCGATCTCGCCAGCACCCTTCAGGTAATAGCCGGAAGCTGCCGAGGAACCATTCAGGCTGCCCAGGACGGTGCCGATGGCGACAGAGTCAGAAAAATTCGGGGCAACGCCAGCTGCTTCGGTCTGAACACCGAACCACTGGGTGAACTTGAACTCAGTGATGAAGTCTGCATCGGTATTGTCCACATAATCTGGATCCCAGGTTACGCCACCAACCGTGATTGGTGCGGCTTGTGCGGCAGAGAAGGCCAACGCCAGCGCAGAACCGATGATCGCTTTTTTGAGCAGTTTCATAATAAATTCCTTTGTTAGATTCGTAACGCTTGCCATGTTGGCCAGCACGTCTACCATTAAGCAAACCCCGTGCCAGGTTCCATGGGAATTACTAAGCAATTGAATTTATTGTGTTTTTAAAATTACATGTTTGATGCAATCTGGCCTGAAGCAAAGGGCTGTAAAAAATTCCGACACTTGGATTCGTTCATGCAAGGCAGTGCCCGGGCCGGCGTTACCCGGGTTTTTTAAGCAGGTGGTTGGCCAGGCTGGCGGCGTCGGCCGGTGCCAGGAAGTGGGGGTACAGTGAACGCGCGGCGCTGGTGGGCGATGCGGTGCCGGCCAGCGTGGCAATTTGCTGCGCAATGTGGTCCATGCTGCTCCACAGCAAATGCCCGGGCGCGTTGACCCGCTGGTTGTGGCGCGGCTCTCCCAGGCACTGGAAGCCCAGCATGGCTTCGTAATAGCGGCGGTGGCGCGGATTGACTTCGATAAACATATCGGTGCAGCGGTGTTTGATGTGGGCATACATGAACACCGCATGGAACAGCGACGCCAGCGTCTTGCGGGTATCGGCGGAGGGCGCCATGGCCAGCTTGGTGATTTCACACACGCGGCCGCCCTGCATGCGGTAGCCGTCGATCACATCCTTGAAATCCGCATCGGCCAGCAAACCGGCCGCCGAGTCGAAGCCGATGGTGGCCGTGCCGACGGTCATGCCCTTGTCCGTGGCGCACAATGAAACACGGTGCGCGTGTTCTTCCAGCACATGTTTTCCGGCATAGCCACGCCACGCATAGCGCTGCCCCAGCAAGAGGCTGGCGGCATGGCGTTGTTCTTCCGTATCGACGATGTGGATACTGTGGACGGGCGTAATCACCGGGGGAAATATAGCAGAGGTTGCATGCCACGGTCGCACGGCACCGGGGCGGCATGCTGCCCCGGTGCCTGGAAATCATTCCAATTTTAACAGGCGGTTGGCCAGGCCGATTTCTTCACGGCGCGACAGGAAATACGGGTACAGCGAACGTTCATTGCCCGGATGGGAGCTGGTGCCGCCGAGCCGGTCGATTTGCTGGTTCACGTAGTCCATGCCGACCCGCAGCAGGTAGGCGGGGGCCTCGACCCGGGGGTTTTGCCGCACTTCGCCGACCGTGGTAAAGCCCAGCATGGCTTCATAGTAGCGCCGGTGGCGCGGATTGACTTCGATAAACAAGTCGGTGCAATGAAAGCGGTAATGCGCGTAAATGATCAAGACATGGAACAGCGAGGCCAGCGCAATCTTGGAACGCACGGCCGGGTCGAACGCCAGCTTGGTGACTTCGCAGACTTTGCCGCCCCGCAGCCGCACTTTCTGGATTTCGTCGTGAAAAATTTCATCGGCCAGGATGCCGGCATCTGAATCGATACCCAGCGTGACCGTGCCGATCACCATGCCCTTGTCGGAGGCGGACAAGGTGATGCGGTTGGGATTTTCTTCGACTTTGTGCTTGTCGCCATAACCCCGCCAGCCATACATCTTGTTGATCAGCATGCTGGCTGAATTGCGGCCGGTGTCGGTGTCAGCCAGACGGATCGCAATGTTATCTTGCTGCATGATGACTTCGTTGCCGAGGGCAGCGGGTTCCATGCAGACAACGTGGGAACGGGGCGCCGGCGGCTTGATGGTCAAGCCGTTCTCTGGCGCCTCGGAATTGTGTTCCATGGAAATTCTCCTGGGGAGGGCGGCGGCATCGGTGGGGGAAGAGAGCGGACTGAAGAATATCGTACCGCTCCCGTGCCCCACCAGCAACTCAAGTGTCAGCCGTGCGCCACCCTTACTGTAATTGTTTTAATAAGGCACGCGCATCGTCTGCCTTGGCAAACGCATTGCCGCTGGCCAATGCCTGCTCCACTTCCTTGCGCGCGCCGGCCTTGTCGCCCGACTTGAACAGCGCCATCGCCAAGTGGTAGCGAATTTCCGGCGCCTGCGGGGCTTTGGTGCTGGCTTGTTGCAGGATTTGTGCGGCGCGCTTGGCGTCGCCCTGTTCGACCAGGATCCAGCCCAGTGTATCCATGACGGCCGGTTCGGTGCTGGCCAGTTTATACGCAGCTTCCGCTGTTGGCAGAGCGCGGCTGTCCTTGCTTTGCTGGTAGGCATAGGCAAGGTTGTTCAGGATCGCCGGGTTATTCGGCGTCTGTTTGGCCATGGCTTCCAATTGTTCGGCGGCCAGCTTGTATTGCTGGTCGCGCAGGTTCAGTTCGGCACGGAACAATGGCAGGCGGAGATCTTTCGGATTTTGCCCAATGGCCTGGGCCAGGCGTTTGTCCGCTTCGGCGGTTTTGCCGGATTCGCGCAGCGCGTTGATAATCCGGTACAGCATCTCGTTATTTTTTGACAGCGCGTACGATTTTTCATACAGCGGCAGCGCCTGCGCCGGCTTGGCGGTTTTCATCAGGACATCGCCTTCCAGCATGAAGCCGGCGCCAGCTTCCGGATGTTTCTTTTGCAGTATGCGGGCCTGGGCAATGGCCTGGTCGTATTGTTTTTTCTTGAACAACAGTTCCACATAAGCGACTTGCGCAACGGGATAATCCGGCTGCAATTGCAGTGCCTTCTTGACGTCATCTTCCGCCGCCCCCGGATTTTTCAGCAGCATGTGCACATTGGCGAGCGCCATTTGCACTGCGGCATTCTTGGGTTGGGCGCCAGCCAGCTTGCTGTAGGTTTCCAGCGCACCATTCAAATCCTTGGTTGCCATTTGCGATTTGGCCAGCAAGTCCAGTAATTCAACACTGGTTGGATTTGCCACCTGCATCTTGCGTGCCAGGGTCAAGGCTTTTTGTTGCTGTTCGGTCACCAGGTATTGGCCAATCAGGCGGCCGGCAGGGCCGATGGCTTCAGGATTTTCCGCCTGGGCCAGCTCCAGCCAGCGTGTCGCTTCAGGCGTGTTTTTTTCCATGGCCGCCAGGGCCGCCATGGCGGTCATGGCTTCCGCGCTCTTCTTGTTCTTGTCGAGGAAGCGCTGTAAAGCGGCCTTGGCTTCCGCCGGTTTTTTCTCTGTCATGGCCAGCATGGCCAGGTTGCCGGTGGCAGAGTAATAATCCGGCTTCAGGCTGGCGGATTTTTCGAAACTGGCGCGGGCCGCGGCAAAGTCTTTCTTGCCGGCCTGGACCAGGCCTTTCAGTTCGTACACCACTGCGTTGTCGGGGAATTGTTTTTCCAGGTCGGCGATGGCGCTTTGTGCCTTGTCGAAATTCTTTTGCGCCAGGTGGGCGCGCGTCAGCACCAGTCCAGCCTGCGGTGTCTTGTCGAGTTTGACGGCTTTCTCGAGTTCGGCGACGCCCTTCGCCACATCGCCTTTTTGCAGCATGCTCACACCGAGCTGGACGTGCAGGCTGGCCGATTCCGGCGCCTTGCTGCTGGCTTTTTCAAAGTATTCCGTGGCCTTGTTGAAGTCGCGCGCCTGCATGTAGGACTCACCCGCCAGCGCGAACACTTGCAAGTCTTCGGTGCCCCCTTTCAGCGCCGGCGTCAGGACGCCCAGCGCATCCGGGCTCTGGCCGGTTTTCAGCAAGGCGCTGGCCAGCATTTTGCGGGCATAGACATTGTCGGGATATTTTTCCACGTATTTGCGGAGGTGCTGCTCGGCTTGCTGCAGCGAACCCTGGCGCAACGCCACGGCGCCGGCCAACAGGACCGTGGGCATATGCTCGGGCGCGATGCGCAAGACCTTCTGGATGCTTTCCTCGGCCGCCGCATTCTTGTTTTGCGAGAAGTCCAGCAATGCCTGCGTATACGTGACCAGCAAGCTGCCGGGCGTGATTTTCTTTGCCTTGTCCAGGTCGGCCTGGGCCTTGTCGTACTGGCCGTTCGTCAACTCCAGGTAGGCTTTTTCAATGTGGGCAGAACGGTGGTTCGGCTTTACCGCCAGCACCTTGTCATACTGCGCAATGGCTTCGTCGGTCTTGCGCTGCACGCGCAGCAAATCCGCCTTGAACATCAGCGCTTCCTGGCTTTGCGGCGACGCGGCCAGCGCCTGGTCCGCCAGGCGCATTGCACTGTCCGGATCGCCGTTGATTTGCGCCAGGCGGCCTTTTGCCGACAGCAACAGGGCGTTATTCGGCTGGGCTTGCAAGGCTTGCTCGAGTACGGCGCCGGCTTCGTCGCGCTTGTTCGATGCCAGCAGCGCTTCAGCGCGGTACAGCATCAGGTCCGGGCTGTTTTTCTTGGCTTCCTCGGCGGTTTCATCCAGCACTTTCTGGGTCTGGCCTTGCGCCAGCAGGGCCCTGGCCAGCACGGGGGCGGTCTTGTCGGACGCATACTTGAGGCTGATCGCGCGGCGGATTTCTTTTTCCGCCGCCGCGCCGTCGCCATTTTCAACATAGGCGGAGGCCAGCAGGAAGCGCGCTTCGGCATCATCCGGGTTGGCTTGCAACGCGTTTTTCAGCTGGATCATGGCGGCATTCATGTCGCCTTTTTGCTGATATTGCTTGGCTTGCGCGACCAGTGTCTCGCTCGATTCTTGTTTCTTGCATGCAACCAGACCGGTGGACAGGGCGGCAACCATGGTAGCCAGCGCCAGCTTGTTTACGCGATGAGACATAGAATTCCTTTGATATATAAGGGCTGCGCACTACGGACGCACGTGTGCCAACATGCCATCCATTATGTTGGCATGTAACACGCGGTGTAGCAATAGAAATAACAATGCAAAGCCGACACCGGTGGCAATAGTCCACCGGGCGCCTGGCGGTCAGCCGCGCCGGCCGACCAGCACTTCCACCGCGGCCGGGTGGCTGAGGAAGGCGCCAGGGCTGGCGCTCAAGCCATAAGCGCCGGATTGCAGCACGGCGACCAGGTCGCCCGGTCCCGCCTGCGCCAGCTCCATCTGGTCGGCCAGCAAATCCAGCGGCGTGCACAGCGGCCCCACCACGGAGGCGGTTTCACGTGGTCCGTGCCATACGCGGTTGCCGATCACCACCGGGTAATTTTTGCGGATCACCTGGCCGAAATTGCCCGATGCCGACAAATGGTGGTGCAAGCCGCCATCGGTCACCAGGTAGGTGCGCCCGCGCGACTCTTTACGTTCAATCACGCGGCTGACATAGACGCCGGCTTCACCGACCAGGTAGCGTCCCAGCTCGATGACGATTTGCACCCCGGGCAGGGCGCGCAGCACGTCCGGCAGCAAGGTGCGCAGCCCGTCGCCCACGGCCTGCAGATCCAGCCGCTCTTCGCCGGGGAAATAGGGAATGCCGAAGCCGCCGCCGATGTTGAGCGTGCGCAGTGGCGTGGGCGCATGGGCGGCCAGGCGCAGCGCCAGGGCAAAGGTTTTTTCATGGGCTTCGCGCAGCGCGGCCGCCTTCAGGTTTTGCGAACCGCTGAAGATGTGGAAACCGTGGAAGTCGACGTCCAGCCGGGCCAGGCGCGCCAGCACCTCCGGCGCGATTTCCGCATCGATGCCGAACTGCTTGGGGCCGCCGCCCATTTTCATGCCGGACGATTTCAGTTCGAAGTCGGGATTGATGCGCAGCGCCACTTGCGGACGCACATTCAGTTGTTGCCCGATGCCGGCGAGGCGTTCCAGTTCCCCGCTGGACTCCACGTTCAGCACGATGCCGGCCGCGACCGCGCTGGCCAGGTCCGCATTGCTTTTACCGGGGCCGGCAAAGCTGATGTGCTGCGGGTCGATGCCGGTGTCGAGCGCCACCCGCAATTCGCCGCCGGAAGCGACATCGAGCCCGTCGACCAGGCCGGCCATATGCTGCACCACGGCCGGCATCGGGTTGGCTTTCATCGCATAGTGCAGCGCGATTTCCGGCGGCAGTGCGGCGCGCAGTTCATGCACGCGGCGCGTCAGCGCGCCCCGGTCATAGGCATAAAACGGGGTCTGTCCCACTTGCGCGGCCAGGCGCGGCAGGGGCGCGCCGCCCACCACCAGGCAATCGTCGACGATGGGGAATTGCTCGAGCGGGGCGTGTTGGGGACGGGCGGGCGTGGTCATAGGCGGGTGAAAATCAGGAAAGGCGCCGCCCGCACAGGCTTGGGGTGCGGGCAGCCATGGTCAGGCTTGGAAACAGCCGGCGTATTGCAGGCTCAAGAGTTTGCGGTCGATCTTGCCATTCGGATTGCGTGGCAGCGGCGCGTCCGCCATCACGACCCGTTGCGGCAGCATGTAGGCGGGCAGGTGCGGCTTGATGGCCGCCAGCAGCGATTCCGCCGTCGCGTCCGCCGCACCTTGCGCAATCACGACAATGGCTTGTCCCAATGCGGGATGCGGCGCGCCGATGGCCGCCGCTTCCAGCACGCCACCGCGCGCATAGATGACTTCTTCCACTTCGGTGGGGCTGACGCGGTAGCCGGACGTCTTGATCATTTCATCGGTGCGGGAAATGAAATACAGGAAGCCTTCCGCATCGCGCCGCACCGTGTCGCCCGACCACACCGCCCATTCCGGCAGGGTCAGGCCGGCGCCGCCCGGCGGCACATACGGTTTAAAACGCTCAGCGGTCTTGGCCGCATCATTCCAGTAACCGAGCGACACCAGCGCGCCACGGTGCACCAGTTCGCCCGGCTCACCGGCATCGCATTCGCTGCCGTCAGGACGCAGCACCAGCACTTCGGCATTGGGGATCGCCTTGCCCATGGAGTCGGGACGGCGCGCCAGTTCGGCAGGCGGTAAATAAGTGGAACGGAACGCTTCGGTCAGGCCATACATCAGGTACGGTTGTGCGTTGGGCAGTGCCGTGCGCAGTGCGTCGAGCGTGGGACGCTGCATGGCGCCGCCGGAATTGGTCCAGTAGCGCACGGTGCAATCGGCCGGCCAGCCCAGCGGCGCCAGTTGCAGCCATAGCGGCGGCACCGCCGCCAGGCCGGTGATGCGCTCGGCCACCACGGCTTTGAGCACGTCGCGCGGCAGCAAATGGTTCAGCAGCACGGCCGTGGCGCCGACGCGGAACGCGGTGGTCAACTGGCTCAGGCCATAGTCAAAGCTGAGCGGCAGCACGGCCAGGATGCGGTCTTGCGCCATGTTGTTCAGGTACGTCGACACGCTGGCGGCGCCCGCCACCAGGTTGCGGTGCGACAGCACCACGCCCTTGGGTTTACCGGTACTGCCCGAGGTATACAGGATGGCGGCCATGTCGGTGTCGATGCCAGCACGGGGGGGCGTGCCGGGCGGCGCCGCCAGGGCGCTGTCCCAGCCGAGCACGCCGATGCCAGGCAGCTCCGGCAGCGCGGCGCCGGACGGGTTGACGGCAATCACTGTGGCCAGGTCCGGGCATTGCGCCAGCGCGGGCGCCAGCAGGCGCAGGCGGTCGGCGCTGGTGACCAGCACCCGGACATTGCAGTCGGCCAGGATATACGCGACTTGTTCCGGTTTCAGCAGCGGATTGACGGGCACGAACACGCCGCCCGCGGCCGCGGCGCCAAACATGGCGGCCACGTTTTCCACATTTTTTTCCATGCAGACGGCGACCCGCTCACCGCGTTCCAGTCCCAGCGCGGCCAGCGCATCGGCGGCGCTGCGCACGGCGCCGGCCAGCGCCGCATAATCGAGGCGGCGCGCGCCATAAACCAGCGCTTCGGCGCCCGGCGTGCGGCGCGCGCTGTCAAAAATGAAATCGTGTATCAGCTCGCTCATGGGGCCGCATGGTACGCGCAGGCTGTGGGACTGTCCATCGCCCAGGCAGGTTGCTTGTGATAAAGTGGCAACTATTTGGCGGCCTTCCCATGCGCCTGCCCTTGCTGATTTCCCTCGATGATCTGGACCCTGACCCCGGCTGCTGATTTCACCACCCATGCCGGCCGCTGGAGTGCGCTCAATGCCGCTGGCGCGGCCTCTCCCCTGCTGGAAGCGGATTTTATACTTCCCTTGCTGCAATACTTTGGCGAGGCCGGCGCCCTGCTGGCGACCTGTGAACAGCACGGCCGCACCCTTGCCATGACCGTGGTGGTCCAGCAACGCCCCGGCATCTGGGCGACCTTCCAGCCGGCCCAGCAGCCGCTGGCAATGTGGCTGCAATTGCCGGGCGAAGATGCGGCGCGCTTGCGCACGACGCTAATGGAAGCCTTGCCTGGAGGCAAGCTTCTACTGGCGGTCATGCAGTGCGACCCGGCGCTGGCGCCGCGTCCCGTCGACGCCGGGCGGGTGCAAACGCTTGACTACATGGACACCGCCCGTATCACGCTGGGCATGGCGTACGACGATTATTGGGCGGGGCGTGGCAAGAATTTGCGCAACAACCTGAAAAAACAGCGCAACCGCCTGCAGCGCGAAGGCATCGTGACCCGGCTGGAAGTCTGCACCGCGCCGGAACAGATGGCGCAAGCCGTGGCCGATTATGGCCGGCTGGAAAGCAATGGCTGGAAAGGTGCCGAGGGCACGGCGGTTCATGCCGACAACGCGCAGGGCGGTTTTTATACCGCGATGCTGGCGGCGTTTTGCCGCCGGGGCGCGGGCAGCGCCGTGCGCTACTGGTTCGGCGACCAGCTGGTGGCGATGGATTTGTGCATTGAAGGCGGCGGCGTGCTGGTGGTGTTGAAAACCGCGTATGACGAGCGGGTGGAATCCCATTTTTCCCCCGCGCTGCTGATGCGCGATGAAAGCTTCCGGCTGCTGTTTTCCCGGCCCGGCCTGCGGCTGGTGGAGTTTTATGGCAAGGTATTGCCCTGGCACCGCCAATGGACTGACGAGGTGCGCACCATGTACCATATCAACCACTATCGCTGGCCGCTGTTGCGGCAGTTACACGGGCAGCTACGCGCCATGCGGCGCAATTCTCTGGAGTCATAATGTATTTGCAAGAAATCAAGACCATCCTGGCTGACACTTTGAGCCTGCCACCAGGCGCAGCCGATGCGCTGACGGCGGAGTCGGCGTTGATGGGCAGTATCCCGGAACTCGATTCGATGGCGGTGGTGCAACTGATCGCCACCCTGGAGGAACAATTCGGTTTTGCCATCGACGATGATGAAATCGATGCCAGCACGTTTGCCACGGTGGGCACCCTGGCCGCCTTCGTCCAGTACAAGCTCACCGCATGATCCAGTCCGGCGCCACCGCGCCGGCCGCGCCCGCGCTCCCGCCACCATTCCCGTTGTTCTTGCCGGTCGCCGGGCAGGGCGCCCGATTTTGCCTGTACCACGCGCCTGCCGGGCCTGCCACGGCGGCGCTGGTGTACCTGCATCCGTTTGCCGAAGAAATGAACCGCAGCCGCCGCATGGCGGCGCTGGCGGCCCGTGCCTTGGCCGTGCGGGGCGTGGCGGTGCTGCAAATCGATTTGCTGGGCTGCGGTGACAGCAGCGGCGATTTCAGCGATGCGCGCTGGGATGCGTGGCGTGCCGATGTGCGGCACGCCGTGGCGTGGCTGGGTGAGCGCAGTGGCCAGGTTCCCGGCCTGTGGGGCTTGCGGATCGGCGCCTTGCTGGCGCTCGATTGCGCAACTGAAGTGGCATGCCCGCACCTGTTGCTGTGGCAGCCGGTGCACAGCGGCGCCACGTATCTGACGCAGTTTTTACGCCTGCAACTGGCGGCCGACATGCTGGACCACCAGTCGGCGGCCCGCACCACCACGGCGGCCTTGCGCGCCACGTTGCGCGCCGGGACGCCGCTGGAAATCGCCGGCTATACCCTGGCGCCGGCCATGGCCGATGCGCTCGATGCGCTCGACAGTAAAACGCTGTCGCCACCCTGTCCCACGCACTGGTTCGAGCTGGCGCCAGACGCCGGCCGCCCGCTGCCGCCAGCCGGCGCCGCGGTGCTACAGGCTTGGCAGGCGCAAGGCGCGGCAGTGCAGGCGCAGGTGGTGGCGGGCCCGCAATTCTGGACCACGCCGGAAATCGCCACCAGTCCCGCGCTGCTGGACGCCACGGCCGCGCTGTTTGGAGCCGGCCATGATCAATGACTGCGGCTATCACGAGCAGGCGCTGGCGTTTGCTGTTGGTGCGGCGAACCTGCCAGCCATCCTGACGCTGCCGGGACACCGGGACATGCCCTGGGACTCCGCGCCCCAGCCTGCCATCCCGGCGCAGCCAACCTCGGCGGCGCCACCACCGGCAGCCACGCGCGGCGTGCTGGTGATCGTCGGCGGGCCGCAATACCGGGCCGGCAGCCACCGGCAATTCACCTTGCTGGCGCGCAGCCTCGCGGCGCAAGGCATTCCCGTCCTGCGTTTCGATGCGCGCGGCATGGGTGATGGCGAAGGCGGGCAGCGCACGTTTGAAGACTTGGCCGAGGATGTGCGCGCGGCAACGGATTGCTTCATGCGGGCCGTGCCGGGCTTGCGCGACGTGGTGCTGTGGGGCTTGTGCGATGGCGCGGCGGCGGCCGTGCTGCACGGCGGCAGCGATGAACGGATCAGCGGCATGGTGTTGCTGAACCCGTGGGCGCGCGATGAAGCGGGACTGGCGAAAGCCATGTTGAAGCACTATTACCTGCGGCGCCTGGCCGATCCCGCGCTGTGGCGCAAAGTGATCAGCGGCCGGTTTGACGTGCGGGCATCGGCCGCATCGCTGGCGGCGCACATCGGTCAAGCACTGCGGCCGGCATCCCGGCCGCCGGTGGCCGGCGCGGGGCAGGCGGATGCGGCATCGACCCTGGTGGCCGGCGCCGAACCGGCCCCGGATGCGATGTCAGCCATACCATCGGCTTCGACGCCACCCGCCCCAGCCGTTGCTAAACCATCCATTCCGGCCGCGACGACGCCATCGGCACCGGCCGTTGCTGCGTCGCCACTGGGGCCGCGCCTGTTGGCGGGTCTGCAGCGCTTCCCGGGCCCCATCCTGCTGGTGATCAGTCCCGGCGACTTGACCGCCATGGAATTCCTGGACCTGGCCGGCAGCAGCCGCGCCTGGCGCACGCTGATGCGTTCTCCCCGCATCGCGCGCCGTGATTTAGCGGGGGCCGACCACACGTTTTCCAGCCGGGTTTGGCGCGATCAGGTCGCCGAATGGACTGGACAGTGGCTGCGCTCGTGGTAAATTACGGCAGGAAACATTTGGAGATCCCATGAAATGTCTACCTGCGCTGGCGGCTGTGTGCCTGTTGGCCACGGCAGCCGCTCCGGCGCTGGCTGCGCCCAAAATTTGCGGCATGCTGGAAGAGCCTGCCGCGTTGTCGGATTACCGTAAAGGCAGGACGGAATTTGCCGCCAGGCTGGCGCAAGTCGAACGGTCGTCATTTTCACCGGACGTGGAAAGCGGCGCCGTCGGCATGGCGGCCGTCAGTGCGCTGGAAGCCACGCTGGCGGCCTTCCCCAACCATGCACCCGCATTGAATGCATTGACGCGGCTGGCGCTGAAGGAAAAGCGCGCCAGGTTGCCGGGCATGCGGTTTCCGGTGGAGTGCTATTACGACCGCGCCCAGCGCTTTGCGCCGGACGATGCCGCGGTCTATGCGGCCTATGCCGGCTTCCTGTATGGCCTGGGACTGAACGACAAGGCGGTGGAAATGTACGTGCGGGCGGTGGAACTCGATGGCAGGAATGCCGTGATCCAGTACAACCTCGGCCTCGCGTATTTCAAACTGAATAATTACGAGCTGGCCAACAAGTATGCGCAGCGCGCGTACAACGCCGGCTTCCCCCTGCCGGGCTTGCGCACCATGCTGCAAAACGCGGGAAAATGGCGCCACATGCCGGAAGAAAAAATACCGCCGCCACCGCTGCCGGAAGGCGCGGAGCCCGAGCCGGAACCGGAACAACCACCGGCGTCCGCGCCAGTGAAGGAGTAAGCCAAGATGAAAACCTGGACCATGGGCGCCTTGCTGGCGCTGTTTGCCATCGGTGCGTACGCCGCTTCCGATCCCCGCCTGGACGGCTTGAAGCAGGTCGAGCGCAGTCATTGCATCCGGGGCGGCAATACCGGCCCCGGCGCGCCGAAAAACCTGAAACTGGTGCCCAAGTATTGCGAGTGCGTCGCCAAGAATTACTATGACAGCTTGCCGAGGGAAGAAGTCGACCAGTTGCTCAGCGCCGGCCAGTCGGCGGACGTCGATGCGCGCCGGGACGTGCGCCTGGCGCAGGCGCGCACCGCGTGCAAGGTGCAATAAGGCTGGCGGCGATGCGGGCCACGCTGGCGTCGCAAGGCTGGACCTTTGACACCGACGGCGCCACCACCTTGTTGAAGGCGGCGGAGCGGGGCGGCATCCGCCTGCCCAGTTCGTGCCGCAACGGCACCTGCCGCACCTGCCTGTGCAAGCTCGACAGTGGCACGGTGCGCTACCTGGTCGAATGGCCCGGCGTCAGCCGCGAAGAAAAGCAGGAAGGCTTGATCTTGCCGTGCGTGGCGGTGGCGGAAACCGATGTGGTGCTGAACGTGCCAGCCGCGCGCCGGATTCCCTGACGGCGTCAGGCTGCGCCGCCACTGTCACCATCACCCGGCTGTTTGCCCTCGCGCAGACGGCTCAACAGCGCGTTCGCGGTGTCACTCATCGGCAAGCCGTGGCGGCGCAACAGCTGGATATGTAACACCATATTTTCCAGCACCAGCTTGGCTGCTACCGCCAATAACGTCAGGCGCCGGTCTTCTTCGCTGAACGATTCCATGGCGTCGGCCATTTCGCACAGGTGGTTGGCCACCAGGCCGCGCAATTCATGTTCGTCGAATGGCAAGTCGGCAAAATCGATCGGGTCTTCCTGCTCGACTTCCTGCATCAAGGCTTGCAAGTCTTCCGGGGTGATTGCCATGTGTGGCTTTCAGAGTTGCCGTGATTTCATTTTAGCGCTAAGCCGGCGCAAACCGCGCTAGAATTTCCCGCAGGGAGACTTACCTTGGCGCAAATTATCTTCACCCAACAACTCGCGCGGTTTTTGCCGGTGCCGGAATTATCGACCCAGGCGCCGGACTTGCGCACTGCGCTCGACGGCGCATTTGCCGATAACGCCCGCTTGCGCGCGTACGTGCTCGATGACCAGGGACATTTGCGGGAGAACGTCGTGATTTTTATTGATGGCAAGCGCAGCCGCGACCGGGTGTTGCTCGATGACCCGCTGCGGCCCGAGTCCCGAATCTATATCTTGCAGGCATTATCCGGAGGTTGACATGACAGACCGCGCGTACATCGCGACCCGCAAAGGCTTGTTCGAACTGGCGCAGAAAAATGGTGAATGGGAAATCGATGGGCGCCATTTCCTGGGCGAGCCGGTCAGCATGGTGTTGCCGGATGCGCGTGACGGTACCTTGTATGCCGCGCTGAACCTGGGACATTTCGGCGCGAAATTGCACCGGCGCGATCCGGGCGCCACCGACTGGACGGAAGTGGGTGTCCCGGTGTATCCGGAAAAGCCGGCCGACAGCACCGATAAAACCGAGTGGAAACTCAAGCAGATCTGGTCGCTGGAAACCGGTGGCGCCGATGAGCCGGGCGTGTTGTGGGCCGGCACCTTGCCAGGCGGCCTGTTCCGCTCGAACGACCGGGGCGATACCTGGCAACTGGTCGACTCGCTGTGGAATATGCCGGGGCGTCCGGAGTGGTTTGGCGGCGGGTATGACACGCCCGGCATCCACAGCATTTGCGTGGACCCGCGCGACAGCCGCAGCGTGCTGATCGGCATTTCGTGCGCCGGCGCCTGGCTGACCACCGATGGCGGCGCCACATGGGCATTGCGGGCCAAGGGCATGCTGGCGCGTTATATGCCGCCCGACATGATGGACCAGGAAGTCGCGCAAGACCCGCACCGCATCGTGCGCTGTGCGGCGGAACCGGACAAGCTGTGGTGCCAGCATCACAGCGGCATCTGGCGCTCGATCGACAATTGTGCGCAGTGGACCGAAGTCATCGCGCCGCTGTCGAGTTTTGGATTCGGCGTGGCGGTACATCCGCGCGATGGCGAAACCGCCTGGTTCGCGCCCGGTGTGGCGGACCAGCAGCGCATCCCGGTCGATGCCGCGCTGGCCACCACCCGCACCACCGACGGCGGCCAGAACTTTACCGTGCAGCGCAACGGTTTGCCGCAAGAGCATTGCTACGACTTGATGTACCGCCACGGCCTGGTGGTGGCGGACGATGGCAAGACCTTGCTGATGGCGTCCACCACCGGCAGCGTGTGGCTGTCCACCAATGGCGGCGATTACTGGCGCACGATTTCACAAAACATGCCGCCGGTGTACGCCGTCCGCTTCGGCTAATCCCTCCCGGATGTCACACCCTGGGGTCTGACCCCAGGTGTGACATGCTTGGCGTAGGCGGGGTTCAGTATGTTGGCCGGTTCGCCCCGCGCAAACGCCAGCACGTTCTGGAACGCCGCGTTGAAATACAGTTCATAGCTGTCCCGCTCGACGTAGCCCAGGTGTGGCGTGGCCAGCACGTTGGGCACTTTCAGCAAGATTGAATCGGGCGCCAGCGGTTCCTGTTCAAACACATCCAGTGCCGCCGCCCCCGGACGGCCCGCGCGCAGCGACGCTTCCAGCGCCCCTTCCGCCACCAGTTCCGCGCGGCTGGTGTTGACGAACAGGGCGGTGGGTTTCATGCGCTGCAAATCGTCCGTGGTGACAATGCCGCGCGTGGCATCCATCAGCCGCAAATGCAGCGTCAGCACATCGGCCTGTTCAAAAAACTGTTCGCGCGTATCGGCGGCCTGGCAGCCATCTGCCACGGCCGCTTCCCGGCTGGCCGGGCTGCCCCACACCAGCACTTGCATGCCGAATGCTTTCGCATAGCCGGCAATGAGCTTGCCGATTTTGCCGTAGCCCCAGATCGCCAGGGTGCGGTTTTTCAGTACCGTGCCCACCGTGTTGTATTCCGGCAGCGACGACGAGGTTTGCCAGTGGCCGGCTTTCAGCTGGATCGCGTACGGCACGATCTTGCGCTGCGCGGCCATGATCAGGGTCCAGGTCAGCTCGGCCGGCGCGGTGGGGGAACCGACCCCTTCCGCAATGGCGATACCCAACTCCGTGGCGGCCGCCACATCGATATGCCCGCTGACCTTGCCGGTCTGTGAAATCAGTTTCAAGTTGGGCAATTTGGACAGCAGTGCGCGGTTGAGGGCCGTACGTTCGCGGATCAGGACCAGCGCCGCGAACGGCGCCAGCCGGGCGGCCAATTGGCCGATGCCTTTGGGGGAATTATTGAAGACTTTGACATCGTGTCCTTCGAGCAACTTCATGCATTCCAGGCTACGAGTTGCATCTTGGTAATCGTCGAGGATGGCAATTTTCATATGTGTTGACAGAGAAGAAACATCATTTCGTAGTGTAATAACAGGATTCAAAAATCATCCAAATAGCCTACTACATCAGTCAACCAATTCTCCTACATTTCTGTCGGAATCGCCTGAAGACGGGTGTACAATCGGCGCAGATTTCAGGCCCAACAGCGGGTCTGCGCAATACGTTCCATCAGTCCGGATGCATAATATGGACTGGGCGCCTGTGATTTTTTTCCGGGCGCACCGACAAGACCGCCGTACCGCCGAAGCATTATCGCAATGCCTTCCTGAGCGCATAGCCAAAAGCTGACGACGATCCTGCCGTGCCGGGACAAGACAAAGAATTTCTTTATTGGCATTGGAGGTACTATGAATCAGCCCATCATGGGTGGCGTTGCAGCCCTGAACGTCCCAGCTTACGTCAAACATCAAGGTCTTATTAACTGGGTCGCGGAAACCGCCGCGCTGACCCGTCCGGCCCGCATCTACTGGTGCGATGGCTCGAAGGAAGAATACGACCGCCTGTGCGCAGAAATGGTTGCCGCCGGCACCATGAAAAAGCTGAATCCGGAAAAACGCCCGAACTCGTACCTGGCCTGCTCGGACCCGACCGACGTGGCCCGCGTGGAAGACCGCACCTATATTTGCTCGCAAACCAAGGAAGCCGCCGGCCCGACCAACAACTGGATGGCGCCGGCTGAAATGCGCACCACCCTGAACGGCCTGTTCGACGGCTGTATGGCTGGCCGCACCCTGTACGTGGTGCCATTCTCGATGGGCCCGCTGGGTTCGCCAATCGCGCACATCGGCGTGGAACTGTCGGATTCGCCATACGTTGCCGTCAACATGCGCATCATGACGCGCATGGGCAAGGCCGTGTACGACGTGCTGGGTGCCAACGGCGACTACGTGCCATGCGTACACACCGTGGGCGCGCCGCTGGCTGCCGATCAACAGGATGTGCCATGGCCATGCAACAGCACCAAGTACATCGTGCATTTCCCTGAAACCCGTGAAATCTGGTCCTACGGTTCCGGCTACGGCGGCAATGCGCTGCTGGGCAAGAAGTGTTTCGCGCTGCGCATCGCCTCCAACATGGGCTTCCAGGAAGCGCAGCAAGGTGGCAAAGGCTGGCTGGCCGAACACATGCTGATCCTGGGCGTGGAATCGCCGGAAGGCAAGAAGCACTATGTCGCGGCGGCGTTCCCGTCGGCATGCGGCAAGACCAACTTCGCCATGCTGATCCCGCCGGCATCGTTCAACGGCTGGAAAGTCACCACCATTGGCGACGACATTGCGTGGATCAAGCCGGGCGCCGATGGCCGCCTGTACGCGATCAACCCGGAAGCCGGCTACTTCGGCGTGGCGCCGGGCACCAACACCAAGACCAACTCGAACTGCATGGCTTGCCTGGGCGAAGACACCATCTTCACCAACGTGGCGCTGACCGATGACGGCGACGTATGGTGGGAAGGCTTGACCAAGGAAGCGCCTGCGCACCTGATCGACTGGCAAGGCAAGGACTGGACCCCGGCGTCCGGCACCAAGGCCGCCCACCCGAACGCCCGCTTCACCGTGGCGGCAACCCAGAATCCCGTGATCGATCCGGCCTGGGACGATCCGGCCGGCGTGCCGATCTCGGCCTTCATCTTCGGCGGCCGCCGTTCCACCACCGTGCCACTGGTGACCGAAGCGCGCAACTGGGTGGAAGGCGTGTACATGGCCGCCACCATGGGTTCGGAAACCACCGCCGCGGCCGCCGGCCAGCAGGGCGTGGTGCGCCGCGATCCATTCGCGATGCTGCCGTTCATGGGCTACAACATGAGCGACTACTTCCAGCACTGGCTGAACCTGGGCGAGAAAATCGGCGCCGCCGCGCCGAAAATCTACTGCGTCAACTGGTTCCGTACCGATGCGGAAGGCAAGTTCGTGTGGCCTGGCTTCGGCGACAACATGCGCGTGCTGAAGTGGATGCTGGACCGTATCGAAGGCAAGGCGGGCGGTGTGGAAAACGTGTTCGGCACCACGCCGGAATTCACCGACCTGAACTGGGACGGCCTGAACTTCACGCAAGAACAGTTCAACCAGATCACGTCGATCGACAAGGCGGCATGGCTGGAAGAATTGAAACTGCACGCGGAACTGTTTGACAAGCTGGCCTACCACCTGCCGCAAGAACTGGTGGACACCAAGGCGGCGATTGAACAGCGTTTGGCTAACTAAGTTGCTGAACTAAGCTGTTGTATTGACATATCAAGAATGCGCCCGGGGTAATCCCCAGGGCGCATTTTTTTTTCAACAGCACCTTGCCAAACGCCACTATTCGCGACGCGGCGACGCAATAACCAGTTGCCGGGACTCATAATCGAGGGTGACGCGGCTGTCCAGGAAGGGGGCCAAACCGATCAAGCCAAACAGCAGATTTTGTTCTTGCGCGGGATCCGCCGGATCGGCGCAGTGCATGGCGCTCTCGCCCTTGGCAATCGTCATGTCCGCCAAGGTGAGCGCTTGCGTCAATTGCGCGGTATAGCAAGTGATGGGCCGTCCCCAGCGCACGCTGGAAAAAGCATGCGCTTGTTGCAGCGAATCCAGGCCAACCAGCTGGAGCCAGCGACGTTCCAGGAAAACAATGAGGCCCGCCGGCGCACTGCCGGTATCGAGCAACAGCTTTATCGGCGTTCCGTCCTTTAACTTCGCATCCAACACCGGCACCACGCCGCCATCGCCGGTATCCAGCAGGGCCATCGGGATCACATGACGCGCCAGGCCGATGGTGTCAATATGCCCGCCGCCGCGCTGAATCCTGAAACGGGCCAGCGGAAGATCCAGCGTCAGACTGTTGCCGCGCAAGAAATCGCTGCCGACGGTGCCAGCCACGCCGTCGCAGCCGGCTGGCGGTTCGCCAGTGGCCGCCGGATACATCAATGGCAGGGTGCGTGTTGAGACCTCGGCCCCTATTTCAAAGCGATTAATGTCAATTTTCTCAAGCTGATTCAGTGGTTGCGCTGCCGTCAGCGGCTTTGGCAACGCATGGCGATAGAGTGAGCTCATGCCGGCGCCGGTATCAAGCTGCATCGCGCAATGTATACCGTTGAGTTTAACCGGCAGCAAGATGGCGGCTTTGGGAAACACCATCCCGTTGGGCAGCGTGTGTTCCGCCCAAGCATATTGAAACCACTGTCCGTAGCAGGGAAGCGGAGCGAACAGAACGATAAGAACGGAAAGCAGTGCGGTGGAAAACGGATAACCCATCATATAGTCGCAGCGGCGCCAGGCCGACGATGAAAGTTTTCGATCATATCGAAAACGTTCACCCCGGTTAACGACTATCGGCCGGCTATGCTGATTTAGTCCAGGCCCGGTGTGAATTTGGCATGCATATGCGGCGCGGAATGATTAACCCGCGCTGCGCAATGCCCCGGCGCGGCGCACGATCTCCGCTTCCAGTCCTTTGTACAGGCCCAGCAGGAACAAGAGTTCCGCCACCACGAACAGCGGGCCGATGATCAGCCCGCTGAGGTCATCGACAAACGCGGGTTTGCGGCCTTCGAAATAATGGCCGACAAACTGGAAGATCCAGCCCACGACAAAGCCGCCCACACCCAGCATCAGCCAAGTGGCCGTGTCTTGCGCGGCGCTCCATTGGCCCAGCCACAAAGCCGCGCCCATCAGCGCTGCCATGATGACGCCGAAGCCCGCGTCCAGCAGGAAGTAATACGCCACCGCCGCAACGGTCAGCAAGGCCGCGAGGGATAGCGTGAGGCCGCCGGCATACAACGCGGGGCGCGACAGC
Source organism: Pseudoduganella sp. GW821-FHT12E03 (assembly GCF_058807115.1). NCBI lineage: Bacteria > Pseudomonadati > Pseudomonadota > Betaproteobacteria > Burkholderiales > Oxalobacteraceae > Pseudoduganella > Pseudoduganella sp. GW821-FHT12E03. The sequence continues at coordinate 177,208 of NZ_JBXAQJ010000004.1, read as the reverse complement.
AGGATCGCCACGGCCGCCACGATCATGGGAATGCCGATGAAATGCGTGGCAATGTTGCGCATGTCGCGGTGGTATTCGGCGTACTTCGACAATTGTTCTGTGATGGTTTTCATCGGTGTCTCCAAAGGGGGAAGCCGCATCATGCGCGGCGGCGCGCGGCGACGCTGTCGGGTAGCCGACACAAGCCGTAGAATGGCTTGATGAACACACCGACCGACTATGCCGCGCTGCTGCGCACAGGCGGCTGGTTCCAGGCGCTGGAGCCGGCGCTACAAGACCAGTTGCTGGCGCTGGCGCAATTGCGCCGCCTTCGCGGTGGCCGGCGCCTGTTTGCGCGGGGCGATGCGCCCGATGGCTTGTATTGCATGGTCGATGGCGCGATACGTGTCGGCGGCTTGTCGGCATCAGGCAAGGAAGCCGTGCTGGCGCTGATGGAACCGCCGCACTGGTTTGGCGAAATCGCGTTGTTCGACGGCCAGCCCCGCACCCATGATGCGTGGGCCGAAGGCGATGTGACCTTGCTACATGTGCCGCAGGAACCGTTGCTGGCGTTGCTGGCGGCGCAGCCTGTGCACTGGCGCGCGTTGGCGCTGCTGCTGACGCATAAATTGCGGCTGACCTTCACCGTGATGGAAGAAACCGCGCTGCTGCCGGCGTCAGCCCGGCTGGCCCGGCGCCTGGTGACCATGGCCGAAGGCTACGGCGACTGGAAAGACCGCAACCGCCGCACACTGCACGTGCCGCAGGAACAACTGGCGCTGATGCTGTCGCTGTCGCGCCAGACCGTCAATCAGATCCTCAAGCAATTCGAGGCGCAGCACGCGATCGCGCTGGTGCGGGGCGGGATTGAAATCCTCGATATCGGTAAACTGCGCCAACTATCCTGCTAAACAAATAGCAATTATTCATGCTGGCTGTTGCCAAAATTTAACAATTAAAGCCTGGCGGGACGTGTCGCTATCAAGACAGTATGCAATCTCGATCAATGCCGAGTCGCTTGCATTTCACAATGTTTGTGTTGTTGCAATGTGATAGTTTTTTCATTATTTTTAATGCATGATGGCATCTACTGATCAGTCGGGGAGATGCCATGAGCGTTCGCAGGGGGATGAACATACTGGACTTGTTGCCGATGACGACGGGCCTGGCGCCCATCGTTCCTGACGGCATCCTTGAACAAGTCGCCGCGCTCAACATTGTCGACCATCGCTCGACCGCCAGTCCCGGCTTTTACCTGCATGAAGGCACCCTGCAATCGATCGCCGACCAGTTCGACCTGAACACGGCCAACTGGATTCTCAGCGTACCCGGCGTCGCCACCGGCTTGCCGTTCCGCCTGTCCGTCACCCGCGCGGCGCCGTTCCCGGCCACCTCGGGCGGCGCCCCGGCGCCGGGCGGCTTTGTGCAGGAAGACATCCCCGTGCAATGGGCGCTCGACATCAAGGTCAACCCGGTGTCCGTGATATTGCCCGGCTTGAACGCGGCCACCATCAATAGCAGCGATCCGATGAAAACGCCGTCGCTGCAAGCGGCGGGCGGCCCGCCGGCGGCGCGCCGCGTCACCTTGCAGGCGTCGTGCGTGTTGCGCATCAGCGGCAACGCGGCCGGCACCCTGGTGCAATTGATGGATGCGCCGGACCCGCTCGACCCGAACGCGCCGTCCGGCGGCGTGGTGCGCGCCAATATGCAGCCGAACACGGCCGTGATCGGCAATTCGCAATTCGGCTTCAAGCTCGATACGTTGGTGGCCGACGTGTCGCCCACCTTCACCCCGGCGGAAATCGAAGCGCGCGGCAAGGATGAAAGCTTCATGGGCATTTCGCTCAAGGAACTGACCTTTTTCCTGCCACTCAATACCCCGCTGGTCGACAACATGACCATCGGCGGGCGCGATTTGCTGGTGGGCGCCCCCTTCGGCATGCAGGGCGAGATCGCGGCCGATTTCAGCAAGGATTTTCCGCAACAGCTCAACACGTACCTGACGGTCGAGCAGCTTGACGCCGGCACCTTGACCGGCGTGTCAGTGCAAGCCAATCCGCCGCTGTACGCCTATGCCGTGCCGACCGGGCCGCAGGCGCAATTGCAGCGGGTGCGGGCCAAGTTCAAGCTCAATGAAACCATCGGCGGTGGCGTGGCCGACATGAAAGTGATCGGCGTCTGGTGGGAAATCCCCGGCGGCATCGAAGGCAACAGCGAGATCACGCCCTGGTTCGACGCGCCGACCGACGCCGTGCTGCGCTACCGCCTGCGCGTGGTGGACGCCACCCTGGTGGGCCAGCCTGCGCAGCAGCCGAGCCTGCCGAGCGCGATTCCCTCGGGCCAGACCGAGCTGCAGCAAATCACGGTGACCTTCCCGCGCCAGAGCGGCAGCGCCAGCGGCGAGCCGCCGGTTATCGACGCCACCGCCAATGGCGGCCCGCTGCGCCACAATGTGCTGCATTTGCGCGGTCCGGCGCATTTGCTGCGGCAGGTGGCGCTGCAAACGCGCAGCCAGGCCATTGCGGTGCGCTGGACCCTGGGTGGCGGCAGCGTGCCGGTGCTGGCGCGCTCCGCGTCCACCTTCACGCTGGCCGGGCTGCCCAATGGCAGCGGGCCGTTCGAGTTGCTGGTCACCGATGACAATGGCGAACCGGGCGACACGCAAGGCGTGCGCCGCATCCGCATCGATGTGACGCCGGCCGGTCCGCTGGCCATCGGCCACCAGGACAGCGCCGCGGCAAGCTCGCCCGGCCTGGTATCGCTGGAGGGCGAGCCGGCGCCCTTGCAGCCAACCCGCGTCAGCGACACCTTCCTGGCGCGCGAATACCACACCACCGGCGCCCGCTCGACCGCACCGGTGCCCGCCACCCTGGCCGGCGCCAAGGTCACCACCCAGCAGGGCACCGATGCCGAAGTCGAAGTGCTGGTGCCGTCCGGCGACAACACGCCCGTGCCCGTGCCGCCCACCCAGGTGTTCGTCACGCGCACGGTGCAGGTGCTGTACGAATACGGCGAATCCACGCCGATCGGCGTCAAGAATGAAGATGAAAACGTCACGGCCGCGCCGCCGGGACAGAGCCTGCAAAAGCACCAGGCGCTCGCCTATCCGATGGCGATCAATTTCCAGGGCCGCAATGGTCCGCCGGGCGCCACCCTGGAACAGCAGATCGCGGCCTGGATCGCCGGACTGGAAGCGGCCAATCCGGGCGTTGACCGTAAATACTATGTGGTGGGCCGCACCGACGACCTGTGGTACGGCGCGAATCAGAACACCAACGAGCAAAAGAATAATGAACTGGCGGACCAGCGCAAGGAACGCGCCATGGCCGCCGTGCTGGCCGTCGTCAATGATCCGGCCCGCGTCATGGGCCGGCGCGAAACCGAAGCGCCGGTGAACTGGCCCACCGTGCTGCAAGGCGCGCCGCAGCGCATGATCGACACGCGCCGCCTGGCGCTGCCGCCGGGGAATGCGCCCGATGGCCAGCCCTACCTGCAAACCGGCGCCAATGGCACGCCCGTGTGGCGCCACGACTGGACCCGCGACGCCACCGACAATATCCAGAGCGGCCAGCATGCGCTGGCCAAGGCGGACCTGGACCGCGCCGGCTACCGTTGCGCCGAAGTGTTCGCGATCGAAGCGGGCCAGCAACCGCAGCCGCCCGTGCCGGGACCGGATGGCCGCAGTTCGCGCGTGACCATGCTGGTGCCGGGCGCCGATGGCCCGATCACGCAGATCGTCACGACCACGCCAAGCAATGCGCAAAACGATTACCGCGTGACCGTCAAGGTGCGCTGGGACAGCCCGTCCGCCACCGGTCCCGCTGATTTCATTCCGACCCTGGCCGAAGCCAAGGTACGCTGGCGTCCCACCGACACCAACTTGCCGGCCGTCGGCGGCCAGCAGCCGGCGCTGGCGTCAACCCAGCCGGGCGGCCCCGATTACTGGGAAGTGCTGCTCAATTGGGCCTATGACGCCAGCACCGGCCAGACCGAAGCCACCGGCGCGCTCAGCATCCCGTATGGCAAGCTGCAACTGATCAGCGATGTCTGGGCCAGCGGCCTGGCGTTCGGCCCCGCGCTGGCGGCCAAGCTCGATGAGGCGGACATCACCGGTTCCGAAGCGGGCGATTTCGTCGGCGGCCTGGCGTGCATCGCGGCGGGCGCCGTGATCGGCCTGTTTATCAACAAGGATGCCGGACCGGGCGACCACCACGGCAGCGTGGTGTTCGAGAAATTCACGCTGTCGTACAAGTGGAATGGCGCGCCGCACGCGGCCGCCACCACCGATTACACGGTGGATTTGCGCATCAAGACCGGCATTCCCGGCGTGTTCATCGTGGCGGGCAATTTGAAGCTGGCCTACAAGGGCGTCGGCATTATGTTCGACGGGAACAATACCGGCGGGCTGCAGGACATCAGCTTGTGCATGAAAGACTTGTCGGTGCAGGTGGTCGACCCGGGCACCTGGACCCTGGGCGGTCCGCTGGGCGACTTGATCCGCGTGGCGGCCAGCCGCCTCGGCAACGGTTCCGACTGGATGGAATTCGACCTCGAATTCGCCATCGACCTGGGCGTGATCCGCCTGGAAGGCGCCGTGATCCGCATGCGTTTCGAAAGCACGCCGGACAAATCCGCGGTGGAATTGCGCGGCCTGACGGCCGTGGTGGAAGTGCCGAACACCTTGAACGGCAAGGGCTCGGTGACGATCGGCGATGGCGGCGCATTCCGCGCCATGCTGGCGCTGGAAGTCATTCCCGCCAAGCTGTCGGCCTATGGCGCGCTGGCGGTCGACAAGGATTTCGTGTCGGTCGAAGTTGGCATCCAGCTGCCGGTCGGCATTCCGCTGGGCGGCACCGGTTTCGGCTTGTTCGGCTTCATGGGCCGCTTTGTCGCCAACGGCACGCGCGACCTGTCGGCATGCCCGCACGCGGACCCGGTGGAGCGCCAGCTGCAATGGTATGGCTTGCAGCCCGATAAAAAATACAAACGCCTGTCGGGCCAGTTCGCGTTTGGCGTGGGCGCCGTGATCGGCACCTTGCCGGACGGCGGCTTCAGCTTCAACGCGGAAGGCGCGCTGACCCTGGGCTTCCCGGACATTTCGGTGGTGTTCAGCATCGACGCCCACCTGATCACGCAGCGCAAGGGCCAGGCCACGGCGCAAGGCGGCAATAACGGGTCGTCGACCCGCATCCTCGGCATGGTGGTGATCGAGCCGGATGCGCTGATGGTGGCGGTGCGCACCACGTACAAGATTCCGAAAATCCTGGAATTGAAGGTGCCGATTTCAGCGTACTTCCCGCTGGCGGGCAGCAACCAGGCCTGGTACATCCGCGTCGGCAGCGACAACGGCCCGGGCCGCGCCGGCGATCCGGTCACCATCGTGCTGTTCCCTGAAGTGCTCGACGTGAAGGCCTGGGCTTTCCTGATGTTCGAAGAGCGCGAAATGAAGCAACTGGGCGGCACCCTGATTCCCTCCTGGGCCAATATTCCGCCGCTCGATTTCGACGGCTTCTCGATCGGCTTTGGCGCCGGTTTCGATCTGCGCTGGGAAGCCGATCCGTTCTCGCTCGAGATTTCCGCCTTCCTGGTGGTCGGCCTGGGCACCAAGCCGCTGCTGTGCGCGGGCGCGGCCGGCGTGGCCGGTTCGCTGGACCTGGTCGTGATCACCCTGGACGTCGATGGCTGGCTGTACTTCCGCGTGGAAGAAGGCAAGGACCCGTATGCCAAGGGCCACTTCTGCGCCTCGATCGATTGCTGGCTGTTCGAGATTTCCGGCTGCGTCGATATCGAGATCGGCAACAGTTCGCAATCGGGCATCCCGAAACCGGCCGCGCCGATTTCCGGCATGGACCTGGTCGACCACCTGGCGGTGGTCAAGGGCAAGGCTGCCGTCAATGGCGGCGGGGCGGCGCCGGTGGTCTGGCCCGACACGGTCGGCGTGCTGAAGTTCACGCACTACGTGGCCGACACCGATCCGGGGGCGACCTTCACGCGCGAAGTGCCGGCGCCGGCCGCGCTGACCGCGTGGAGCGGCTCCAACCAGCTCAAATACGCGTACCGCATCACCAAGGTCGAACTGCAGAAGTGGGATGGCGCGCAGTGGCAGGCGGCCGGTGGCAACTATCCGTCCGCGTGGTGGCTGCCGACGCACCGCAAGGCGCTGATCGAAGCGGCGCCGCAGGGGATTCCGCCCAGCAGCGAAGAGGGCCGCGAACTGGGCTTGTGGACCATCGATCCGGCGCCGTGGGCGCGCTGGCTGACGCCGGAATCGCTGAACGTGCCGGGCAACCCCGCCAGCACCTTTGGCGAATTGTGCGACCCGCGTCCTGCGGCGGTACCGTCGTGCGCCCTCGGCATGGACCGCGTGTGGAGCTATGCCGGTTTCGGCGCCTTCCACGCGGTACCGCCGGCCAACACGCCATATCCGAGCAAATTCAAGGCGGTGGCCAAACTCGACAGCCACCACACCCTGGGCGAACTGATCGCGCTCGGTTCCGCCGCCGGCTTTAACTATGCGCCGGGCGCGGTGGCCGCGCTGGCCGGCACCATCGTGCATGAAGGCATGGCGATCACCCAGGGCTGGCGCTTCCCGGCCTTCCGCAAGCAGGGCGCCATGGCGTGCACGGCACCGCTGGCTTTCGATTTGTCGAAGACCCTGCTGGAGGGCGAATTGCTGCTGCAAGTGTGTACCGAGCGCGGAGCGCTGCCGCCGCCGACGCGCCGCGTATGCGACACCATGCCGGCCCGCGATGCGTGGATCACCACCTTCACGGGCGCTTCCAGCGCCATCTATGAAGGCAAGATGGAATGCGTGGCGCAAGGCGGCGAGCGCCTGGTGCGCCTGCACAGCGCGCTGTTGGGCAGGCACGCGTCCGGGGCCGTGGATGAAGTGTCGGTCAACCTCGATCCGGGCAAGGATTCCGTGTTGCTGACGGCGTTCGACGCCAATGGCGTGATCGTGGGCCGCGTGCAGACGCGCGATCCGGGCCGCCAGTGGCTGGCGTTGCCGGCGCAGGGCATCATGGCGATCCGGCTGGAAGCCACCATGGGCTTGTTGCCGGTGCTGGTGTACGCGGTGTGCTGGGGTTCGGCTGGCGAACCGGCGGGATCCACCGAGCCGGGACGCGTGTGCGACCGCATGCCGGAGAAAGACGGCGAGTACAGCAGCTTCGCCGGCGCGTCCGGCGCCAAATACGAAGGCAGGATGCTGGGCCGGAAGGATGGGAGCGAGTGGTATGCGATCCTGCTGGGCCGCGTGGCCGGGATGCACCTGGCGGCGCCGGTCGATGAAGTGTCGGCTGAAGTCACGCCCGAGCTCAGCCCGACCACCAGCACCAACCCCGGCTGGGTCATGCTGGTGGCGCTCGATGCGACGGGCAAGGTGCTGGCGCGCGTGCAAAGCCAGGGGCCGGGCCGCCAGTGGCTGACCATCCGCCACGCGGGCATCGCGCAAATCCTGCTCGACTTGAACCTGGAGGCGAAACAACCACCGCTGCTGCACACGGTGTGCTGGGGCGCGCAAACGGTGCGCACCACGCCGCTGTCGCTGTATGACCTGGTGGCGGTGGACGCCGCTCCGGCGCTGCTGGTCACCGCCATCGATGAACAGACCGGTGTGCTGGCGTTGCAGGGCGAACCGGTGCCGTTCAAGGAAACCACCCGCCTGCCATGCCGCGTGTACCGCTACAAGCTGCCGCCGCGCCAGGATGGCAAGGCCTGGACCCGGATCGAAGTGGCGCCGTGGTACAAGGGCAATGTCAGCCTGGTGGCGCTGTGCGGCCTGACGCAGGAAGCGTGGCAGGCGCAGCAGGACGACCAGGCCTTCCAGGATGGCTTGATCGCCTGGGTGCAGGACCAGACCCAGAACCAGCTGGACAATGAACCGGGCAAGGATACCGCGCTCGATGCCGCCAGCAGCTACAAGGTGCGCGTCACGTGGGAATACCAGGGCTGGCAGGCGGCCGACCCCGGCGACGATCCACCATCGCCATCGGCCAACGGCTGGCTGGCGGGCGGCACGGAAGAATTCACGTTCGATACGGCGGCCTTTGGCGTGACCGATCCGAACGCCTTGCCATCGGCCCAGACCACCACCTTGGACATGGACCCGGCGCAGGGCGGCCCCGGCTTCGACGAGCGCAGTTTCGATCCGCGTGGGCTGGCGCGCTATATCACGCACGCGTCGCCGACCCATGAAGATCCGCCGCACTTCCTCGACGACCCGGTCGGCTTCTGGTTCCGCGTCGACCATTTGCGTTCGCTGGTGGCCAAGTACGATGGCCGCGAATTGAAGGTCAAGGTCTACCATACGCGTCCGCCGGCCGGTTCGCTGCATGGCTACACCCTGCACGTCGACGGCGGCCGCCACGTCCTGGATGTGACGCGCGACGATCCGGCGCTGCCGGGCTACCTGCCCGACAACCCGCTGTGGCAAGTGACCACCGATGCCTGGACCGTGGTCGATGCGCAGGTGCAGGAAGTGCTCGATGCGCTGCCGTGCCTGAACGTCAATCCCGGCAGCGGCGCGTCCAAGGTCACCGTGATCGCGGACCTGGCGCCGAACAGCGAATACGATTTGCTGCTCAATACCGTCAAGCCGGGCGACAGCAGTGTGAAAGAAGTGCTGGTGGCGCGCAGCCATTTCCGCACCTCGCGCTACCACAACCCGACCGGCATGCTGCGCGCGCTGGGCTTCGATCCGGTCCCGGATGGCGATACGCCCAACGACGCGATTACCAGCTTTAACCTGCAAGCCAAGTATGCGGCGCAAAGTGAGCCGCTGGTGTCGGACGCCGCGCTCGACGAGGCGTTGCGCGATTGCGGCATGGACCCGTGGCCGCTGCCGCCGGCGCCGCGCACGACGGTGATCTGGCGCCAGACCGGTTTGCAGGCCACGCCATGGGAAATCGCCGGCGTGCTGCTGGAAGCCGACGAACCGGTATGGCGCGCTGGCATGCGCACCGGCGCCCTCAATGAGCCGGAGCCGAAGCCGCGCCTGGAAATCGGTTCGCTGGAAGTGTTCCGCACCGACGATACGCAAACCATCGTCAACGGCCAGCCGCAATGGAGTTCGTCGCGCTCCAAGCTGGGCAGCTCTTTGAAGGAAGCGGTGCGCAACGTTGCCGGCACCCGTGTGCTGTTCGTGGCAGGCGCCTCGGCGCCACGGCCGGCGCTGACCAGCCGCCTGTTCGATATCGAGCTGAAGTTCCGCGAGCATGGCGCCGCCGGCGCGTCCGGCAAGGTACAGATCTTCAACCGTCCCGCCACCGTGGCGCTTGAATTGTGATGAAGGAGAAGTCCGTATGAGCACTCTCGCTCCCGCATGGGCCTGGATCGCCGGCGCCATCGACGGCGTTGGCGACAGCCACCTGCCACCCGGCATCCACGTGCGCTGCCTGCCATCGCCGCGTCTCGGTGTGCCCGCCACGCCGCTGATGGTCACGCGCACCATCATCAGCGCCAGCATGGTCGAGCAAATAGCGCGCAATGATGGCGTGACCTGGATCGACAGCCAGGGCAATACCTTGACGCTGCCCTTCACGGTCACGCCGGACAATCCCGTGTATGGCTATTTCAGCGAACCGGACGTGATCTGGGCGCGGCTGCAGGTGCGCGGCACGACGGAGCCCACCTCGGCGCCGACCACCGCGCCGACCTTTGCACCGACGACGGCGCCAACCCTGGCGCCGATTCCAAGGCCGACCCTGGCGCCGACCGCGGGGCCGACCACCGCACCGACCACCGCACCGACCATCGCGCCGGCACCGAAGCCGACCACGGCGCCCATCCCGGTGCCGCGCGTCGCCGCGGTCACTGCTGCCACCGCTGCCAGCACCGGCACGCTGGCCAATGCCACCCGCGCCACCGTCACCACCCTTGGCGCCGGCACACTGGCTGGCGCGAGCCTGGCCACGCTGGCCGAAGGCCTGGTGTTCGAAGCGCTGGCCGACACGGAACACGGGCCGACCGTGATCCAGGCGGTCAGCCGGGAACCCTACGCGTTGTGCCACTGGTTCATTCCGCGCGTGCGGGTGCGCGGCAATGGCTATGTGGCGGGCATCCGCTGGATCGATGCGACCACCGTGCAGCGCCATGACGAAGCGCGGCTGTGGGAATGGTGGAGCTTGCCGGTCACCCCGGCGCCGCGCTATACGCCGCCCGCCAACGCGGTGGCGGAAGCAGGCCACCGTGTCGACCGCGCGGCCGTGCTGCGCCAGCCCATGTACGTGGCGTACACGGCCGCCAGTCCGGCTTCGGCGCCGGCGGCCGGTGGCTTTGATGCGGCGCAGCGCGTGGCGCAGGTGCGCCCGCGCATCGATACCTGGCTGAAGTCCCTGCTGCACGACTTGTCGTCGCCCACCTGGTCCTTGCGCGACCAGCGGCCGATCACCAGCCAGGCCGCCGGGTCCCAGCCCGGCAACCTGGGTGTGGGGATTGAAACATCGCTGCTGGCCAGTTCCATCGATCCGGACCTGGGCCACTTGCTGGGCCTGGGCGATGTCGACCGCGATGCGAAAGCACCGGCCGGTTCGCTGGTGCTGTACCGCATCCGTGGCCTGTTCCGCTGGAACAGCGCGGCCTGGACGCCGGCCGAGGCGATGTCCTTCCTCGGCGCGCTGCGCGCAGGCCGGGCCGATGCGCTGGCCCAGTTTCCGGAACTGGATCAGTTCAAGATCCCGCCGGCGGAAGACATTCCCTACCTCGACTTGACGCAGTGCGCGGTGGCCTTTGCCGGTTATCCGCCGCAAGGCATGGCTGCGCCCGTGATTGCGTCGTGCGATGACCGTGGCTGGCTCAGCACACCGCCGCCGCCGAAGGTCCGGCGCGCGCTGCGCCTGCTGGCCAAGGGGTTCCAGGCGCCGGCCGTGGCCGCCGTGGCCGCGCATGACCAATATGGCGAGCGCACCTTGCACGCCTTTGCCAACGGCAAGCGCATGGCTTTCGGCAGCAATGCCGCGCCGCCCGGTACGCCGCTGCCGTGGGTGGTGTCGCAGCCGGAAGATCCGGCCGAGGCGGGAGAGGCGCGCATGGAAGACCGCAATGGCGCGCCCGGCGCGATCGACTACCGCATGGCCAAGGGCGACTGGTTCGGCCGCTGGTCGGGCTGGGGCAAGCGCACGGCGCCGGCCAAGGCGCGCACGGCGCCGATGCGCCCCGCGCTGCTGATCTTCCCATCGCCACCCGTGTTCGCGCCGCCGCCGGCCGATCCGCCGGCCGGGTTGCTGGCGGGGACCATTGAAATCCGCATTCCGCTGCCGAACATCGCTGAATTGCCGGCCGGCGGCGCGGCATTGAGCGGATTGGTGCTGCAAGAAACGTTTGGCGCCAATCCAGCCGTCAGCCCTTACTATGACCTGGCCAACTTGCCGAATGCGCCGGGCAACAAGGCGCACCTGGAGCCGGACCCCTCGAGCAGCCCGGGCCATCCGCAGCAACTGCTGGTCATTACGCGCACCGGCCCGGCGCTGTACCCGGCGCAGCAAATCAAGGTCAGCTACACCGCGCGCTGGCGCGATGTGCTGAACCACGAATCGCTCGATGCCTATCCGGCCAAGAAAACCATCGTCGATCCGCGTCCGCCGGAAGCGCCTGTCATTATCCGGCCACTGACGTACACGTCGCGGCCCGATGCGATGGGCCATGCGCGCGCCGAATTCGCCTTTAACGGCGCGGCCGGCGTGGGTTACCGCGTGTACACCAGCACCGAATCGACCCTGCTGAAAGCGCTCGATAATGGCATCGACAGCGGGCTGGCCGGCGTGGTGCGCAGCCTGGCGCTGATCAACGACCGCGCCGGACTACTGGTCGACAACCGAACGCTGTTTGGCTGGGACCATTTCGAAATGATCACGCCGGAACCGCTGCATGCGGGCGCCGATGGCAAGGTGCATTTCACGCACCGGGTGTCGGCCGGCCTGGATGTGGCCGTGTTCTACCGCGTGGTGGCCGAGGGGCCGGGCGGCGGCTTGTCGGAGTTGTCCAAGAGTTCCATGTTTGCGTTTGGCGTGCCGAACGTGGGCGGGCCGGGCCAGCCGCTGGTGGCGCTGGTCAACGCGCCGGGCAAGAACCCGGTCGAGCATGGCGTGGTGCTGCGGGTGCGCGTGCCGCACGGGGCCAGTGCGCCGACAGCGTGGCGCTTGCGCCGCACCTCGACGGCGGGCGCCGATCCGCTGCGCATGCCGACCGTGCTCGCGGGCGTGTTGCAGGCGGGTGACCTGGAATCGAATGACGAAGGCCACAGTTTCGACATCGTTGCGCCGCAGGCATTGAAGCCCTGGGTCAATTACCGCTTCGTGGTGGAAGTGCAGGGCGAATCGCCGCCCGGCGCCGATCCGGTACTGGTGGCCGGTGAATGGGGCGACGCCAGCGGCCCGGTCAAGCTGGCCTCGGTGCCGAAAGGCGCGCCGCCGCCGGTGCAGCAAGTGGCCGTCAGCCCGACGGGTGGCGGATTGAACATCACCGTGACGCCGCCGCCCGCGCACACCTTGCAAGGCACCATGATGGGCAATTTCCGTTTCGATGCCTGGCGCATTGAACAGGGCGCGCGGCCGCGCAAGCTGGAACTGCCGTTCAGTTATGACCCGGTGGCGCAAACTTGGCAAGCGTTCGATGCGCAGGCCGTGCCGGCCGGCGCGCTGACGCGCGTGTCGGTGCGTGTCATCGATCCGCTCGGCCGTTCGGGCGACGCCACCTTGTCCAACCTCGTTTAGGAGAGGCGCATGACGACTCTGTACCAGCCGCCCGTCAATACCCTGGGCATCATGGCGCCCGTGCTGGGCCCATGGTTCACCGGCGGCAACGCCATGCCGATCCTGCCCGCCCTGCCGGGGCCGGCCAACCTGCCGGCCCAGCTGCATGTGCCGGTCGCGTTGACCAATACCAACTGGCTGCCGCCGGCCACGGGCAATCTCAGCTTGTATTACGTGCAAAACAACGCCGTGCCGCCCGCGCTTGACACCTTGCGCAATATCGACGGCAACAATCCGTTTGCCGCCAATGGCGTCTATGCGGGCCAGACCCGGCTGGTGGCCTGGTTCCGCCTGCTGCCGGAAGTTGAACAGCGGCTGCACCAGTGTTTGTCGCTGTTGCCCGCGCCGACCGCCGCCGCGCTGGGCGCGGCGGCGCCGGTGGCCGGGGCGCCGTCGCGGCCGCAGGTGCGCAGCTTCATGATGGTGTTCCCGAATGGCGGCGTGACCACCGGCTTTATCGACGCCATGTTCAATGGCGGGCTCGATGGCGACGATGTGTTCGAGCGGATGAATTGCGTGGGGCTGGTGACGGCCGACGGTGTCAATATCACCGGCAACATGGCGCTGCCGATGACGCATTTGCGCCGGCCCGGCGGCCAGTCGCCCGACACGCTGGCGGCCAACATGACGGCGCAGGTGGACTTGTGGTGCTTTGACCGGCGCGGCCGGCCCATCGACCCGGGCGCGGTGGCGTGCTGGTGGTCGTGGCTGCTCAACTATGGCATTGGTGAAACCGCGCCCGGCAATGGCAATTTCCAGTTGATGGCGCCCAATATCCAGGCCGCCAACCTGGCCACGCCGGGCGCCGTGCTGGCGCCGGTGCCGGCGGCCGGCGCGCCGGCCAGTTTGCCGCACGTGGCCAATTTCGCGCCGGGGCTGACCGCGCACCTGGTCAATCCGCACGAGGGTGTGCTGGGCGCGCCGTTCCTGGCGGTCGATGGCGATACGGCCGACACGAATAACGTGCAGCGCCTGACCCTGTCGGTGGGCGGTGCGGCGATTCCGAACCCCACCGGCAGCCTGGCCGGCGGCGGCGCGGGCGGCAATATTGTCGTCAATTTCACGGCCGCGCCGACTGTTTCCGTTCCCGCGCCCGCAGGCGGCGCGCCCACCGTGCCGTATAACCCGCCGGCCGACAATGCGCCGCTGGCGAGGATGGCCGTGTTGCCGGGCGGCCCCTATGCGCTGCCCGCGGCGGCCGGGGTGACGCTGTGGGCGGGCGGGCCGCTGCACACCAACCTGACGCGCGACTTCGTGCGCGTGGCCGTGGTGGATGAAGAAGCGTTCCTGGTCGGCTACCGGCGCCGCCGCAGCGATAACGTGGCGGCCAATCCCGCCTTTCCCGATGCGGGGACCTTGAGACCGGGGCAGTTGCGGCGCGAAATGGACCAGAACCGGCCCAGCACCCGCATCACGGTGGCGCCGTCGGCCGGACCCGTGTTGCGCGGCAATAGCGGCGCCGTGGCGGCGGCCATGCTGGCGCTGCCCAATGCGGCGGCCAATCCGGCGCGGCTGGTGCTCGGCGTGACCGATACCGCGTGGGGCGCGCCGTCGGCCCCGGCCGGACTGGTGCCGGCGGTCCCGGCGGCCAACAGTCCGTTCCCGGCCGCGCTGGCCGATGCGGCCAATACCCCGCCCGCCGTGCTGGCCGTGGGCCAGTACCGCGTGTTGCCGCTGCAGGGCGACGGCGGCCAGGCGGCCGACCGCCAACTGGTGCTGCTGGAAACGAACCTGGGTCCCGCTTGCGCCGGCGCCAATGTGCGCGCCTGGCCGCTGGGTTTTGACCTGGCCACCGGCAACCATTTCCGCCTGACGGGCGGCGCCGCCGTGGTGGGATTGAATGGCACCGCGTTTGCCGTGCTGGCGCTGCCGAACGGCCTGGCCAATCCGGTCGGGCAATTGCGCTTTGATTTGCAGGCCGTGATCCCGGCGGCGGGCGGCGGGGTACTGACACGCCGCTACGCGGCGCTGCCGTTTAACCGCCCCGCGGCGCTGGGCGGCGCGCCGGTGGCGGCCAATGCGCTGGCGGGCGGCTGGGTGGTGTGCGAAACGGGATTGGTGGGCGCGGCGCCGCCGCTGGCGCCGGGCAGTATTCCCGCCGGGGCCCACGTGGTGCAACCCGGCGCGCCGGCGATCCTGGTGGACCGCAATACCATCGGCGTGGCCAGCCTGGTCGGCACCCTGGCCAATTACCTGACCGCCAACCCGACCGCGCTGCTGTCGCTGACGGAACCGGCGTTTGGTTCCACGGCGGACCGCGCCGACAGCGTCGGTCGCCCCCTAGCCAAAGCGCACCCCAGCGTCCCGGCGCCCGGCGCGCAGCCCGGCGATTTGCCGCCGGGCCAGAATGGGCCGGGCGGCGGCGTGCTGGCCTTGGCCGGCAATGGCGTGCATTTGCTGGGGCGGGGCGCGGCCGAGGCGGGTTCCGCATCGTTGCCGCTGGGCTTGATGAACCGGCAGGAAGTGGTGGGCGCGTCGCTGGGCGCAGCGGCGCAGGCGGCCGTGATCGGCGCTGCGCCGCCGGTGCCATGGGCGCTGGAACCGGCCGCCAATCACTTCCTCGGCTATCCCGGTGTCCCGGCGTCGATCGAAGTCCATGGCGCGGGCGCCGTGCTGACGGGCGGGGCGGCGATTGCGGCGGGCGAATATGTGCGCGAGCGCACGGCGGGGCTGGGCATTGCCGCCTTCCGGGGCGTGGCCGATCCGACCTTGCGCGGCTTGCTGCTGCAGTCGGAAGTGGCGCTGGTGGCCGAGGCGTCGATGACCTTGCTGCCAGCCGCCGCCCCGGTGGCGGCGCCCAGTCCCGTGGTGGCGGTGCTGCGCACCAGCGCCATGGGCGTGGAAGGCTTGCCGCTGGTGTGCCAGAGCATCCGCAACAATGGCTATTACCCGACCCTGACCAACGTGCTGGACACCTTCTATGTGTGGCTCAATAACAATATCCCGGTGCCGGCCGGCATTCCCGGCGGTGGCCCCACGCCGGGCCAGCTGGGCACCTGGCTGAGCAACCAGAATCCGCCCGCCAACAATGCGCTGGCGGCGTGCCGCGCGCTGGACCGGCGCATCCAGAGCAGCGTGTTTGGTTCACGCGAAGCCTTGTATTCGCTGGTGGCCGCCATCAACCGCGCCGAAGACTTGATTTACATGGAAACACCGGAGCTCGACAACCTGGTGCTGCGCTGCGCCGATGGCGATCCGACCCCGGCGTCGGGGGAAAACGTCAGCCTGTGGCAAGTGCTGCTGGCACGGATGACTGCCCGTCCCGGCTTGCGCGTGGTGCTGTGCATGTCCAGCCAGCCCGCGCCGGGCACGCCGCAGCGCTTGCGCGAAGTGCGCGACCAGTCGCTGCTGGACGCCATCACGGCTGCGCGCACGGCGGCCGGCGCGCGCTTCGTGGTGTTTGCGCCGGGTGTGGGGGCGGGGCGCGCGCTGCGCCTGGCCAGCACCTCGGTGGTGGTCGACGATGCCTATGCGCTGACCGGCAGCACGCATTTGTCGCGCCGCGGCCTGAGCTGGGACACGTCGCTGGCGGCGGCCGTGTTCGATGAAACCCTGGTCGATGGCCGTCCGGCCGATGTGCTGGGTTTCCGCAACCAGTTGCTGGCGGACCGCCTCGGCATCCCGCTGGCGGCGGTGCCGCTCGATGCGGCTGAACTGGTGCGCGCCATCACCGATCTCGACGCCCAGGGCTCGAACCGCCTGTCGGCGGTGCCGATCGTGCCGCCGGCCACCGCCGTGACGCCGCTCGACCAGGACGTCTGGCTGCCCGATGGCAGCCTGTCGAGCACCGAGCGCAGCGATTTGCCGGGCTGGTCGGCGCTGTTCCTGCAAAGCACGGCGCTGACCGACCCGGCCCACGCGATCACGGAAGGCTAGCAGGTTTCGCACAGGTGTGCTAAAGTGGTTGGCATGGATACCCCGACCACAAAAAGCGAAGCCACCTACGCCGCCATCGTGCAGGCCGCCTATGACATGGCGGCCGCCGAAGGCATCGGCAAGGTGTCGCTGGGCGAGATTTCCAAGCGGCTGGGGATCAGCAAGAGCGGGGTGTTTTCCCGCGTCGGGTCGCTCGAAGCGCTGCAGGAAGCCGTGCTGGACGAATATGACCGCCGTTTCGCGCAAGACATCTTCCTGCCGTCGCTGAAATTGGCGCAGGGCTTGCCGCGCCTGACCGTGCAAATCCAGGCCTGGATCCGGCGCTGCTGCGAAACCGGGCCGCGTACCGGCTGCCTGTATACGGCGGGCGCGTTTGAATTCGATGATTTGCCGGGGCCGCTGCGCGACCGCATCGAGCAGGGCGTGCTGCGCTGGCGCGCTTCGCTGCGCAAAACCGTGCTGCAGGCGGTGGAGGTGGGCCATTTGCGCCCGGACACCGACCCGGAACAGCTGGTGTTCGAGATTTACTGCCTGATTGTGGGCTTGCTGCACGACGCCCGATTCATGCGCGATCCATCCACCTTGAAGCGCATTTCCGTGGCGTATGGCCGCCTGATTTCAACCTATAAAAGTTTTACGTACCAGGATTGAACGGTGCCGCGCCCGTTGTGCGGCTTTTTTTAAACCAATTTCGCACGGGTGTGCGAATCAAGGAGCACATCATGACCAAGGTCTTGTTTGTTACCGTTGTCGCCTTTTTCCTGCTGATCAACCCGCGCTTTGCCGAAGCCCTGCGGGCGCTGCCGGAGTCCAACGACGATTTCGGCGCGGTGTAAGCATGGAACCGATTGATTTCTACTTTGATTTCGCGTCGTCCTACGGCTACTTTGCCGCCACCTGCATCGATGAACTGGCGGCGCGCCACGGCCGGACGGTGCGCTGGCATCCGGTGATGCTGGCCTCGATGCTGCAAGCCACCGGCACCACACCGCTGCCGCTGGTGCCCGTCAAAGGCGACTATGTGCGGCACGATATCCGCCGCACGGCGCGCCAGCACGGTATCCCGTACCGCCAGCCGGACGTGTTCCCGGAATTGCTGGTGGCGCCGGGCCGCGCCATGCTGTGGATCCGGCTGCAGTATGGCGATGAACTGGCGGTGCGCTTTGCCAAGCGCTGTTTCCAGGCGTACTTCTCGGAGCGGACCCAACTGTCCGACCCCGCCACCGTGTGCCGGCTGGCGGCGGAACTGGGCGTGGTTGAAGAAGCGCTGGCCGCCGCGCTGGTGTCAAGCGAGGTGAAGGCGCTGTTTAAACAGGAAACGCAGCAGGCGCTGGCGCTGGGCGTCTTCGGTTCGCCGTTCGTGATGGTCGACGGCGAACCATTCTGGGGCTTTGACCGTTTCGGCCAGTTGGAAGCGTGGCTGGCCGGACGCGGTGCATCGTGGCGCTACTGGGCGCGCAAGGCGCGCGGGCCGGTGGGCGCCAAGTGGAAAGGTTCCCGGACGGGGATTGCCGTCAATATGGTCGGTTGATGCCGCTCATCACGGTGATTGGCAGTTCATGCCGTTGTTTTAACATTTCAGCACATTGCGCGGGCGGCAAGGCATGTGGAATCGTACAGTGTAGCCTCCATCATCTTTGACTCGAGGCTTGCATGACAACAACGATAACCCGCCGCCTTGGCGCCGCCAGCGCGCTGCTGTTTTCCCTGATGCTGGGCGCGGTCCACGCCGAGACCGTGGCCCCCGACCTGGAGGGCCGCCGCGCCGCGCTCAATACGCTGATCAAGGAACAGTGGGAACACACCATGCGCAACAGCCCGGAGTGGGCGTCCCTGCTGGGCGACAAGCGCTACAACGACCGCTGGGCGGACTTTTCGCAGGCGGGTATCGATGCCGACAACCAGGCCGCGGTGGATTTTCTCAAGCGCTTTGAAGCCATCGACACCAGCGGTTTCCCGCTGCAGGAAAAGCTCAACCGCGACCTGATGGTGCGCGAGTTGCGCAAGAATGTGGACGGTGTGCGCTTCCGCGACTGGGAAATGCCGCTGGCGCAAAATTCCGGCGTGCACCTCGATATCCCGATGGTGGTGTCGGCGCTGCCGTTTGAGACCGTCAAGGATTACGAAGATTACGTGGCCCGCCTGCGCAAGTTGCCCAAGCTGTTCGCGGAAACCCGTGTGCAGATGGAAAAGGGTGTCAAGGATGGCTTGATGCCGCCGAAATTCCTGATCCCGAAAATCGCCAAGCAGTGTGAAGACGTGGCCGCCATGAAGCCGGCAGCCTCGCCGTTCGCGGCGCCGCTGGCGAAATTCCCGGCGGATTTCTCCGCCGCCGACAAGGCGCGCCTGACCAAGGAAATCCTGGCGGCGGTGCAAAAAGACGTGGCGCCGGCCTATAAGCAGCTGGGCGTCTATGTGAAAACCAAATACCTGCCGCACGGCCGCAAGGATGTCGGCATGTGGTCGCTGCCCGATGGCGCGGCGCGCTACAGTTTTAAGGCCAAGCATTCCACCACCACCGACATGTCGCCGGAAGATATCCATCAACTGGGCCTGTCCGAAGTGGCGCGCATCGAAGCGCAAATGCTGCAGGTGGCGCAAAAGCTCGGTTTCAAGGATTTGAAGTCATTCAACAAGGCGATGGAAGCCAACGCGGCGCTGCACCCGAAATCGCGCCAGGAAATCGTCGACCTGTACCAGAAATATACCGACCAGATGTATACCCAGTTGCCGCAGCAATTCGGCATCTTGCCGAAGGCTAAGGTCGAAATCAAACAGGTCGAGGAATTCCGCGAGAAGGGCGCCTCGGCCGCCGCTTACTTGCCGGGTTCGCCGGATGGCAAGCGTGCGGGCCGCGTGATGGTCAACACCGGCGACTTCGCCAAGCGTTCCACGGTCGGCATTGAAACCACGGCGCTGCACGAAGGCGTGCCGGGCCACCACATGCAATTGTCGATCGCGCAGGAAATCGAATCGCTGCCGATGTTCCGCCAGCAGGGCAATTACACGGCCTATGCGGAAGGCTGGGCGCTGTATTCGGAGCGCCTGGGCCAGGAATTGGGCTTCTTCAAGGATCCGTACAGCTATTACGGCCATTTGCAGGATGAAATGCTGCGCGCGATCCGCCTGGTGGTGGATACCGGCCTGCATTACAAGAAGTGGTCGCGCCAGCAAGTGGTGGACTTCTTCCACGACCATTCCGGCATCGAGGAAGTCGATGTGCAGAGTGAAACCGACCGCTACATCGTGTGGCCGGGCCAGGCGCTGGGCTACAAGATCGGCCAGCTGAAAATCCTGTCGCTGCGGGATTACGCGAAACAGGAACTGGGCAGCCGCTTCGACATCCGCAAGTTCCACGACCAGGTGCTGGGCGCGGGCGCCTTGCCGATGGATGTGCTGGAAGCCCAGATCAAGGGCTGGGTGGCGGCGGAGAAGGGCAACGCCACGGCGCAGCAGTAATCAGCGGCCCCGGAACGTCTGGTATGGCCCGGGTGTCACCGCGTAGGGCGGATTTTACAAATCCGCCATGCGTGCGCCGCGTTGACGCATGCATGGCGGCTTGGCGCTTGCGCCAAACCGCCCTACGGGGTCAGCAGCCCCGCTAGAACAGGCGGTGCGGCCCTTACGCTTTTTTCCTCTTCGGCGCCAGCGCCGGCAGCAGCGGCACCAGGTATTTGCCGGTCACGCTGTCCGGGTTGGCCGCCACGTCTTCCGGCGAACCGGTGGCGATGATCCGGCCGCCGCCCGCGCCGCCTTCCGGACCCAGGTCGACGATCCAGTCGGCGGTCTTGATGACATCGAGGTTGTGCTCGATGATGGCCAGGGTGTTGCCCTGGTCGCGCAGGCGGTGGATCACTTTCAGCAGCAAATCGATATCGTGGAAGTGCAGGCCGGTGGTCGGTTCATCGAGGATGTACAGGGTGCGGCCGGTATCGCGCTTGGACAGTTCCAGCGACAACTTCACGCGCTGCGCTTCGCCGCCCGACAGGGTGGTGGCGCTTTGCCCCAGCTTGATGTAACCCAGGCCGACGTCGAGCAGGGTTTGCAACTTGCGGGCAATCAGCGGCACCGGCTTGAAGAATTCGTGCGCATCTTCCACCGTCATGTCCAGCACTTCGGTGATGCTCTTGCCCTTGTAGTGCACTTCCAGGGTTTCGCGGTTGTAGCGCTTGCCGTGGCAAACGTCGCACGGCACGTACACGTCCGGCAGGAAGTGCATTTCCACCTTGATCACGCCATCGCCCTGGCACGCTTCGCAGCGGCCGCCCTTGACGTTGAACGAGAAACGGCCCGCGCTGTAACCGCGTTCCTTCGCCATCGGCACGGTCGAGAACAAATCGCGGATCGGCGTGAACAGGCCGGTATAGGTGGCGGGGTTCGAACGCGGCGTGCGGCCGATCGGGGCTTGGTCGACCGCGATGACTTTATCGAAATGTTCCAGGCCGCTGATCGATTCATGCGCCGACGGTTCCGTCTGCGAACCATACAGGTGGCGCGACAGCGCCGGGTACAAGGTATCGTTGATCAGCGATGATTTGCCGGAACCGGACACCCCGGTAATGCAGGTCATCAGGCCGACCGGTAATTGCAAGGTGACGTTTTTCAGGTTGTTGCCGGTCGCGCCGGTAATCACCAGCTGGCGCTCTTCATCGAAATCGTGGCGTTTTTTCGGCACTTCGATTTTCTTCGCGCCGGACAGGTATTGCGACGTCAGCGATTCCTTGTTTTTCAGGATGTCTTTCAGCGACCCCGAGGCAATCACGTCGCCGCCATGCACGCCCGCACCTTTACCCATGTCGACAATATAGTCGGCGGTGCGGATCGCGTCTTCATCGTGTTCCACCACCAGCACGGAATTGCCGATGTCGCGCAAGTGTTTCAGGGTGTCGATCAGGCGGTCGTTGTCGCGCTGGTGCAGGCCGATCGACGGCTCGTCCAGCACGTACATCACGCCGGTCAGGCCGGAGCCGATTTGCGACGCCAGGCGGATGCGCTGCGCTTCGCCGCCGGACAGCGTGTCGGCGCTGCGGTCCAGCGACAGGTAGTCGAGACCGACATTGTTCAGGAATTTCAAACGCGAGACGATTTCCTTGATCACGCGGTCGGCGATTTCCTTCTTGGCGCCGGACAGTTCCAGCCCTTCGAAGTAGTCGAGGCAATCGCGCAGCGGCTTGTGGGCGATTTCATAAATCGCCCGCTCATGGTCGCCCACGCCGACCTTGACGAAGCGCGCTTCCACCCGCAGGCGCGCGCCGGCGCACGACGGGCATTCTTTTTCATTGATGAACTTGGCCAGTTCTTCCTTGACGGCCATCGAATCGGTTTCGCGGTAGCGGCGCGACAGGTTGTTCACCACCCCTTCGAACGTATGTTCCTTGACCACGGCGCGGCCGCGTTCATTGATGTACGTGAACGGGATCGCCTGCTTGCCGGAACCTTGCAGGATCACGTCGCGCGCGGTTTTCGGCAATTGCTCGAACGGCGTGTCGAGGTCGAATTCGAAGTAGGCGCCGAGCGCCGTCAGCATCTGGAAATAAAACTGGTTGCGGCGGTCCCAGCCTTTGATCGCGCCGGACGCCAGCGACAGGTTCGGGAATGCGACAATGCGCTTCGGATCGAAGAATTCAATATGCCCCAGGCCGTCGCACTCGGGGCAGGCGCCCATCGGGTTGTTGAACGAGAACAGGCGCGGTTCCAGTTCCTGCAGCGAATAGCCGCACACATTGCAGGCGAACTTGTTCGAATACACGTGCTCCTTGCCGGTATCCATTTCATACGCGACGGCGCGGCCATCGGCCAGGCGCAGCGCGGTTTCAAAGCTTTCGGCCAGGCGCTGCTTGATGTCGGCGTTGACCTTGACGCGGTCGATCACCACGTCGATGGTGTGCTTTTCGGTTTTTTTCAGCTTCGGCAAATCATCGGCGTCATAAATCTTCGCGTCATGGGTGCCGCTCTGGATGCGGAAGCGTACAAAGCCCTGCGCCTGCATCTGTTCGAACAAGTCGACGTGCTCACCCTTGCGGTTGGCCACCACCGGCGCCAGGATCATCAGCTTGGTGTCTTGCGGCATGGCGAGCACGGCGTCGACCATTTGCGACACCGATTGCGCGGCCAGCGCGTTTTCCGGGTGGTCCGGGCAATACGGGGTGCCGACGCGCGCATACAGCAAACGCAGGTAATCGTGGATTTCCGTCACGGTGCCGACCGTGGAGCGGGGATTGTGCGACGTGGCTTTTTGTTCAATCGAGATCGCCGGCGACAAGCCTTCGATCAGATCCACATCCGGCTTTTCCATCAGTTGCAGGAACTGGCGCGCATAGGCCGACAGCGATTCCACGTAGCGGCGCTGGCCTTCGGCATACAGCGTGTCGAACGCCAGCGACGATTTGCCGGAACCGGACAAGCCCGTGATGACAATCAGCTTGTTGCGGGGCAGGTCGAGGTTGATGTTTTTCAGGTTGTGCGTGCGAGCGCCGCGGACGCGGATGTATTCCATTGCTGTGCCTGGATGGTGAGGGTGGCCAAAGATCGAACCCGGTACTATATCCGGGTTTGCCCCGCGCCGCCGTGCTTCTGTTGATATGGAACAGGCGGTTACGCGACAAATACTGTATATAATACCAGTGTTTAGCCACGGATGCGCGTCACCCCAACAATTTCTCGGGGGCGGATGGCGTTGGCTTATAATCGCTGTCTACGTAAATTCCAGCCCGCCCGCTTGCCCCGGGCGGCCGCAGTTCAACAGGAGCTATTCATGGCATCAGTTAATAAAGTCATCATCGTCGGCAACCTGGGCCGTGATCCGGAAATCCGTTACATGCCAAGTGGTGACGCCATCGCCAACATCGCCGTGGCGACGTCTTACAAATCGAAAGACCGTAACACCGGCGAGCAAAAAGAGCAGACCGAGTGGCATCGCATTTCCTTCTTCGGCCGCCTGGCGGAAATCGTCGGCCAGTACCTGAAAAAAGGTTCGTCGGTGTACGTCGAAGGCCGCCTGCAAACCCGTAAGTACACGGACAAGGATGGCGTCGAGAAGTACGCGACCGACATCATCGCGGAAAACATGCAAATGCTGGGCGGCCGTGCCGGCGGCATGGGTGGCGGCGATGGGATGGATGACGGCGGCGGCTACGACGCCCCGGTGTCCCGTCCAGCCCCGCGTCCACAGCCACAGCAAGCCGCCCCGGCGCCACGTCCGGCCCCGCGCCCGGCGCCGAACTTCTCGGATATGGATGACGATATTCCGTTCTGAACTGGAACTAACTCTTCTGTCCCAACCCCTCTGTCACTCGTTGAGTGGCAGAGGGGTTTTTGCATTTGGGGCATCCAGGTGGAGCTTCGGCGAATGTGGAACAGGGCTAAGCCTGTTTTTTTGATTTACAGTCGCAAGGCTGTAATATTGAAATACAGGCTTTACCTTGTTTTTATGAAAAACAGGCTATACACTGTATCTATAACTTCGGACTGGATCTGCCATGCCCTTCCAACTTCAAACCGTTGACCAGTTGAAGCCTCTCATCCAAGGGTTTCGCAAGCGGGCAGGTCTCACCCAAGCTGCCATGGCTGAAAAGCTCGGAATAACCCAGCAGAGCTATGCGCAGATTGAGTCAAACCTGAATACCACCAGTGTGGAGCGTCTTTACACGATACTCCGGCTACTGGATGTTGAAATAAGCTTCTCATGGTCAGGGGACATGGCGCCTGAAAACACAGGAGCAAGACCACGATCATCGGCAGTCAAACCGGGCACCCTCCCCAAGGCTGCGCCACGGGCGATGACATCCACCGACAAGACCAAGTGGTAAAAATGGCAAAAGCACGCAACCGGGGAAGCTTGCATGTCTGGCTCAATGGCAGTCCAGTGGGAACATGGACCAGTGCCTCGAACAACTCAACTTTCCAGTACTTCGACGATTGGATAGACAATGAGCTCGGTCGGCCCCTTTCCCTGTCGCTGCCATTCAGGCCAGATAACGCCGCTTACTCGGGTGACGTCGTCACCAATTATTTCGACAATCTCCTGCCCGACAGCGAGCCCATTCGGCGTCGGCTGGCCCAGCGCTATCAAGTCGGAGGTACATCACCGTTCGAACTGCTGTCAGCGATTGGCCGCGATTGCGTTGGCGCTGCCCAGTTGCTGCCCGTCGACCAGGAACCTGACGACCTTTTTCAAATCAATGGTGAAGCCCTCGATGAAAGCGAGGTTGCAGAACTGTTGCGTTCGACCACCGCGCCAGTGGAAGGGCCGGCCCGCTCGAACTCCCACGCCGACCTGCGTCTTTCGATCGCTGGCGCACAAGAAAAAAATGCGCTGCTCTGGCGTGACAAGAAATGGATACTCCCGCACGGGAGTACACCAACCACGCACATACTGAAACTCCCCCTTGGCCAGGTCGGTGCGATGCAGGCGGATTTTCGTACATCCGTTGAGAACGAGTGGCTTTGCTCACAGATTATGGAGTTGTTCGGCTTGCCTGTCGCGCGAACAGCGATTGTGCAATTTGAAGACCAAAAAGTATTGGCTGTCGAGCGCTTCGACCGTAAAGATTCTGATGATGGCAAGTGGATCGTACGACTGCCGCAGGAAGACATGTGCCAGGCGACCGGCACCTCTCCTATCCAGAAGTATCAACAGGATGGCGGTCCAGGTATTGCACGAATCATGCAATTGCTCCTCGGCTCCGAAGTTGCGGATTTTGACCGGCGTAATTTTTTCAAGGCGCAAATCATTTTTTGGCTGCTGATTGCGACAGATGGGCACGCAAAGAACTTCAGTATTTCAATCCTGCCTGGTGGACGCTATAAAGCCACGCCGTTGTACGACGTACTGTCGGCCCACCCCATTATTGGCGCAGGCAGGAATCAAATCCAGCCGCGGGACGCCCGGCTTGCCATGGCGCTCAGGGGAAGCACGAATTACTATGAAGTGTATCGAATTCAGCGGCGGCATTGGTCTGCAATGGCGCGGCAAGTCAATCTGGGAATACGAGCAGCGGAAGAAATCATCGAAGAGCTATCTGAACAGACACAACAGGTCATCCAGAATGCCTATTCCAGAATTCCCGAAGGATTCCCCCACGACGTAGCGGATAGCATCCTGCAGGGCATACTCCGGCAACTAGGAATCCTGTTAGGACAGCGGCCATTGTCAGCCTAGGACTGAATCAGGTGGAAATGGCCGTCACTCCAGCCCATACCTGGCCAATATCTTCTTGCTGGTCCCATCGGCCGCCATCGCCTCCGCCGCCTGCTTGAACACCAGCGCATCCTCCGCCGTGAAATCCAGCGACCCCGCCAGCCACGCGGTGGTGGTGCGCACCGGCGCGCTGGTGTCGAAATCGGCTTCCACGCCACGGCTTTTCAGCGAGGCGCGGATGATGTTGCGCTCGCCGAACGAGGCGTCGGCCATGCCGCCCACCAGGAAACGGTGCACTTCATCGATGGATTTGGCTTCGACAAAGTGCTGGTAGCCCAGTTCGCGCAGCATCAGGATTTGCGCCGCGCCGCGCAGCATGGCGATGCGGGTGTGCTTCATGTGTTCCGGCCGGCGGATGTCGAAGCGTTTGCCGCGCGGGGCGACAAAGACATAGTGTTCGTCATACAGCGGGGCCAGCCAGCGGAATTGCGCTTCCCGTTCCGGCAGCCGGGTCAGCGGATAAATCGCCGTGGCCGGCAGGGTGGTGGCTAAAAACAGCGCGCGCTTCCATGGCACGAACGCCGTGTCCGGCGCCAGTCCCGCGCGCTTGCACAATTCCGCCACCAGTTCCCGCAGCGCGCCGGGGTGCTCCGGCTGGTTTTCCAGCACCAGCGGCGGCAAGTGGGTGGTAACGAGGCGCATGGCGGCCAATGGCGCCGCGCCGGCACGGGGCAGGGCCACGCCAAGGCCCGTACTGAGGGCCGCGCTCAGGGCGGCAAAGGTCAGGAATGGTCGGCGTTGCATGGTGTTGCGAGGGTAGCACTTTCCGCCAGCGGCCGCTTGTTCGGTGCAAGCGGCTGCATTACAGTCAGGGTGTTGCCATATATATAGTAATAGCAGCAATAACCGCGATAACAACGCCGCCCTGCGCGGGCCGGGGAGCAAACATTGTGGCACGCTTGTCCGTCTGGATTGCACTGATACTGGCACTGGCTGGCCCGCCCGCCCTGGCGGCCGACCTCACGGTGGGCTTTAACATTGACCGCCCGCCGTACGTGTACCTCGATGCCGCCGGCAACGTGGCCGGTATCGAAGTCGACGTGGCGCGCGCGGTGCTGGCGCGGCTGGGCTATGGCATGAAAAGTGAGCTGATGTCGAAATCGCGCATGCTGCCCGCGCTGAAAGGGCGGCAGGCCGACATCATCATATCGGTGCATGGCAGCGATGAACCGGGCGTGTACTACTCGGACGGGGTGGTGGACTACGTCAACATCGCCATCACCCGCAAGGCCGACCGCATCCGTCTGGCCAGCGATGCCGACCTCGACCAGTACCGCTTCGTGATCTGGCAGCGCGGCTGGGCCGACCTGGGGCCGGCGTTCGCCGCGCGCTACCGGCCCGATGACCAGGGCCGTTTCCGCGACAATTACTTCCAGAGCAGTACCCAGGACGCCCAGGCGCGCGTGTTCTGGGCGCGCCGGGTCGATGTCATCGTGGTGGACCGCTTTGTCTTCAACTAGTACCGGCGCTTGCTGGCCGGGGCCATGAAAACCGACGACGAGGTGGAATATCACGACATTTTCCCCAACACCACCGTGTTTGCCGCCGCCTTTGCCGACCGTGATCTGCGCGACCGCTTCAATGCGGCACTGAAAGCCATGCGCGCCGACGGCGGCTACCAAGAGATCGTCAACCGCTACCGCTAAACCACGAAGAGCGGCGGAAACAGCGCGCTGCTTGTCATCTTGCGGTGGTATTTCCTTCTTACAATGGCCGATGCGGATCTGGTCTGGTCGGTTTGTCACTTGCAAGTTTGCCTCGTTGCAGGCCCGAGACAATGGGAAAAAAGGTGCCCCAGGGAAAATATTGCCCCAGGCACTTACGTTATACTCGTATTTGCGCCCCGTAAACTTTAGCCGTTAAAAGTTTACTTAACGAAAGGCTGACGACGGTCGCTTTGTACTTGGCGCACCGTCGAACTAAGGGATAACCACCCCCCTTTTGTTTACTAAAGTAAACGGCTCTGTTGTCGTTAAGAATGAAAAGCGGAGTCTTCGGCGACTGGTTTTAGCAGTTGACCTTTTATACATCGATAGGGAATGGAGCGAGAAACTGCTCCAATTCGTGTCTACCCAGAATTCAGTAGTACCCCTAGGAGAATGAAATGAGCATCGTCACCAGCTTGACTACGTTGCAGATTGCTAATTTATCGACTTTGCAGATTGCCGGTCTGGCTACCGCCGATATCGCGGGTCTGAACACCGATCAGTTCGGTGCATTGACCACGGATCAAATGGGGGTCTTCACTACTGCGCAAATCCCGGCGTTCACGTCGAACCAGCTGGCCAATGCGCTGTCGACGGCCCAGGCGGCCTCGATGACGTCGACCCAGCTGAGCGCCATGACCAGCGCCCAGGCTGCCGCACTGAATTCTGATGCACTGGCCGCGTTTGAAACGTCGGACATCGTCGGCCTCAAGACCACCGCCATCGCCGCGCTGAAATCGTCGCAGCTGTCGGCCCTGACCACCGACCAGGTCGGCGCACTGGGCACCAACCAGGTGGCGGCACTGACCACCCTGCAACTGTCGACCGGCTTCGCCACCAACCAGATCGTGGCCCTGAGCTCGACCCAGGCTGCCGTGATGAGCTCGGCCCAAGTGGCCTCGCTGACGTCCGACTCCATCGCCGCGATGGAAACCGATGACTTCTCCGCCCTGAAAACGTCGGCCATCGGCGGCCTGAAAACGGTCCAGTTGTCGGCCCTGACGACCGACCAGATCGTTTCGCTGAATACCCAGCAAGTCTCCGCCCTGAACAGCGCCCAGACCGGTGCACTGGCCACCAACGTGCTGGCCGCCATCGAAACCAATGACCTGGCCGCGCTGAAGAGCAACGCCATCGTTGGCTTGAATTCCGACCAAGTCGCCAGCCTGACCACCGACCAGGTTGGCGCGCTGACCACCGGCCAGATCGCCGGCATGACCACCAACCAGCTGGCCAATGGCTTGCTGACCAACCAGGTCGCGGCACTGGCATCGAATCAACTGGGTGCGTTGTCCACCGCGCAATTCTCTTCGCTGTCGAGCGACGCGATTGCCGCGATTGAAACCGTCGACCTGGTGGGTCTGAAATCGTCCCAGATCGCCGCCCTGAAGACCGTGCAAGCTGCCGGCCTGACGACCGATCAGGTTGCCAACCTCGGCACCAACCAGATCGTGGCACTGAGCACCAATGTGCTGGCCAACGCACTGAACACCCTGCAAGTAGCATCCCTGATCAGCTCCCAGGCTGCCGTATTGAGCTCGGCCCAGGTGGCGGCGCTGACCTCCGACTCCATCGCCGCGATGGAAACGGATGACTTCTCGGTCTTGAAGACCAACGCCATTGCCGGCCTGAAAACCGCACAACTGTCGGCCCTGACCACCGACCAGGTGGTGTCGATGTCGACCCAGCAAGTTGCCGCCCTGGGCAGCGCGCAAATGGCCGGCTTCAGCACCACCGCGCTGGCCGCGATGGAAACCAACGACCTGGCCGCGCTGAAAACCAATGCGCTGACCGGCCTGACGTCCGACCAGGTGGCCGGCCTGACCACCGACCAGGTGGGCGCCCTGACCACCTCGCAAATGGCGGCGATGACCACCAACCAGCTGGCCAACGGCATGTCGACCCTGCAAATCCAGTCGCTGGCCTCGAACCAGCTGGGTGCGCTGTCGACCTTGCAATTCTCGTCGCTGTCGTCGGACGCGATTGCCGCGATTGAAACCACCGACATTTCCGGCCTGAAAACCGCCGTGATTGCCGCGATGAAAACGGTGCAGATCGCCGGCCTGACGACCGACCAGATCGCCAACCTGGGCACCAACCAGATCGTCGCACTGACCACCAATGCGCTGACCAACGGCTTCGCCACCAACCAGATCGCCGCCCTGTCGAGCACCCAGGCTGCCGTGATGAGCTCGCAGCAAATCGCGAACCTGACGTCCGACCAGCTGGCCGCGATGGAAACGGATGATTTCTCGGTCCTGAAAACCAACGCGATTGCCGGCCTGAAAACCGCGCAACTGTCGGCCCTGAACACCGACCACGTGGTGTCGATGTCGACCCAGCAAGTCGCCGCCCTGAGCAGCGCGCAAATGGCCGGCTTCAGCACCACCGCGCTGGCCGCGATGGAAACCAATGACGTCGCCGTTCTGAAAACCAATGCGATTGCCGGCCTGACCACCGACCAGGTTGCCGCCCTGACGACCGACCAGATCGGCGCCATGACGTCCGCGCAAGTGGCCGGCATGACCACCAACCAGCTGGCCAACGGCTTGTCCACCCTGCAAGTGCAGGCGCTGACGTCGACCCAGCTGGGCGCGCTGTCCACCCTGCAATTCTCGTCGCTGACCTCGGACGCCATCGCCGCGATTGAAACGTCGGAAATCATCGGCCTGAAAACCACGGTGATCGCCGCGATGAAGACGGTGCAGATCGCCGGCCTGACGACCGACCAGATCGCGAACCTGGGCACCAACCAGGTTGTCGCGCTGACCACCAACGCCCTGACCAATGGCTTCGCCACCAACCAGATCGTTGCGCTGACCAGCACCCAGGCTGCCGTCATGAGCTCGCAGCAAATTGCGAACCTGACGTCCGACCAGGTCGCCGCGATGGAAACGGATGACTTCTCGGTCTTGAAAACCAGCGCGATTGCCGGCCTGAAAACCGCGCAACTGTCGGCCCTGACCACCGACCACGTGGTGTCGATGTCGACCCAGCAAGTCGCCGCCCTGACCAGTGCCCAGATGGCTGGCTTCAGCACCACCGCGATTGCCGCGATTGAAACGCAAGACCTGGCCGCGCTGAAGACCAACGCGATTGCCGGCCTGACGACCGACCAGGTTGCCGCCATCACGACCGACCAGATCGGTAACATGACGTCGGCCCAGATTGCCGCGCTGAAGACCAACCAGATCGCCGACGGCCTGAACACCGCGCAAGTGGTGGCCATGACCTCGACCCAGCTGGCCGGCCTGTCCACGCTGCAGTTCGCTGCACTGACGTCGGACGCGATTGCCGCGATTGAAACGGCCGACATCATTGGCTTGAAGACCGCCGTGATCGCCGCGATGAAAACGGTGCAGGTGGCCGGCCTGACGACGGACCAGATCGCCAACCTGGGCACCAACCAGGTTGTCGCCCTGACCACCAACGCCCTGGCCAACGGCTTTGGCACCCACCAGATCGCCGCCCTGTCCAGCACCCAGGCTGCCGTCCTGACCTCGCAGCAAGTGTCGAACCTGACGTCCGACCAGATCGCCGCGATGGAAACGGATGACTTCTCGGTCTTGAAAACCAACGCGATTGCCGGCCTGAAAACCGCGCAACTGTCGGCCCTGAACACCGACCACGTGGTGTCGATGTCGACCCAGCAAGTCGCCGCCCTGACCAGCGCGCAAATGGCTGGCTTCAGCACCACCGCGATTGCCGCGATTGAAACGCAAGACCTGGCCGCGCTGAAAACCAACGCGATTGCCGGCCTGACGACCGACCAGGTTGCCGCCATCACGACCGACCAGATTGGTAACATGACGTCGGCCCAGATCGCCGCGCTGAAGACCAACCAGATCGCCGACGGTCTGACCACCGCGCAAGTGGTGGCCATGACCTCGACCCAGCTGGCTGGCTTCTCCACGCAGCAGTTCGCTGCACTGACGTCGGACGCGATTGCCGCGATTGAAACCACCGACATCATCGGCCTGAAAACCACCGTGATCGCCGCGATGAAAACGGTGCAAGTGGCCGGCCTGACGACGGACCAGATCGCCAACCTGGGCACCAACCAGGTTGTCGCGCTGACCACCAACGCCCTGGCCAACGGCTTCGGCACCCATCAGATCGCCGCCCTGTCCAGCACCCAGGCTGCCGTCCTGACCTCGCAGCAAGTGTCGAACCTGACGTCCGACCAGATCGCCGCGATGGAAACGGATGACTTCTCGGTCTTGAAAACCCACGCGATTGCCGGCCTGAAAACCGCGCAACTGTCGGCTCTGAACACCGACCACGTGGTGTCGATGTCGACCCAGCAAGTGGCCGCCCTGAGCAGCGCCCAGATGGCCGGCTTCAGCACCACCGCGATTGCCGCGATTGAAACGCAAGACCTGGCCGCACTGAAAACCAATGCGGTTGCCGGCCTGACGTCCGACCAGATCGCCGCCATCACGACCGACCAGATCGGCAACATGACGTCGGCCCAGATCGCCGCGATGACGACCAACCAGATCGCCAACGGCTTGAACACCGCGCAAGTGGTGGCCATGACGTCGACCCAGCTGGCCGGCCTGAATACGCTGCAGTTCAATGCACTGACGTCGGACGCGATTGCCGCGATTGAAACGGCGGACATCATCGGCCTGAAAACCACCGTGATTGCCGCACTGAAGACCGTGCAGGTGGCGGGCCTGACGACCGACCAGATCGGCGCGCTGGGTACCAACCAGGCGGTCGCCCTGTCCACCAACGCCCTGGCCAACGGCTTCAACACCGCCCAGATCGTTGCCTTGAACACGTCGCAGGCTGCCGTCTTGAGCTCGCAGCAAGTGGCGAACCTGACCTCCGACCAGGTCGCCGCGCTGGAAAGCGATGACCTGGCGGTACTGAAAACCTCGGCGATCGCCGGTATGAAGACGGCCCAGCTGTCGGCCCTGGATACCGCGCAAGTGGTGGCGCTGGCCACCAACCAGATGGCCGCGCTGTCGAGCGCCCAGATGGCTGGCTTCAGCACCACCGCGATTGCCGCGCTGGAAACCGACGACCTGGGCGCCCTGAAATCGTCCGCGGTGATCGGCCTGACTTCCGACCAGATCGCAGCGATCACGACCGACCAGATCAGCGCGCTGAAGACCAATCAGGTTGTGGCGCTGACCACCAACCAGCTGGCCAACGGCCTGTCGACCGCACAAGTGGCGGCCCTGGCATCGAACCAGCTGGCGGCACTGAGCACGCTGCAGTTCGCTTCGCTGACCTCCGACCAGGTTGGCGCGATTGATACCGACGACATCAGCCTGCTGAAGACCACCGTGATCGCCGCACTGAAGACCGTGCAGATCGCGGGCCTGACGACCGACCAGATCGGCGCGCTGGGTACCAACCAGGCGGTCGCCCTGTCCACCAACGCCTTGGCGAACGGCTTCAACACCGCCCAGATCGTTGCGCTGACCAGCACGCAGGCTGCGGTGCTGAGCTCGCAGCAAGTGGCGGCGCTGACCTCCGACTCGGTTGCCGCGATGGAAACCGACGACTTCTCGGCCCTGCGCACGGTAGCGATTGCCGGCCTGAAAACGGCCCAGCTGTCGGCCCTGACCACCGACCAGGTCGTGTCGATGACCACGCTCCAGGTTGCCGCACTGAGCAGCGCCCAGATGGCTGGCTTCAGCACCACCGCGCTGGCCGCGATGGAAACGACCGACCTGGCGGTACTGAAAACCGCGTCGATTGCCGGCCTGACCACCGACCACGTGGCCGCGCTGACCACCGACCAGCTGGTGGGTATGACGTCGCAACAGTTCGCCGGCTTGAACAGTGTCCAGATCAAGGCGCTGAACACGCTGCAGATTTCGCAGATCGAGACCCAGGACCTGGCGGCGCTGAAAACCGCGACGATCCGCGCGTTGACCACCGACCAGATTGTGGGCATCAGCACGCTGCAAATCTCGACCCTGGCCAGCGCGCAAGTGTGCGCCCTGACCTCGGATCAGATCCAGGCGATGAGCACGGATCAGATCGGCGCCTTCCACAGCCCGTTCTACACCCCGATCGTGCTGGACCTGGGCAACAACGGCATCGATACCCTGGCCTACAGCGCAGGCGTCGAGTTCGACATGCTGGCGACCGGCGCCAAGGCTGGCACCGGCTGGGTGGGTGGCGGCGACGGCTTGCTGGCCCTGGACCGCAACGGCAATGGTTCCATCGACGATGGTTCCGAACTGTTCGGCTCCGGCACCACGCTGGCCAATGGCCAGAAAGCCGGCAACGGTTACGAAGCCCTGGCTGAACTCGACAGCAACGGCGACGGCGCCATCACCAGCGCGGATGCCGCCTTCGGCGACCTGCGTGTGTGGGTCGATGGCAATGCCGATGGTGTCAGCGCCGCAAGCGAACTGAAATCGCTGGCGGACCTGAACATCAGCAAGCTGAACCTGAACGGCAAGTCCGATGTGTCGCTGAACAACGGCAATATCGTGGGGATGACGTCCACCTACGAAACCGCCGATGGCCAGACCCACGCGGCAGCCGACGTCTGGTTCGCCGGCAGCAACGTGACGCCGGGTGCAGCCGACCTGCGCGGCAATGTCAGCGGCCTGGTGCAGTCGATGTCGTCCTTCGGCAGCGCCGCACCGGTAGCCAGCGGTTCGCTGACCCTGGAAGCAGGCGGCAACGTCAACAGCAGCGTGGCGAACCTGGCGGCAGCGATCAGCCAGTTCGACGCGACCAAGCTGAACGGCGCGGCAGACCTGGCGGCAACCGACAGCGACCTGCGTCTGAAGGCACTGTCGAGCAGCGCCGGCCTGGGTGGCATCCTGGCAGCGAAGTAAGCGGGTAACGGGCGGGAGCGATCTCGCCCTGCACTAACAAACGGCAAGACTGCGGTCTTGCCGTTTTTTTTTATTAACCCAAGATGCCGGGCCTTCAGGCCGGGCATCCTCGCTCCAAGATTTTTCCTGACGGCATCTTGTTTTTTATTTAAAATCAAGCTTCCGCCTATTTACGCCTGCGAGGCAGCATGCAGTTATCCGACTTTAAAACCCACCAGCTGGCAGCCCTGCCCACCGTCACCATGGCGGGCTTGAGCAGTGCCGATGTGGCTACCTTGAGCACCGCACAGTTACGTCTGTTTTCTGCTGCGCAAATCGGTGCGTTGTCGACCGCTGTCTTCGCGTCGCTGAGCACGCAAAACGTGACGGCGCTGACCGCGACGCAACTGGGCGGCGTGCAATCGGCGCAGATTGGTGCGCTGACGTCGCTGCAAACGTCGCTGCTCGATACCACGCAGGCGGCCGCGCTGTCGGCTTCCGCCGTGGGCGGACTGGCGCCGGCCGGCGCCGTGGGGCTGAAAAACACCGTGCTGGCGATCTTCACGTCGAACCACATGGCAAGTTGGAGAACCGCCACCATTGCCGCCCTGCGCAGCGATCAGGTGGCGGCCATCGATGACACGCTGGTGGCGGCGCTGACCACGGCCCAGGCCGCGGCATTGGGCAGCATGCAACTGGCCGGACTGGATGCGACAGCCGTTGCCGCGCTGGACCTGGCGGATGTCGCGGCGTTGCGCCCGGCCACCGTGGCGGCGTTCAGCAATACGCAAATTGCCGCGCTGGGCGCGGCGCGGTTTGCCGCCTTCACCACCGCGCAAACCGCGGCGCTGGGCACCGCGCAACTGGCGCAGGGGGTAACGGCGACCCAGGTGGCGGCATGGAATACCGCGCAAGCGGCGGTCTTGAATAGTGCGCAACTGGCGGCCTTGCCCGCGGCTTCGCTGGCGGCGCTGCCGACGCAGCTGATTGCCGCCCTCAAACCCGTGACACTGGCCGGCCTGACGTCGGCGCAAGCCGTTGGCCTGTCCACCGGGCAAGTGGCGGCGCTGACCACGGCGCAGGCGGCCACACTGGGCAGCGCCTCGGTGCGTGCGCTGGGCGCCAGCGGCATTGCCGCGCTGGAAAGCCATGACCTCGCGGTATTGAAAACCCAGGCCATCGCCGGCTTGTCGTCGGAACAGGTGGCGGCGCTGGGGACCGCCCAGGTCCGGGCGCTGAAGACGGCGCAAATCGCCGCGCTGGGCACGCAACAGCTGGCGCAAGGTTTTGACATAGACCAGGCCGCCGCACTGACGCCGGCGCAATTTGCCGCCCTGAGCGCCGCGCAATTCGATGCGCTGCCGGACAATTTATATACGGTGCTGGACACGGCCGATGTGCGCGCGTTGCCGGTGGCGGCAATTGGTCGCCTGTCGTCGGCCGACCTGGCGAACTGGAGCAACGCCCAGTTGCTGGCGTTGAATACGGCGCAACTGGTGAGCCTGGCATCGACCGCGATGGCCGGCTTGTCCGCCAGCCAGGTCGGCGGCCTGGGTTCGGCGCAAGTGGCGCGCCTGACGCCGGGCGCGCTGGCGATGCTGTCCAGTGCGGCGCTGGCAGGCTTGACCAGCCAGCACATTGCCGCCATCAGTCCCGCCACCCTGATCGCGCTGCCGACCGCGCAATTGGCGCGCCTGGATACGGCGCAGATCGTGGCCCTGACGACGGCCCAGGCCGCCGCCTTCAAAGTCAGTCACCTGGCGGCGTTGAGTACGGCGCAACTGGCGGCCTTTGAAACACGCGACTTGGCCGCCTTGCCGGCCGCCACCTTCGTCGGCATGACCACGGCGCAACTGGCTTCGCTCAGCACGGCGGCCATGCGGGTCATGTCGCCCACCCAGGTGGCCGCGCTGACTTCGACACAATTGCAGTATGGCCTGCGCACCGACCAATTGGCCGCATGGACCACGGCGCAACTGGCCGCGCTGTCCGTGCCGCAAGTCAGTGTCTTGCCCGGCGCGGCGCTGGTGGCCATCAGCGGCCTGAAGCCGTCGTCGATTGCCGCGCTGACGTCGGCGCAAGTGACGGACTTCTCCACCAGCCAGCTGGCGTCGCTAACCACGGCGCAAATCGTGGCGCTGACCACGGCGGCGCTGGCCGGTTTGTCCGCAGAACAGCTGGCGGCGCTGACGGGGGCGCAAGCCGGCGCGCTGACCGCGCTGCAGTTGAACAGTTTGCCGCTGGACGTGTTGGCCAGCCTGGGCAGCGAAGAAATCACCGCGCTGAAACCGGCCGTCCTGAACGGGCTGAAGAGTACCGTACTGGCGGCGCTCGACAGCGTGCAAATCCGCGCTCTCACCACCTTGCAGGCTGCGGCGCTGGGCAGCAGCCAGCTGGCCGCGCTGGGCACGGCGGGGCTGGCGGCGATGGAAACCGTGGATATCGCCGCGCTGGCCGCCGCCGCGCTGGGCAAACTCGATCCAGCGTTGTTGCAGGCGCTGCCGGATGCCGCGCTGCGCGCACTGACCACGCTGCAATTGGCGTCGATGTCGACCGCGCAGCTGGCCGGCTTGTCGAGCAGCCAGATTGCCGTGCTGAGTTCGCGGCAAATCGCGGCGCTCAATTCCACCCAGTTTGCCGCGCTGCCGGGCAGTCCGGCCGACTTCCTGGGCACGGCCGCGCTGGCCGGCCTGAAGCCGGGAATGCTGGCGGCCCTGTCGTCGGCCGAAGTGGCGGCGTTTGGCACGCACCAGATTGCCGCGCTGGGTTCGGCGCAACTGGCGGCGCTGTCCAGCGCCAGCATCCTGGGCTTGTCGTCGGAGCAGGTGCGCGCGTTCAGCAGCGCCCAATTGAGCGTGTTGCCGGCGTCGGTGCTGGGCAACCTGCCGACGGCCGCGATTGCCGCGTTCGACAGCCGCCAGATCGGTTATCTGCCGCTGCCGGCGGTTGCCGCACTGACCTCGGCGCAGATGGCGGCCTTTGGCACGCAGCAGCTGGTGGCGCTGACCACGGCACAAGCGGCGTCCCTGACGTCGCGCCAGCTGGCGGCGCTGGATGCATCGGACCTGGCTGTGCTGGAAACCGCCGACTTTGC
Organism: Pseudoduganella sp. GW821-FHT12E03; assembly: GCF_058807115.1. Lineage (NCBI taxonomy): Bacteria > Pseudomonadati > Pseudomonadota > Betaproteobacteria > Burkholderiales > Oxalobacteraceae > Pseudoduganella > Pseudoduganella sp. GW821-FHT12E03. The sequence continues at coordinate 139,814 of NZ_JBXAQJ010000004.1, read as the reverse complement.
CGTGCTGAAGGCCAGCGTGCTGGCCGGGCTGTCGTCCAGCCAGCTGGCCGGACTGGGCACGGCGCACGTACGGGCGCTTTCCAGCGTCCAGCTGGCGGCGCTGTCCACCGCGCAATGGGCGACGGGCTTTACTTCGGTCCAGCTGTCGGCCCTGACGCCGGCGCAACTGTCGGCCTTGAACAGCGCGCAATTTGCCGCCTTGCCGGGCGGCCCGCTGGCCTACCTCAGCACGGCGTCCATCCGTGAATTGAAGGCGGGCATGCTGGCGGCGCTGGCGTCGCAGCACGTGGCGCAACTGACGTCCGTGCAGTTGGGGGCGTTGCGCAGCGACCAGATCGCCGCGCTGTCCACGGCCGGGATTGCCGGGTTGGGCTACGAGCAGGTCGCGTATCTGAACTCGATGCAACTCGGGGCGCTGAGTGCGGGCCAGGTGGGCGCATTGTCGGCTGATGCGCTGGACGAGTTAACGATATACATCGCGTGGCTGAAGCCGCAGGCCATTACCGGACTTACATCGCAGCAATTGGCCTGGCTCGGGCCGTGGCAGCTGGAGGCGCTGACCACGGCGCAAGCCGCGTCGCTGACCAGCACCCAGGTGGCCGCGTTGAGCAGCGCTGCCTTGCTGAATCTGGAAATCCAAGACTTTGCCGCATTGAAGCCTAATGCCATCGCAGCGCTGTCGACCGCGCAATTGCGTGTGCTGGACGATGAAGCCATCCATGCACTGACACCGGCCCAACTGGCAGCATTAACCACGGCGCAGTTGGCCGGGGGCGGCCTCGGCAGCGAGCAACTGGTATTGCTGTCGACTGCGCAACTGAGCGCCTTCAGCAGCGCGCAATTTGCTGCCATGCAGATCGCACCGGCCTCGTACCTGGGGCGTGACACCATTGCCGGCCTGAAACCGGCGCTGCTGGCAAGCTGGCATTCAGGGCAAGTGGCTGCCCTGTCGAGCGAACAATTTGCCGGCCTGGCGCCGGCGCAAATACTGGCGTTCTCGACCTCCGGCCTGGCGGGCCTGACCTCCAGTGCGGTGGCCGGCATGCAAACGCAGCAGGCTGCCGCGCTGACGTCGCAGCAAGTGCGTGCCTTGTCCACAGCGGCAGTGGCGGCGTTGGCGCCCTTCGAGGTGTGGCCGCTGGTGAAACCGGCAGCGCTGGCAGGCTTGACCACCAGGCACATGGCCGCGCTGACGACCGACCAGGTCTGGATGTTGACCACCGCGCAGGTGGCGGCGCTCGATGCGGTGCAAGTCGCTGCGCTGAGCACGGCCGGTGTGCAAGCCATCGGGTTGGACGATCTCACCGTGCTGCGCAGCACGGCCATTGCCGCGTTGTCGACGGCGCAGCTGCTTGCGCTGGATTGGGCGCAAGTGACGACACTGACGCCGGCGCAGTTTGGCGCCTTGTCCACCACCCAGCTTGCGTATGGCTTTAACGAGGACGATTATTTTTACTTTGGTTCACAGCAACTGGCGGCATTGGATAGCCGTCAATTCGCGGCACTGACCACGACGGCCATTGCCGGCATGATGTACAGCGCCCTGGCTGGCGTGAAGCCGGCCGTCGTGGCGACCTGGAACTCGCAACAAGTTGCCGCGCTGGACGACAGTGCGCTTGCCTCATTGCGGACGGAGCAAATCGCCGCACTGTCGAGTGCGGCGATGGCTGGCATCAGCATCGACGCGACCATTTACATCTCTACCAGTCAGGTCAGTGCGATGTCGGCGGTGCAGTTGAATGCATTGTCCACGGAAGTCATGGATCAGCTGGGCTATTACAGTATCGCGGGCTTGAATACTGCCGCCATTGCGGGCTTGAAGGCGGAGCACGTGGCGAACTGGGACTGGTACGATGTGTATCAATTGTCGACCAGGCAAATTGCTGCGATGACTTCGCGGCAAGTGCGCGCAATCAATACCCTGGTGATTTCCACGCTGGAATCCCAGGATTTGCTGGCCCTGAGTACGTCGGCTATCGCCGCACTGGCGACCAGCCAGGTGGCCGCCCTGGATGCCACGATGTTGCGCGTCATGGCGCCGGCGCAAGTTGCCGCACTGGGTACGCTACAACTGGCACAGTTGTCCTCGGCTCAAACCTGGGGCTTGACGTCCACCCATATCGGCATGCTGAGCCCGGCACAATTTGCGGCATTGCAGAGCGATGCTTTGCTGGGACTCACTGGCTGGGCGCTGAACGGATTGAAGACCAACGCGATCGCTGCCTTGAAGTCCACGCAGATCGCGCAAATCAGTCCGGAGCAATTAAACGTGCTGACAGCGCAGCAATTTGCCGCGCTGTCAACGGCCGGTCTTGCTGGCTTGACCACCGTCCAGGCCGGCTGGTTGACGACGGCGCAGCTGGGTGCACTGTCGGCCGCGCAAGCGGGCGCACTGCCAGCCGGCATGCTGGCGTCTCTGTACGACACCCAACTGGCCGCGTTGCGCACCACCGCCATTACAGGGTTGAACACCACGCAAATTGCCGCGTTGGATGGTTATCGGGTGATGGCGCTGACACCGCAGCAAGCCGCGGCCCTGAACTCCCGGCAAGTGGCGGCACTGGCCACCGACGCATTGTGGGCGTTGGAAACCCAGGACTGGCGCGCGCTGACCCCGCAAGCGCTGGCTGGTTTGAGCAGCGCACAATGGGATGCCATCCCGGACAGTATCGTGGGCGTGATGACGACCCTGCAGGTCAGTGGCCTGACCACGGCGCAGCTGTCGGTTTCGTTCGGCACCCGGCAAGTGGCCGCGCTGCAATCCACGCAAATTGCTGCGCTCAGCAGTGCACAATTCCGCGCACTGCCCAGCACCGCCATCGCGGCGCTCAATACGCAATCGATCCAGGGCTTGCGCACCAATATGCTGGCCGCGCTGACCGCGCAGCAATTGGGCGGCATGACGCTGGAACAGGTGGCGGCGCTGGCCACCTGGCAAATCGGCGCCCTGAGCGGCGAAGCCTGGAGCGGCCTCACACCGGACCAGGTTGCGGCGCTGACCGTGGCGCAGGCGCAGTCGCTGCGCTTCAAGCACCTGTTCGCGCTGGCCGTCAACGGCACGCTGGGGGTGCTGGAAACCCAGGACGTGGCGGCGCTGGCCACCAGTGAATTGACGCAGCTGGCGCCGTTCCACCTGAACTTGCTGACGGAAGAGCAGGTCACGGCCATGACCACGCTGCAATTCCGCTCCTTGAATTCCATGGCGCTGACCGGTTTCAGCGGCAGCCAGATTGCCGCGATTGAAACGCGCGACCTGGCGGTGCTGCCACTGGCCAACTTCAGGCAATTCAATGAAGAGCAAATGGCGTCGCTGACCCTGGAACAAATCGCCGCCTTGCGTTCAGACCAGGTGTGCGTGTTGAATCCGCGCCAGGTGCTGGCGCTGACGGATGAACAAATCAACGCGTTCGTGCAGCCGTTTTACACACCGATGGTGTTCGACCTCGATGGCAACGGCATCGACACCGTGGGCGTCGATGCCGGTGTGCGCTTCGATATGCAAGCCACCGGCAGCAAGGTGGCGACCGGCTGGGTCGGCGGCCACGACGGCTTGCTGGCGCTGGACCGCGATGGCGATGGCGCCATTACCAGCGGGGCGGAATTGTTTGGCGCCAGCACGCCGTTGCAGGATGGTGGCCAGGCTGCCAATGGCTATCAGGCCATGGCGGACCTGGACAGCAATGCCGATGGCGCATTGACGGCGGCCGACAGCGCGTGGCAACAGTTGCGCGTGTGGACGGACAACAACGGTGACGGTGTCAGCGAGGCGTCGGAATTGCACACGCTGGCGTCGCTGAAGATTGCCCGCATCGGGCTCGATGCGCGTGCCAGCCTGGCATCGAGCAATGGCAACATCGTTGGCCTGATGGCATCGTACCTGCTGGAAGACGGCACCCGGCGCGACAGCGCCGACGTGTGGTTTGCCGGCAGTGCGCAAGATCCGCGGCAAGCGGGCCTGGCCACAGGCGTGGCAAGCCTGGCGCGGGCGCTGGCCGATTATGCGCAGGCATTGCCGGCGCCGGGCAGCGCCGCACAGGCGGATGCGGCAGCATTGCGCTTGCGTGCGCTGCAGAGTGATGCGGCAGCGGGTTGGCTGGCCGCGCCGAAGTAAGCAGAGCGTTAACAAGCAAGCACAGCTATATGCTGAACAAATAAGCCGAAAGCGGCAGGACAGCCTGTTCTGCCGCGTTATTCCAGGCTTTGAAAAAGCGCCAGCGCCGACATCTCTGGGGTAGAATCCAAAGGCGGGTGCATCTTGCAAAGATGCAACTCGCGCTTTCCACATGCTCAAGCGAATCGATGCACGATAAATTCCCCCATACTGCCATCCAATGCCTGACGGCGATCGCGCAGCACCATGGCTTGCAGATCAATCCGGAACGGCTGATCGACGAATACGCGCTGGGCGCGGAAGAACCGCGCGACACCTTGCTGTTGCGCATCGCCAATGACATCGGCCTGAAAGCCAAAGCGGGACACCTGACGTGGGACGGCCTCGCGGCGCAGGATGGCGTATTCCCGCTGATGGCGCGCCTGCAGGACGGCAACATGGTGATCGTGGTCGGCATCAAGCGCGACGGCGACAGCACCATGGCGGCGGTCTTGAATCCGGTCAACAGCCAGGCCGGGATCGTGCTGGTGCCGCAGGCGGACTTTTGCGCGCGCTGGCAAGGCGCGGTGCTGTTCCTCAAGCGCCAGCACAAATTGAACGACCCTAACCAGCCCTTCGGCCTGCGCTGGTTTATCCCGGAAATCCTCAAGCAAAAAGCAGCCTACCGCGACATCTTCATTGCCGCCGTGGCCATGCACTTGCTGGCGATGGCGTCGCCGATCTTTTTCCAGCTCGTCATCGACAAGGTGTTGACGCACCAGGCCGTGACCACGCTGTGGGTGCTGGCGGTCGGCATCGTGATTGCCCAGATATTTGACGGCGCGTTCGGTTTCCTGCGGCAAATGCTGACCCTGGCCGCGTCCAACAAGATCGACATGCGCCTGACCCGGCGCGTGTTTTCCCACTTGCTGTCGCTGCCGATCGATTACTTTGAAAGCCACACGGCCGGCGTCATCACGCGCCACATGCAGCAGCTGGAAAAGATCCGCAACTTCCTCACCGGCCGCCTGTTCTTCACCGGCCTGGACTTGATTGCCCTGTTCATCTTCCTGCCGATCCTGTTCAGCTATTCGATCAAGCTGGCCATGATCGTGCTGGCGTTCACGGCGCTGATTGCCGCCATCGTGGCCGCCATGGTGCCGGCATACCAGCGCCGCCTGAACGCGCTGTATGCGGCCGAAGGGCAGCGCCAGGGCATGCTGGTGGAAACCATCCACGGCATGCGCACCGTGAAAGCGCTGGCGATCGAACCGTCGCAGCGCCGCAGCTGGGACCAGCGCTCGGCCGAAGCCATCACCATGCACTTCCGGGTCGGCCAGATTTCCATCGCCGGCAACGCCATGACCGACTTCCTCGGCAAACTGATGCCGATCGTCATTATCGTGCTGGGTGCGCAAGACGTGTTCGACAACACCCTGTCGGTCGGTGCGCTGATTGCGTTCCAGATGCTGTCGCAGCGCGTCACGCAGCCGCTGATCGCGCTGGTGGGCCTGGTCAACGAATACCAGGAAACCGCGCTGTCCGTGAAAATGCTGGGCGAAGTCATGAACCGCGCACCGGAAGGCCGCTCCGGCGCGGGCGGCTTGCGCCCGATCCTCAACGGTGAAATCCGCTTCGACGACGTGACGTTCCGCTATCCCGGTTCGCCCAACACGGCGCTGGACCGCACCACGTTCACGATCCAGCCCGGCACCGTGGTGGGCATCGTGGGCCGCTCCGGTTCCGGCAAGACCACCCTGACCAAGGTGATCCAGGGACTCTATGCGATCCAGGAAGGCATCGTGCGCTTTGACGGCATCGATGCGCGGGAAATCGAATTGCCGCACTTGCGGCGCCAGATCGGCGTGGTGTTGCAGGAAAACTTCCTGTTCCGTGGCAGCGTGCGGGAAAACCTGATCGTGACCAAGCCGGACGCCACCTTCGAGGAAATCGCGGAAGCCGCCGCCGCTGCGGGGGCCGATGAGTTTATCGAACGCTTGCCGAACGGTTACGACACCCTGCTGGAAGAAAACGCCACCAACTTGTCGGGCGGCCAAAAGCAGCGCCTGTCGATCGCGCGCTCGCTGCTGGCCAAGCCGCGTATCTTGATCCTCGATGAAGCGGCTTCCGCACTGGACCCGGAAAGCGAAGCGATCTTCATCAAGAACCTGTCGCGCATCGCCGTTGGCCGCACCGTGGTGATGATTTCGCACCGCCTGTCGACCCTGGTGAATGCCGATGCCATCCTGGTGATGCAGCGCGGCCGCCTGGTTGACGCCGGCCGCCACCAGGACTTGTTGAAGACCAGCGACACCTACCAGCATTTGTGGAACCAGCAGACCAGCCACCTGTAAGCAACGAGTTATGCAACCAACCAAACCTTCTGCTGCCAAGGCCCGCGCGGGCGACGAAACGGAAATCGATTTCCTGCCGGACGCGGATGCCATCGAACGCAGCCCGCTGCCCCGTTATGTGCGTCTGACCCTGCACGTGCTGGCGTTTGCCTTTTTCTCGTTCATCTTGTGGGCCAGCCTGTCCAAAGTTGAAAAAGTCGTGGTGGCGCATGGCCGCCTCGTCAATCCTCAACAGAACATCGTGGTGTCGACGATGGAAACCGCGATTGTGAAAACCATCGTGGTGCGCCCGGGCCAGGTGGTCAAGAAGGGTGAGCTGCTGGCCACCCTGGACCCCACTTTTACCCAGGCCGATGAAACCCAGTTGCGCAACCGCTTGCGCAGCCTTGATACCCAGACCGACAGCTTGCGCGCGGAATTGGCCGGCAAACCGATCCAGGGACGCACCAGCAGCGACGCCGACATGCAATTGCAGGCGCAGCTGGCCGGTGAACGGCAAGCCAATTACGAAGCGCAAAAGCTGCGCATGGAACAAAACGTCGCGCGCTTGCGGGCGGCGATTGAAACCAACCAGCGCGACCAGCAAGTGCTGGCGCAGCGCCACAAATCACTGTCGGAAATCGAAGCCATGCAGGAACGGCTGGTGGCGGAAAACTTTGGCGCGAAAATGCAATTACTGGAAGCGCGCGACCGCCGCCTGGAAGTGGAGCGCTCGATGGTGGTGGGCCGCAACCGCGACCTGGAAATGCAGCGCGAACTGGGCGGCGCCCAGGCGGAATTGTCGGCCTTTATGCGCAACTGGCGCCAGCGCGCGCTGGAAGACTTGCTGGCCGCCACGCGTGACCGCGACGGCATCAACGAGCAGCTGGCCAAGGCCGACTTGCGCAACAAGCTGGTGCAATTGACCGCGCCGGCCGACGCGGTGGTGCTGGAAATCGGCAAGATCTCGCCCGGCGCGGTGGCGCGCGGCACCGAAGCCATGTTCACCCTGGTGCCGCTGAACGCGAAACTCGAAGCGGAAGTGCAAATCGATTCGCTCGACGTCGGCAGCATCCGGCGCGGCGACGCGGTGCACGTCAAGCTCGATGCCTTCCCTTACCAGAAACACGGCATGCTCGACGGCAAAGTCGTCACCATCAGCGAAGATTCGTTCAAGCGCGACCAGGTCCGCCCTGGCGAAGGCACCAATGCGTATTACCTGGCCACGGTCGAATGGAATCCCGACAGCAAGCTGCGCAAGATGGAAGGCAGCGCGCGCCTGTTGCCGGGCATGACGGTGACCGGTGAAATCGTGGTGGGCAAGCGTTCCGTGATGTCTTATCTGCTGTGGCCGCTGACCAAGGCCCTGGACGAGTCGCTGCGCGAGCCATGACCGCTGTGGAGACACCCGTGCGCAACAAGGTGCTGGTGGTGGGCGCCGACAGCCAGGTCGGCGCGGCGCTGCTGGCGGGATTGCCCTTGGCCCGGTATGACGTGGCCGGCACGTCGCGCCGGCCGGACAGCGCGGGCCGTTACCACTATGACCTGGCGCAGCCGGACCACCAGTTGCCGCTGCACCAGTTCAATACCGTGGTGCTGTGCGCGGCGGTTTCGAACATGGCGCGCTGCGACAATGAGCCGGACGAATGCCGCCGCCTCAATGTCGATCATACCTGCCGCCTGATCGGCGACGCCGTGGCGGCCGGGTGTTATGTCGTGTTCCTGTCGTCCAATACCGTGTTCGACGGCAGCCGTCCCTTTTATGCGCCGCATGATCCGGTCTCGCCCCTGAACAATTACGGCCGCTTCAAGCTGGCCGTCGAGCAGTATATTGCCGCCGCATCGACAGGCTCCGCGCCGGGTTCCGCCGCTGGGTCTGCTGCTGGTTCTGCCGCAGTCCTGCGCCTGTCCAAAGTCATCACCGCCGACGCGCCGTTCATCGTCAACTGGGAGCGCGCCGCAGCTGCCGGCGAACCGGTGCGCGCGTTCAGCAACAAGCTGCTGTCGCCGATTGCGCTGGACCAGGTCGTGGCCGGCATCGCCACCATGATCGACTGGCGCCAGCGCGGCATTTACCACCTGGCCGGTGATGAAGAATTGTCGTATGCCGATTTTGCGCGCCGCCATTTCGCGGCCGATCCAGTCAAACTGCAACTGGTCGACGCCGTTGCCGATCCGTCGGCCCAGCGCGTCTTGCATAACTCCCTGAGGACCCATATGCCGAACCAATGCCATGCTTGCCACCAGCACGCGCTGCATCCGATCGCCGCGCCGCACACGTCCCAGTCTGTCACGTCCGATTGCCGCCCGTGGCCCCATCCGATTGCACTGGCGGTATGCGGCGCCTGCGGCCTGGTGCAAAAGCGCGATACCCCGGAATACAAGCAGCAGTGCGACGAGATTTACCGCTCGTATGCGATCTACAAGCAAAGCGATGGTGCGGAACAAGCGGTGTTTACCGCGCAGGGCACGGAATTCGCCCGTTCCGACCGCATCATCGACTGGCTGGAACGCGCCACGCCGCTGGCCGGTGGCGGTGACTTGCTGGAAATCGGTTGCGGCAACGGCTCGTTCCTGCGCAAGTACAGCGCGCGCCAGCCCGGCTGGACACTGCTCGGGACCGAGTTCGACCGCAAGAACCAGCCGCTGATCGAAGCCATCCCGAACGCGGCATTCTATTGCGGCGACCTGTCGCAAATGGACCGCAAATTCGATTTGATCGTCGCGATTCACCTGCTCGAACATATCTTCGATCCCCTGCAATTGTTGCGGCAATGCGCCGACCACTTGAACCCGGGCGGCCGCATCTTCATCCAGGTGCCGAACGTCAAGGAGTCGCCATTCGACCTGTTGATTGCCGACCATGTTTCGCATTTCTCGATTGAATCGCTGACCGCGCTGCTGACCGGCGCGGGCTTTAACATCCTGGCCGTGTCGGACACCAACATCGCCAAGGAATTGTCGCTGCTGGTGCAGCCGCGCCCGGCGGCGCCCGCGATCGACGTGGCGCCATGGACCGCGCTGCTGGGCGGTTACCTGGATTTCTTTGCCGAGCTGAAAAATGCCCCGCTGCCGGATGGCGCGCCGGTCGGCATCTTTGGTTCCTCGATTTCCGCCACCTGGCTGGCCAGCGAATTGCCGGGCCGCATCAGCTTCTTTGTCGATGAAGACAGCAACCGCATCGGCAAGCAGCACATGGATATTCCGATTGTCGGCCTGGACGGGATCCCCGCCGGCGCCACCGTGCTGATGCCGATGAATCCAAAGATTGCGAAAGCCATCGCGGCGCGCCTGGCGCCGCGCCAGATCCAGTTTGTTTTGCCTGCCGATACCGAATAAGCGAAGGAGATTCCCCATGTCAGAAGTTGTGCCAGCGGCAGAACACAATCCATACGCGGCGCTGCACGCCACCCTGGACAAAATGCTGGACGATACGGTGCGCATTCCCGGCACCAAGGCCTGGATTTTGCTGTGCGGCTATGCGATCGGCGAAACCGCCGAAGTGTGCGGTTTTGCCGATGCTTTCGTGAAAGAACATGGCCACGGCATTATCCTGGTCTGCACTGAAAAGCACGCGGCGCTGGCGCGCATGTATGCGCACCGCTTCCTGAAAGTCGTGCTGGCCAGCGATGACTTGATGCGCGCCATGTTGCGCAGCAATTACATCGACAACAACCGTTTCGAACTGGATTACCCGCTCAGCGCGTGCTGGATCGACCGCGGCTTTGGCCAGTCGGATGGCATCAAGTACATGTGGCGCTACCCGGAGCGCGGCGGCATTAGTGAAACCGACATGATGCGCTTCGTGCTGCGCCTGCCGTGGAACGCGAAGATGGACCCGCCGGTGATCAGCGACGAAGCCCAGGAACGCGCCTGGCAGCTGGGCCGCGAAGCCGGTATCCGCCTGGGCCGTTCGGTCCTGCTGTGCCCGATTAACAACTCGGCCAAGAAATTCCCCACCGTGTTCTGGATCGCCGTGGCGGACCGCCTGAAAGAGCTGGGCTACACGGTCTTGACCAACATGGGCGGCTGGAAGCCGCACAATGGCCTGGACACGATGCCGATTCCCGGCACCATCCCGGTGGACTTGCCGATCGATACGGTGATCCCGTTTATCCATCTGTGCGGCCGCGTGATTACCGGCACCAATGGCATGTCGTTCCTGATCATGCTGGGCGGCTTGAAGACCTTCAAGATGACGCAATTGCTGCCGACGTCGAAGGAAGTCAGCAACGAACATTCGTCGCTGGGCTTCCGCGCGCCGACTTACCAGGCCGGCTCGGCCATGATCGCGTCGTACCACTACATGTCACCGGAACTGGTGCTTGATTCGCCGCTCAATGAATTCATGATCGCCTACGACGAGACGCCGGAAGAATTGCAGCGCCTCGGCCGCGTGGTGGCCGAGCAGGACACCAGCGACAAGGCGTCGTTCGTGCGGCTGGCCGGCAATGGCCAGCCCTTCATCGAAGCGCATGCCGACTGGCTGCGCGACATGGTTTAAGGAGACCGCCATGCTGTTCAACGAGAGCAATCCGGGGCCGGGCATGGCGCTGTACGAGGGCGCGCTGCGGCTGGCCGTGGGCGCCACCGTGGTGCGCGTGGAGTCCCCGGGCCACCTGGTGCTCGATAAACACTCGGTGGTCACGCGCAGCACCCTGGGCAAGTACTTCGGCCTCGGCTGTTTTTCCTATGTGACCAATGCCGATATCGGCCGCTATTGCACGTTTGGTTCGCGCGTATCGGTCGGCGCGTTTTCACATCCGACCGACTGGCTGTCGATCAGCGAATTCCAGTACCGCGACACCGCCAGCGTGTATGGCGAATCCATCATCGAGCCGGGTGTCAACACGGCGCCGCAGCATGCGCGCACGGAAATCGGCAACGACGTGTGGATGGGCGATAACGTCTGCATCCGCCACGGCGTGAAAATCGGCCATGGCGCGGTGATCGGGCTCGGTTCGGTCGTGACCAAGGATGTGCCGCCGTATGCGATCGCGGTCGGCAATCCGGCGCGCGTGCTGCGCTACCGGTTCGAGGCGGACGTGATTGAACAGTTGCTGGCGTCGCAGTGGTGGGAACTGGACATCAGCGACATGAAGGGGATTGATTTTGCCGACGTGAACGCGGCTTTGGTGGAAATCGGGCGGCGCAAGGCCGCCCGGGGGATTTGATTTTTACGGATTAATCCATCGCCACGATGCAGCGGCCGGCAAACGCGCCGGACCGCATGCCGTCGATGGCTTCATTGATCTGATCCAGCGTAAACCGGTGCGTGATCAGGTTTTTCAACTGGATCCGCCCGGTGCGGTACAGCTGGTGGTAGCGCGGGATATCCGTTTGCGGAATCGCTTCGCCGCCGGTCGAACCGCTCAGACCCTTGCCGAAGTGCAGCGGCAGCGAATAGATATTGATGTTGTTGCCTTTCTTCGGCACCCCCACCAGCGTGACGCGGCCTTGCGGCTTGGTGATTTCGTAACCCATTTCAATGATCGATGGCTGGCCGGTGTTGTCGATGAAGGCATCGACGCCGTTCGGGCCCAGCAGGTCGATGATGGCTTGCCTGGCATCGGTCGTGCTGCTGTTGATCAGGTGGGTCGCGCCCATTTCCTTGGCCAGCGCCAGCTTGCTGTCATGCAAGTCCACGGCAATGATCGGGTAGGCCGACACCAGCGCCGCCGCCTGCACGATGTTCAGGCCGATGCCGCCGGCGCCAAACACGACCACGGCTTCGCCAATTTTCACCTTGGCATTGTTTTCCACCACGCCAAAGCCGGTGGTTACGGCGCAGCCGAACAGCGCCGCCACTTCCAGGTCGCTGTCGGCGGGAATCGCCGTCACGCGGTTTTCCGACACGATCGTGTATTCGCTGAACGTGGTGACCTGTCCCGCATTGATTTTCTTGCCATCCAGCGTGTAGTTGGCGGTTGGCGCTTCGATACCGGCACCTTTGCGCCAGTGCAGCACCACCTTGTCGCCGACTTTCACGTGGCGCACGCCGGGGCCGATGTCCAGCACGGTGCCGGACGCTTCATGGCCCAGCAGGTGCGGAATGTATTTGTCTTCGCCCTTGGCGCCGTCGATTTCACCGATTTGCGAACCGCAAATCCCGCTGAAATGGACTTTGACCAGTACCTGGCCCACGTCCAGCTGGTCCGGCATGGTGACGTCCGCCACGGCCAGGGGCGCCTTCTGTTGCACCAGGATGGCGGCTTTCATGGTTTTTGGCATTGCAGTCATGTTCACCTCACTCGAAGTAGATCAGGGAATGGTCGCCGGTATAGCCGGTCTGCTTGAACCACCAGTCCCACTCTTCCGGCGTGCAGAATGCTTCGCACGTGACTTGCCAGTACATCAGGTTGGCTTTTTCCTCTTCGTTGCGGTACGACTCGACGCACATGTACTTTTGCTTGCCGACGCGCTCCATTTCACGCAGCGCCTTGTCGAGGTCGTAGTTGTGCAGGTTGTGCAGGGTGGTGATGGAAAACACCAGGTCGAAATGCTTGTCCGGGAATGGCAGGCTGTTGGCGTTGCCCAGGATCAGGCGGTCGCGGATTTCTTCCTTGGAATTGTCCAGCGCGTACTGGGAAATATCGAGGCCGTGGATTTCCAGGCCCGGCACCAGCAGCGACATTTCATACAGCAGGAAACCCTTGCCGCAACCGACGTCGAGCACCTTGTCGCCGGCTTTCAAGCCGTAATGGTCGATCATGGCTTGCGCCACCGGGGCCCAGCGGCCCGCCATGTACTTGTAGCCGCCGTAGCAAATCTTGCGGTCGCCGTCCCAGTAATCGAAACCCCATTGCTTGGCCAGCGCGGCGGCCTTGGCTTTCGGGAAATCAGGGTCGTTCACGCGCGCCAGGTAATCGCGCTTGGTGCTTTTGTGGACCGCGGAAAGGAAGTCGATGTAAGCCATGTTTGCTTTCTATGCGAGGTGAGTCTCAAAATAAGTGCGCGCCTTGGCCAGCTGGGTTTCCAGCAAGCCATCGGCAGCGATGCCTGCATGCAGGCGGCGCTGGCGGTCTTGCGCGCGTAATTCGTTCAGCAGGATGCCACACCATTTAATGCGGTGCAGCGGCAACACGGCGCCAATGCGGCGTGCGATGGCGCCATCGTCGCCCAGCGCGGCGAGCAGGGTGCGCTGGAACAGCGCGCCGTGCGCGGCGCTGACGGGCACTTCCGGCTGGCACTGGAAATCGCAGATCAGCTTGGCCGGGTCATCCCAGCCGGCATATTCAAAATCCACGAAGGCCAGCCGGCCATCTTGCTCCAGGGTATTGTGGAAGCCAAAATCGGAGGGCGACAGGATCAGCGCCGTGCGTGGCAGCGGAGCGGACAGGTCGCCTTCGCCGGCCAGCGCGGTGCGTGCCGCCGCATCGAGTTTTTCCCAGGCCGGGGCCAAGGTGTCGCGCACAAACGCATGCGCTTCGCGTTCGATGCTGCTGAGGCTGCTGTCATCCGCTGGAGCACACGCCAGCAAGCCGGCAATGCGCAGCGCCGCCAGGTCCAGATGCGTTTGCACGGTCATACAGGCGTCCGATGCGTTCGGCAGGGTCTCCGCCCCCGCCGCGCCGCGCAAAGCGCACAGCGACGCGATAAACGCGGCGGCCTGCGCCATATGATCATCGGTCAGCACGGCAGGGCGCTGGCCCGGCAACAGCGCATACAGCGCGCAATTGAGGGACGCATCCATGCCCAGGGTGCGCGGCACGGTCGTGACGCCATGGCGGGTGCAAAAATCGAGGAAACGGTATTCCGTGCCCAGGCGGTCGCGGGTGTCGGCCTGGTGGGAAAAATATTGCTTGAGGATCCAGGGGCGGCCGCTGTGATCCGTGATGCGCAACACTTCACTGTTGCGCCCGGCGCGCAGCGCGACCGCTTGCAGCGGTCCGCCGGCGCCGTGCTGTTCGCAAAAGGCGGTGACTGCGGGGGAAAGTCCGGTCATGCCAACCGTTATGCCAGCTTCAGGATGCCGGGAAGCTGGTCCCACGACGTCATGACGGTCCAGCCAGGCTGGGCCTTGGTATTGCCATCCGGCGAGAACAGGATTTTCTCGACCGTGTCCGGCAGCATGGCCAGGATTTCCGGCAAATCATCGACATAGTGCGTGCATTGCTGCGCGACGATGCGGGCGATCTTTTCTTCCTTGGTCAGCTCGAAGAACACTTGTTCCTGTTGCCACGCCAACCCGTCTTCCGCATGGAAACCCTGCTGGTTCAGCCAGCTGCGCGCGGCCGCGTGCAAGTCCCATTTCTCGCCCATGTAGGGCCAGCGGGTTTTATGACTGACGATGCACATCGGAATCTTGTGCCCCGCCAGCGCGCGCAGGGTGTCGCGCATGCCGGGGTAGGGCGCCGCTTCCAGGATGCGGCCGCCATAGACCGCGCCTTGCAGCTTGGTCCACTCGTCTTCCTGGTCGATTTGCCGCAGGTAGTCACGCACCGCGTTTTTTTGCGGCGGCGTGGCTTCCGGGATCAGCTTCAAATCCAGCGCCGCCTGGCGGAACAGCTGGTCGTAGCTGATCAGGGTGTTGTCGAAATCAAGACCTAACCGCATCATTTCCCCAGCCGTTCGAGGATCTGGTGCGTAATCGCATGGGCATCCATGCCCAGCATTTCACGGGCCTCTTCCTGTTCGCCGCAGCCGGACAGGAAACGGTCGGGACCGGCCACGATCAACACTTTGCCCAGGTCGACACGCTTGGTATAGCCCCATTCCAGCACGGCGCTGCCGGCGCCGGCCGTGAACGCGTGCTCTTCCACCACCACCACGAGTTTCTTGGTGGCGAAGGCGTTGCTCAGCAGTTCGTCATCGAGCGGCTTCACGGTGTGCATGCTGACCACTTCGGCGGAAATGCCCTTGTCGGCCAGGCTTTGCGCGGTGTCCAGTGCCGGGGCAATCATGTTGCCGACCGACAGGATGGTCACATCGGTGCCCGGACGCATGACGATGCCCTTGCCGATGGTGAACGCCGGTTCGCCGTCGTGCACGTTCGGTTCGCCTTTCTTGCCCAGGCGGATATAGGTCGGACGGCCCAGGCGCAGCGCATCGCGCACCGCGCCTTTGACTTCGATCGGATCGGCCGGGCACACCACGTGCATGTTCGGCAGCGAGCGCAGGATCGCGATGTCTTCCATCGAATGGTGGGTCGCGCCCAGGTTCGCATACGACAGGCCGGCGCCGGTGCCGACCACGATCACGGGCAGGTTCGGGTAGCAAATGTCGAGGCGGATCTGTTCCAGCACGCGCGTGGTGTTGAACGGCGTGATGGTGTACGTGATCGGACGCAGGCCGGACGCGGCCAGGCCGGACGCCAGGCCCGTCATGTTGGCTTCCGCCACGCCGCAGTTATAGAAGCGGTCCGGATGCTTGTCTTTGAATTTGTCGAACAGGCGGTTGCCGATGTCGCCGGCCAGCATCACCAGTTCAGGATACTCGTCACCCAGCTCGGTGACGGCTTTAGCAAAAGCATTTCTCATGTTTTATACGCCCAGTTCCGCTTTGGACTGTTGCACTTCTGCTTCGGTCGGAATGCGATAGTGCCAGTTATTGTCATCTTCCATGAACGACACGCCTTTACCTTTGACGGTGTGGGCCACGATCATGGTCGGCTGGTCGGGTTTCGTGTCGTTGATGGCTGCCAGGATGGCCGCGTGGTCGTGGCCGTCCAGTTCATGCACGTGCCAGCCGAACGAGCGGAATTTTTCCGCCAGCGGGTCCAGGCCCAGCACTTCGCGCGAACGGCCGGTGGCTTGCCATTTGTTGAAGTCGACGAACGCGGTCAGGTTGCCCAGCTTGTTGGCGGAGGCAAACAGCGCGGATTCCCAGACGGAACCCTCGTTGCACTCGCCATCGCTCATCAGCACGAAGGTGCGGTAATCCTTTTTCAGGATGCGCGCCGCCAGCGCCATGCCGTTGCCGCACGCCAGGCCATGGCCCAGCGAACCGGTGGCGGTTTCCACCCCGGCCAGACGTGGCGTCGGGTGCTCTTCCAGCAGCGACCCCTTCTTACCGTAGGTCAGCAAGTCTTCCGGTTTAATAAAACCTTTCCATGCCAGCGCCGCGTACAGCGCGGTGGCGGCGTGGCCCTTGGACAGGATGAAGCGGTCGCGCTCAGCCCAGTGCGGATTGGCCGGATCGACCTTCAGCACCGAGTGGTACAGCACCGACACCATGTCGATGCACGACAGCGCGGACGCCAGGTGGGCCGCGCCGGCCCGGTGCGACATTTCGATGGCCGTGGCCCGGAACTGGGCCGCCAGTTGTACAGAAGTGGTGCTCATCAATTATGCCTGCAGGTTCAGGTGCTTCATCCAGCGCACCGTGTAGTACTCATCCTTGTCCACCAGTTCGCCGGACTTGAATTTCGTGGCAACGTCTTCAATGGCTTGCGCCACCGAATATTGCTGCTTGAAGCCGGTGGCAACCAGCTTGTCGGAATTCTGGCGGTACGAACGCGGGTCGTTCGAGGCGGACACCACGATATCGGCCGGGACCTTGGCGGCCACGCGCTGCGCGATATCCATGATGGAAATGTTTTCAAAGCCGGCGTTGTAGCAGCCGTTGTCGATTTCCGGATGGGCCAGGAAGTGGCGGTACACGTTGACCATGTCGCCGATGTGGATGTTCGGGCGCGTCTGGTCGCCGCCGAAGACCGTCATCTTGCCGTTTTTCAGCGCTTGCATGGTCAGCATGTTGACCGACACGTCCAGGCGCATGCGCGGCGACCAGCCGCACACGGTGGCAGGGCGCACGCAGTGGATGCGCATCTTGTCGGCATAGGAGAGCAGTACGCGCTCGGCCACCATCTTGGTCTTGTTGTACGCGGTGATCGGCACCAGTTCCAGGTCTTCCGTCACTTGCGGGTCATCCTTGACGCCATACACGCTGCCGGAGCTGGCGAAGATGAATTGCTTGACGCCGGCGCGCACGGCGCGGTCGGCCAGTTGCTGGGTTGCCAGCACGTTGACTTCCCACGACAGGGTCGGGTTCATTTCCACGCCCGGGTCGTTGGCAATGTTGGCCAGGTGCAGGATCACTTCCACGCCATCGAGCGGAATGCTGTTGACGTCACGGGTATCCTGTTTCAGCACGGTCAACTGCGGATGCGGCTGCAGGTGGTTGCCAAACCATTGCGTGTCCACCACGGTGATGGTGTGGCCGTCTTTCAGCAGTTGTTCGGTCAATACGGTGCCGACATAGCCGCAACCGCCGGTAATCAAGAGTTTCATGCGTGGTCCTTAGCGCTTGTGAATGTAATCCGCTGGCAGGGTTTTCAGCGTCTCCAGATTGGTATCGACCCAATCCAGCGTTTGCTTGAGGCCTTCAGCGAGGTCAATTTTGTGGGTCCAGCCCAGTTCTTTGCGGATCTTGGCGCTGTCGAGCAGGTAAGCCTGGTCTTTGCCGAGGCGGTCTTCCGTGACTTCCACCAGGTCATTGAAGGCCACGCCGGTGGCGTCGCACACCTGTTCCACCAGCTGGCGGATCGAGACCGTGTCGTAGGTCGAGATGTGGTAGCTGTCGCCGGCCACGCCATCTTCCGCGATGCGCAGGGTGGCCTCGGCCACGTCATCGATATGGATGAACGAGCGCACCGAGTGGCCGCCGCCGTGCAATTGCATTTTCTTGCCCAGGCGCGCATACAGCATGGCGCGCGGCATGATGCGGTACAGCTGCTGGCCCGGGCCATACACGTTGGCCGCGCGGGTGAAGCAGACCGGGAAGTCGTAGGCCTTGAAGAAACTCATCAGGTGCAAGTCGCAGGCGGCGCGCGATACGGCATACGGCGTGCTGGGCGCGAAATGGAAGGTTTCCGGCAGCCAGCCATCGGTGCTGCCATACACTTCCGGCGTGGTCACGTGCACGTATTTTTTCAGGTATTTCAGCTTGCGCAATTCATCGTGCAGCAACACCTGGCCGACCACGTTGGTCTGGTACCAGTCGGCCGGCGTGATCCAGCTTTGCGCGACCATGCCTTGCGCGGCAAAGTTCACGATATATTCCGGCTGTTGCTCATCGATCAGCTTCATCAGCTCGGGCAACTGGGTGTTCAGGTGGATCTGGTGGAACTCGAACCGGCCCGGATGCGCGTGCCATTTATACGGCAGCAGCACGTCATGCGGTTCTTCGGAGCGGCTGACGCCGATCACACTGTGTCCACGGTCCAGCAGGTAATTAACAAAGCTGGCGCCGGAGAAGGAATTGCTGCCGATAACGAGATAGCGATGTGGCATGTGTGTTGACTGGCAAAGGATGGGCGGATTGAACGAAAGGCCGGCAAGGCCGGCCCGGATGGCGGACGATCAGGCCGGCGTTTTGGCCGGCGGATTGTCGCACAGGTATTGCATGCACATATGGCCGACCACCAGCTGCAAGTCTTCGGCGATTTGCATATCGTCGATGGCGAAGTGCAGCGGGGTGCGCGCGATGTCCTTGCATTTGCCGCCGGAATAGCCGAGCACCGCGAAGGTGTGCATGCCGATGGCGTTGCCGGTTTCCAGCGCCTTGACCACGTTCGGTGAATTGCCGCTGCCGGACAAGATCACCAGCACGTCACCGGCGCGGCCTTTGGCGCGCAATTGTTCGGAGTAAATCTGGTCATAGCCCAGGTCGTTGCCGAGGCAAGTCAGCACGGCCGCGTTGGCGCTCAGCGATTCGACCCGCATGCCGACGCCATACTGCTTGCCGACCCCGTACAGGAAGTCGTTGGCGAGGTGGATGGCATTGCCGGCGCTGCCGCCGTTGCCGCAGAAATAAATGGAATTGCCGGTGCGCCAGGCTTCGCGCATGGCCTCGGCCAGCACGGGAACCTGCTGCATGGCGTCGAGGTGGAGGGCCTGGGTCAGTTTGCCGACGTAATTAGCGATAATTTGCTGCATGATGAGTTCCGCTGACGGGGAAGTGACTAAGGCCAGATGTGCCGCAAAGTATCTGGAGCCGGGAGAGGCTATGCGCCTCTGAGCGAACCGATCTTATTTCTCTTTGTGGGTGCCGTCAATCTCAATCAGGCAGGGGTTACACTGCCAATTCTTGGGATTGGACAGAGGGACAATGATAGTGGAGCAACTTGATTGCGTGGTGGTGGGCGCCGGTGTGGTCGGACTGGCAGTGGCGCGTGCGCTGGCTTTGGCGGGCCGCGAGGTGGTGATCCTGGAGTCGGAAAACTGCATCGGCAGCGGCACCAGTTCGCGCAACAGCGAAGTGATCCATGCCGGCATTTACTATCCGGCCGGTTCGCTGAAGGCGCGCCTGTGCGTGCAGGGCAAGGAAATGCTGTACGCCTATTGCGCCGAACACGGCGTGGCGCACCGCCGCTGCGGCAAACTGATCGTCGCCACCGATGACAGCCAGCTGGCGCAGCTGGCGCAGATCCGCGCCAAGGCCGCCGCCAACGGCGTCCACGACCTGCAATTGCTGACGCGCGAACAGGCGCTGGCGCTGGAGCCGGACCTCCACTGCACGGGGGCGCTGCTGTCGCCGTCGACCGGCATTATCGACAGCCATGCGTACATGCTGAGCCTGCTCGGCGATGCGGAACGGGCCGGGGCCACGCTGGTGCTCAACGCGCCGCTAGACGGCGGCACGGTGGGCAAAGATGGCATCTTCCTCAACGTGCAAGGTGAAACCTGGCAAGCCCGTGCGCTGATCAATTGCGCCGGCATCCACGCGCCCGCTGTTGCGGCGACGCTACAGGGCTTGCCAGCGCCATATCAGCCACGTGCTTACTATGCCAAGGGAAATTATTTTTCGTGCAGCGCCCGCGCGCCGTTTTCGCGCCTGATTTATCCGGTACCGGAGCAGGCCGGGCTGGGCGTGCATTTGACCCTGGATCTGGGCGGCCGCGCCCGCTTTGGGCCCGACGTCGAATGGGTCGAAGCGCCGGAATACGCGGTCGACGTGGGCCGCGCCGCCAGTTTTTACGGGGAAATCCGCAAGTATTGGCCGGCGTTGCCGGACCATGCGCTGCGCGCCGATTACGCCGGCATCCGGCCCAAGCTTGATGGCCCGGGCCATGCGGCGGCGGATTTCCGCATCGACGATGCCTCCGCGCATGGCATCCCCGGCCTGGTCAACCTGTTCGGTATCGAATCGCCGGGATTGACGGCGTCGCTGGCGCTGGCGGACCTGGTGCGCGCGCGATTGCAGGGCGCCGCGTGACGAAGCCGCCTGATCGGATTAGCATGAAATCCGTGGTTCCGGTAATATTATTGCAATTCAGCAATTAACTGCCCGTCAACCCCTTTATTCTCCCGATGAGGCAGCACGCGGCGCAGGTAAGCTGTGACTCCCTCACTGGATCGAATGAGATCGGATTACCCATGTCAGAAAAGACTGTCCTTGTTTCCGGCAACTTCAATGTGCTGCACCCCGGCCACCTGCGTTTGCTGCGCTTTGCCAGCGAATGCGGCACGCGCCTGGTGGTGGCCGTGGCGTCGGACCGTATCGCCGGCAAGGCGGCCCACGTGCCGGCCGAACTGCGGCTGGAAAGCGTGCAAAGCATTGCCCAGGTCAATGACGCGTTCATCATGGATGAACCGGTGGCCGACCTGGTGGCGCGCCTGAAACCCGATATCGTGGTCAAGGGCAAGGAACATGAATCAACCGACAATCCCGAGCTGGCGGTGCTGGAAAGCTATGGCGGTCGCCTGCTGTTCAGTTCCGGCGAAAGCTGGTTTTCGTCGGCGGATTTGCTGAACAAGGAAATCGAACCAACCAATTTCAGCCCGATCGGTTTGCCGCATGATTACCTGGGCCGCCACAACATCAGCCTGGCGCGCCTGCGCGAACTGGTCAATAAATTCGCTCAGCGCAAAGTGTGCGTGGTGGGCGATTTGATCATCGATGAATACATCAATTGCGAGCCGCTCGGCATGTCGCGTGAAGACCCGACCATCGTGGTCAGTCCGATCAATACCACGCGCTTCGTTGGCGGCGCCGGCATCGTGGCCGCGCACGCGGCCGGCATGGGGGCCAAAGCCGAATTCGTGTCGCTGACTGGCGCGGACGCCGTGCGCCCGTATGCGGTGGAAGAATTGCAGCGCATGAATGTCAGCGCGCACATGTTGACGGACGACAGCCGTCCGACCACCTTGAAACAGCGCTACCGCTGCCATGGCAAGAGCATGCTGCGCGTCAGCCATTTGCGCCAGGATGCGATTTCCACGCAATTGCAGGAAGACTTGCTGGCGCTGATGGAAAAAGCCATGGATGGTGTGGACGTGCTGGTGTTTTCCGACTTCAACTATGGCTTGCTGCCGCAGCCGGTGGTGGACCGCATCACGGAAATGGCGAAAGCCAAAGGCATCTTGCTGGCGGCGGACAGCCAGTCGTCGTCGCAGGTGGGCGATATCACGCGCTTCCGTGGCATGGATTTGATCACGCCGACCGAACACGAAGCGCGCCTGGGCGCGCGCAACATGGACGCGGGCCTGGTGGTGCTGGCCGAACTGTTGCGCGGCATGGCCGATGCCCGCCATGTGCTGTTGAAAATGGGCGGCGAAGGCATGCTGGTGCACGTGGGCGAACAGCCCGGCTCCGAATGGGTGACTGACCGTGTTGGCGCGCTGAACGTGGCGCCGCGCGATGTCGCGGGCGCGGGCGACAGCCTGCTGATCGCCAGCGCGCTGGCGCTGGCCAGCGGCGCCGATATCTGGGAAGCCGCGTGCCTGGGCGCGCTGGCGGCGGCGGTGCAGGTGGGCCGCGTCGGCAACGTGCCGATCCAGGCCGAAGAATTGCTGCGCGAGTTGCAGGCATGAGGGCGCTGCTGCTGGCGGCCGGTTTCGGCACCCGTTTGCGCCCGCTGACGGACACCATCCCGAAATGCCTAGTGCCGATCAAGGGCCAGCCCTTGCTTGATATCTGGCTCGAGCGCCTGACGGATGCCGGAGTCGGGCCGTTCCTGATCAACACCCATTACCTGGCGGACCAGGTGGAAGCCTACGCGGCGGCCAGCCGCTATGCGGACCAGGTGCAGCTGGTGGAAGAAAAGGAGTTATTGGGCACGGCCGGGACCCTGATTGCGAATCTGCCGTTCTTTGACGGCGGCGATGCGCTGATGATCCACGCCGACAATTACTGCCTGGCGGATTTCAAGGCATTCCTGCAGGCGCATGCGCAGCGTCCGGCGCACTGCCTGATGACGATGATGACGTTCCGCACCGCCACGCCGCAGACTTGCGGCATTGTCGAACTGGACGAACAGGGTGTCGTCGTGGGCTTCCACGAAAAGGTCGCCAATCCGCCGGGCAACCTGGCCAATGGCGCGATTTATTTACTCTCGGCGGAATTGCTGGCGCGCCTCGGTGGCGAGTGGGCGCACGTGACCGATTTCAGCACCGAAGTACTGCACCATCTGGTGGGGCGCATTTATACGCATGAAACGCCGGCCCGGTTCCTTGACATCGGCACGCCGGAAACGTACGCGCAGGCCAACGCCAGTTAAAACCCCCGGAGCCCGGGACATGAAATGCGTAGGGCGGCTTGGTTTCATCAAGCCGCCATGCGTGCTGCGCCGCTATCGCCGGCATTCCCGGTAACGCAGGCATGGCGGCTTGCGCTGCGCGCAAACCGCCCTACGGAGTAACCGCCCGGTTACTTCGCTTTCGGCTTGGTCAGCAGCAAGGTCGTCGCCTGCTGAATCATCGACTGGATCGCCTCCAGGTCGAACTTGCCCGCCCGGATTTCTTCCCGCATCGTACCCAGGTACCACAGGCACGTGGTCAGCTTGCTGGCCAGCTGTTCGTCGGCCGTGTGGCGGTCGTCAAAGTAATGGCCGTTTTCCAGCGCATCGCAATACAGTTGCAGCCAGTCCAGGTTGGCGCGGATGGCCTGGCCGTTGCCGCGCTGGTCCTGGCCGCCGTGCAGGCGGAAGTAGCTCAGCGTGTCCGGCAGGTACACCGCGTCGTGTTCACGCAGGATGGCCAGCCAGGTCGCCACGTCCGACAGCACCGTGTACTGGCGGCCGCAGAACATGCCGAACTGGCGGTCCAGCGCTTTCTTGCGGATCAGTACCGTGGTGGGTTCGCCGATCAGGTTGCGTCCGCCGGTCAGCAGCAGATGGCCGAACTGGCGGCCGCTGATGCGCGCTTCCGATTCAAACAGGCGCTCGGTGCCGGGGATCGGCGCCATGTGCGCGCCGTTGGCGTCGATCAACTGGCGGAACGACGTCACCAGGCCGATCTTTTCATCGGTCAGCATGAACGACATCATGCGCATGATTTTTTCCGGATGGTACAGGTCGTCGTCCATCAGGAAATTGATGTACTCACTGCGCGAATGCTTGAAGCAATTCATCGCGTTTTCCAGCGGCCCATAGCCCGGCACCCGGTAATAGCGGATCTGCGGATACTTGGCGATGTACGGCGCGAAGCGGGCCCGGGTCAGTTCATCGTCGCTGTTGTCGCTGATGATGATCTCGATGTTCGGGTAGGTCTGCTCCAGCACGCTTTTCAGCGCCAGTTCGCCATAGTCGGGGCGGTTGTGGGTCGGCAGCAGGATCGACACCAGCGGCAGGCCGCTCGGCGTGATGTTGCGGTCCGGTGTGACGGCGATTTCCGTAAAGCGCTGTTCCAGGTCGCGCACGAAGCGTTCACTGTCGAACAGTGGCGTGGTCAGGCGGTTGGCGTCGAGTTTCTTGTGCAGTTCGGCGGTATAGGCGCGGTCGTTGCCCAGCTTGATGGCCAGCGCTTCGTAATCGGCGGTGGTGAACGTCACCAGTTCCGGCAAGCCGACCGCGCGCAGCAGGCTGCCCGCCATGCGCGACGAGAACGTCTTGCCGGCGCAGGTCAGGACCGGCAGGCCGGCCCACAGCGCGTCGCTGGCGGTGGTGCCGCCGCCAAACGGATTGGTGTCGAGGAACAGGTCGGCCACCTGGAAGCGCGCCAGGTAATCGGCCGGCGCGACGCGCTTGGCAAACAGCAGGCGGTCCGGATGGACGCCGCGCACCTGCGCTTCGCGCTGCAGGTTGGAGCGCACGATGTCGCCATCGGCCACCAGCCACAGCACCGAGTTCGGCACGTCGCGCATGATGCGCATCCAGCTGTCGAACACTTCCGGGATGATCTTGAAGGTATTGTTGAAGGCGCAGAACACATAGGCGTCTTCCGGCAAGCCGCACGATTCGCGCGTGGGCTTGACGCCGATCTGGCGCTGGCGGTCATTGATCTGGAACGTGTGCGGCATGTGCAGCGGCTTTTCAGTGAAGAAAGGCTCGAGCTCGGGCGGCATCACGAACGGGTCGGAAATTACGTAATCGATTTCCGGCAGCGCGGTCGGACCTGGCAGGCCCAGCCACGTGATCTGCACCGGCGCAGGGCGGTGCGACAGGATGTTGTGGCGGGCATTCATGGTCAGGCCGTGCAAATCGACCAGGATGTCGATTTCGCAGGCGCGGATCAGCTGCGCCGCCTCCAGGTCGGACAGGGCGCCGATCCGGATATGGTGGTCCATGCCGGCAATGACGCGCGCGCGCATCGGCGAACCATCTTCATGGCTCCAGCAAAAGCCGAACACTTCGAATTTGCTGCGGTCGTGCAAGCCATACAGTTCGGCGGTCAGGATCGACACCGCGTGCGAGCAAAAGTCGGACGACAGGTAGCCGATGCGCAGCCGCTCGTGCTTGTAGCCGGCGGTGGCCATCGGCGCCACGCCTTTTAACACTTTTTCTTCGACGTAGCGCTGCGACGCGCCGACCTGTTCGATCGGTTCCGGCGACGCGCTCAGCATCGCCAGCGCCGACGTGCCGTCCAGCAGCTTGCGCTCGGAAATGCCGATGCGGGTGTCGTACACGGGCCAGTTGCACTGTTTCTGGCGCAGGTGCACCCAGTGCGTGACGACGTTGCGCTGCTCCGGTTCCAGCCGCAGGCTTTCCGCCAGCGCGGCTTCGGCTTCCGGCATGCGCTTGAGGATTTCCTGCAGGCGGCCGATGTTGTTGAGCGCCTGTACGCGCAGCGCCTTGGTCGGCGGCGTGGTGGGTGGCGAAATCTCGACCGCGCGGCGCCACAGTTCCAGCGATTCTTCCGGGCGCTTCATGCGCTCGAGCAAGGTGCCCAGGTTCAGCAGCGCTTCGACGAAATTGGGATTGGCTTTCAGCGAGGCGCGGTAGGCCGCCTCGGCCCCGGCTTCATCGGCCACCGCCAGCAGCACGGCCAGGTTGAACCAGGCCGCGTACGCCAGCGGCGACGGCGTGTTGTCCAGCCACAGGCGGTAGACATGGATGGCTTGATCGCTCTGGCCGGCTTCGGTCAGCAGCTGGGCCACCTGGAACAGTTCGATGATCTGCAGCATGCCGGTGGCGGCTTGCTGCATGGCCGCGTCGACCTGGGCGGCCTGTTCGGACGTGAGCGGGGAAACAGTCGTCGGTTTAATCATGTTCTCTTTCAAGCTCCGGTTCAGGCGCGCGGCGTGCTGAACCAGCGGTACGTTTTATCGATGGTGTGGTCGAGCGTGCAGGTCTGGCGCACACCCAGGCGCTTTTCCGTGGCCGTGGTGTCGGGGAACAGGTCGTCGTCGCGCACCGGGCGGTTGGGCAAGGTGTTGAGCGCGACGCGCGGGCGCGGCGCCACCTGGTCGCCGATCAGGCGCACCAGGTCCAGGTGGCTGACTGGCTGCGGGCTGCCCAGGTTATACACTTCGCCATCGACGCCCTTGGCCAGCGCGGCCAGGCACCACCAGGCCGCGTCGCTGCCGTACAGGTAACTGCGGCGCGCGCTGCCGTCGCCGTGGATGCGGATTTCACCGCTGGTCAGGACGTCGCGCAGGAAGTTGTTGATGGCCCACGGACGGTCCAGTTCCTGGTAGGCGCCGGTCAGGGTGAACGGGCGCACGGTGGACACGGGCAGGCGGTACTGGCTGCGGAAAATCGCCGCCACCATTTCCGCGCTGCGCTTGGCTTCCGCGTACACGGTGTGGGGATGGCCCACCGCCAGCGGGAACACATCGGTTTCCGTCAGCGCGCCGGAACGCTGCGGCGCGCCGGCCACCAGGCAGGAGCTGACGTTGACGAAGCGGCGCAGCCCGTCCAGCTGCGAGGCGGCTTCCAGCGCGTTGGCGACGCCGGCTGTGGTGGTCTGGTACACGCGCAGCGGGTCGGACGCGTGCACCCGGTTGTTCGGGATGCCGGCCGCGTGCAGCACATAGCTGGTGCCGCGCGCGAATTCAAACGACGAGCGCACGTCCTGTTTCTTCAGGCGGATGTCGAGGCGGTTGGCCAGGTGCGGGCACTTTTGCGGCCACTCGCCAATGTTGCGCGCATACAGGTCGAGCGTGATGCCGAGGTTGTACTCGTCATTCAGGGTGGCCACCATTTCCGCCACCCAGGTGCCGAGGAAGCCGGTGCCGCCGGTCACGGCGATGTGCTGGCGCGCCAGCGCGCCGCGCACGTCGGACTGGTCGGCGCAGGCGGCCAGGCAATCCTGGCGCATTTCCGCGTAGCGGGCGAGATCGTTATGGCTGGTACGGTCGGTCATGGAGTCAGCCTTTCGTAGTGGTGCCGCCTTGTGCGGCCAGGTCGCGTGCAACTTCGATGATCAGGCTTTCCTGGCCCGCCACGGCGTTGCGCTTGCCGAGGCCGAAGAAGATGTCGCGCGGGTCGACGTTGTAATCCTGCGCGGCGCGCGCCACCGGCTTGGCGAAGCCGGAAAACACGCCGGCCAGGCCGCTGACGATGGACAGCGGCGAAATCGATGGCGCCACCGGGTTGAATTCCTTTTCCGCCACGTCGGCCGCGTCGAGGATCTTGTACAAGTCGATGCCGGTTTCGAAGCCGAGGCGGTCGAACACCGCCACCAGCACTTCGAGCTGGGTATTGCCGGCGCCCGCGCCAAAGCCGCGGATGGTGCCGTCAATGATGGTGGCGCCCGCGTTGACGGCTTCCACCGAGTTGATGACCGCCATGCCCAGGTTGTTATGGCCGTGGAAACCGACCGGTATCGACAGGCCACCCACCAGGGTGCCGATGCGTTCCTTGACGTCGTCCGGGAAATACGCGCCGGCCGAATCCATGATGACGATGGCTTCCGCGCCGTACGATTCCATTTTCTTGGCTTCTTCCAGCAGCACCGACGGCGTCGCCATGTGGCTCATCATCAGCACGCCCCAGGCTTCCTTGCCGGCCTGGCGCACATAATTGATGTGGCGGTCGGTGATGTCGGCTTCGGTGCAGTGGGCGGCGATGCGGAACACGTCCACGCCCAGGTCGATGGCGCGGCTCAAGTCTTTCTTGATGGTGCAAAAGCCGGGAATCACGTGGATGCCCAGGCGCGAGTGCTTCAGGTTGGCGCGCGCGGTTTGCAGGATATCGTCATCGGTCAGGCGGCATTCGCCCACCAGCATGGACGAGGCGCCCAGGCCATTGCCATGGCCGACTTCGACGATCGGCACGCGCGCCGCTTCGGCGGCCTGGCAATACGCGACAAAACTTTCCCGGCTGAGCTGGTGGCGCACGGCGTGGTTGCCGTCGCGCAGGGTCGGGTCGCTGATCAGGATTTTCTTAGCCATGCTGGCGCTCCTTCGCGTCGTCCGCGGTGGCCAGGCGTTCGGCCATCGCGATAGCGGCGCAATTGATGATGTCGAGGTTGCCCGCGTACTGGGGCAGGTAATCGCCGTTGCCCAGCACCTTGATGGTGGTGACCACGCGGCCGCCTTCCAGGGTCGGCGGCACGATCAGCTGGTAGCCGGGCACGTAGGTTTTCAGTTCCGCCACCATGGCGTCGACCGCGGCGCGGATGGCCGGCAAGTCCGGGTCCGTGATCTTGGCGTAAATGGTGGTCTGCATGTCGATCGGCGGGTTGGCCGGATTC
Source organism: Pseudoduganella sp. GW821-FHT12E03 (assembly GCF_058807115.1). Taxonomy (NCBI): domain Bacteria; kingdom Pseudomonadati; phylum Pseudomonadota; class Betaproteobacteria; order Burkholderiales; family Oxalobacteraceae; genus Pseudoduganella; species Pseudoduganella sp. GW821-FHT12E03. Next base: position 111,594 of record NZ_JBXAQJ010000004.1, on the reverse strand, counting down.
AGGATCAGGATCGCCTTGGCGCGCGCGGCGCCGGAAAAGCGCTGCAGCGCGTCTTCCGTGGTTTCAATGTATTCGTCCAGGTTGGCGCGCGTGGCCGGGCCGGCGCTGCGCGATGCGATGCTGGACGCCACTTCCATGTATTCGACGTTCTTGTGCACGTTGCCGATCGCATGCGCAATCGGGATCGACGACTGGCCGCCGCAGGTCACCATGTTGATGTTGCGCGAGCCGGTGTCGAGGCAGGCCTGGGCATTGATGGCGGGGATGCAGAATTCGCCCAGCTTGGCCGGGGTCATGTCGATCACGGTCTTGCCGAGTTTTTCCAGCGCGGCCCAGTGTTCGATGTGGGCCATGGCGGACGTCGCGTCGAACACCAGATCGCAAATGTCCGGGTTTTCCACGATGGCTTCGATACCCCGGTCGGAAATCGGCACGCCCAGCTGGCTGGCGCGCTTCATGCCGGCCGAGTTGAAATTGCGGCCCGCGAACAGGGTGCAGGTCAGGTGCGGCGAGCGCATGGCTTTGATCAGCAGGTCGGTGCCGATGTTGCCGGAACCGATGATGGCTATCTTGAGCGGGGCAGGTGTTTTCATCTTGCGCTATCCATGTCGTGGTCTGCGGTCTTGCCAAGGATTATCGCCGATTCGCTGGCGATGCCATCCTCGGAAGAGTAGGCCGGTTGGTAGCCCAATTCGGCGGCTTGCCGGTTGAGCGAGTAGTAATGCGGTTTGCTGCCGGTGGCATTGACAGCGCTGCCGTCGGCCACCTCATAGCGCAGGCCGAAGCGGCGTTGCATCAGCGCCAGCAAGGCCGGTTTGTCGATGGTGGCGGCGCTGTAGCAATCAAGCGCACGGTTGCCTGGTACCGCCAGCACGCACCGGACCAGCTGGTGAAAGTCGGCGCGGTGCAGGTAATCGCGCACCATGAAACCGGGGCTGGTGTGCAGCACGCTGCCGTCGCGCACCGCGCGCAGCATGTCGGTGATGAAGAAGCGCGCCGCCAGGTCTTGCGTGTGGCTGAAATAGTTAAAGATGCGCAGGTCGGTGATGGCGTCGTCCGGCCGCGCGCGGTGGCGGCATTCGGCATGCAGCTTGGCCACCGCATAGTAATCCTGCGGCTGCAGCGCGTTGATGGCGACCGTGGCGCGGGTATCCGGCCCGGCGGGCGCGGCGAAATCGCTGCCATAGGCCGCGCCGCTGGACAGGAACAGATAGCGCCGCGACGGATGGCGGCGCAGGCCGGCCAGCGCCAGGTCGTCGAACTGTTGCGTGATGTTGAAAATATCGCCGCCCATGCTGGCGGCGCGCTGCGGATCGCCGACGCCGACGAAATTGAGGACGGCGTCGTGCGGCACGCGGTCATACTCGCCGTACGCGGCGACCGGCAAGTCCAGGTCTTGCCGGTCGAGCCAGGCCTGCATGGCGGCCGTGTCGCGCACATACAGCAGCAGGTCGCCTTGCCCCGCGTCCACCAGCGAGCGGACCAGGTCTTTGGCGATCTGGCTGCTTGCGCCGAGGATGGCCAGCCTGCTCATATCAGAGCGCGCGAGATTTCTCGTGCATACCGTCCAGCATGGCCTGATCGAGCACGTCGCGCGGCAGCAGCGGCGACAGGTCTTCCAGCGGCGGCGACACCAGGCTGCCGTCCGGACGGGCCACCACCGACAGCTTCGGCGAGAACAGCTGTTCCGGATGCATGAACACTTCGCAAATCACCGGGCCGGTGGCGGCTTGCACCTGTTCCAGGGTGCTGTCGACTTCATCCCACTGGCGGATCTGGAACGACGGGATGTCGAATGCCTTGGCCAGTTTCGAGAAGTCCGGGCACGACACGCCGGACGCCGCATCGGTGCCGACATAGGTGCTCTTGAACAGCGAATTCTGGGTGTGCTTGATCATCAGGTAGCCGTCATTGTTGAAGATGAACAGCTTGATCGGCAGCTTGTGGTGCACCATGGTTTGCAGTTCCTGCAAATTCATCATGATGCCGCCATCGCAGTTGAGGCACATGACTTCGCCACGGTCGTTGGCGAACGACACACCCAGCGCGGCCGGCAAGCCATAGCCCATCTCGCCCAGGCCGGTGGACGTCATCAGGCGCTGGCCATCCTTGATGCGCAGCACCTGGTGGCCGCACAGCAGCGCGGTGCCCATGTCGGTCACGACGATCTGGTCCGGCTTGAAGTGCTGGTTCAGGCGTTCCATGAAGCGGTAGGAATTCATGAAGCCGCCCTTGTCGGCGTGCTCTTCGCCCACCCACGGGAATTGCGCTTCATAGGCGCGGCAGCGTTCCAGCCAGGCCGGCACAGCGGGTGAACCGGCAACCGGGCCACGGACCGCCACGCGCCCGTGCAGCTCTTCGATGAAGGTCTTGGCGTCGGCGACGATGTTCTCCGTGGTGCGCACCGCGTGCTTGGACACTTCGGTCGGATCGATATCGACCACGTCGATGCGGGCGCCGCGCGCCAGTTCCGTCAAGTCGTAACCGACTTGCGGGATCGCCAGGCGGGTGCCGATGGCCAGCACGTAATCACTGTTTTGCAGCACGAAGTTGGCGGCGCGCTGGCCATAGACGCCGGCGCGGCCAAACACCAGCGGGTGATCGGAATCGACCATGTCGATGCCGGCCCACGACACCAGCGCCGGCACGCCCAGCAGGTCCAGCAGCGGCGCAATGGCGCGCTCGCCGCCGGCCAGGCGGATGCCGTTGCCCAGCCACAGGACCGGACGTTCGGCCGCCAGCAGCGCATCGATCGCGCTGTCGAGCTGGTTGGAGGCGGTCTCCGACAGTGCACGGTTGGAGACTGGCGGGGTGAAATGCGCCATGGCTTCGCGCTCGATGCGGCCGGACTGGATATCCATCGGGATTTCCACCCAGACCGGACCGGGACGGCCATCCAGCGCCACGTGCACGGCTTCTTCCAGCGCGTGCATGGTCTGGTCCAGCTTGGTCACGCGCTGCTGGAACTTGGTCACGCGCTCCACCATCTGGCAGGAATCGTAACCTTGCACGCCCCACATGCGCAGCGGGTTTTCCGGGAACGTGAAACGCGAGTTTTCATTGCCGGCAATGATCAGGCACGGAATCGAGTCGGCCCAGGCCGACACCACGCCGGTGATGCCGTTGGTGGAACCGGCGCCCGTGGTCAGCAGCACGGCCGCCAGGCGGCCATGCGTGCGGTAATAGGTTTGCACCGCCATGGCGGCGCTTTGTTCGTGGTGCACACACACGATTTCACTGTAGCCGTGGCGGGTGATGGCTTCGAACAAATGCACATTGCCGGCGCCGATAATGCCGAAGACGTGGCGGATGCCCATTTGTTCGAGCTTTTCGGCCACTTGCTGGGCGACCTTGATTTTTTCTTGCACTTGCATCGGATGTCTAGGTAGAAGTTAGTCGGCAGATAAGCTGCACAGCAGATAAGTCAGAATCCCACGCCGAAGAACTCTTCAATCTTGGTAGCGGCGTATTCCAGCATTTCTTGAGTCAGGCCGGGATAAACACCGATCCAGAAGGTGTCGTTCATGACGCGGTCGGTGTTGACCAGTTCGCCGGAGACGCGGTAATTGCGGCCCACCATGTAAGGCTGGCGGGTCAGGTTGCCGGCGAACAGCAGGCGGGTGCCGATCTTGTGCTGGTCCAGGTATTGCAGCAAATCCACCCGCGACACATTCGATTCCGGCTTGATCGTCATCGGGAAGCCGAACCACGACGGGTCCGAATGTTCGGTCGCTTCCGGCAACACCAGGAATTCCGTGCACGTTTGCAAACGCTGTTTCAGGAACGCGAAATTATCCTTGCGGGCCTGGATGAAGCCGGGCGCGCGGTCAATCTGGGCCAGGCCGCAGGCCGCCTGCATGTCGGTGATCTTGAGGTTGTAGCCCAGGTGCGAATAGGTGTACTTGTGGTCATAGCCTTCCGGCAAGGTGCCCAGTTTCCAGCAAAAACGCTTGCCGCAGGTATTGTCCTTGCCTGGCGGGCAATAGCAGTCGCGGCCCCAGTCGCGGAACGATTCCGCGATCATTTTCAATTCCGGGTTGTTGGTGAACACGGCGCCGCCTTCACCCATGGTGATGTGGTGCGCCGGATAGAACGACATGGTGCCGATGTCGCCAAAGGTGCCGACCATCTTGCCGTGGTATGTCGAACCCAGGGCGTCGCAGCAATCTTCGATCAGCCACAGGTTGTATTTCTTGCAGATCGCCGTGATGGCGTCCAGGTTGTACGGGTTGCCCAGCGTGTGGGCCAGCATGATGGCCTTGGTTTTCGGGCTGATGGCCGCTTCCAGCTGGGTCACATCGATGTTGTAGGTACCCAGTTCCACGTCGACAAACACCGGCACCGCGCCGAATTGCAGGATCGGGTTGACGGTGGTCGGGAAGCCCGCCGCCACGCCGATCACTTCATCGCCCGGCAAAATGGCGCGGTCGCCCAGCTTGGGCGAGGTCAGCGCGGAAAACGCCACCAGGTTGGCCGACGAGCCGGAGTTCACGGTGATCAGGAATTGCACACCGATCAGCTTGGCCAATTTGGCTTCGAACTCGTCATTGAAACGGCCGGTGGTCAGCCAGGCATCCAGCGAGGCATCGACCATCAAGCCCATTTCCGGTGCGCCGACGACTTTGCCGGCCGGCGGAATCGTGGTTTCGCCCGGCACGAAGGCTTTCGGCTGGCTGGCCAGCGCGCCATATTGGGCGACCAGTTGGAGGATTTGTTCGCGCAGTTGTTCTTTGCTCAGTTGATCGATGCTCATGGTGTTGCTGCCTTACTCGTGTCCAGTATTTTGATAGGTGGCGATTTGCGCCAGGGTCAGCGCGCGCATATCGGCGCCGGCGGCGTGCGCCTTGTGCCAGGCGACAATATGGTCGATGGTTTGCGCCAGGGTCCAGCGCGGTTGCCAGCCCAGGCGGCTCTTCGCCTTGGAACAATCCAGTTTCAGATAGGTTGCCTCATGTGGCTGCGGGGCGGCGTCCAGTTGCCATGCCGCACCATCGCCCCAGCTGTCGCACAGGCGGCCGATGATCCATTCGACCGGGCGCGCATCGGCGTCGTGCGGGCCGAAGTTGAAGCCTTCGGCATAGTCCGGCCCGTGCTGAACCAGCCGCTCGGCCAGGGTCAGGTAACCCGACAGTGGTTCCAGCACGTGCTGCCACGGACGGATCGCGTGCGGGCTGCGGATTTGCACCGGCTTGCCGGCGGCAATCGCGCGCACCATGTCGGGAATCAGGCGGTCTTCGGCCCAGTCGCCGCCGCCGATCACGTTGCCGGCGCGGCCGGAACCCAGCGCAATGCCGTGCTCGGCATACTTTGCTGGATTGAAATACGAATTGCGGTACGCGCTGGTGATCAGCTCGGCGCAACCCTTGCTGTTGCTGTACGGGTCATAGCCGCCCATGGGTTCGTTTTCACGGTAACCCCATGGCCATTCCTTGTTTTCATAGCACTTGTCGCTGGTGACGTTGACCACGGCGCGGATGCCCGGGGTGGCGCGCACCGCTTCGAACAGGTGCACCAGTCCCATCACGTTGGTGGAATAGGTTTCCACCGGATGCGCATAGGAGTAGCGCACCAGCGCCTGGGCCGCCATGTGGATCACGATGTCGGGCCGGGCCGCCTGGACCGCCGCGCGCAGCGCGTCCGCGTCGCGGATGTCGCCCAGCGTGGACTGCATGCCCTGGCCGACCGCCGCGGCCTCAAACAGGCTGGGCTGGCTGGGCGACGCCAGCGCGTACCCATGCACCTCGGCGCCCAATTGCTGCAACCACAAGCTCAGCCAACTGCCTTTGAAACCGGTATGGCCGGTCAGGAAAACGCGTTTGCCCTGCCAGAACGATGGGTTCATGCGCGGTGCACCCATGGGGCCTTGCCGCTTTGCCACAGTTCTTCCAGCGCCACCTTGTCGCGCAAGGTATCCATCGGTTGCCAGAAACCGTGATGCTGGAAGGCGTTCAACTGGCCTTCGGCGGCCAGACGTTCCAGCGGTTCTTTTTCCCAGATGCAGGCATCGTCGGTGAGGTAATCGAGTACTTTGGGCGACAGGACGAAGTAGCCGCCGTTGATCCAGTTGCCGTCGCCTTGCGGTTTTTCCTTGAAGGCGGCAATGCTGGTGCCGTCCAGGTCCAGTGCGCCAAAGCGGCCCGGCGGCTGCACAGCCGTCATCGTGGCCAGCTTGCCATGTTCCTTGTGGAATTTCACCGACGCGGCAATGTCGATGTCGGCCACGCCATCGCCATAGGTGAAGCAAAACGCTTCGTCTTTTTCAATGTAGGCGCGCACGCGGTTCAGGCGGCCGCCGGTCATGGTGTTTTCGCCGGTATCGACCAGGGTGACTTTCCACGGTTCCGCGTGACGTTCGTGCACCTGCATGGTGTTGTATTGCAGGTCGAAGGTGACGTCGGATGTGTGCAGGAAGTAGTTGGCGAAAAATTCCTTGATGATGTAACCCTTGTAGCCGCAGCAGATCACGAAATCATTGATGCCATGGGCCGAGTAGGATTTCAGGATATGCCACAAGATGGGTTTGCCGCCGATTTCCACCATCGGCTTGGGCTTGACGGTGGTTTCTTCGCTCAGCCGTGTCCCCAGTCCGCCTGCAAGAATGACTGCTTTCATAATGCTCCCTTTGGTTTTTTAGTTTGGCAGCGGAATGCGCAAGTGGGCGGCGATTCTCCTGCCAGCCTATTATCGGCTAGCGAGGGCTATTCTAAACCAGAAACAAAGGGGTTGTGGGGGGCTTTCTTGCGCCTTTTCCCTCTGGCGGCGCACATTGTGACGGTGCGGATACGGTCGCACCACATTTCGTTTGCCAACTCGCCATCAAATGAAAAGGCGCCGTTCCCACGCAGGGGAAACGGCGCCTTTTGGCGGACCGGGCGGGCTGCTTATTTGTTCGGCGTCGCCAGCCAGCCGGTTTGCGCGTGCGCCAGGCTTTGCATGCCGTCTGGACGATCCACCGGCGCCGCCGACAACAGCGGTGCGTGGGTACGGAAGTCGCGCATCGCATCGGCCATCTGCTGCACCGCCGGCGCCATCGCGCCACCCTGGTCCAGGGTCAGCTTCGGTGCGGCCGGGGCCGCATCTTTCGCCATCGCATAGCTCGACAGGGCGTGCGACAGGCTGCTCACCTGCGCCGACATCGGCGAGGCCGAGGTGCGGAACCACACGTCGGCGGTTTCACCGGTGCTGCCGTCGGTCTTGGTGTAGCTCGACTTCAGGCCCACGATATTGCCGTTATCAAGGCTGCCATCAGTTTGCGCGGCAATCGACAGCGACGCGATGTCCAGGTTTTGCAGGGTATGCAATTCGCCGGCGTTGCTGACGCCGTCGGCGTTGGCATCGATCCACACGCGCAGGTGGCTGTAGGCTTCGTCGCGGCTGTCGATCACGCCGTCGGCATTGCTGTCCAGCGCGCCCAAGGCCTGGTAGCCATCCTGCGCGGTGCTGCCATCGGCCAGCGCTGTGTGGTCGCCGAACAGTTCGGAAGCGTCGTTGATTTCACCGTCACTGTTGCGGTCCAGCGCCAGCAAGCCATCGTTCGCGTCCACCCAGCCGGTGGCGGTTTTCTCGCCGGCGGCATAGATGTCGAACGCCACGCCCTGGTCCAGGCTGACGGTGGTGACACCGTTGCCGTCCAGGTCGAGCACCAGCGGCGTCGCGTAGTACGACGAGCCGGCATTGAGCGCCATGGTTTGCGACGTATTCATGGCCGCCACTTGCGACGCCGTGAACGTATTCACCTGCGACAGGCTCAGCGCCGCCAGGTCGTCGGTTTCCAGCGCCTGGATTTGCGTGGTGGTGAACGACACGATGGCCAAGGTGCTGAGACCGGCGGCCTGCGTGGCCGTCAGGCTGGCCACCTGTTCGGTGGTCAGCGCCTGGATTTGCGTGGCTTTCAGCGCCTGCATTTGCAGGGTGTTCAACGCAATCCATTGGGCGATCGGCAGCGCGGTGATTTGCGTCGCCGTCAGCGCATAGATTTGCGCGGTGGTCAGCGCGCCGACCTGGTCGTTGCTGAGCTGCGCCAGTTGCGTGGCGCTCAGCACGGCGGCCTGGCTGGCTTTCAGCGCGGCAATCTGGGTGGTGGTCAGGTACGTGATCTGCGTATCCGTCAGGTAACCGATCTGGTCGGTGCTGAGGTTGCTGATCTGCGACGTGTTCATCACCGGCACTTGCTCGCTGTTCAGCGCGCTGATCTGGTCCACCGTCCACACCGCCAGCTGGGAATTCTTCAGCGCGGCGACTTGCTGGGTGGCCAGGGTGGCGGCCTGGGTGGCCGACAGCGCGGCAATTTGCGTATTGCTCAGGCTCTGGATCTGTTGCGTCGTGAAGCTGGTCAACTGGCTGTCCGACAGGATACCGATCTGGTCCACCGTCAGCGACGTGATCTGGCTGACCTTGATGGCCTGGACCTGGTCGGCCGACAAGGTCAGCAGTTGCGCATTGGTCAGCGCCGGCAACTGGCTGGTGGACAGGTAACCGATTTGCGCGGTGGTCAGCGCGGTGATCTGGTCGGTGGTGACGACCAGCATCTGGTCGGCCGTCAGCGCCGCGATTTGCGTGCTGGTCAGCGCCGGCACCTGGTCGCTGGTCAGCGCCGGGATTTGCGTCTGCGTCAGGCTGCTGATCTGCAGGGTCGACAGGGCGGCAATCATGGTCGTGCCCAGCGCCGCCAGGTTGCTGGTCGGCAGGGTTGCCAGCACACCGGCATCGAGCGCACGGATTTGCGTGCTCGACAGCGATTCCATCTGGTCGCTGGTCAGTTCGGCAAAGTTGGCGGTATCGAGCGCCGCCATTTGCAAGGTCGTCATGGCGCGCACTTGCAAGGTGGTCAGGGCGGCCACTTGCGTGCCCGACAGGCCCATCAGCAGCGTGCTGTCGAGTGAACTGATTTGCTTGGTGGTCAAGACCGCCAGGTCTTCGGTTTCCAGCGCGTTCAACTGGTCGCTCGACAGGGCATTCAGCTGCGCCGTGGTCAGCGCCACCGCCTGCGACGTGTTGAGCGCCGCCAGTTGCGTATTGCTCAAGCCTTCCGCCAGCGACGCCGCGTTCAGGCCGGCAATCGCCGTGCTGGTCAGGGTGCTGATTTGCAGCGTGTTCAGCGTGTTGAGCTGGTGCGTATCGAAGCCGCCCAGCTGGGTGCTGGTCAGCACGGCCACCTGGACCGTGTCGAGCGCGGCCAGGTGCGCATCCTGCAGCACCGACACTTGCTGCGAATTGAGGGCGCGGATGGCTGCCGTGTTGAAGGCCGCCAACTGCGTGTCCGTCAAGCCCTGCATGATCTGGTCGGTGGTCAGCGCCGCCACGGCGCGGGTACCCAGTGCCGCCATCTGCAAGGTCGACAGCACGGAAATCTGCAGGCTGGTCATCGACGAGAATTGCAGGGTGGACAGCGCGTTCACCTGGTGCGTACCGAACGTGGTCAATTGCTCGGTGGTGATGCCATCGGCCAGTTGCGTCAGGCTCAGGCCGGCCAGCGCGGACGTCGACAGGGCATTGACTTGCAGCGTCGTCAGCGACGACAGCAGGCTGGCGCTCAGGGTCGACATTTGCAGCGAGCTCAGCGCATACAAGTCGGTGGTTTCAATTGCCGCCACCTGGGTTGCCGTCAGCGCGTCGAACTGGGCGCTGGTCATGGCGCGGATTTGCGCCGTGGTCAGGGCGGCAATCTGGTCGGTCGTGAAACCTTCGGAGATTTGCGTGGCCGTCAGGTTCGCGATCTGCTTCGTGTTCAGCGCGCTGGTCTGGTCGGTGGTCAGCGCGGCGATCTGCTCGGACGCCAGCGCCTGCAATTGCGTGGTCTTCAGCGCATTCAGGTCGATGGTTTCCAGGCCCGGCATCTGGTCGCTGGTCAGCGCGGCCAGTTGATCCAGGCTCAGGTTGGCCACTTGTTGCGTGGTGAAGGCGCCCACCTGATCGGACGACAGCGAGGCCACTTGCGTGGCGTCGAGGCCAGCGATTTGCGCGGTGGTCAGCAGCGCGATGCTGTCCGTGCCCAGCAACGGCAGTTGCACGGTGGTCAGGGCGGCAATCTGCGTGCTCTTCAACGAGCGCAGGTCATTGGTTTCCATGGCCGCGAACTGGTCGCTGGTCAGCGCCGCCACCAGGCTGGTATCCAGGGTGGACACTTGCAAGGTCGTCAGCCCCGCCACCTGGTCGCTGGTCAAGACCTGGATTTGCAGGCTGTTCAGTGCATTCAGCTGTACGGTGGTCAGGCGCGCGATATTGTCGGTTTCCATCGCCGCCAGCTGCGTGTCCAGCAACAGCGCCAGCTGGTCGTTCGACAGGCCCGTGGTTTGCGCCGTGGTCAGGGCAATCACCTGGTCGGTGGTCAGCGCCTGCAATTGTTCGCTGTTCAGCACGTTCAATTGCGTGGACGTCAGGTAAATGATGTCGTCCGAACCCAGGCTGACCAGCTGGCTGCTGGTCAGCGCGGTCACCTGGCTGGTGCGCAGCGCGGCCAGGTCGTCCGATTCCAACGCCACGATCTGGTCGGTGCCCATGGCCGCCAACTGTTCGGTGGCCAGATTGGCCACTTGCAGGGTGGTCAGCGCTTCGACCTGGCTGGTGGCCAGCAGGGCGATCTGGTCGCTGGTCAGGTAATTCATTTGCGCCGTGGTCAGCACGGCGATGTCATCGGCCGCGATGGCTTGCAGTTGCGTGCTGGTCAGCGCTTGCAGCAGGCCCGAATGCAGCGCCAGCACTTGCTTGGTGGTCAGCGCATCGATCTGCTCGGTGGTGAACGCGTTCATCTGGTCGCTGGCCATGGCAGCCAGCTGGCTGGTGGTCAGGTTCGGGATTTGCGCCGCGGTCAGCATGGAAATCAGGTTGCTGGTCAATACCATGGCCGGGTTATAGGCCAGCACGGCCAGGTCTTCCGCTTCCAGTGCATTCAACTGGTCGGAGGTCAGCGCCTGCAACTGGTCGGACGTCAGTGCGCTGGCCTGGTACGTGGTCAGGGCAATGATCTGGTCGGTGGTCAGCGACGTCACTTGCGAGTTCGCCATGTTAGCGATCTGCCTGGTGGTCAGCACGGCGAAGTCATCGAGCGCGATGGCGCGGATCTGTGTCGACGTCAGGCTTTGCACCTGGTCGGAGGTTAGCGCGTTCAACTGGTCGGACGTCATCGATTCGATGCGTTCCGTCGACAGCGCGATCAACTGGTCGGAATTGAGCGCGCGGATTTGCAAGGTGGTCAGGGCTTGCAGCTGGTCCGGGCTCAGGCCTTCCAGCTGGAAGCTGCCCAGGTAACCGATTTGCACGGTGGTCAGCGACGCCAGGTCTTCGTATTCGAGCACCAGCAATTGCGCCGAGGTCAGCGCCTGCAACTGGTCGCTGGTCAGCGCCTTGATTTGCAGCGTGTTCAGCGTGATGACCTGGTCGTTGCTCAGGGCCCCGATGTGCAAGGTGGTCAACGCGGCGATCTGGTTGGTTTTCAGGATCGCGAAATCGTCCTGCTCGATCGCGGCCAGCTGGGTCGTGGTCAGCGAGGCGATTTGCAGCGTGTTCAGGGCGCGGACCTGCGCCGACGTCAGCGCAATGATCTGGTTGGTGGTCAGCGCCGCGAACTGGTCGCTGTTCAGCAGGGTGATTTGCAGCGACGTCAGCGCCTGGATTTGCGAGTCCAGCAGCGAGACCACTTGCAGGGTGGACAGCGCGCCCAGCTGGTTGGCGCGCAGGGTCGCCAGGTCGGCGTCTTCCATCGCGTTCAACTGGCTGGTGGTCAGCGAGGCAATATGTTCGGTGTTCAGGGCGCCGACTTGCAGGCTGGTCAGCGTGATGATCTGGTCATTGGTCAGCGCCTGGATCTGCGCGCTGGTGAGATACGCCAGCGGCCCGACCTTGATGGCGGCCAGGTCGTCCAGTTCGATCGCGGCAATGCCGGCCGTGGACAGGGCCGACAGCTGGGTGCTGGTCAGCGACGCGAATTGCAGGGTGGTCAGCGCCTGCACGTGCGCGGTATCCAGGGCTTGCGCCTGGTCGCTGGTCAGCGCCGTCACTTGCGTGGCTTTCAGGCTGGCGAAGTCGCCCGCTTCCATCGCGTTCAGCTGGTCGCTGGACAGCGCGGCAATTTGCGTGTTCGACAGGCTCGATACCTGCAGCGTGGTCAGCGCGACGATCTGGTCCGAATTGAAGCCCGGCAGCTGGGTGCTGTTGAAGGCCGTCAACTGCGACGCCTTCAGGTTTTGCACCTGGTCGGTGGAGAGCGCCCCGATCTGCTCGGTGCTCAGGGAGGCCAGCTGGACGGTCTTCAGCGCGGCCAGGTCGTCGGTTTCAATCGCGGCCACTTGCAGCGTGTTCAGGATGCTGATTTGCTTGGTGGTCAGCGCGGCTGCTTGTGCCGTGTTGAACGCGGCAATGTGCGCCGTATCGAGGCCGGACACTTGCAGGGTGGTCAGGGCGGCGATCTGCGTGATTTTCAGGCGCGAGAACGACGCGGTGGAAATGCTGGCCAGCTGGTCGGTGGTCAGGCCGATGATCTGGTTGGTGCTCAGCGCCATCAATTGCACCGAGTTCAGCAGGCCCAATTGCTCCGTCGTCAGCGCGGAGAATTGCAGGCTGGTCAGGGCCGCCATCTGGATCGAGGTCAGCGCCAGCAACTGGTCGGTGGTCAGCGACGCGATGTGGTCGGTCGACAGGCCGGACAATTGCGCTGATTTCAGCGCGGCGACGTCATTGGTTTCCAGCGCGCGCACCTGGTCGGTGTTGAACGAGGCGATTTGCAGGGTCGACAGCGCGGCGGTTTGCTGTGTGGTCAGCGCGGCCAGCAGGCTGGCCGACAGCGTGCCGGTCTGATACGTGGTCAGCGCGGCAATCTGGTTGGTGCGCAGCGCGGCAAAGTCGGTGGTTTCCAGCGCGCCCAGCAAATCGGTGGACAGCGCGGCCAACTGGCTGGTGCGCAGGTTGGCCGCTTGCGCCGTCGTGAGTTCGGCGATATTGGCGGCCGTGATGGCGTTCAGTTGCGCCGTGGTCAGGGCGCCGATCTGCACCGTCGTGATGGCGCGCAACTGGCTGGTGGACAGCGCGGTAATGTTGTCGCTGCCGAGGGCGGCCACCTGGTGGGTTTTCAGTACGGCCAGGTCGGTCGATTCCAGCGCCAGTGTCTGGTCGGACGACAACGTGGCGATTTGCTGCGTGGTCAGCGCGCCGGCCTGCAGGGTGGTCAATGCCGCCACCAGCGTGGTCGACAATTTCGCGACCTGGTCGGTGGTCAGCGCGGCCGCCTGCTGGGTCTTGAGGGCGGCAAAGTCTTGCGACTCCAGCACGGCCAGCTGGTCGGACGTCAGCGCCGAGACCTGGCGCGTGTTCAAGTTGGCCGCTTGCAGGGTGGTCAGCGCCACCACTTGGTCCACCGTCAGGGTGGCCATTTGCGACGAGGTCAGGCCGGCCAGTTGCAGCGTGGTCAAGACCTGGAATTGCGTGGTCGGCAAGCCTGGCAGGGTATCGGTGCTCAGTGCCGCGATCTGTTGCGAGCGCAGCGCCAGCAAGTCCGTGGTTTCCATCGCGGCCAGCTGGTCGCTGTTCAGCGCGGCCACCTGGCGTGTGCCCATGGTGGATGCCTGCAGCGTGGTCAGGGCGGCCATTTGCGTGGTCGTGATGGCGCCCACCTGGAGCGAATTCAGCGCGTTCAGCTGGGTGCTCTTCAGCACCGAGAACGTGGTGGTCGGCAACACTTCCAGCTGGGTGTTTTGCAGCGCCGAGATTTGCAGCGTGGTCAGCGCGGCAACCTGGTTCGAGCGCAGGCCCAGGATCTGGTCGGTGGACAGCGCCGCGACCTGGGACGAGCTCAGCTGCGTCACCTGCAGGGTGTTCATGGCCGACAGTTGCGTGGTCGGGATCAGGGCCATGGAATCGCTGGTCAGGGCCGCCAGCTGGTGCGACTTCAGTGCGGCAAAGTCCTGGCTTTCCATTGCCGCCAGCTGGTCAGTGGTGAGCAGCGACACTTGTTTGGTGCTCAGCACGCCTACTTGCAAGGTGGTCAGCGCCGCCACCAGGTTGGTGGCCAGCGCGCCGACCTGCACGCTGTTCAGCGCCAGGATCTGGTGGGTGCGCAGGGCGGCAAAGTCAGTCGATTCCAGCGCATTGACCTGGTCGGACGACAGCGACGTCAGCTGGCGCGTGGTCAGCGACACGGTTTGCAGGGTGGTCAGCGCGGCCAGCTGGTCGGAATTGAGCACCGACAGTTGCAGCGTGCTCAGGGCGGCCATCTGCAGCGAGTTGAGCTGGGTGATCTGCGTCGTCGACAGCGACGCAATATTGTCGGTCGACAGCGCGGCAATCTGGTTGGTCTTCAGTGCGGCCAGGCCGCTGCTGGCAAACGCCGTCAGCTGGGCGGTATCGAACGCGCTCAGTTGCAAGGTGGTCAGCGCGATGGCCTGGGTCGACGTCAGGAGCGCGATCTGGCTGCTGGCCAGCATTTGCACCTGGGCGGTCGTCAGGGTCGCGATCTGGTTGGTTTTCAGGCTGCGCAAGTCGGTGCTTTCCAGCGCATTGAGCTGGTCGGTGGTCAGCGACTGCACCTGGCGCGTGGTCAGCGCGGCGACTTGCTGGGTATTGAGCGCGACGATCTGGTCGGTGGTCAGCGCCGACACTTGCACGGTGGTCAGCGCCGCCATCAAGTGCGATTGCAGGCGCGTGAAGTCGGATGTTTCCAGGGCATTCAACTGGTCGGACGTCAGCACGGCGAGCAGGCGGGTGCCCAGCGCATTGGCTTGCTGGCTGTTCAGCGCGATGATCTGGTCGGTGGTCAGGGCGCGTGCCTGCAGCGACGTCAGCGACGCCAGTTGCAAGGTGTTCAGCGCGGCCGCCTGGGTCGCGCCCATGCCGCCGATCGCATCGGTGGACAATGCTGCGGACTGGTTGGTTTTCAGCGCGGCCAGCACATTGGTCGCCAGCGCGGCAACCTGGTCGCTGGACAGGGCGCGGATTTGTTTGGAATCGAGGCCCGGGGTTTGCGTGGACTTCAGCACCGCGATGTACGAGGTGTCGAGCGCCGTCAATTGCGGTGTGGTGAGCGCCGCCAGCTGGGTCGATTTCAGCGCGGCGAAGTCGATGGTTTCCATCGCCACCAGCTGGCTGGTCAGCATGGACGCCAGCTGGCGCGTGGTCAGGTTGGCCACTTGCAGCGTATTCAGGGCCGCCACCTGGGTGCCGTCCAGCGATTGCAACTGGCGCGTGCTCAGCGCTTGCACTTGCTGGGTATTGAGCAGGGCCAGCTGGTCAGAGGTCAGGGTGCTGATCGTGGTGGTCGACAGCGCGGCGACTTGCTGGGTCTTCAGCGCGGCAAACGCCAGCGTGTTCAGGGAAGCCAGCTGGGTCGAGCTGATACGCGCCAGCTGCAAGGTGGTCAGCGACGTCGATTGCATCGAATTGAACGTGGCCAGCTGGCTGGCGCTGAGCGCTTCCACCTGGGTCGAATTCAAGACCGCCATCTGGGTCGAGGTCAGCACCGCCAGGTCGGACGTTTCCAGCGCGTCGACTTGTTCGCTGGTCAGCGCGAACAGCTGATGGGTGGCCAGGGCGCGGGTTTGCAGGGTGGTCAGCGCGGCGACATGGGCGTCGTCCAGGTTGCGGACCTGGTTCAGCGTCAGGCCGGCCAGCGCCGCGGTGTTGATCGCGCCAAAGTCGGCGGCATCCATGGCGTTCAATTGCGCCGTGGTCAGCGCGGCCACCTGGCGCGACGACAGCGCCGCGGCCTGCTGCGTGGTCAGGCCGGCCAGGTTGGCGTCGCTGATGGCGGCCAGCTGTTTGGTGGTCAGCGCGTTGATCTGGCGCGTGCCAAAGCCGGCAATGTCGGTCGCATCGAGCTGGGACACCTGGTAGGTGGACAGGGCGCCGATCTGCAGCGACGTCAGCGCGTTCAGCTGCGAGCTGTCGAAGCCTTCGGTAAACTGGCTGGGCGACAGCGCGGCAATCTGGTTGGTGCCCAGCGCGGCGATTTGTGTCGACGAGAAGCCGCCCAGCTGCGTCGTGCTCAGCGTCTGGATGCCCGCTGTCGTCATCGATTTCAGCGTGGTGCTGTTAATGGCCCGCAATTGTGCTGTGTTCAGCACTTGCACCTGGTCGGTGGTCAACGACGCAATGTCCAGCGTGCCCCAGATGGAAACCTGGGCAGTGGTTAACGCGGCAATTTGGGTCGTGGTAAAGGTCGTGACGATTGAGGCCATTTTTTATCTCCTAACAGCAATATATCTTACCTGCAATTGGAGCTAATTTGAGATAAGGGCGCAAAAAGTATGTTAAATCTTGGTATGGAAACAATGACTTAGCACGTAGTCATTAACCATTCCAATAAAAGTCGGGTTATGCTTGGATTAATGTTTTTTTGAAAATACTTAATATGCTGAAAACTCCGCAGTCATTCCAGCCAACCATTCACCACCCCGCCCCCATAGGGGAAACCCGCATCTTCGTGTTCCACGGCAGCCGTGTCCTGCTGCGCACCGTCGACCTGTCGTTGCCCGGTCATGATGCCGGTTTGTCACTTGATCCGGCGGCAACTCATCCTGTTGGCATGTGGCAACAAAAAGTCTACCAGACTTCGTGGGTAAATAGTGACGCTGTGCAACATCCAGACTACTCGTGGCACAGCCTGCGTTCGCTGCTGGGCGTACTGGACGGCGAGTTCCTGGGGTTGGCCGGCCGCGCGTACCAGCTGGCGGAGTGGGCCCGCACGCACCGGTATTGCGGCGCCTGCGCCACTCCCATGCAACTGGCCGCAAGCGACCGCAGTTTTGTCTGTCCCGCGTGCGGCATGACCGCTTATCCGCGCATTTCCCCCGCCATGATGGTGTTGATCCGCAAAGGCGACCAGGTGCTGCTCGCCCTGCACGCCAATGCTCCCTATAAACGGTTTACGGCACTGGCAGGATTTCTTGAGGCCGGCGAGTCCGTGGAAGAAGCCATCCATAGGGAAGTATATGAAGAAGTCGGCTTGACCGTGCAAAACCTGCAATATTTTGCCAGCCAGTCGTGGCCATTTCCCCACTCCCTGATGCTGGCGTTCACGGCCGACTACCTGGACGGCGAGATCCGGGTCGATCCGGCCGAGATTGCCGAAGCGCGCTGGTTCGGCCCGGACGACGAGTGGCCGGAGCGGCCGGCGGACGGGGCCATGGTGTCGATCGCGTCGGCGCTGATCAATGCGCACCGGCCGGCGGGTAAATAGAACCCATCGGTATACGCGGCCGGTGCCGCGCCGCTGTTTTCTATATACTGGCGGCAATCGTATTTTTTATGGCCCCATTATGACAAAAGAAGCATTTAGTGAACTCGACTGGCGTCGCTTCCTGGCCAGCCTGGGTGAAGATCCGGACCGCCCGGGCCTGCTGGAAACCCCGCACCGCGTGTCCAAGGCATGGAAACAATGGACTGCCGGCTATGAGCAGGACCCGGTTGACTTGCTGAAAGTGTTTGAAGACGGCGCCGAGCAATACAATGAATTGATCGTGGTGCGCGGCATCCCGGTCTACAGCCACTGCGAACACCACCTGGCGCCATTCTTTGGCAAGGCCACGATTGGTTATGTTCCAAACGGCAAGATTGTCGGCTTGTCCAAGCTGACCCGCCTGGTCGATTGCTTTTCCCGCCGGCTGCAGGTGCAAGAGCGCATGACGCAGCAAATCGCCAATGCGCTGATGGATGCGCTGGAACCGAAAGCGGTTGGCGTGGTGGTGAAATGCCGTCACCTGTGCATGGAAAGCCGTGGCATCCGTACTCCTGGCGAAGAAACCGTGACTTCTTCCATGCTGGGTGAATTGCAGCCGAACCTGGCGCTGCGCACGGAATTCCTGGCCCTGGCGCGCGAGGCTTAAACCATGGGCGGCGCGGCGATCGAGTGGCAAAGCGGCGATCTGAGCGCCGCCTTTCAACTGGCGGCTGGCAATGGCCGTCCCCTGTTCCTGTACTGGGGCGCGGGCTGGTGCCCGCCGTGCAACCGCGTCAAAGCGGATATCTTCAGCCGGCCGGACTTTGCGCAGCGCATGCGCAACCTGCTGCCATTCTGGCTCGATGGCGATGCGCCCGGCGCCCAGGCGCTGGCCGCGCAATACCGCTTGCGCAGCTATCCGACCCTGATCCTGTTCAGTCCGGACGGCCGTGAAATTACGCGCCTGCCGTGCGAACTCGATGGCGAACGCTTTATTGCCGCGCTCGACATCGCGCTGGCGGCGCAACACACGGCCGCCGAATCGCTGCAGGCGGCGCTGGCGGGCGCCCGTGCATTGGATGACGCCGAGTGGTCGCTGCTGAGCCTGTATTCGTGGGATACCGACGAAGGCAAGTTGTCGACGGCGGCGGAACAGCCGGCCGTGCTGGCGCGCCTGGCGGCGGCTTGCCCGGCCGGCCAGGCATCGGATCATGACGCGTGCGCCAAGGCGGCAGCCCGCCTGCACCTGCATGCGCAGGTGGCGGCGGCCGGCCGGATCGCGACCGGCGGCCCGGCCGGCAATGCGTCGGCCAGCGCCGCGCAGGCCGCGGCGGCGATTGCCGCGTCGGCCGACCGCTTATTGACGGTGTTTGGCGATCCGCGCCTGGCGCGCGCCAACATGGATCTGCTGGTCAACAACGGCGTCAACCTGGTCAAGTGGTCGGGCGCGCGCCACGCTGAACTGGTGCAGGCGCTGGGCCAGGCCGCCCGCAATTTCGCGGCCGACGCCAGCCTGTCGGCCGGCGACCGCCTGATGGCGGTGCGCCTGCAAATGCGCATGGTGCGCATCGGCGGGACCGCCGACGGCATGGTGGAACTGGTCCGGCAGACGGTGGAGCAGGCGCTGGAAGCGGAAGTCGATCCTTACGCGCGCCATACGCTGGTCAATACCGCCGTCAGCGCCTTGAATGACGCCGGCTTGCCGGAACAGGCCGAAGCGCTGCTGCAAGCGGAACTGGCCGTGTCGCACGCGCCGTATTACTTCATGCTGAGCCTGGCATCGGCGGCGCGCCGTCGGGGCGATACGGCCGCCACCCTGGGATGGTATGAACAGGCGTGGTCCGCCGCCGAAGGCAGCGCCACGCGCCTGCAGTGGGGCACCACGTATTTGACCAGCGTGATTGATTTGTCGCCGCAGGACTTGCCGCGCATCGAAGCGGCTGCGGCCGGGCTGGCGCAGGAAATTACCGGCAACCCGGATGCCTACCAGCAGCGCAACCGCATGCAATTGCAGCGATTGGCCAGCAAGCTGGCGCTGTTGACGGTGCCGGGCCCGCATGCCGCGGCATTGCAACGCACCTTGACCACCAACCTGTAATCCCCACCATGTCACACACCGGGGTCAGACCCCGATAATGACAAAAGCGGACATTTTTCGGGCAAAGATGTCCACTTTTGTCACATTTGGGGTCTGACCCCAGGGGATGACATTATTTTGCGGACGAAGCTTCCCGCACGGACTTGAATTCCGCCCCCGTCTTCCACTGCGGTCCGGCGGCCTCCTGCGCGGCCCGGTACCCCGCCAGGAACAGCAATTCCGCGTCCTGCGCCGCCCCCGCCATGTCCCAGTCCGGCTGCACGACATCGTTGACCGTGTGGTAATCGCGCGCCGTGTATTGCGCCAGCTTGGCGGCGTGGCCTGGCGGCTTGCCGATGTACTCCATGCCGCCCTGCGTAAAGATGACCGGCACGCCCGCGCGGGCAAACTCGAACTGGTCGCCCCGGTAATACAGGCCCGACTCCGCATGCGCTTCCGGCTTCACCACGCGCCCCTGCGCTTTGGCGGCCGCCATCACCAGGTCATCGGCGGCGGATTTGCCATGGCCGGCCAGGATCACGTCACGCGTCTTGCCCCACACATTCATGCCATCGAGGTTAATCGACAGCACGGTCTTGGCCAGCGGCACGACGGGATGGCGGATATAAAACTGCGCCCCCAGCAAGCCGCGCTCTTCGCCGGTGGTCAGCACGAACAGCACCGTGCGCCTTGGCGCCTGGGCGGCCGGCAGCGCTTTATAGGCGCGGGCGATTTCCAGCAGCGCCGCGACACCGGTGGCATTGTCCAGCGCGCCATGGAAAATCTGTTTTGAACGGGGGCCGGGCAGAGTGTCGTCGATGCCGAAATGGTCCCAGTGCGCGGTGTACACCACGGCTTCGTCCTTGAGCTTGGGGTCGGCGCCCTCGATCCTGCCCACCACGTTGTGCGACGCCATGTCGCCCCACGCGTTGGCCACCGCGATATTGGCCGTCACGCCCAGCGGCACCGGCTTGAAGTCGCGCGACAGCGCGGCTTTTTTCAGCGCCTCGAAATCATGCCCGCCCGCCTTGAACAAGTCGCGCGCCCGTTCCAGCTTCAGCCAACCTGGCACCGGCGGCAAGCCGGGGGTATCGCCCTTGACCTTGATGCCGTAATTGCCGCGTCCAAAACTGTTGCGCACCACGTCGAACGGATAGCCGGCCGGTTTGGTTTCATGCACGATCAGCGCCCCGGCCGCCCCCAGCTTGGCCGCCATCGCGAATTTGTACGACCAGCGGCCGTAATACGTCACGGCCGCGCCGCCAAACATGGCGTCGTCCAGCCGGCTTTTTTTCTTCGGGTCCGGCAGCGGCGGGTCGTTGATCAGCATGACCAGCGTCTTGCCCTTCAAGTCCACGCCCTTGTAATCGTCCCACTGGAATTCCGGCGCCGTCACGCCATAGCCGACAAACACCAGCTCGGAATTGGCGACGCTGACCTTGCGCTCGGCGCGCATCGACCACGCCACCACATCGTCGGGCGACGCCAGGTTCACGCTCTTGCCGCCCACCGCCGCATACGACAGCGTGGGCGTCGATTGCATGTACAGCATCGGCACGTTTTGCAGGTAGCCGCCATCGGGCATGCCGGGGGCGATCCCGGTTTTCTTGAAAACATCCTGCAGGTAATTGACGGTGACGGTTTCACCCCGCGTGCCGGGCGCGCGGCCTTCAAATTCATCGGACGCCAGCGCCTGGACATGGCGCAGCAGGGCGGCGCCATCGATTTTCACGGCGGGGTGGCCGGCGCGGGCGTCCGGGCGCAGCGCGTGCGCGGCCGGTGGCGCTGCCGCAGCCCAGGCCGCCGCAGCCGGAACAGCCGCCGCCAGGAACGATGCGGACAGGGCCAGCACGGGTGCAAAGGCTGGGCGGAACGGTGTGGTCATTGGAAAAATATTGCTTAAAGTATCTATTGTGTCACAGTTACTCCAGCTGCATCACGTGGGCCAGCCAGTCGACAAATACCCGCACCCGGGGTGACAAATGCCGGTTATGCGAGTAGACGATCGAGATCGGCAGCGGCGCCGGCCGCCATTGCGGCAGCACTTCCTCCAGTTCGCCGGACGCCAGCAAGCCATCGAGCCCGGCGCGCGGCAACTGGATCAGCCCCAGTCCCGCGCGGCACGCGGCCAGGTAGGCTTCGGTGCTGCTGACCGACACGCGGCTGCGCAAGGCGAGGGTTTTCACGGCGCCGTGTTCATCGACGTACTCCCACGGCAAGTCGCGCCCCGTCAGGCTGGAAAAGTAATTGACCGCCTGGTGGCGCGCCAGGTCCGCCGGTGTTTGCGGGCGGCCATGCGCCTCCAGGTAGCCGCGCGCCGCCAGGTTGACCTGCTCCATTTCGCCGAGACGGCGCGCAATCAGGGTGGAATCGCGCAGCACGCCGCCACGGATCGCGCAATCGATGCCTTCGCCCACCAGGTCGGCAATGCGGTCGTTGGAGCCCAGCCGCACGTCGATGTCGGGATACTGGCGCAGGAAATCCGGCAAGGCGGGAATCACCGTGTTGTGCGCGGCCCGCTCCGGCAAATCCACGCGGATGGTGCCGGAGGGCCGCCGCCCGTCGCCCAAAAACAGGGCATTGACGTCTTCCAGTTCGGACAGCAGCGCCGTGCAGCGGTCCAGGTAAATCATGCCTTCCACCGTCAGGCTGACCTTGCGGGTGGTCCGCTGCAGCAGCCGCACCCCCAGCTTTTGCTCGATGGCTTGCACGGCATTGGTGACTGTTGGGCGCGGCAAGTCCAGCTGCTCCGCCGCTTGCGTAAAACTGCGGGCGTCGGCAACAGCCTTAAAGATTTGCATGACGCGGAACTGGTCCATTGTTAATCCTGACCGAATAAAGTTGTATGGATTGCGTTATTTATTAGTAAATCTCACCATAGCACAATGACTCCATCGCAACCAGACATTGGAGTTCACCATGCAGCAACGCACCCTTGGCAAAACCGGCCCCGCCACCGCCCACATCGGCCTGGGCCTGATGGGCATGTCCGACCTGTACGGTCCGGCCGACCGCACGGAAAGCATCGCCACCATCCACGCCGCGCTCGAGGCCGGCATCACCCTGCTGGACACCGGCGACTTTTATGGCGCCGGCCACAATGAAATGCTGCTGCGCGACGCGCTGGCCGGCCACAGCGCCCGTGGCAACGCGCTGATCAGCGTGAAATTCGGCGCCCAGCGCGATCCGGACGGCGCCTTTGTCGGCATCGACAACCGTCCCGTATCGGTCAAGAACTACGCGGCGTATTCGCTCAAGCGCCTGGGGGTGGAAGCGATCGATATTTACCGTCCGGCGCGGCTCGACCCCACGGTGCCGATCGAAGACACCGTGGGCGCGATCGCGGATTTGATCAAGGCGGGCCATGTCAAACATATCGGCCTGTCGGAAGTGGGGCCGGAAACCCTGCGCCGCGCCCATGCGGTGCATCCGATCGCCGACTTGCAAATCGAGTATTCGATGATTTCGCGGGGCATTGAAAACGGCATCCTGCACACCGCGCGCGAACTGGGCATCGGCATCACCGCCTATGGCGTGCTGTCGCGGGGCCTGATCAGCGGCCACTGGAACGTGCAGCGCGAAGGCGAACAGGATTTCCGTGGCTTGGCCAGCCCCCGCTTCCAGGGCGACAACCTGCGCCACAACCTGGCGCTGGTGGAAAACGTGCGGGTCATCGCCGCCCGTTTGCAGGCGTCGGTGGCGCAGGTGGCGATTGCCTGGGTCCTGGCGCAGGGCAATGACATCGTGCCGCTGGTCGGTGCCCGCACCCGCCAGCGTTTGCAGGAAGCGCTGGGCGCCAGTGGCGTGACGTTGTCCAAGGCCGACCTGGCGGCGCTGGCCGACGCGCTGCCGCCAAATGCCATCGCGGGCAGCCGCTACAGCGAACAGCAAATGGCGCACCTCGATAGCGAAGGCGGCCACTGATCACGGGAATTATCGGATTATCGAATGGTTGTCAGTGGATTTTTGAGCTTTTTTATCGGTAAATGAAATCATATGATGGGTTCATTGAAAACGTATTCCTCAAAACATCCACATCCCAGGAGCCCATCATGAAAGCCCAATTCTTCGCAACCGCCACCCTGCTGCTGGCCACCGGCGCCGCCTTTGCCCAGTCGGACCTGGACGGCTTGACCCATCAGGCGCAGCAGCAGAAATCCACGCTGACCCGTGAACAAGTGAAAGCGGAGGTCTTGCGCGCCCGCGCCGCCGGCGAGCTCGAGGTCAATGAATATAACTACCCGCCACTGCAGGCCACGGCGTCGGCCCTGACCCGCGAACAGGTCAAAGCCGAGGTGCTGGCGGCCCGCGCCAATGGCGAGCTCGATGTCAATGAAGCGCAGTACAACGGGTTTTTTGATGGACGCACCGGCCAGCGTTCGCCGGCGGCGCTGACGGCGACTGCAAAAGCCAAAAAGGCCGCGCAGTAAACAAGAAACGGGAAATCATTTCGTAGGGCGGTAAGCCGCAGGCTTGCCGCCGTGCGTGCGGCACGACGCCGGCGAGTGCTGACGGCGCGCATGCATGGCGGCTTTGCCTGCGGCAAAACCGCCCTACGCATTTTGCGCCAACAGTGTTACTGCGTGGGCAGGGCCGGGGCCGGCGCAGGCGCGGCAGGCGTGGCCGGCGCCGCCACTTCCTCAAACACCAGCTTGTTCTTGGCATCGACCTTGAACGTCCCCACCTTGTCGCCCGCCACCGGTCCGCCTTCCCCGATCAGCGCGCAAGTTTGCGATTCCACTTGCCACACCTGGTTGCCATTGCGCAGGCTCCAGCGGTTTTCCGGCTGGGCAAACACTTCGAGATCCACTTCATCGAGCAGCATCTCCCCCAGCGGGATCTGGCGCTGGCAATCCGGCTGGCGTGTCGCCACCAGGATCACGCGCACATTGTCGTTCCAGAAGTAATCCTGCTGGCGCCGCACCGATAAGGTGTGCTGGTTGCTGCCTTTGTCCACGTAATAAGTGGCGCTGTCGCGCGCGCAGGCGGTCAGCAGCAAGGGGAGCAAAACAATCAAGAGTCGGCGCATGGCAAACAGGCAAAGTTGGAGGATCAGGCCATTATAGCCAGCCGATTCCGGCCGTGGGGCAATGGCCGCACGATTGCCGCGGCGGCGCCGTTAAAAATTGCTTTTGGAATAAACTTGTGGCTCCCAAGTGACTACCCGGACGCCCGCCATGACAGGCCAGACCCCGCAGGACGACCGCAGTTTCCGCCGCATCCTGAACCGCAACATCACGTTGCCGCTGGCGGCCGGCGTGGTCAACGTGGCGGTGTTCATTGGCTTGCTGCTGTACCTGCTCAATGTGCTGTCGTGGGTCGAGCATACCGAGCGCACCATCGGCCACGCCAATGAAATCGGCAAGCTGGCGGTGGACATGGAATCGGGCATGCGCGGATTCCTGCTGACTGGCGATGAAGCGTTCCTGGCGTCATACCAGCTGGCCAAGCCGCGCCTGCAAACCTCGCTGGGCGAGCTCAATAAACTGGTGCAGGACAACCCGGTGCAGGTGAGCCGGGTGGCGGCCATCGCGGCCCAGCAACAGCAATGGGACCGCTATGCGCAACTGGTGATCGGCTTGCGCCGTGATGGCGGCGATTACCTGGGCCCCGTCAAGGCGGGCCGGGGCAAGCTGGAATTCGATGAAGTGCGCGCGTTGCTGCAGCAATTCCTGATCCTGGAACAGCGCCTGCTGGCCGAGCGCAACGCGGAAGCGCGCACCGTCACCAACTGGTCGGTGGCGGCCTTCCTGATTGTCAGCCTGGTGGTGGGCGGCGTGCTGGCCATGAATGGCCGGCGCGACATGACACGGCTGTCCGACCTGTTTGGCGCCGCGCTGCGCGAACAAAGCGAGCATGCTGAGCGTTTGCGGGAACAAAGCTGGCTGCGCGGCGGCCAGAGCCAGTTGGCGGAAAAAGGCATCGGCCAGATGGCGCTGCCCCAGATGTCGGAAGCGCTGCTGCGCTTCCTGTCGGAATACCTGGGCGTGGCGGTGGGCGCGCTGTACGTGCGCGAAGCCGACGGCACCTTGCACCGTGCCGCCGCCTATGGCTATGGCCGCGACGATTTGCAGCGCGATCCGGTGGTGCGGGCGGGCGAAGGCCAGATCTGGCAGGCGGCCGAGCAGCGCCGCCTGATCCGGCTCGACCAGGTGCCGGACGATTACGTGAAAATCAGTTCCGCGCTGGGCGCGGCGCGGCCGCGCCATGTGGTGCTGGCGCCGGTGGACAGCAATGGCGTCGTCAACGGCGTGGTGGAACTGGGCTTTTTGCAGGAACCGCCGGCGCGCCATGTGGAATTCCTGAAGCAGGCGGCCGGCAATATCGGCACGGCCATCGAGGCGACCCTGGCGCGCCAGCGCATTGCCGAAGTGCTGGCGGAAACGCAGCAATTGAATGAAGAATTGCAGGTCCAGCAGGAAGAACTGCGCACCGCCAACGAAGAGCTGGAAGAACAGTCGAAGGTGCTGGAAGAATCGCAGGCCAGCCTGGAAAACCAGAAAGCCGAACTGGAACAGACCAACGAGCAATTGTCGGAACAGGCGCTGGTGCTGGACCAGCGCAACGGCGCCCTGGCCGATGCCCAAGGCTTGCTGGAACAGCGGGCGCGCGAACTGGAGCGGGCCAGCCAGTACAAATCGCAATTCCTGGCCAACATGTCGCATGAACTGCGCACCCCGTTAAACAGTTCGCTGATCCTGGCCAAGCTGCTGTCGGACAACACGCACGGCAACCTCAACGAAGAACAGGTGCGCTTCGCGCAAACCATTTATTCGGCGGGCAATGACTTGCTGAACCTGATCAACGACATCCTCGACATTTCCAAGGTCGAAGCCGGCAAACTGGAATTGGCGCCGGAACAGCTCGATGTGCGCCATGTGGCGGACAGCCTGGCGCATATCTTTGAACCGATGGCCCGCCACAAGCAGCTGGCGTTCCAGGTGGCGCTGGGAGCGGACTTGCCGCCGGTGATGTTCACGGACCGCCAGCGCCTCGAACAAATCCTGAAAAACCTGCTGGCCAACGCCATCAAATTCACTGAAAGCGGCCAGGTGACCCTGCGGATTGCCGCCGGCAGCCAGGGCTGGTTGTGCTTCGCCGTGGCGGACACCGGGATCGGTGTCGCACCGGAACACCAGGACGCGATCTTCGGCCCCTTCCAGCAAGCCGACGGCACCACCAGCCGCCGCTACGGCGGCAGCGGCCTGGGGCTGGCGATTTCACGCGACCTGGCGCGCCTGCTGGGCGGCAAGATCGCACTCGCCAGCACGCCGGGCGAAGGCAGTACGTTCACCTTGAGCCTGCCGGTGTGGTACGTGCCGCCGCAGGAAAGCGGCACGGCACCGGCGCACGCGGCAGCCGGGGCCGGCCGCCCCGCGCCATGGCCTGGCGCGGCGGGCGGCGACGCGGCGCAGCGTCCCGGCGCGGATGGCGTGGAACAAGGCGGCAGCACGGCCGCCAACGCCCATGGCGCCATGGCATCGTCCGCCGGCGCGCAGGCGGCGACCGCGGCGCCCACCGCCGCCGCCCGTCCCTTCGACGACGACCGGGACTTGCCGCCGCCGCCTGAACGGCTGGTACTGGTGATTGAAGATGAACCGGCCTTTGCCCGCATCTTGTTCGACCTGGCGCATGACATGCAATACCGCTGCCTGGTTGCCTTCGCCGCCGACGAAGGTGTGCAACTGGCCACGCAATACCGGCCGGATGCGATCCTGCTCGATATACGATTGCCGGACCGCTCCGGCCTGTCCGTGCTGCAGCAATTGAAGGACAGCCCGGAGACGCGCCACATCCCGGTGCACGTGGTGTCGGCCGCCGACAATGAAGAAGCGGCCCTGCACATGGGCGCCATCGGCTATGCCCTGAAACCCACCACGCGCGAACAGCTGGAAGCCGTGTTCCGCAAGCTGGAAGACAAATTCACGCAAAAGATCAAGCGCCTGCTGCTGGTGGAGGACGATGCGCGCCAGCGTGACAGCATGGTGCAGCTGATTGCCGACGACGACATCGACATCACCGCGGTGGAGTCGGGCGAAGCCGCGCTGGCGCTGCTGCGCACGACGATCTTCGATTGCATGATCATTGATTTGAAATTGCCGGACATGCAAGGCAATGAACTGTTGCAGCGCATGTCGCAAGAGGAAATCGCGTCGTTCCCGCCGGTGATCGTGTATACCGGCCGCAACCTGACGCGGGCCGAGGAAGCGGACCTGCACAAGTACTCGCGCTCCATCATCATCAAGGGCGCCCGTTCGCCGGAACGCCTGCTCGATGAAGTCACGCTGTTCTTGCACAAGGTGGAATCCGAACTGTCGGGCGAACGGCAATCGATGCTGAAGACCGTGCGCAGCCGCGACCGCGTCATGGAAGGGCGCCGCATCTTGCTGGTCGATGACGACGTGCGCAATATCTTTGCGCTGACCAGCGCGCTGGAGCAGAAGGGCGCCATCGTGGAAATCGCCCGCAATGGCGTGGAAGCGCTGGACAAGCTCAATACCGTACCGGACATCGAACTGGTGCTGATGGATGTGATGATGCCGGTGATGGACGGGCTGGAAGCCACGCGCCGCCTGCGCCAGAATCCCCGGTTTGCCCGGCTGCCCGTGATTGCCATTACTGCCAAGGCCATGAAAGATGACCAGGAACAGTGCCTGGCGGCGGGCGCCAATGATTACCTGGCCAAGCCGATCGACCTGTCACGCCTGTATTCGTTGCTGCGCGTGTGGATGCCGGGCGCCGGGCGCCAGTAAGGACGGCCTATGCCACGCAGCCATCAGCCGCTTCCGCCGTCCAGCACCGACATCGAACTGTCGATGCTGATGGAAGCGATTTACCTGAAGTACAGCTATGATTTCCGCGGCTATACGGGCGCGTCGCAAAAACGCCGCGTGCTGCACGCCATGCGCGACATGGATTGCCCCACGGTCTCGATCCTGCAATCGCGGGTACTGCACGAGCCGGCCGCGTTTTCCCAGTTGCTGCAATTTTTGACCATCCCGGTGACGGAAATGTTCCGCGACCCGCTGTATTACGCGGCGCTGCGCGAACAGGTGCTGCCGGTGCTGTCGACCTATCCGTCGCTGAAGGTGTGGGTGGCGGGATGTTCGACGGGGGAGGAAGTGCTGTCGCTGGCGATCCTGCTGAAGGAAGAGGGACTGCTGGAGCGCACCATCATTTACGCCACCGACATCAATCCCGTGTCGCTGGACAAGGCCCGCAAAGGCGTGTTTCCCCTCGATGCCATGCGCGGCTATACCGCCAATTACCAGGCTGCGGGCGGCAAGCGGGCGTTTTCCGACTATTACACGGCGGCCTACAACGCGGCGCTGTTCGACCGTTCGCTGTGCGAGAACGTCACCTTCGCGGACCACAGCCTGGCGACCGACAGCGTGTTCGCGGAAACGCATTTCATCAGTTGCCGCAATGTGCTGATCTATTTTAAAAAACCGTTGCAGGAGCGCGCGTTCGGCCTGTTCCACGAATCCTTGTGCCACCGGGGGTTCCTGGGCATTGGCAGCAAGGAAACCCTGGATTTTTCCACGTTCTCACCCCGCTTCGAAGACGTGGCGCGGCGCGAGCGCATTTATCGGAAACTATGATGAAAACGCCGGCGCCATCCGATGCAAAGCTGGCTGCGGACTTGACTGCCGAGCCGGCTGGACATGCGGCTGGACACGCGGCTGAAAATTCGGCTGGAAATGCGGCAGGGGACCCGGCGGCAACGCCGGCGGACAATGCGGCTTCGAATCCGGCCGCGCATCCCGTCACGGATTTGTCTGCCACCTTGGCGGCATTGCTGCAGGGGCGGCGCTTCGAGGCGGCCGTGATTGGCGCCTCGGCCGGCGGCGTGGCGGCGCTGATGGCAGTGTTGCCGGGCTTGCCGCCGGAGGTGCCGGTGCCCGTGGTGGTGGTGGTGCACATGCTGCGGGGACGTTCCAGCCAGCTGGCCGAATTATTCGCCGCGCGTCTGGCGGTGCCGGTGCGCGAGGCGGCGGATAAGGACGAGGTGGTGCCGGGCGCGGTGTATTTCGCGCCGGCTGATTATCATCTGTCAGTTGAAAATGACGGCACGTTTTCACTCAGTAACGAGCCGCTGCACATCTTTTCCCGGCCCGCGATCGACTTTGCCATGCAGTCGGCGGCCGACGCCTATGGGCCGGCGCTGGTGGGGATTTTGCTGACCGGGGCCAGTCATGACGGGGCGGCGGGGTTGGCGGCGATCGGCGCCGCCGGGGGCTTGACGGTGGTGCAGGACCCGCAGCAAGCGCAGTCGCCGCTGATGCCGGAGGCGGCGATCCGGCTGCGGCAGCCGGACCTGGTGTTACCGTTGCAGGAGATTAGGGCGCTGCTGGCGATGCTGCAGGGTGGTGCTGGTGAGTGATCGCGGAAGCCTCGGCGCTTGGCGCGTCGGGCGGTTTTGCCGGAGGCAAAGCCGCCATGTTTGCGTCCACGTGGTGCATGCATGGGATTTTGCGTCGCGTGAGTTAAAACTCTTCCCACTCGTCCTGCTTTGGTTGCGCGGCGGATTTGGGGGGAGCTTTCCTGGCCGCCGGTTTGACTGGCGCGCGCGCGGGCTTGGACTTTGGCGCAAGCGCCACCGCGCGCGACATCGCGGCCGCTGGCGCCGTTTGCGCGCCCGTCGAGAAGAACCCGACCACCCGCACCAGCTTGTCCGCCTGTTCCTGCATGCTTTGCGATGCCGCCGCCGCTTCTTCCACCAGCGCGGCATTTTGCTGCGTGCTCTGGTCCATGTGCGCAATCGCCTTGTTGATCTGCTCGATGCCCAGGGTCTGTTCCTGGCTGGCCGACGTGATCTCGCCCATGATGTCCGCCACGCGCTGGATGCTGTCGACGATGTCGCCCATGGTCTGTCCGGCGTCGTTGACGAGGCGCGATCCGGCATCCACGTTGGCGACCGAGGCGTCGATCAATTCCTTGATTTCCCTGGCCGCCGCCGCCGAACGCTGCGCCAGCGAACGCACTTCGGACGCCACCACGGCAAAGCCCCGGCCCTGTTCCCCAGCGCGGGCCGCTTCCACCGCCGCGTTCAGCGCCAGGATGTTGGTCTGGAACGCAATGCCATCGATGACACCGATGATGTCGGCAATCTTGCCGGACGAGGTGTTGATGGCGCCCATGGTATCGACCACCTGCGATACGATGGCGCCGCCGCGCGACGCCACTTCGGAGGCCGAATGCGCCAGCGTATTGGCCTGGCGCGCATTGTCGGCGTTTTGCCGCACGGTGGAGGTCAGTTGCTCCATCGACGACACGGTTTCTTCCAGCGAACTGGCTTGCTGTTCGGTGCGCGACGACAGGTCCATATTGCCTGCCGCGATTTCATGCGACGCCGTGGTGATGGCATCGGTACCGGAGCGCACTTCGCCGACCACGCCCAGCAGCGCATCGTTCATTTTCTTCAATGCCTGCAGCAGGCGGCCCATTTCATCCTTGCCTTCCGCCTCGATGCGCGAAGTCAGGTCGCCGGACGCCACGGTTTCCGCCACCGCCACCGCGCGGTTCAGCGGCACGGTGATGGAACGGGTGATGAACCAGGCCACGCTGATGCCCATCGCCATGGCGACCGTGCCCAGCGCCAGCTGCATGATGAGGGCATTGCTGTAGACCTGCTCCACGTCGGCGCCGGCTTCCTCCATCAACCTGGTTTCGTGCGTGAAGACGTCGTTCAGCGCCGCCAGCGCCCTGGCCTGCACCGGGCCGGTTTCCTTCAACAGGTATTCGACGGCTTCGGCGCTTGCGCCTTCCTTGCGCATCTGGATCAGCTTGTTATTCTTTTCCGCACCGCTGGCCAGCGCCTCATCGACGGCGGCCAGCAGGGTTTTTTCCTTATCTTCCGTCATCATCGACGCCAGCTTGTCGCGGGCGTCCTTGTAGCGCTTGCGGGCTTCGTCCACCTTGGCCAGTTCCGCGTTCATCTGCTCCGGGGTCGAGACCACGGTCATCGTGGTCAGCGCCAGCGTGATGCTGCGAACGTCGCCGACCATGCTCCTGACAGCGGCCATCTTCACGTTTTTGTCGTTCAGAATGTCTTGCGTGCGGTTGCCGATGCGCGACATCGAGGCCAGGCCCAGCAGCATCATGGCTGTCAGCAAGGTCAGCACCACGCCAAAGCCGAACCCCAGGCGCATCCCTATCTTCAAATTCGCAAGCGACATGTCTCCCCCTATAGTAATTTCCAGAAGAATGTCACATCCTGGCCCGGGTGTCTGCCCGCCGTGATAAGGGAGTTATTGCGTTTGTCGTCATGCAACAACGTTGACGGAAGAGACATCCCCGCAGCAGTAAAATCCCTATACGGAGACGGGAAATTACGCTATGCAGCGGGATATCGAAAAACACGAATGGCTGTTGCGCCGCAATTGCTCGCTGACGCCGCGCCAGACGGTGGCGGCCTATGGCGCGCTGTGCGGCCTGTCGCTCAGCGTGGCCCTGGTGTTCCTGCTGCAGGGCGTGTGGCAAGTGCTGGTGTTTACCAGCATCGAGCTGGCCGCCGTCACTCTGGCTTTCATTTTGTATGCGCGCCACGCCGCCGACTATGAACACATCGTGCTGACGACGGGCTGCCTGCTGGTGGAGCGGGTCTCGGCCGGACGGGCGTCGCAAACCGTGCTGGAACCGTACTTTACGCGCGTCGCCAAGCCGGCGTCGCCGCGCGGCCTGGTGTTGCTGGAAGCGAATGGCACCACCCTGGAAGTCGGCGGATTCGCCGCCGACTCTCAGCGGCGCCGGCTGGCCGACGAGTTACAGCAAGCGCTGCGCGATCAGAAGCGGTAGCCGAAGCCCGCGCCAAACAGGACAGGATCGACCTTGGCGCGGCTGGCCTTGGCGCCGCCAATCAGCACATCGCTGCGGATCCGCACTTTTTTCACGTCGAAGTTCAGCGACCAGTGGTCGTCCAGCCGCACGTCGGCCCCGGCCTGCAGGGCCAGGCCGATGCTGTCATGTTCCAGGCTGGCGCCGCCGTTCAGCAGGCGGTTCTTTGAAAACGTGGTCCAGTTCACCCCCACCCCCAGGTAGGGGCTGACCGTATTGCCCGGTGCAAAGTGGTATTGCGCCAGCAGGGTCGGCGGCAAGTGGCGGAAGGTGCCGATGGCTTTGCTGTCCAGGTACACGGTGTGCTTTTGCGGATAGGTCAGCACCAGTTCCGCCGCCAGATTGGGGGTGAAGAAATAAGAAATATCCGCTTCCGGGATGGTCTTGCCGCTGACGTGGATTCGGTCCGCCGCGCCCGTGCCGCCGACCGGATCGGATTTGTCGGCCGGGTCGATGTGCACGGCGCGGGCGCGGATCAGCCAGGCGCTGTGATCGGCGGCTTGCGCAGCAGTGGCGCCCAGGGCGGCAACGGCCGCAAGGAGGAGGGAGATGGCTTTAAGGTTGCTGGCTTTCATACACTTTTTCTTTCTTTGCTGTTGAGTTTCAAACAAAGTGTATGAATCCCAAACAGTAAAAACTTTGATACAAGTCAAAAATGGCAAAAGGAAAATGTGGGGTGTAAGATAACCAGCGCTTTCCGGCCCGGGCCGGACCACCCTTCGCAGGAGAAAGTATGGCCAGGCTGAACGTCAATGGAGCAATCCGGGAATTCGATGCGGAGGGGGATACCCCGCTGCTGTGGGCGCTGCGCGAGCAGCTGGGGCTGACCGGCACCAAGTATGGCTGCGGTGTCGCGCAATGCGGCGCGTGCACCGTGCACATTGACGGCGAAGCCACGCGCAGCTGCGTGCTGCCGATCTCCGCGCTGACGGAAAAACAAAAGATCACCACCATCGAAGGCTTGTCGAAAGACGGCAGTCACCCGGTGCAAAAAGCCTGGGCCGCGCTGGACGTGCCGCAATGCGGTTTCTGCCAGTCCGGCATGATCATGGCCGCCAGCGCGCTGCTGAAACAAAAGCCGAAAGCCACCGATGCAGACATCGACGCCGCCATGACCAATATCTGCCGCTGCGGCACGTATAACCGCGTGCGCGCCGCCATCAGGGTGGTGGTCAATAAGGCCGCCCCGAAATCGGCCGGCCTCGCTATCGAGCATATCCAGCGGACGGGAGACAAGGCATGAACGCGCCCGCATCCGCACCATCGGCGTCGCGCCGGGGCTTCCTGAAAATCACCTCGTTGGCGCTGGGCGGCCTGGTGGTGCCGTTTGCGATTCCCCTGGACGCCGGGGCGCAGCAGGCCGGCGCGCAGCCGCCGGAAGTCAATGCCTGGGTGGTGGTGAAGCCCGACGACACCGTGGTGATCCGGATCGCCCGTTCGGAAATGGGCCAAGGCACCCTGACCGGCCTGGCGCAGCTGGTGGCGGAAGAACTCGATGCCGACTGGTCCAGGGTCACCACGGAGTATCCAAGCCCCGGACGCAACCTGGCGCGCAACCGCGTGTGGGGCAGTTATTCGACGGGCGGCAGCCGTGGCATCCGCGAATCCAACGAATACGTGCGCAAAGGCGGCGCGGCGGCCCGCATGATGCTGGTGCAGGCGGCGGCCGATCAGTGGCAAGTGCCGGCGGCGGACTGCCGCGCCGCCAACGGGGTGGTCAGCCACGCCGCCTCGGGCCGCAGCGCCACCTATGGCCAGCTGGCGCCAGCGGCCGGCAAGCTGGCGGTGCCCACCGACGTCAAGCTGAAAGACCCGAAAGACTGGAAGCTGGCCGGCAAGCGCCTGGCGCGGTTGGACACGGTCGACAAAACCACGGGCGCGCAAGTGTATGGCATGGACTTGAAGTTGCCGAACATGCTCAACGCGGCCATCAAGGATTGCCCGGTGTTTGGCGGCAAGGTCAAAAGCTTCGATGCGGCGGCGATTGCGCAGCGTCCCGGCGTGAAAAAAGTCGTGCAGGTGGGCGACAGCGCGGTGGCCGTGGTGGCCGACACGTGGTGGCGCGCCCGCACGGCGCTGGCGGACTTGCCCATCGTGTGGGACGAAGGCCCGAACGCGAAGCTGTCCAGCGCCGATATTGCCGCCATGCTGAAGGAAGGGCTCACCGCGCCGGAAGGCGTGGTGGGCAACAGCAATGGCGATGCGCGCGCGGCCATTGGCGCGGCGAAGCGCACCGTGGAAGCCGTGTATTCGTACCCGTTCCAGAACCACGCGACGATGGAAGTCATGAACGCCACGGCGCTGTGGACGCCGGAGCGCTGTGAAGTGTGGACCCCGACGCAAAATGGTGAAGCGGCCCTGGCCGCCACCTCGGAAGCATCCGGCCTGCCGCCGGCCAAATGCGACGTGTATAAACTGCACCTGGGCGGCGGCTTCGGCCGCCGTGGCGCGACGCACGACTGGGTGCGGCAAGCGGTGGCGATCGCCAGGGAAATGCCGGGCGTGCCGGTCAAACTGATCTGGACGCGCGAGGAAGACATGCAGCATGGCCGCTACCACCCGGTCACGGCGTGCAAGCTGACGGCGGGCCTTGATGAGCAGGGCAATATCACCGGCCTGCACATGCGCATTTCCGGCCAGTCGATCCTGGCGTCGCTGGGTTCCACCCTGAAGGATGGCAAGGACCCGGCCGTGTTCCAGGGCTTGAATGCGCCGGGACCGGAAGCGTCGATCGGCTACTCGTTCCCGAATTTACTGATCGACCACGCGATGCGCAATCCGCCGGTGCCGGCTGGTTTCTGGCGCGGCGTGAACCTGAACCAGAACACGATTTACCTGGAATGCTTCCTCGATGAAGTGGCCCATGCGACGAAACAGGACCCGCTGGCGCTGCGCCGCAAGCTGATGGCCAACCACCCGAAACACCTGGCGGTGCTGAACGCGGTGGCGGAAAAAGCCGGCTGGGGCAAGCCGCCGAAGAAGGGCGTCTACCGGGGCCTGGCGCAATGCATGGGCTTTGGCAGCTATGTGGCGGCGTGCGCGGAAGTGTCGGTCAACAAGGAAGGCCGCCTGAAAATCCACCGCATCATTGCCGCCACCGATCCGGGCCACGCCGTCAACCCGCAACAGATCGAAGCGCAGGTGGAAGGCTCGTTCGTGTATGGCCTGTCGGCGGCGCTGCATGGCGAATGCACGCTGAAGGATGGCCGCATCGAGCAAACCAATTTCGATACCTACGTGCCGCTGCGCATGGATGAAATGCCGAAGGTGGAAACCATCGTGATGCCGTCCGGCGGCTTCTGGGGCGGGGTGGGCGAGCCGACCATCGCGGTGGCGGCGCCGGCGGTGCTCAATGCGATTTTCGCGGCCACGGGCAAGCGTATCCGCGATCTGCCGCTGAAAAACCATAGCCTGAAGCCAGGCAATACCAAGGCATGACGGCGTCATGGCGGCCCGGCGCAATGACTTCCGCGTGACCGTGCGCCGGGGGCACGCGATGACCTGCACTTTGTCATCCCCGAGGATGCGGCGCCGCATGTCCGATACCTTGCAGGGGGCCGTGGCGCTGGCCGTTGCACTGGCCGTGCCGCTGTTCCCTGGCCCGGCAGCGGCCAGCGACGGCATCCCCGAGCCGTTGCCGGGCGCCGCCGCCGGCGACAGTGAACGCGGCCGCGCGATTGTCGCCAACCGCCAGCTTGGACTGTGCCTGCTGTGCCATTCCGGTCCGGTTCCGGAAGAACCGTTCCAGGGCAACCTCGCGCCGGACTTGAGCGGCGCCGGCGAGCGTTCGACTGCCGCGCAACTGCGCCAGCGCATTGTTGACCCGGCGCGTATCAATCCCGCCACCATCATGCCTGCTTACTTCAAGGCCGATGGCTTGTCGCAGGTGGCGCCGCAATACCGTGGCAAAACCATCCTGACGGCGCAGCAGGTGGAAGACGTGGTGGCATACCTGCAAACCTTGCGCACGCCATTTGCGCAGCCGCCGCAGCCGGCGCCTGCGCCGAAAGAAAAACCATGATGACCCGTAACGCCGCCCGGATGGCGGGAGGGGCGCCATGACAACGGCGCGCACCGCCCGATGGCAGCTTGGCCGGCGGCGCGGCCTGCTGCGCGCGGCCGGCGCGCTGCCGCTGCTGGCGCTGGTCCGTCCCGCGGCGGCCACGCCGGAAGAGCTGCGCGCCGCCATCGCGCAATGGACCGGTGGAAAAGTCCCGAACGACGGCAAGGTCACGTTCGACATCGCCAAACTGATCGACAACGGCAACGCCGTCCCCGTCGCCATCCGGGTGGACAGCCCGATGACAGCGCAAGACCATGTGACCGGCATCGCGCTGTTCAATGAGCGCAACCCGGAAACCGACATCGTGCGCTTCGCGCTGACCGCGCGCAGCGGCAAAGCGGAAGTGGCGACCCGCATCCGCCTCGCCACGTCGCAAAAACTGGTGGCGGTGGCGCGCATGAGCGATGGCAGCTATTGGCAGCAAACCGTGGACGTGATCGTGGCGCTGGCCGCGTGCATTGAAGGGGAGCCGATGTAATGGCGCGCGCACTGATCCACATGCCGGCCACGGCCAGGCGCAACGAGGTGGTGGAAATCCGCGCATTGATCGGCCACCCGATGGAAACCGGGTACCGCCCCGGCACGGACGGCAAGCCGGTGCCCAGGGATATCCTGACGCATTTCAGTTGCCGCTATAACGGCGAAGTCGTGTTCAGCGCGGAATTGCATCCCGCCGTTTCCGCCAATCCGTATCTCGCGTTTTATACGGTGGCGCTGGAATCGGGTACGCTGGAATTCACATGGACCGGCGACAAGGGCTTTACACAGACCGAACGCCAAGCCATCACGGTGACGCCATGAAGCGCACGGCACCGGGATCAAGCCTTGTGGACAAGCTGGTAGCAAGCTTGGCAGCCGGCCTGTCGCTATGGTGCGGCGCCGCCGTGGCGGGCAAGGATGCCGCCTTCCTGTCCGTGACCGGCTACCCCGCCCATGCGCGCGCTGTGCCGATGCTGGCTGCGGTCACCTATCCACAAGCCAAAAAGCCGCCCGCCAATGCCGATACGCGCCAGTCCGGCGCCAGTTTCATGAGCGCCGCCACCCAGGCGCTGCAAAACGATGACCGGCAAAATCCCGCCATGCTGTGGATCGCCGGTGGCGAGATGCTGTGGCAATCCGCCGCAGGCAAGGCCAACCGGTCGTGCGCTTCGTGCCACGGCGATGCGAAGCAGTCCATGCGCGGCGTGGCGGCGCGTTATCCCGCGTTCGACAGCAAGGTGAATCAAGTCGTCACGCTGGCGCAGCGTATCGACCTGTGCCGCCAGGGCGCGCAGCAGGCCGCCCCGCTGGCGCTGGAAAGTGACGATGTATTGAGTCTGGAAGCCTATGTTGGCATGCAGTCGCGCGGCATGCCGATGGCGCCTCCAAACGATGACGCCACGCGCGCGGCGGCCGAGCGGGGACGGTTGCGCTGGCAGCAGCGTATCGGCCAATTGAATTTGTCGTGCGCCCAATGCCACGACGACAACTGGGGCCGCAAACTGGCCAGCGCCGTGATCCCGCAAGCGCATGCCAATGCGTATCCGATGTATCGGCTGGAATGGCAGACGCTGGGTTCCCTGCCACGGCGCCTGCGCAATTGCATGAATGGCGTGCGCGCCGAAGCGCCGCCGTATGGCGCACTGGAACTGGTGGAACTCGAAGCATGGCTGGCCCTCCGCGCCCGGGGCATGCCGCTGGAAACGCCGGGCGTGCGACCTTGAGGAACGAGCTATGAATCGATCATTGCAGTTGAGGCATGCACGGCAGTCAGGTCCGTTGCGTGCGGCCATGCCGGCGATGCGCGCCATGGCGCTGGCTGGCGCGCTTGGCGCGGCAGCATGGATGCCGGCGGCGCGGGCGCAGCCCCAGGCCGCTGCGGCGCCTGTGCCCGCTCAAACCGCGACCGCGCCGATGCCCACCTCATTGTCAGCACCCGCGCGGTATCCATCGCTGCCAGCCATTGCCACTGCCGCCCGCCTGGCCGCCAATTGCGCCGCCTGCCACGGCACCAATGGCGTCACGGACGGCGTGGCGCTGCCATCGCTGGCGGGGCAGGGGAAAGGCGTGCTGCTGGTGGCGCTCAAGGCGTTTAAATCGGGTGTCCGGCAGGGCACGATCATGCCGCAGATCGCCAAAGGATATACGGATGAACAACTGGCGCAGCTGGCGGAATTTTTTGCCGCGCAGCCGGCCGTGCCAACGGCGGTATTGCCGCCGGCGCCGCCAGGACAGGCGATCACCGCATCGCGCCTCGCCGTCACCGGCTGGCCGCAGGAGCGCGGCAGCATCACCGGCAGCGGCGATGCGCAGGCGGTGCTGCGCATCGCGGGTACCCCAGCGGGGAGCCGGCCATGAAGCGCCGCGCCTTCATCCAGGGCGGCGCGGCCGGACTGGCGGCGCTGTCCACGGCCGGTTGCGCGTCACTGTCCTTCTCCAGCCGGCCACACGTGGTGGTGGTGGGGGCGGGTTATGGCGGCGCCACGGCGGCCCGTTATCTCCGCCTGTGGAGTGAAGGGGCGGTCGATGTCACCCTCATCGATCCCACAAGCCGCTTTATTTCCTGCCCGCTGTCGAACCTGGTGCTGGGCGGCTCGAAAACACTGCCCGACCTGACCTTGCGCCGGGATGCGCTGGCCATGCGGCATGGCGTCAGGGTGGTGCAGGACACGGTGCAAGCCATCGATTCCGCCAAACGCACGGTGTCGCTGGCCGGCGGCAACGTGATGGCTTACGACCGGTTGATCCTGTCGCCCGGCATTGATTTCATGTGGGACCAGTTGCCCGGCATGTTAAAACCCGGCGCGCAGGAACGCATCCTGCACGCGTGGAAAGCCGGTGAACAAACCGTGGCGCTGCGCGCGCAGCTGGAAGCCATGCCGGACGGCGGCGTGTATGCGCTGACGGTGCCGCCAGCGCCATACCGCTGCCCGCCCGGTCCCTACGAACGCGCGTGCCAGGTGGCCCATTACTTCAGCCGCCACAAGCCGAAATCCAAAGTGCTGCTGCTCGATGCGAATGACGATGTGGTGTCGAAAGGCCCGCTATTCAAAAAAGTGTGGAAAGAGCGCTATGGCGGCATTGTCGATTACCGTCCCGGCTTCAAGACCGTGGAGATCGATGCCGCCGCCAGCACCGCCATTTCCGAGCTGGGCGACAAGGTGCAGGCCGACGTGCTGAACGTGGTGCCGCCGCAGCGCGCCGCCGCCATTGCCGTGCAGGCGGGCGTCGCCAATGGTAACGGGCGCTGGTGCGTGGTGGATTTCGTCACGTTTGAATCGACCGCCGTTCCGTTCATCCATGTGTTGGGCGATGCGCTGCAAGCCGCACCGCTGATGCCGAAATCCGCGCACATGGCGAACCAGCACGCGAAAGTGTGCGCCGCGGCGATCGTGGATTTATTGGCGGGGCGCGCACCGGAAGCGAAACCCATGCTGACCAACACGTGCTACAGCTTTGTGTCGGACCGCGACGTGATCCACGTGGCGTCGGTGCACGCCTATGACGCCGACAAAAAGACCTTGCTGGTGGTGCCCGGGTCAGGGGGCGTGTCGGCCGCCGCGAATGAAGCGGAAGGAATGTACGCGCTGTCCTGGGCGCGCAATATTTGGCGCGACTCTTTGGGTTAAATGCGGCTGGCCTGAATGCGGCTCACCCGAATTCGCCTGCATGGCATAGGGCGCCTGTACCGGAACGTACTGAGGCGCATGGGTCGGCGGGTGCGATGGCGGATGCAGCGGCTGGACGCCCGGTCCGTGCGGGTGCGGCCGGTGGCCACAGTATTTTTGCTGCAATGCCTGCGCCGCCGCCGCCAGGTCCGGATACATGGCCACTTGCGCAAACACGGTTTGCGCGATGTCGAAACCCAGCTGGCGGTAACTCTCGAACTGGTCTTCGCCATAAAACTGGTCGCCGGTGGACTCGTGCGGGAAGCGCGGGTGGGTTGCCTTGTATTGCAGGACGGCCGCATCTTCGCGGCCCGTCATGGCGGCTTTCAGGTAAATCAGCACGCCCTGTTCGCCATTGCCGTAATCGATCGAGCCGATGGCAAATCGCCGCCGCGCCCATGCGGTTTCGCTGCCGGCGGCCGTGAAGGGAACGATTTCCGTGAAATCAATCGTGACCTTCACGCCGAAATCCACTTCGCACATGCGGATCAGCGAACCCAGGCCTTCGAAGCGGTACTTGTGGTCGCATTCGGCATCGCTGGCAATGATGACCTTGCAGCGCCGCCGCACCAGTTCATACACGGCCAGGTTTTCAAAGTGCCCGCCGTCGGAAATCATCAGGTAATTCGAACGACCCTCGGCCGCGCCAAACAATTCCTTGACCAGGTAGCGGATGCTGAACGAGGGCGACGGCCGCGTAATGTGCGCCAGCTTGGGATTGGGGAACCACCAGCCCAAGCGCACGTTGAACATGGTCAGCATGAAGGCGGTGCCGGGCGACGTGTGGTAACCCATGTTCGGACTGGCCGCCGCGCCGGAAATGGATATCGCCTGCGCCAGGGTCGGTTGCATGCTGTGGCCGCAATACTGCGCGATGGGCCGGTAGCCGAGCGGCACGTAGCCGCCGCAATCGGTGCGCAGGTAATAGCCGGTGCCGGCCTGGTATGGCGTCAGCACATAGGATGCCGCATGGCGCGAATGCAGCGACAAGTCGCTGGAGCCGCCCAGGTTCAGCGCGCAGCATACGAGGTGCAGCGGCCCGGCCTGCGCCCGCTGCGGCCCGGTGGTGGGCGTCAACCCTTCGCCGGCCAGTTCGGGCAATGGCACGTCGTCATCGTCATCGAACAGCGTAAAGCGTTGCGGCGTCCGCTCGCGCGGCACGAAGCGGGTCGCGCCGAGGTAGCAGCGCGACAGGCGGCCCCGGTAGAACGAATTCAGGCTGAACACGTTGATATCGACGCGCCAGGCAAAGATGCTGGCGGCGGCCAGCAAGCCCGCCAGGGTCGACAGCACCAACAGCGGTGACGGGAACGCCATGTCGATCCAGTAATAGCGCTCCATGCCCGCCAGGGTGCAGCAATTGTCGCTGGCCGTGTAGACCAGCGCCAGGTGCAGCAGCGCCGCCACGCCGATGCACATGCCGGCAATGAACACATAGGGCCCCACCACGGCCAGCATGTTCATGGCCTTGCCCCGGAGCGTGGTGTCGGCCACGCCGAGTTTCTGGCCTTGCGTGCTGCCGGCATTGCCCGCGATCAGGCCGGCCAGCGTGCTGGCGGCCCAGCCACCCAGCGCGGGGAAGGAGATCCAGTCGCTGTTGAGGGCCATCAGCCCCCACAGCGGCCCGAACACGGCCGCCACCGACGCCACCATCCACGCCACGCCATATACCAGCAGCCAGGCGCCCAGCCGCGACCACCATTCGCGCACCCCTTCCGGCGAATGGCGGCCCAGCATGCCGATCTGCACCACGATGGTCAGCGAAAACGCGTACAGCACCAGCGCCGGCCCCCACACCAGCGCATACCAGCCGCCCTGGTGCCAGTTGCGCTGGTCCGGCAATTGCGACCACTGGTGCATCAGCAGCATGATGACGGACAGCAGCGCGTGCAGCACCAGCATCGATGGCAGGGGCGCCAGCAGCGCCGCCACCAGGCTGCGCAGGTTGGGCTCGCGGGAAAAATACGACAGCGGCCACAGGGCGACAAACGTGATGGCCAGCGGGAACGGCCAGTAGCGCCAGCCTTCCAGGAAAAATTCGCCATAAGTATCGAGGTCGCGCATCGACGAGGGCACGTGCGACCCG
This sequence comes from Pseudoduganella sp. GW821-FHT12E03, assembly GCF_058807115.1. Taxonomy (NCBI): domain Bacteria; kingdom Pseudomonadati; phylum Pseudomonadota; class Betaproteobacteria; order Burkholderiales; family Oxalobacteraceae; genus Pseudoduganella; species Pseudoduganella sp. GW821-FHT12E03. Next base: position 69,741 of record NZ_JBXAQJ010000004.1, on the reverse strand, counting down.
GTTGCCAGCCCCCACATGACGGCGGACAGGAAGTAGCCCGTCAACAGCAGCGGGATGATCACCAGCGCCTGCGTCAGCCCCTGGCCGTAGTCGATGCGGCGCGGCGCGCGCGTGCCGATCCAGCCGGGGATCAGGCGCCGGCCCAGGTAGAGCAGGGGTTTTGCCAGCCGCACTCCGGCCGGCAACAGGAACAGGCCCGCCAGCATGATGGGGATGGCGGTCAGCAGCGACAGCACCAGGCTGTTGCGCTTGTCTTCGAACGGGCTGTAATCCATGACTTCGCAAATGCCATAGGCGACGGCGATGCAGATGGCCGAACACAGCACGCCGGCTTTCCAGTGCCGCGCCTTTAATTGCGGCACGTCGCGCCGCGCGGTCAGGCGCCAGTGGTTGGCCGCCACGCCGGATACCGCCAGCACGAACAGCACGACGGAGGTCCAGCGCCACTGGCCCAGATCCGGCCACGCGGTGAACAGCCACAGCAGCGGGCGCGGCAACAGCAGCAGCGCCGCCATGAACAGGATCACGGTGACTTGCACCAGCAGCGCATTGCGCACCCAGGTGGTGACCATCGACCAGGAATCCGCGCTGAACATGCCGAACTGGGGCGACAGGTAATTCGAATAGCGCCGCAAGTGCGCGATGGATTCGCGCCAGTTGGCGTGGCGCGACAGCCAGTCGGTGGCGGCCTGGGCGTAACAGTTGCGGTACAGCCGGTTGCCGCCGATCGCGGCGGGCACCTTGTCAAAGTCCAGCGCATCGCGCCGGCTGGCCGCCCGGCTGCAATTCGCACTGAGCCAGGCGCCGATATAGCCGCCGCCGGAGACTGTGGAGAGGTAATCGATGCTGCGCAGCCGGTCCTGTTCCTTCAGCGCTTCCAGCACGCCGAGGCTGAAGGTGGCGCTGCGGATGCCCCCGCCGGACAGGGCCAGCCCCGTCAGCGAGTCCGCCACCGCTTGCGGTTCCGGCTGGGTTTCACCGGGCGGTTGCCGCAGCGCGCGCCGCAGCGCGATGTTGCGCAATTCTTCCTGTTGCACAGATAACGGCAGCGTCTGGTCCGGCAGCCACGCGTAGCGGATGTCCTGGTTCAACGGTCCCTCCCATAGCGCTATGCATTCAAGTTAGCGCGCCGCGCAATGCAGAAATACGCGCATTGTCACAGCGATGGGATTTGGACCGGATTGAATGAAATTAGTTCACGCGCTGTGCGCTTTGTGCGACAGATGAGGCTTTACTGCTGAGCAGGGATGGTGGCTTTCGCTCCGCGAAAACCACCCTACGCATTCAGCGATATCGTTTGCGTCGAAAGCGTAGGGTGGTTTTGCCGTAGGCAAAGCCACCATGTCCGCATCCAGTCACAAGCCGCGCTCGAGCAGTTGCAAGCGTTTCCGGAACGCCGCCTTCAAGCGGTACACCTGCGCCGGCCGGTGCGCCCCCGCCGCCATCATCCTGCCCTCGATGGCTTCCAGCATATCCATCTCGTCCATCTTGCGGCGGAAGCTGACCTTGTTGAGCGCTTCGCCCATCAACACTTCATACACTTTCTGCAGTTGCGGCAAGGTAAAAGTTTCGCCCGCGAGGTGGCACGGCAGCGACGAATACTGGCTCTTGCTGCGCAAGCGCTGCACGGCGGCATCGAGGATGTTTTTATGGTCGAATGGCAATTGCAAGGTGCTGTCGACATCGGCCAGCAGCACGCGTTCCTGGCTGATCAGGGAGGCCGGCACCAGCGCGTAATAGGCAATGGAAATCGACCAGCCGCGCGGATCGCGGGCTGGGCCGGAAAACGACGCCAGCTGTTCGAGATACGGCGGCACGAGTCCGGCCTTGTCGCGCAGCATGCGCATGGCCGCGTCATGGGTATCGGCATCCTTTTCCACATGGATATAACCGCCGGGCAACGCCGCCACGCCCTGATATGGTTCGCGCTCGCGTTTCAACAGTGCGACCTTCAGGGCGTCGTCCTGCAAGGTCAGCAGTACAACATCGACAGTGCAGATGACAGGATCCAAGGCCGCTCCGTTTGACTTAGTAACAGGCGTATCTTAATCGAATACCACTCTCTGCAGCAAAGCCATAATACTTAGTTGCACTTGTAAACTAAGTGAACTAGAATAGCTTCACCAACCAACCGGAGTCATCCATGAAACGCCATCTGCACCTGCTGCTGATCGATCCGCAAAACGATTTCTGCGATTTGCCCGACGCGTACCGCCCGCTGGACCCCGCCGGCGACGGCAAACTGGCGCCGGCCTTGCCGGTGGCCGGCGCCCACGCCGACTTGCAGCGCACCGCGCAATTGATCCGGGATGGCGCGGCCGGGATTGCCGGCATCAGCGTGACCCTGGATTCGCACCATCGCATCGATATCGCGCATCCGGCTTTCTGGCAAACCGCGGAGGGTGGCGCGGTGGCGCCGTTCACGCCGATCACGGCCGCCGACGTGCGCGAAGGCCGCTATGCGCCGCGCAAGCCGGCCGCCATGGCCCGCGCGCTGTCGTACCTCGATGCGCTGGAAGCGGCGGGGCGCTACCAGCTGATGGTGTGGCCGGTGCACTGTGAAATCGGTTCCTGGGGCCACAACGTGCATGCCGACGTGCGCGCCGCCTACAACCGCTGGGAAGAAAGCACCTTGCGCTCGGTGCACAAGGTCATCAAGGGCACCAACCCGTGGACGGAACACTATTCCGCCGTGCTGGCCGAAGTGCCGGACCCGCAAGACAAGGGCACGCAGTTGAACACGGACTTGATTGCCCACCTGGGCCAGGCCGAGCGCATTTATGTCGCGGGCCAGGCCGGCAGCCATTGCGTCAAGGCCACGGTGGAAGATATCGCCCGCCAGTTCGGCCCCGCGCGGCGCAACAAGCTGGTGTTGCTGACCGATTGCATGAGCCCCGTGGCGGGATTCGAGGCGCAGCAACAGGCCTTCCTGGCCGCGATGGCGGAACAGGGCGTGCGCCTGATGACGGCAGCCGAAGCATTAATCGAGATAACAGAAAACGCGTAGGGCGGTTTCCGCTGCGCGGAAGCCGCCATGCCTGCGCCAACGCGGCGCAAACAGAAGATAGGAGCCAGTCGTGAATATAGTCCGCAGCCTGCTGGAAAACGATTTATACAAATTCACCATGTGGCAGGCGCTGTTGCACAGCCACCCGGGCGCGCAGACAGAGTACGCGTTCCATTGCCGCAATACACCGGCGTATCCACTGGCCGAACTGCAAGCCGATGTGGAACGGGAACTGGACCACCTGTGCACCTTGTCGTTCACGGACGATGAGCTGGCGTACCTGCGCGGCCTGCGCTACCTCAAAAGCGATTTCATCGATTTTTTGACGGTGTTCCGCTTCCAGCGCCGCTTCATCGACGTGGCGGTGCAGGGCGGCACGCTGGCGATCGTGGCGCGCGGCCCGCAAGTGCACGTGATGGGCTTTGAAATCTACGTGCTGTACATCGTCAACGAACTGTATTTCCGCCGTTTTGATGCGGAAGCCGCGCTGGCGGAAGGGCGGCGCCGGCTGTCGGCCAAGCTGGCGCGGCTGCGCGCCTTTGGCGAAGCGCCGCCGTGCCGCCATCCGTTTGAATTCTTTGATTTCGGCTTGCGGCGGCGCTACAGCGGCGCGTGGCATGAAGAAGTCGTGGCGACCCTGGCGCGGGAAGCGCCGCAATGGTTCAAAGGCACGTCGAACGTGTACCTGGCGAAGCAGTATGGTCTGGTGCCGATCGGCACCATGGCGCACGAATACCTGCAAAGCTACCAGTCGTTCGGCGTGCGCCTGCGCGATTTCCAGCAAGCCGCGCTGGAAGGCTGGGTGCAGGAATTCCGGGGCGACCTTGGGATCGCGCTGACGGACGTGGTGGGCATGGACGCCTTCCTGGCCGACTTCGACCTGTATTTCGCCAAGCTGTTCGACGGCTTGCGCCACGATTCCGGCGATCCGGTCGAATGGGGCGAAAAGGCATTGGCGCACTATGCCAAACTGCGGCTCGATGCGCACACCAAGCGCCTGGTGTTTTCCGACGGACTCGGCCTCGAGCAAGCGTTTGCACTGTACCGCCACTTCGCTGACCGCACCATGACAGGGTTCGGCATCGGCACCAACCTCAGCAATGACGTGGGCCTGACGCCGCTGAACATCGTCATGAAGCTCATGAGCTGCAACGGCCAGCCGGTGGCGAAACTGTCCGACGCCGCAGGCAAAACGCTGTGCAAGGACGAGACCTTCCTCGCTTACCTGCGGCAAGTTTTCAACCACGACGGGCCGCCAGCATCCCCGTAAGCCCGCCCGGCACCCCAACCGGAGTCAAAAATGTTACGCATAGCCATCGCCCAACAAAACCCGACTGTTGGCGACTTTGAAGGCAACACCAAAGCCATGCTGTCCGCCATGCAGCAAGCCGCGCAATCCCGGGCCGACATGGTGGTGTTTCCCGAATTATCGATTTGCGGCTATTACCCCGGCGACCTGCTGGAAGACCCGGCTTTCCTGCGCGCCATGGCGCAAAGCCTGGCGCGTATCGTCCAGCATTCCCGGCAATACCCGCACCTGACCAGCATCGTCGGCGTCGCCCGCCCCAACCAGGGCCCCGGCAAACCGCTGCACAACGCGCTGCTGGCGATCCGCAACGGCGCCATCATCGCCGAGTATTACAAGCAATTGCTGCCGACCTACGGCGTCTTCGACGAAGTCCGCCACTTCGAGCCCGGCCCGGAACGCGCCTGCGTGCTGCAGCTGCATGGCCATAAAGTCGGCTTCCTGGTGTGTGAAGACGGCTGGAACGACGCCGGCCGCGACTATGCGGTGAATCCGTTCGCCGCGCTGCGCCAGGAACAGCCGGAACTGGTCATCAGCATCAACGCCAGCCCCAGCAACCTCGGCAAGGTGGCGCAGCGCCACGCGCTGTTTGGCGAGGCGGCCAAGAACCACGGTTTTGCCATCCTGTTCGTCAACCAGGTGGGCGGGCAAGACCAGCTGGTGTTCGATGGCGCGTCGTTTGGCGTCACGCCACAGCAGGGCGTGACGTTTACTTGCCGCCAGTTCGAGGAAGAGTTGCGCCTGGTCGGCTTTGATGGCGGGGCGTTTCATGCCGGAGCGGCGTCCGCCCTGGTTGGCGGCACAGAGGCGCCTGCCGCGTTTTACCACCGGCAGATTGTGCTGGGCCTGCGCGACTACGCCCGCCGCTGCGGTTTTACGCAAGCCGTCATCGGTTCGTCCGGCGGCATCGATTCCGCGCTCACGATCGCCCTCGCCGCCGAGGCGCTGGGGGCGGACAATGTCACGGCGATCACCATGCCGTCCGCATGCTCCAGCACCGGCTCCGTGTCGGACTCGCAAGTGCTGTGCGATGCGCTGGGCGTGCGCCTGCACACGCACCCGATCGCCGCGCTCGTGGAAACCTATGCGCAGGGCTACCAGCAGGCGTTCGGCCAGCCATTACAGGGCTTACCGCTGGAAAACCTGCAAGCGCGCATCCGTGGCACGATCCTGATGGAATACTCGAATGCGCACGGCGCGCTGCTGCTGACCACCGGCAACAAGAGCGAAATCTCGGTCGGCTATTGCACCTTGTATGGCGACACCAATGGCGGCCTGGGGCTGATCGGCGATTTGTACAAGACCGAAGTGTATGCACTGGCGCAATACGTGAATGCGGTGGCGAAGCGGCAAGTGATTCCCGCCGCCGTGCTGGAAAAGCCGCCCTCGGCCGAACTGGCGCCGGGCCAGCGCGATACGGACAGCCTGCCGCCGTATGACGTGCTCGATGAGATCCTGAAATGGCACATCGAGGGCCAGCGCCTCGGCGCCGATGAGTGGACGCAAGCGAGCGCGCTGGTCGAACAGCTGCGTCAAACGGACGACGGCCGCGCGCTGGTCCGGCGTATCCTGTCGCTGGTGGCGCGCAATGAATACAAGCGCCGCCAGGCGCCACCGATTATCCGCGTGCGCGCCCGCGCATTCGGCAGCGGACGGCAATTGCCGATTGCGGCGAAATTTGCAGGAGAATTTGAATGACGACGGCGCCTTTACCGATTGAACTGGCGGTAGTCATCGGCCGCTTCCAGCCGTGGCACAACGGCCACGCCGCCTTGCTGCGCCAGGCGCTGACGTGCGCGCCGAAAGTGGCGGTGGTGATCGGCTCCGCCCGCCGCGCCCGCAGCGCAAAAAATCCCTTCACGTTTGACGAGCGCGTGGCGATGATTACGGCATCGCTGACGGAGGAGGCGCGCGCCTGCGTGACCTTCGTTCCCATGCGCGATTACTTTGACGATGAGCGCTGGGCCGCCCGCGTGCAGCAGGACGTGGAAGCGCTGGTGGACGAGGGCGCGGAAATCGCACTGGTCGGCCACTTCAAGGATGATTCCAGTTACTACCTGAACCATTTCCCGCAATGGCAATTGGTGGAAGCGGCGCGTGAAGGGAGCGTGGACGCCACGGCGCTGCGCCGCGTGCTGTTTGAAGCGGAGCATACCGGTCCCGCGCTCGATGCGCTGGCCAGCGAAGTGCCGCCCGCCGTGCTGCAATACTTGAAGGCATGGGTCCTGCTGCCGCACTGCGAACGGCTGGCCGAAGAACATGCGGTGATTGTCCAGACCCGGACGGCCTGGGCATGCGCACCCTATCCGCCGATTTTTTCAACAGTCGATGCGGTGGTGCAAACCGCCGGCCACGTGTTGCTGATCCGCCGTGGCGGCGCGCCCGGAAAGGGTTTATGGGCGCTGCCGGGCGGCTACCTGGAACAGCGCGAACGCTTGCTGCAAGGGGCGCTGCGCGAACTGCGGGAAGAAACCGAGCTGGCCTTGCTGCCGTCCACGGTGGAGGAAGCGCTGGTGGGCGTGCAGGTGTTCGACCACCCGGAGCGCAGCCAGCGCGGCCGCACCATCACGCATGCGCACCATTTTGATTTGCGGCTCGACCATTTGCCGGAAGTAAAGGGGGCGGATGATGCTGCCGAGGCGCGATGGTTTTCCATCGCACGGCTGGCGGAGATGGAAGACCAGCTGTACGACGATCATTTCCATATCCTTGACCATTTCCTGCATTTGACAGGGCGTTGAGCAGGGCCGGATGAGGCCTGTCAAAGCCGGCGCCCACCGGCGTGCCACCATCGCGGTTTCCCGCCCTGGAGGACACGCTCATGTCACATCCACCATTGCACCCGGTTCACCTGGCGCTGGTTGCGCCACCGCCGCCATCGCGCACGCATTGCCGCTTTGACCGCGTGATGCGCAAGTTGTACCGGACCACCTTGCTGGCCGCGCAGTGGACCGACCAGCGCGCCGCCGTGCGCCGTGTGGCGGCGTGGGAATTGCAGCCGGCCAGGCGGGAGTTGAACCGGTATCTGATGCAACTGGCTTTGTGTTTCGACGCGGCCCACAGCAATCCCGCATTGACCGAACTGGAACGCATTAAACTGTCCTGGCTGATTTGTTCCTTTGCCGAACAGGTGCTGATGCTGGAAGACGATGGCGTCATGGCGGATTTACTGGACAAGCATGACGTGGTGCGCGGTGGCGAAGAAACGTTGTGGGATGAAGAAGATGTCTTTGCCGCATCCGGCATCGTGCATATCCCGCCGCCCGCCGTACCTGAGGCGCTGCCACCGCCAGTGGCCGACCATGCGCAAACGCTGTGGATGCTGCGTGAAGTCTGGCATGACAAGGCAGGCCTGGCGGCGCTGGACGAGGTGGCGCTCGACACTTATTGCAGCCTGGCTCGGCGTGAATTGAGCGCGGTGTCGGCCGTGCTGTTCAGCCTGTTGTTGCGGCTGGCGGAAGAATGGGACTTGCCGCTCGATGACATCACGCCGGCCGGCGCGATCCACACGCTGCGCCAGGATGTGCTGGAAGTGCAGGCGAAGGTCCGCATTGCGGCGGGCCAGCTGGAGGCCTTCAGCGATATCGGCAAGCTACAGGCGAAGCTGGCCCGCTATGCCTTGCCAGATGACGAGCGGGACCGCGAAGGCGCGTGGTTTTTCGACATGGAGGCCGCACCGGACTGGGGGCGGTTGCTCGATGCGCGCTCATGACCCAGCGAGTCGTTTGATTCCTGAAATTGTGGCGTCGCTGCCGCAGCCATTCCGCCCCTTGCTTTAGCGCAAATTGCCTGAAGGACATGAACAGCATACTGGCCCCCTGATTCCTATTGGAAATTTCCAGGGAGCCCTGCATGGACGGAGCAAGAACGTGGATACAGTCGGTGCTCGATGGCGACAGCCAGCACGGCCGCTTGCTGACGATGGATTTTCCCCGTGGCGACGGGCCGGAGTATGCGGTACTGCTGGTCAATTCCCTGCATGCGCGCGAAGAATTGTCACGCAGCTTTCGCTACGAGGCGGAACTGTTGTCGGACGATGCGCATATCGCGCTGACGGCCATGATGGGCAAGATGGTCACCATTTCACTGGTGCGCGATGACGGGTCGCAGCGCCATTTCAATGGGTACGTGACGGAATTTTGCCTGCTGGGCGCGGACGGCGGCCTGGTGAAGTACCGCATGGTGCTGGAGCCGTGGATGGCGTTCACCCGGCTGCGCCAGGATTGCTTCAGCTTCCATGGCCGCACGCTCAGCGAGATCACGGAACTGACCTTGCGCCACTGCGTGCAGCATGACTGGAACATACACTTGTTCTACGACGATCCGGCGATCACCTGCGCCAACCAGTACAACGAAACTGACTATAACCACCTGCATCGGCGCTGGGAAGCGCGGGGCTGGTATTACTGGTACGAACACCGCGCCAATGGCCACACCTTATGGCTCAGTGATTACTCGGTGCAGGCCAACGCGATTGATGCGCGCGACGGCACGCTGGCGCCGGACGGCATGCCGTTCCGCAGCGAAGCGGGCTCGAAAGAGGACGACAGCATCCACCAATGGCAGGCGGTGCGCCGCATTGGCGCCAGCAAGCTGACCTTGTCCACCTTCGACTACAAGGACCCGAGGCCGCAGCGGATCTCGGCACATGCCCGCCACCCGCAGGGCGACCTGTTCGAGCATGAAATGCATGCGTATGCGGGCGCCAGGGCATTCCGGGGCTGGCGCGAAGGCGAACCACTGGCGCAGCGCCGCAGTGACGAGCGCGAAGCGATGTACCAGGTCTTCGAAGCGTCCGGCAACGACCGTAGCGCGCAGCCGGGACGCAGGTTCAAACTCGAAGAGCACTTCAGCGGCGCCGCGCCACGGGAACTGGGCGAGCGGTCGCGCGACGAGCGCAATTACCTGATCCTGTCGGTGGAGCATCGCGCCAGCAACAACTACCAGGATGGCAGCCACGCGCATTCGCGCTACACGAATCACTTCACCTGCATCCGGCTGGAGCGGCGCTGGGCGCCGGGGCTGGGATACCACAGCCAGCCTTGTCCCGACCCCGGTGTGCAGACCGCCATCGTGGCGGGGCCTGACGGGGAAGAAATCCACACCGATGGCCTGGGCCGCATCAAGCTGCGGTTTCACTGGGATCGCGTGGGTGGCATCAATGGCTGCAGTTCGCCGTGGATCCGGGTGGCGATGCCGGTGGCCGGTTCGCAGTTCGGGCAGATCGGGTTGCCGCGGGTGGGACAGGAGGTGGTGGTGCAGTTCATGAATGGGAATGTGGATCATCCGATTGTGACGGGGGTGGTTTATAACGGGACGCATTCACCACCGTGGGCGCTGGACGGGCAGAAGGCGCTGTCGGGGTGGCGGAGCAGGGAGTTGGGTGGTTCGCGCGGTAATCAGCTGGTGATGGATGACACGCGGGACCAGTTGCAGGCGCAGTTGCGCAGTGATCACTTGCATAGCCAGTTGGCGCTGGGGCATATCGTGCGTGTGGAGAGTGCTGCCGGGCGGGGCGAGGCGCGGGGGGATGGGTTTGAGTTGCGGACGGACGGGCATGGGGTGCTGCGGGCGGGGAGGGGCATGCTGGTCAGCACAGAGGAACGCACCGCTGCACGTTCGCAAACCGCCAGCATGGAAGAAACCGCGATGCGCCTCGATCGCGCGCAGGCCAGCCATGCCGGCCTGGCGGAGCTTGCGCAACCGCACGACGGCGCCGCTGCCCGGCAACAGGCCGATGCCGTAAAGGCGCTGGAAACCCAACAGCACGCAATCAAAGGCAAGGATGGAAAGGTCTTGGCATCGCACCTGGTGTTTGCCAGCCCGGCAGGTATCGCCAGCAGTACCGCTGGTAGTACCCATATCGCCAGCGATCAGCATACTGCGCTAAGTTGCGGCAAGAGCATGTCGCTGGCCAGCGGGGAGAGCTTGTTTGCCTCCGTTAAGCGCTCGCTGCGGTTATTTGTGCAGCAGGCCGGCATGAAGCTGGTGGCGGCTGCGGGCGACATCGAAATACAGGCGCTAACGGACAACATTCGTCTGCTATCCAAGCTGGAAATCTCTCAGTCGGCTAACCGGATTCTCATCACCGCCAAGGAGGAGGTGGTGATTAATGGTGGTGGGAGCTATTTGAAATTCAGCGCAGGCGGGATTGAGCAGGGGACGAATGGGAATTTCGTGGGGCATGCGGCGCGGCATAGTTTCGTGGGGCCGAAGAATAGTGATGTGGATTTGGTGATGCCGCCGTTGGGGAAGTTGAAGGGGAAGGGGGCGCTGCACTTGGGGACGCATCCTGGTGCCAGTGGACGGGCTTGCAACGGTTGGCCATGCAAGTTGTTCAAGGATGGCGCATTGCTGGAAATAACCAAATTCGATGACGAAGGGACGCTGAAGTTCGAACATGATTTAGAGGAGGGCGCGACCTATCACATCGAACTTGCTGGCGGCCAGCGTTATGAAATCGTCCCGGACGAAATGGCCGAACAGCACAAGTTGAATGCCGGGATGGGATATCACGGCTATTGCAACCCAGGAGGATCGATTGTCGATGAGTGTCTTGCAAAAGAGCAGGACCGTATCGAAGCTAATCCAATGACACGGGAGGACGAGAGCGATGGGGCGGATGAACAGTAACGCTGCGCTGTATGAGGACAATGTTTATTACAGTCGCGATATGGGGCCGTATCAATCCTTGTCGTTGCCTTGGTGGGTCAAGACTCCAGAGCCAACGTATCCCGTACGGCACGGTTGCCGCATCGAACCGCTGGTATGCGGCGAACGGGTCTTTGGTCAGATTGCGCGTGACGTGGAAGCGGCCAAGAGCAGCGTGGACATCATTACCTGGGGCTTTGATCCGGGCATGGTGCTGGTGCGTGGCAAATCCGCGCACGACGGCATACGTTATGGCGAATTGCTGAATAAAGTTGCCTCAGATCCTGCTCACCCGGTGAAGGTGCGTCTCATTATTTGGCATGACAGTGTGCTCACGCATCTCGGTGTCAGAAACATGCCAGGATATTACGGTTCCTGGCTGACGCATTTTGTTGCCCAGATCAGCCACTATTACAGTACACAGCACCAGAACTACAACGTTGAGTGGTTCAAGAACGTGTTGACGGGGAAAATGCCAAATATCGAGCTGCGGGTCAGGGGAATTCCCGTTAGTCTGCTTGACCAGTCTCTGAACGATGAGTCCCCGCCGCGTAATCCAACAGCCCTGGCGTCCATGCTGTTTGCTACGCACCACCAGAAGATGGTGCTGATTGATTATGAGCGCCGGCAAGCCGCAATCGGCTATGTGATGGGACACAATTCCATCACGGATTACTGGGATACCAAAGAGCACAAATTCCAGGATCCCAGGCGTGAGCGCTTCTATCGAAAGAACCCTGTAGACGCGTGGAATCAAGGACCGGACCTGACGCCAACATCCGGGGGAACATACACGCCAACCGAGTATGAAATCCAGCAGAAAGAGCGTGCAGTCCAGTTGTTTCTCGACCGGCATGCATTTACCGCCATGCCATATCAGGACGTATCGTGCCGCGTATGTGGCCCCGTGCTCTACGACTTGAATCATAATTTTTGCCAAGCATGGGGTGAATCCAAGCGGCAAGCTTCCTTGGCTGAAGGGACAGTATGGACAGCGGCAAGGGACACCATTGCCGAAGTTCTTTTGCGTTTTACTCAGGCCATTGGAGATCATCTCCAGCCAGGAGCAAGTGAAACGTTGGCTCGGCAACGCAGCCACATTCCCCCGAAAGCGTTCGCGAGTGGGAATTTCCAGCATAGTATGCAATTGCTCAGGACGCAGCCACTGCATAAGGAAAAGACGATCAAGGAATGCTATGCGAACTTGACGCGATTAACGCACCACTACATGTTTATTCAGAATCAGTACGTTCAATATAAAGACTGGTCCGAGTATTTGATGGAGTGCATCAGGGAGAAGCGGCTTGTGGGATATAAGGCGCCGCTTTATTTCTTCATGCTGACCTCTACACCTGAGCGTGCTGGCATGGATTTGCCCACGTATGACGTGATTTACCGCATGGGATACAGCCAGGCGATGCCTGTCATTCATGTCTTGAACCAGAAGCGTTTTCAACAGGGGGTGATGGAGAAGCCGCTGACGCCGGAGGAGTTGTCGCGTAGTGGAATTAATGTGGTAGTGGGCTCCCTGTGGACATGTGCGCGTTCGGACAGGGCCAAGTTGCTGCCGTCGGAATATGAGGAGATCTACATCCATTCGAAGGTGGCGATTGTTGATGACTCTGCATTCACCGTCGGGTCGGCCAACCTCAACTTGCGCAGTCTGGCCATCGATAGCGAACTCAATGTCCTAAGCCAGGCCAAGGATGTTGCATACCAGCTGAGGTGTGAATTGTTCGCTCAGTGCACCGGCGATCCTGGACCATCGCAATTTGGTGATATGGACGATGCTTATATAACATGGACTGAGATGGCCAAACGTAATTTGGCGCGTAAAAATAATGGTGTCCCACTGGATGGTCAGCTGGTTGCGTTCTATGTGGACCGTAAACCAGGAGGACCGTTGGTATGACGTCTTCGGCCCCCTCCAAGCGACGGATAGTATGGGGAGTTTTTCTGTGCGCTTGTTTCATCGCAGTGGTTAGTCTTTTCAAATTGATCGAGTCCCACGCCATGCACAAAATGCCAAGCTACCTGACGCCATTTAATATAGCCGACCCGGCCCCGGTCTGTGCCCGGTGGCGCGACCAAATGCCCAAAACACGGGATCGCGAGGCTTATCGGACCTATATCGCTGCTCGTAAGCTATGGCGCGATAAAGGGGAGTGGGAGCTAAGCCGCGACGCATTGGTTGGGATTTTGACGGATGTGCAGGAGGCCGCGAAGAAAGGCGATTGGGGCGCCAAAGCATTGCTGGCGCATTTTTACCTCGAAGGTCTTGGCGGTACGCGTGCGAATAATGTCTTACCGATGAACAAAGAAAAAGCTGTCGAAATTGAGCGCGAGGCAGTGGCACATGGGCAGGCATGGGGATTTTATGACCTGGGTGTGGCTCACGAGTATGGCTATGGTGGCGTGGCGCAGGATAAGGAAATTGCCTGGGCTTATTATTTAAAAGCAGCAAAGCTGGGAAGCCCGGAGGCCCAACTGGCTTTAGCTGAGGCATACCAGCAGGCCGAGCGTTTGGAGAAAAGGAAATTAATGCTGGAGTGCGCTTATGCTCAAGGGAATGGTACCGCCGCCTATGAACTAGGTTTCTTGGCGGGAATTGAGAAGCGTCCGAAGGACGCATTACGGCACTATCAGGATGGCGTTAAATTTGGCAATAAAGATTGCGCAAGGGTGCTGTTTGTTGTGTTTCACGAAAAGTATTGGACGGAGTACCGCGAGGAGTTGTTGGAGCCCTTGGGACTGACAGCGGATCCTGCTCGCAGCGACCGTTATCGGGATATCAGCAAAGCGCTGGAGATTAATCCCGACCTCAGGTTCGGCCAATTGGATGCAGCGTTACCGCTGCCGCCGGCGCAACTACCCGAGTGGCACGGTATCGAAGCAGCGTTAACACCGGAACCGGAAGGCGCGCCTACGTATTGACTCGTTACAGCCTGGATCGAAGGAACCATCACATGTCCCTGAAAATTATCGTGGTCGGTGACGCCACCGATCATGGCGGCAAAGTCATCTCAGGCTCGCCCACGCGTGACATTGACGGCAAAGCCATCGCGCGCCTGGGTGATCAAGTCAGCTGTCCCCAGCTCTACCCCGGCGGCAAGCCCCACGGCGTCAACAAAATCACCACGGGTCACCATGCCGTGACGGTGGATGGCATCCCGGTGGCAGTACATGGCAGCACCACCGAATGCGGCTGCAAGTTGATCGGTCGTAGCCGCGCGGATGTGGGGTAACTCACTCCGCCTCCCCCCACTTCTCCTTATGATGCACAAACATCATCGCCTCCCCCGCCCCCGGCAACTCCGCCTCATTCAACAGCACATCAATATGCCCCTCCCAACTCGGCTCCGCCAGCTCCTTGACCAGCGCCAGGTTCAACACCGCGAACACGGAAACCCAGGCCTCGCCGTCCGGCCCGTGCCGCCGCACTGACAAGGAAGGATTGAACTGGTACAGCCCCGTGGTCACGCGCAGGAACAGGTGGCGGTTGTAGGCATAGTCGCGGTCGCGCTCATTGCGTGACAACACGCCGGAAACGTATGCGCGCTTCTTGCGCTCGGGCGCGGCCACCGCGTCCGGCAGTTTATCGAGTGCCGCCGCCAGCAGGCCGGCGTCGAAGGCGCCGTGGTCGTTGCCTTCCAGGTTGCCGAAGCACGCTTTGAACAGTACCCACATCAGCTGGAACAGCAGGTATTCGGACTGGTGGCGCTCGATGCGCACCAGGCGGCCGTCGGCCTGCACGTCGATGCAACTGGGCGCCACCAGCTGCCAGATGGCCGGCAGCGATTTCTCGGCATACGCGGGATCGCGCAGCGCCGTCATGAGGGCCCAGTGCAGCGCGTTGCGGCCCAGGTGGTCGATGGCTTCGACATCGGCGCCGCGCGCCAGCAGCGCTTCCACCAGCGGTACGTTGCCGGCGGCGGCGGCCGCCATCAGCGGCGTCAGGTTCATCGGCGTGCGGTGTTCGACGCCGTGCTTGTCGCACTGGCGCAGGATGTCTTTAAAGCTGAGCGCAAAGTATGGCAGGAAGTGGCGGCGCGCGGGGGCGATGCCGGCCTGCGCGAAATTGCCGGCCTGCGCGTAACCGGTGTCCTCATCCAGCGCGATGGCCAGCATCGGTTCGTCGTAGGCCAGCGCGTAGTCGTACAGCTGGCTTTTGAATTTGCTGCCGGGCGCCTTGTCGATGAAGACTTTCTGCAGCGTGTCGCGCAGGCGTGGCTCGTCGAACACGGGCCACGGCACCGGCGCGGTTTTCAGGATCATGCGTTCGATCGCGTCGGCCTGTTCCTGCTTGCCCTGCAAGGCCAGCTTGCGCGCTTCCTTTTGCCAATCCTCCAGGCTGGACGCCTGCGCTTCCACCCGCCCGCCGGCGCCGGTATCGGCTATCTCCAGCAACCGCAGCAACGGGTGCAGCACGTCCGATTCAATCAGGTAGACATTGCGGATCGCGCGCGTGAGCGCGACGTACAGCGCGTTCACATAAAACTTGTAGATCTCCAGCGATTTATCGGCCTTGTCTTTCGCGCGGCCATATTGCAGCTCGTCCGCCGCGAGGTCGGCGATGGTCACGCCATCGGCGATGTCGGCAAACGGGGCCCGGTTGTCGGAGACGAAGCGGAACAGCACGATGCTGTCGTATTCCAACCCCTTGGCTTCGTGCACCGAGAAAATCAGCGGCGTGTCGAACTGTTTTCTCGCCTCCTGCTTGTCCTCGTCGCGCAACACCAGCACCGCGAAGTGCGTGGAGCGGCGCGATTGCGTATTCAAATCGCGACGCACCTTGGCGCTGTCGGCCAGTAGCGCAACGGCGCCGTTGTCGCCGCCCACGGCGTCGACCAGAAAATTGCTTTCGCGGTCGATCGAGCCGAAGCGGCTGTGTTTAATCTTCAGCAGCGTGTTGGCGACGCGCGTGACTTGCGTGCCGTTCCTGAAATTCGCGCGCAGCACTTGCAACTGCTGCTTGTCCGCCAGCGCGGCATCGCGCCAGAACAGGGTTTTCACGCGGCTCCACGCAAAGAAATTCGGGTGCACGATCTGGTTCGAATCGCCGCACATCAGGAACTGGCCCGGCTTTTTCAACGTCTTTAACACCAGCGACAGCTGCACCATGGTGAAGTCCTGCACTTCATCGATGACGACGAAGTCGTAGCGGCCCGCCGCCTGCGGCAGGCGCTCGTGGGCGGCCAGGTTCAGGTCGAACAGGTCCGCCTCCTTCAGCCAGGCGCGATAGCGTTCGAACAAGTCGTACAGGGCGGTGCGTTCGCGCTCGGCGAAGATCGACTGGCGCTGGCCCAGTTGCAAATACTGTTCGCGCGACAGCACGCCTTCGGCATCGGCGGCGATGACGCCGCGGATTTCCTCGAAGGCCTGGTGCGCATCGATATCCTTGAACTGCTGCCGCACGCGCGCGAACCAGGCCGAGAAATCGCGCCAGGTGGCTTCGCGCCCTGTGGGCACGTGGATCGACTCGACGAATTCACGGTACGACAGGAACGTGCAAGCCTGGCCGTCCTTGTTAAAACCATCCGCGTAATACAGGTCGCGCGCCGATTGCGCGAGGTAGGCCGAGTGGGTCACGTACAGCACGTCGCCCTGCGCGTGCTTCATTTTTTCAAGGGTCAGCGCGGTCTTGCCGCTGCCGGCGCTGCCGACAATGATCAACGGCGCGGGCAACTGGTAAACCGCCTGCTGGGCGTCGTCAAACGAGATGGCCTTGTCGAGCCAGTGCACGCGGCGGTGCTGCGGGTGCAGGTAGCGCACCGCTTCCGCGCCGGCTTGCGCCTCGGCGGCCTCGATGTCCGGGATGCGGTCTTCATCGACCGCCACGCCGCGCAGGAAGCGCGATTTGTCATACGCGTGGTTTTCGATCACTTCCAGCAGCAATGCATAGACCTCGCCCTGGTAGCGCACGGTGGAAAACAGCAGCCGGTCCGCGTAATCGAGCTTGGCCCGGTAAAACTTGCCGTGCGAGAGATTGACGAGCTTTTTCACCTGCGCCGCGCGGAAGTCGTCGCGCCCGATGGCTTGCAGGACTTTGTCGTATTGCGGGTTGTTGCGGGGCGGGGTGAATTCGGCGTATTCCAGGATTTTCATGGTGCAGCTGCTGGGGGGCGACGTTAGCATCTTATGATAATCCAGCCTTGGGTGCTGTTACCATTCGGTTTTCCTCTCATTTGGAATCGACTGCGTGAACAATTTCAGGACTTCCGCCAACCGCGATTACTGGTTTTGCCAGCTGGTGGGCTGGGGCACGCTGGCGGTGTTCAGTGTCTTGTCGTCGTCGTTCGGCGACTGGCAAAGCGCCCTGCGCTTCGCCGTCGCCAAGCTGTTTTGCACCGCCACCGGCCTGGGACTGTCGCATCTGTGGCGCGGCCAGTTACGGCGGCGCGGCTGGCTGGTGCGACAGCGGGGCTTTCCGTTTGGCCGCATTGCCGCGGGATTGCTGCTGCTGGCCATGGTGCAGACCGGGTTCCTGCTGTTATCGGACTTGCTGTTCCGTGGCGGCGCCTTCTTTGAGGGCAGCACCGCCGAGCTGGCGTTCAATATCTTTTTACTGTTCCTGATCTGGTTCGCCGTGTTCGTGATCTGGACGCTGTGCTATGCCGTGGCATTGTCTCGGCGGCGCGCGACGCAAGCCGAACTGGAAAAGCTGCAGCTCGAAGTCAGCGTCAAGGAGGCGGAATTGCGCGCGCTGCAATCGCAGGTCAACCCGCATTTCTTCTTCAACAGCTTGAACAGCATCCGCGCCCTGGTGTACCAGGACGCCGATGCCGCCGCGCGCGCCATCAACCGGCTGGCCGGCATGATGCGCCACAGCCTGCAGGCCGGTCATGCCGACACCGTGCGGCTGGCTGATGAAATGGCCGCCGTGCGCGCCTATCTCGACATGGAGCAGTTGCGGTTCAGGGAGCGGCTGCAGTTTTCCGAGGAAGTCGGACCCGCGCTGGGCGATACGCTGTTGCCGCCGATGGTGCTGCAAACGCTGGTGGAAAATGCGGTGCGCTACGGCGTGGAGCGCGCCACCGGGCCGTGCCAGGTCAGGATTGCCGCTGAACGCACGGCACACGCCGTGCTGGTGCGCGTCGCCAACCAGGGCAAACTGGCCTTTGATAGCGACTCGACCCGGGTGGGCCTGGCCAATGCGCGCCAGCGTCTGGTGCTGCAATTTGGTCCCGCCGCCGCCTGCACACTGGAAGAATCCCCAGGCTGGGTCACCGCCACCATCACCTTGCCACAGGAACCCGCATGAAGGTTGCCATCATTGACGACGAACCCCTGGCGCGCGACGAATTGCGCCGCATGCTGCGCGTGCATGCCGATGTCCAGATCGTGGCGGAAGCCGCCAACGTGGCCGAGGGGCTGCAGGCGGTTGCAGGCGCGGCGCCCGACCTGATTTTCCTCGATATCCAGATGCCGGACGGCAGCGGCTTTGATTTATTGGCGGCGCTGGACGTGGCGCCTGCCGTGATTTTTACGACGGCCTATGACCGGTATGCGATCCGCGCGTTCGATGTCAATGCGCTGGACTATTTGTTGAAGCCGATCGAGGATGACCGGCTGGCGCAGGCGCTGCAGAAGGCGCTGCGTGGTATGGCGGGAGCGGCGGCTGTGCAGGCGGCGCCGGTGCCGGGGCGGGATCAGGCGCCGAAGCTGGTTCAGATCCATGGCGAGAAGTCGGCGCCGAGTCAGGACCAGGGCCAGGCATCGATCCGGGCGCCCGCGTCGGATTCGGCGCATGACCCGAAACCGGAGCCGAAGCAGACCCGGGACCAGGAACCGCTGCCGTCGCCGCCAGCCGTCGACGGCAAGGTGTTTATCCAGGACGGTGAGCGCTGCTGGTTCGTGGAACTGGAACGCATCATGCTGTTCGAATCGGAAGGCAATTACACCCGCGTCTATTTCGACCAGCACCGGCCGCTGATGCTGCGCTCCCTGGTGCAGCTGGAAGCGCGCCTCGATCCAGCCCGCTTCGTGCGCACCAGCCGCAGCCAGATCGTCAACATGCGTTTCGTGGAGGAGATGACGCCGTCACCGGCCGGCGGACTGGTATTGGTGCTGCAAAACGGCATGCGGGTGGCAATGTCGCGCCGGCGCAGCACGGCCTTTAAGCAAGGCTATAAGCTGTAAAGCAGCCAGGCCCCGCCAGATGCCAATTCACGTTGCGGCAATTCCGTAGGGCGGTTTTCGCGCAGCGAAAGCCGCCATGCATGCAGACCAGTGCTGCCGCCGCCAGTGGCCGCGCAAGCATGGCGGCTCGCAAGCGAACCACCCTACATTGAAGGGCCAACATGGCATGAACACCGCAGTGCCGGTCAAACGTCAACGAGCCATTGCCCCCAACTCCACCTTGCGCCGGTTATCCGCCACATTCCGGTCAATCAGCAACCCGTCAGGATCAAGCCCCGCCGCGCCAGGTTGTGCCTCCACCGTGACAGCCACGCTGGACACCCCACCCGCCAGCACATGCCGCCCCCGGTACAGCAAGCGGCCCTTGTCCGCGGCACCCTCGGCATACACGGCCACCTCCACCGGCTCGTCATAAGCCTGCGCCCGCTCCGTCCCCTTGCCATCGGCCGCCAGCTTGGCCAGGCTGACCTGCATGGTTACATCCCACTTGCCATCCTTGCGCTGCACCGCCCCCGCCGCCAGCACCCGGTTGTCATACACCACGATCCGTTCAAACAAATCCGTCACCAGTTGCTGCTTGTCGCGCGGGGTCTCCGCGCGGAGGTAGCCAAGCAAGTCGCGGCTGGTGACGTAAGGCGAGGTCTGGTAACGCTTGTCGTCGAGGAAGCGCTTGAGCGCCCGGTTGACCGCCGCTTCGCCGATTTCCTCTTTTAAGCGGTAAAACGCCAGGCTGCCTTTGCGGTACTGGACATAGACCTGTCCTTCAACGCGCATCAGCGGCTGTTCTTCCACCTGTTCCGCGCCGCGTCCGCGCAGGTATTCGTCGAGGTCCCAGCGCAGGATGCGGCGCACCTTGTCCGCGCCGAAGCGGTGTTCGGTCGCCATCAACGCGGCATATTCGGCCAGCGACTCCGTCACCATGGCGCTGCCCTGCACATTGGCGGCAATCGCCTGGTCGCCCCACCACTGGTGCGCCACTTCGTGCGCCGTGACGTAAAACACGTGGTCGACGTTGTCAGGATCGCGCAGGTCGTTGATAAAGCCCAGCGATTCCGAGAACGGGATCGTCATCGGGAAGCTGCGCGCATAGCTCTGGTACAGCGGCGTTTCCAGGATGCGCACTTCCTTGTGCGGATACGGCCCGAAGTGGGTGGTGTAGTACGCCAGCGCGGCCTGGGCGCCAGCAATCATGCTGTCGACGTTGTACGGGTGCTTGCGGTCGTAATACACGCGGATCGGCACGCCGTTCCACTCGGCCTGCTTGACTTCCCAGCGCGCCGACTGGAACGAGAAGAACGGCAGCGCGGGCTGTTCCAGCTTGTAGTGGAAGTAGCGGCGGCCGTCTGCTTCCCAGCTGCGCTGCAGCGTGCCGGGCGCCACTGCGGTCTGGCCGGCGCTGGTGGACACCGTCGCTTCGAAGTCCACCAGGTCGGCATGGATGCCGTACAGCTTCCAGAAGTTTTCCTGCTGTGCCGCGCGATCGTCCAGTTGCGGGCTGCGGTGCGGCTCACCGAGGCCGCGTGCGCGGCGCTCGTTGCGGTCTTCGATCTCCACCGACTGGTTGTAGCCGAACTGGGGGAAATATTCGTCGAACGCGAACAGCGTGCCGTTTTCATTGATGGGCGAGGGCTTGCCGTGATTGGTGAAACCGGGATGGCTGACTTGTACCGTAAAGTCGAGCGCCAGTTTGGCACCGGGCGCCAGCGGTTCGGCCAGTTTGATCAACTGCACGCCGAAGCGCGGGTCGTCGCGGGTGACCGCATGGCGCGGCAACCCGCTGATGACGGTTTCCACGTGCGACTGGGTGCCGCCTTCAGGACCCAGACTGCGCTGGATGTGCAGCGTATCGAGTGGCTGCGCGCTCTTGTTTTGCAGGATGTAGCGGCCCTGGATGGCGACGCGGCGCTGTTCCGGGAAAATGTCGACCTGGGCGCGCACGCTGGTCATGCGCGGATGCGGCCGCGCCAGGGTGCCGCGCCAGGCTTTTTCATAGTCCGCGCGCAGGTCGAGCATGGCGGTGGCGGAGAGGTGCGTGTTGAGCACATTGGTGTTGTAGACAATCCAGCCGCCGCACGCGGCCCAGGCGCCCAGGCACAGCGCCAGCGCCACCCCGGCCTTGCCGCGCAGCGCCGTCATGGCGCGGACAAAGCGCTGGCGCCAGGCCGGCTGCAGGCCGCGCGACCAGAACCCTTGCGCCACCAGCAGCAGTGCGCAGGCAAACAGGCTCCAATACAGCGCAAACCAGCTCCAGCCCGCGACATAGTGGCCATAGCCGTTCATGTCGGAGTACACCAGGGTTGGCATCGACGCGTAGCTGGCCAGGTGATGGTCGATGTCCAGTCCCTGCAGCACGCGGCCTGACCCCAGCAGCGCGATGCCGAGCGCATAGCCCGCATATTTGTTGGCGGCCACAGTGTGCAACGCCAGCAGCGCCACTGCGACCAGCACATACCAGACCGAGGCAATCAGCGTGCCTTGCAGGTATAGCAGCGGCTCGAACGGCACGCCGCCCTTGATGGCCTGGATCGCCACCGCCACCGGAATGCCGACGCACAGGAACGCCAGCACCACCGCCACCAGCGCGCCGGCCTTGGCCAGCAGCGGCACCCAGCCGGCCACCGGCAGCGCGTCCGCCACCGCATCGATACGCGCTTGCCGGTCCTTGAACACCAGTTCACCGCTGTAAAACAGCAGCACCAGCGCCAGGACGAAATTCAGGCCGCCGTCGAGTTCCAGCAGCATCACGCGCGTCAGCGGATATGGCGTGCTGTCGAAGCGCATGCCGCCGACCAGGTAGTTGACGATAAAGTTCGCCACGCCCAGCAACAGCATCACCAGGAACGGCATGCTGCGCAGGATGCCCCGGGTGTCCAGGCACAGCATGCTCCAGCACTGGGCCCAGGCGGTGGCGCTGGTGAAGCGGGGGGCGATGCGGTGCGCCGGGTGTGCGGCGATACTGGCCGTCCTGGCTGCGCCGCCGTGCGATGGGACGCTTGGCCGCGCGGGCAGGGCGGCCTGCGTCCATGGCTGCGCCGGGGGCGTCGCCAGTGATTCTGGTGGTGCCGCCAGAGGCGACAACGCACCGGCCAGCGAAGGCGGCATTGACGGCGCCAATGACGATGCCTGGGACGGCTGCAATGGCTTGCCCAGCGCCCGTGCCAATGCTTGCGGCAGCGTCGTTGCCAGTGCGCGGCGCACGCTTGCGGCATGGCGCGCCAATGCGCTTTGCGACCCGGTGCCGGCCCGCTGCGGCTTGAACAGCGCCACCGTGGCCGCCAGCATGCCCAGTGCGACGACCGTCCACAGCGCGCGGTTGGCCAGCAGGGCGCCGGTCAGTTCGGGCAGGCGGGTGTTGGTGTCGGCGCTGGTGAAATAGCGCGTGGCCAGCGCCAGGGCGCGCAGCGCGAACGGGTCGAGCAGGGCGGCAACCAGCGCGCTGTCCTGGCGCTGCGCCAGGAAGCCCGCGGCGGACCACAGCACCATGAAGGCCAGCACCCCGACGTACACCATGATCATCGAGCGGGTGACGGCCGCCAGCAGCAGCAACAGCGCGGCCACGAACAGCAAATTGGGCAGCACCAGCACGAAGAAGCTCCAGGTGTACGGCGCCAGCTCGAATGGGCCCATGCGGCTGGCGTCGGCCCCGGACAGGCCGGCGCCGGCCATCATCGCCACGGTGACCAGGCCGAAGACCAGCAGGCACGCGCACAGGCCGGCCAAAAAACGGCCTAGCAGGTAATCGAGCTTGCGCATCGGGGTGGCGAACAGCAGGTCGGCGATGCCGGCGTCGCTGTCGCGCAGCACGGCGCCGGCAATGAACACCGTGACCAGGAACATGGCCGCCACGCTCAGGATGCCGAGCTGGCGGGCGATCACCACCGGCGCGTTGAAATACGCGTTGCCGATGGCGCCGCCGATGCGCGCCGCGTCGCTGCCGGCCGAGAGCCCGGCAATCAGCATCAGCGCCAGCGCGACGATCCACAGCAAGGGCTGGCGCAGCTGGTAGCGCAGGTCAAAACGGAAGAATTCAGTCCACATGCCGTGCTCCTTACGCCGCCGCGCGCAGTTTGAGGAAGTACACGTCTTCCAGGTCCGGCTCGACGCGCGCAAAGCCGTCGCCCGGCTGCGTGGTGGAATACACCTTGATCTGCGGCTTGCCACCCACCAGGCGCGATGACAGCACCGTGTAGCGCTGCTGGTAGTCGGCCAGCGCGGCGTCGCTGACGCTGCGGCGCCACACGCTGTCCTTCAGGGTGTCGATGGCGGTTTGCGGTTCGCCCGCCACCAGCACCCGTCCCGCCGCGATCATCGCCATGCGCGGGCACAAATCCGTCACGTCTTCGACGATGTGGGTCGACAGGATGACGACCACCTGTTCGCCGATGCGCGCCAGCAGGTTGAGGAAGCGGTTGCGTTCATCCGGGTCCAGGCCCGCCGTGGGTTCATCGACAATCACCAGCCGCGGCGCTCCCAGCAGCGCCTGCGCGATCCCGAAGCGCTGGCGCATGCCGCCGGAATACGCGTGCACCGCGCGGTGGCGGGCTTCCCACAGGTTGGTCTGTTGCAGCAGGCCTTCCACCATCTCCTTGCGTTCCCCTCGCTGCGTAATGCCCTTCAAGACCGCGAAGTGGTTCAGCAACTCCAGCGCGGACACCTTGGGGTAGACGCCGAAGTCTTGCGGCAGATACCCCAGCTGGCGGCGCAGCGCCTGCGGGTCTTTGAGCACATCGACGCCGTCGAAGTGGATGCTGCCGCTGTCGGGCGTTTGCAGGGTGGCGATGGTGCGCATCAGCGACGACTTGCCGGCCCCGTTCGGGCCCAGCAAGCCGAATAACCCGGTCGGGATATCGAGCGAAATGTCGTTGGTGGCGTGCACGCCGTTGGCGTAGGTTTTGTGCAGGTTGCGCAGGGTCAGCATGGCAAGTCCTCGGTTCCGGTTGATGGTGGCTAGCCGGGAGGGTAGGACTTGCGGGCGGGTGGGGCGAGTGGAGTGGGATGAACGGTGGAGGGGCGTGGCGAACGGTCGGGATGGCGGATGAGTGGCGGGTTTTATACGGGGCCCGCGCCCGCCCCCTGGTCGCTGGCTACTTGCCGTAGGTGTCAAACACTTTGTCGCGCGGCAGCCGCTTCACGTAATCGTGGTCCTTGGGGGCGATGATCATCACCAGTCCCAGGTTATCGAGCACCGTCAGCAGCTTGTCGGTGCGGATGCCGCCCGCGCCGTTTTCCAGCCGCGAGAACAGGTCGACGGACACGCCGATCAATGCCGCCGCGTCGTCGATGCGCAGCTTTTGCTGCTTGCGGTGGGCACGCACCTGCATGCCGACATCGGCCATATCCTTCATCACCTGCACGGCGGGCACTTGCGCCAGGGCGTTGGCCAGTTCGAGCGCGCTCAGTTTGGACGTGTCCATGCTTATTCCCATTAATTTCTGAAATTCCGATATTTGTCTTGTGGATACACTATCTATAGTGATGACTTAGGCTTGAATCACTGCTTCCATGCGTTTGATTTCAATAGATGGCAAGCCGATCCGATCCCCTTCGTCACGCCATTGCGTCAACGCGGAACGTACTTCTGACAAGATTGCATTGGCCTGACTCGTCGTCAGTCGATACAGCTCTGCGGTTGACATGGCATTGTCCAGGGACGGTGTGGTGCTCGCTCCGTCCAGGGTGAGTGCATGTTCGGCCTTGGCCAGGCTGGGATTCATGTCAAACGCCGGGGAGAGTCGCCAGCCGCTCGGTTCACGAATGAATCCGTGGTTGCGCAGGTGGTCGTCGCGATTGCCAACCATCACATTGAACAGCATCCTGCGAAATAACTGAGTCAGGTCTTCTGCGATGTGGTTTCTTGCCCCGTGATCGGCGATGAATTCCGCCAGGTCCAGATAGCTGGCGCCGGCTTCTCCATCCTGCCGTTCAAGCAGCGTCATTGCGGATGCATACATGCGGCGCTTGTCGCCCATTCGGTCGAAGCGTGCTGCGCAAAACGTGCCATAGCGGTCCGTGAGCTTTTCCAGCCTGGACTTCGGCGTTACGATGCCTGCCTTGGTGGCCAGCATGTGCACGGTGTACTCCCAGCCTCCAACGTCATAGCGGTCATCATGCGCGGGGAACTTGGCAATCCACAGGCGCTTATCGTCGTCCGTGAAGTTGGCTTTTGGGCGTGCGCCACCAAGCGACGATCCGGGGGCGACCAGCATGGCCAGCCAACGCTCATACTCAGGCAGTTTTTCAATTCCCGGTTCTTCCACCCGGCGGCTGATGTAAGCCAGTTCTTTCAGATCGCTGGCAGGTGGGGCGGCATAAGGGCTGGCGTCGAGAAACGGCCCGTCTGCCAAGCGAAAACGCAGGCCGCCCATCCGTGTGTGATCAAATACACCGAACAGGAAATCAGTCGCTTGCAGAAGCCGCATCCGCCTGCCTTCCCGTTCAGCGGCGGCCGCTTCACGGCGCTCCATCAGGACGCGCCCCCAGCGGTCCGGCGCCGAATCCATGAAAATGCCGAACGCAGGTGCGCTGCTGGGGGGATGCTGTTCACCGGTCCAGAGTTCCAGGCGTGGGTCCAGCATGAAAACTTGGCCGCTCTTCAGCCAGGTTTTGTCATATTCGAATGAAGCGGGAAAATCGGTGCGCGTGTCATGGCGATACAAAGTGCCGACACGCTGGCATACGCCCAAGTCGCTGGCGTCCAGATGGACTTCGTACGCTGTGCGGTTAGTCTTGCTCATGGATGTCACTTTCCCGCGCTGCGCTTTTGCCGCGCGGTTTCGGGCGAGCCAGCGCAAGGTCTTGCAGTTTCCGGCCGAACACATCATCGCTTGCAAGTGCATCTATATCGCGGTCCAGGCCCAGCACGCGCAGTGCCCGCAAATACGTCCCGATGGCGACAGACGGGTCGCCTTTTTCAATGCGGCGTAAGGTTTCCCTCGAAACACCCACACGCTCCGCAAACAGTTCAGTCTGCAATTGACGCCGCATGCGGGCAAGACGTAGCCGTTCACCGAGCGCGGCAAGCTGCTTCAGTGTGGATGGGAAGGCTGAGAGAGTGGATTTTGGCATGCTATATATCGTAGCCAAATTCCATTAATTTGCAAATTTTATGTGGCATTTTGAGTAATTGGAATAACGGATGCCACATAAAGTAGGCAAAACTTATGGATATGAAAGCTATCGATGGCATTTTCCTGAATGAGAGATTGATGTCTGAAATGTATGTTACTTCTCCAGCCAGCCCAATTCCTGTCCGGTAACGTTGTGGATGTAAAGGCGGTTGGTTGTCTCGGTGACGCCTGTCGTGACGGGTGAATTGCCGGTCGGGTCCTGCAAATCCGCTACGATGGCGCCGTCTTCCGTGAATGCGATCACGTGGCCATAGTTTTTGGGCCGGACCCACAGCGCTTGCGGCACGCGCCACACGACCTTGCGCAGGGCAGGGTAGGGCGCCATGGCGTCCAGGCCGTCGCGCATGCCGGCCAGGCCGAGCCAGATCTTGCCATCGAGTCCGCGCGTCAGGTTGTCCGGGTAGCCGGGCAGGTTATCCAGCAGGACCTGGGCTTGCGGCGACGGCTGCTGCACGTCGATGGCTTCGGCGCTGGCCGCGATCTTCCAGACGCGGTAACGCGCGCTTTCGTTGACGAACAGGGTGTGTTCGTCGCTGCTCAAGGCGATGCCGTTGGCGAAGCTGAGGCCGTTGGCCACCACGCGCACTTGTCTCGTGGCGGGAAAATAAGCCAGGACTCTTCCTGTCGCCGACTGTTCCAGCACGTCGAGGATGGCGGCGTTGTTGGTGCCGCCGTGGTCTCCTGGGGCAAAGCGCCGGGAGGCGTCGGTGAAATAAATGGTGCCGTCGCGGGCGATGGTGACGGCGTCGGCGAAGCGGATCGGGTCTTCTGGTGTGACGGTGTTGGCCAGGACGGTGACGGTGCCATCGGGCGTAATCGACAGCAGGCCTTTATAGGCGTCGGCGACGATCAGGTTGCCGCTGGCGTCGAAGGCGGTGCCCAAGGGGCGGCCACCGGTGTCGGCGTAGCCGTGTTGTTGGCTGCCGTCCGGGGACAGGCGCAGGATGCGGCCGCTGAGGACGGAGATGTACAGGTGGCGGTCAGGGCCGAGGGTGATGTGTTCTGGGCCGGATTCGCCTTGGAGGGGGATTTTTTGTGGGGTGGTGAGTTTGTGGTTTTCGGCGTGGGGGCCGGTGTAGCCGGGGGCGGTGGGGGATTGCCAGGCGGCTGGTTCAATGGGAACTGGCCAGAGGCCGAGGTAGCCGGCTAGCAGGAAGGCGAGGGCGCCGCTGATCATGGTTTATTTCCTGTGGATATGAGTAAGCTGGGTTTTATCGAGCATCGTGGATGTGGCGATCCTGCTGTCGCGCCATCGGGCCTTCTCGATCGTGGTGTACTGCGGTAGCATGCAAGATGATCTAAATTGTCTCAAGGAAACCCTTTGCACGCACTGTACACGTTTGATTTTTTGAGCACTGTTTCCAAGCAGCTCAAAGAGATGCTCGAAGCGCTTCCCGAGTCGGAGCTGAATACTGGCACATTGCTCGACCTGCAGCAGTATCAGCAAAGCTGCGGGACCCATCAAGGTGTTTACGTCATTCACCACAATGGCGTGCCGGTGTATGTCGGCAAGGCCAACAACGTCAGCGATCGGCTATCCCAGCATTTGACGAAGTTGAGCGGGCGACGTGGCATCGCTCCCGATGCCATCGGTTACAAGGCGCTGCTGCTGGATAAAAGCATGGGGACCGCCGCCAACGAGGATCTGCTGATCACCATGTTCAAGGCCGAGCACGCCGAGATGTGGAATGGCGCCGGATTCGGCCCCAAAGACCCCGGCAAAGAGCGGGACACAACGAAACCAGGGAAATTCGACCGGAACCATCCGATCATCGATGACTTCCCGGTCGAACTGGTGGAAGGGATCGGGACCGTTACGCTCGGGACTTTGCTGAGCACCATGAAGGCGCAATTGCCGTATGTGTTCCGCTACGACGTGCCGGAGGAGGCGTTAGCCCAGGAAGTCGCGGTCGGCAGCGAGAGCCGCGCCGCCCGCCAATTGCTGCAAGCGGCGGTGAGCGCGCTGGGAGAGGGATGGAAAGGGGCGATTATCAGCTACGGCATGGTGCTATACAAAACCACCAAGCACTATCCTCACGGAGAGGAACTGCTTCCCTGAGCCGCGCGGCGGCTTGAATGACCTATGCCGTGGCGCGCAAGGGTTGCGCCTCTTCCGCGGCGCGCAGGTGCGCGCAAACAGCGCCGGCCACCACCGACGCCAACCGCACCGGCACGGCGTTGCCGAGCTGGCGCATGGTTTCCGACCATGAACCCTCGAAAATGAAGGTGTCCGGGAAGGTTTGAATCCGTGCCGATTCGCGCACGGTGAAATACCGGATCGAACCGTCCGGGCGGCGCAGCATGTTTTCACCACCCGGCACGCCATGGTCACCGGCCTTCAAGGCCTTGGCGGGTTCATCGAGTGGGCTGCCGGTGTGGCCCGGATAGCTGCGTGCCCCGGGTTGGAAGCGATGCGCCTGCACCAGTTCCACGTCGGGCCTGGCTTCCGGGTCCGGTAAATCCGCGATCGCGTCCCTGACGGTTTCCCAAGGCAGCAGCAGTTGCGCGGGATCTTTGGCCAGCAGGCTGCGCACCTTTTTCTCGATCCCTTCCGGCGCCGCCGGACGATGGCGCTGGGCGACGCGATGACGATCCCAGTATTCGCCGGTGCCCCATTGCGACAGCAGCAGGGCATCCTGGCTGTGCGTGGGGGCTGGGAAAGTGAATGGCGCGTCGATATCCGCGCGGAAGCCGGTGATAAAAATCCGCATGCGTTTTTGTGGCACGCCGTAATTCGCGGCATTCACCAAGCGCCAAGTGACCTGGTATTCGCTGGGTGCACCCTTGGCCTTGTGCTGTTCCAGGCGGGCCAAGTGACGCAGCCATTCTTCTCCCGGCTTGGCCAGTGCGGACGGGAATTCGAGTTGCAGCAGGATATAACGCAGGTAATCCGCGAAGGCTTCCCGTTTCAACCCTTGCACGTTCTCGAACACGAAGGCACGTGGCCGCGTTTCGCGCACCGCGCGGATTGCTTGCGGAAACATGTCGCGCACGTCGAGGAAGCCGCCGTGCTTGCCGCCCATGGAAAACGGCTGGCATGGTGGGCCGCCGGTAACCAGGTCGAGATCACGATAGGGGTTGTAGCTGAAATCACGGACGTCGCCTTCGGTGACATCCGGCCAGTGCGCGATGGGCGCGACTTTCTTGCGCTTGTTGTTACGCAGGGTTTGGCACGCGTGCGGATTCCATTCCACCACCGCCCGATGGCCGACCCCATGCTCCGAAAAGCCCAGAGCCAGGCCACCAGCGCCGGCGAACAGTTCGATTGAATGGAGTGACATGGTTATCTTCCGCAAAGCTTGTGATACGAGTGTGACGAGACATGTTGCCGACCCGACATTGTCGTGAACCGGCGCGAGCGAACCGAGCAGTATAAAGCAAGCGTTGCGCGCGATGTAAGGCTGTTGATGGGTATTTTACTGGTTATTTGTACAGTATTCAATTGCCGGGCAATGCGGAGTTTTGACATTTTTACTACTTTCCGCACGAGCCTTTTGCCGCACCATTGAGCGAGATCAACTCGTATGGCGTTTGCTATGCTTGGGAAGAAGCGCTTATTGGAGGCGGCTCATGGTCGATTCGATTACGCCAGCCCTGCGCAGCGAAATCATGTCGCGCGTGCGGGGCAAGGATACCCGGCCCGAAATGCTGGTTCGCCGCCTGATCCACCAGGCTGGCTTTCGCTATCGATTGCATGTGGCCAGCTTGCCCGGGAAGCCGGATCTGGTGTTTGCGGGGCGGAAGAAAGTGATCTTTGTGCACGGCTGTTTTTGGCACATGCACGAGGGGTGTGCGGCGGCGCGGATGCCGAAATCGCGGGTGGACTTTTGGCAAACGAAACTGCTTGGGAACCGGGAGCGGGATCGGCGGAATGTGGTGGCGCTGCGGGAGGCGGGGTGGGAGGTGTTTACGTTGTGGGAGTGTGAGTTGGCGGAGCCGGACTTGATGGCGCGCGTCACGCTGTTCTTGGCAGGGAGGACGGGTGAAATTGCCAGTCGTCAGTGCCCAGGCTAATCCCATGGCAACTCGGCAATATGCACGGTAGTCGCGCGTTTAACTTCCGGTAGTTCTCCATGGCAATGTCGGGTAAGATGTTTGATAAATATCAACACCTTTGCCGCTATGCCCAGTTCACTCAGCTACTACAACGACAACGCCGCCAGCTTCTTTTCCAGCACCGTCGGGGTGGACATGTCGCCGTTATGGGATCGCTTCCTGGCATTGGTACCGGCTGGCGGTCATATATTGGACGCAGGGTGTGGTTCGGGGCGCGATGCGCATTGTTTTCTGGGCCGGGGATATCAGGTATCGGCATTCGACGGATGTGAAGCGCTGGCCAAGCTGGCGGCGGACCACACCGGCATCGACGTGCAGGTATCTACCTTTGACGCCATATCCGAACTCGAACGCTATGACGGCATTTGGGCATGCGCCAGTCTTCTACATGTGCAACGTGTGGAGATGGCCGATGTGCTTGCGCGCTGCTGGAATGCTTTGAAGCCCGGCGGCGTGTTCTACATGAGTTTTAAGCTGGGCACTGGTGACCGCCATGACAATGGCCGCGACTTCACCGATGCCACAGAAGCCGAAGTGCGTACTTGGTGTACTGGCTTCCCGGAACTTCGGGAAATTACGTGCTGGATTACTGCGGACCAGCGGCCCGGCCGCGCCGAGCAATGGCTCAACGTATTGGCGACACGGGTGACACGTCCCGACAAGCGCCTTATTACAGGTGGGACCGACCCATTTCTTCCCCATCTGTGTGCTGGCTTGAACAAGGCCGGCGAGATCGACTTGGCCGTCGCTTTTGTAATGGCGACCGGCTTGCGCCTGCTCATGCCGGATTTGCAGGGCGCGCTAGCAGAAAGTGAACGTGAAAACGGCCCGGCCAAGATTCGAATCCTCACCAGCGACTATTTGGGCGTTACCGATCCGGAGGCGCTGCGGCTGTTGATGCTTGCGCAGGAGCAGGGCGCGCAAGTGAAAGTGTACGAATCGGCTGGATCGAGCTTCCATTTGAAGGCTTATATTTTTTCCGGCTTAGCTGGCGGAAATCCAGAAGGTATGGCCTTCATCGGTTCCAGCAACATTAGTCGGCAAGCGTTGCAAAGTGGTCTGGAGTGGAATTTGCGCTCGGATCATCCCGAAGCAGGTTATCTCGAGGCAAAAGCGAAGTTCGATGCGCTGTTTTCCGACCGGCGTAGCATTCCATTGACCGATGCGTGGATTGAACAGTACGAACGACGACGTGTGCAACTGCTGAAGTCAGTCGCACCTGGCACCAGCGAGGTCGAACCGCCACCGGAGCCATCGTCCATTCAGGTCGAGGCATTGGAAGCATTGGCCGCCTCTCGCGAGCAAGGCTATCGACGCGGCGTTGTCGTACTTGCGACGGGATTAGGGAAAACATGGCTGGCAGCGTTCGACGTCGCCAGAATAGGCGCCCGGCGCGTGTTGTTCGTCGCTCACCGTGAAGAGATACTGAACCAAGCTGCTGAAACCTTCCTGCGGATTCGCCCTGATATGCGTGTCGGCTACTACATGGGTAAAACGCGCGACGTGGAAGTGGACGTGCTGTGCGCCTCTGTGCAAACGCTGGGGAAAAACGCCCACCTGGAGCGGTTCGCCCCGCAGCATTTTGATTACATCGTTGTCGACGAATTTCACCACGCTTCTGCCACGACATATCGGCGCGTGCTCAATTACTTCGCGCCGCGCTTTTTACTGGGATTGACGGCGACACCAGACCGTACGGATCAGTCGGACATCCTCTCGCTTTGCGACGACAATTTGGTCTATTCGCGCGGACTTTTCGATGGCGTACAGCAGCAGCTCCTGGTGCCATTCCATTATTACGGTATTTTCGACGCCGAGGTGAACTACGCGGAAATCCCTTGGCGTAACGGCAAATTCGATCCGGACCAGTTATCGAACAAATTGGCTACGCTGGCGCGTGCTCGTCATGCGTTAAAGGAGTGGCGGCAGCACAAGCAAACACGGACCTTGGCATTCTGTGTGTCAAAGGCACACGCTGACTTTATGGCCGCGCAATTCAAGGCTGCCGGCGCACAGTGCGCCGCAGTCTATTCTGGCTCTGACCTTAGCCGTGCCGATGCGCTTGAGCGGCTGACCGATGGTCGGCTTGAAGTTGTCTTCTCCGTGGACTTGTTCAACGAGGGGATGGATTTGCCGGCGCTCGATACGGTGATGATGCTACGACCAACCGAGTCCAAGATCCTGTTTTTGCAACAGCTTGGCCGTGGTCTTAGAAAGCATCCGTCGAAGAAACACCTGGTGGTGCTGGATTTCATTGGTAATCACAGCAGTTTCTTGCACAAGCCGCAGGCGCTTTTTCAAGCTGGTGCTACCTATAAGGAGCTGGCGAGCTTCGCGCGCAAGGCGGAAGCCGGCAGATTGCAGTTACCGGAGGGGTGCTATGTGAACTTCGACCTTCGCTTGCTGGACTTCCTGAAGTCACTCGACAGTGAAGGCGTCTCAAGCGAATATGACGCGCTGAAGCAGTGTCTTGGTCGGCGTCCAACGGCCGTCGAGTTCTATCGTGCCGGTGCGAGTATCCAAGCCGTGCGTCAGCAATACGGCGGCTGGTTCCAGTTGGTGGCGGCGATGGGTGATCTAAGCGAGCATGAGTCGGCCGTCACGCAAAGTCATGCCGACCTTCTCCGTGAAGTGGAAGTAACCGCGATGACGCGGGCTTTTAAAATGATCTTGCTTGAAGCGCTGGTTGAGCTGGATGGGTTTAGTACACCACCATCGGTGAAGGCGCTGTGTGAACGATCCTGGGAAGTCTATCAGCGACGGCCGAATTTACAGCATGAGCTGCCGGATGATATGCGCAGGTTGCCAAGTGGCGCGGAGCAGTCTTGGACGACCTACTGGAAAGGCAATCCAATCAATGCGTGGATCGGCGGGAACCGAAAGAGCAAATCGGAGCGCATCTATTTCGAAGTCGCCAACAAAGTGTTCCAGCCTAAGTTTGGTGTTGCCGAGGAGTCGCGGTCGTCGCTTGAATCCATGATCAAGGAACTAATCGATCTGCGATTGGCCCAGTATGACGCTCGGATTGCGAGCTCGGCAACCGTGTTGCCGTTTGTGCCGAAATCACCCGTAGTCAACGGCATACAAATTCCGTATTTCTCGTCGCTGAAGATCGCATGCGGACATTTCAGAGAGAGTTCTGCCGAGGAGGCTGAACATCGAACGCTGGGGCCAAGCTATGGCCATCTAGATCCGGCGCGACACTTTATCGCACGGGCGAGTGGCAGCTCGATGGATGGCGGAAAGTCACCGATCAAAGATGGCGACTTTCTGCTGTTGGAGCGGATTTCTCCAACCAATGCGGGATCGTTGACCGGTAGCACTGTGGCTATTGAACGGGATAGTGGCGATGGGGAAGGGAACGAGTATTTGCTGCGGACGGTGCTGAAGACAGCTGAAGGGTATGTGCTGCATGCGCAGAATCCGAGTTATGGTGATATGCCTGCCAGTGAGAATATGCGGACTTTGGCGCGGCTGAAGGCCGTGGTCGAGCCGTTAGAGATGGCTGTGGGAAACAGTTTTAAGCGGGAGGATATTCCTACATTGTTCGGTGAGGTATTCAATGCGGGCTTGTGGAACGTCGGTCACGTGGTGCTAAATACAAAGAAGACGCATGTTCTATTAGTGACATTCAACAAACAGGGCAAGGAGGCGCAGCATAGATATGTTGACCATTGGATTGATGAGTCGACGTTTTATTGGCAGAGTCAGAATTCAACCACCCCGAACAGTTCAAAGGGGCGGCAGCTAATAGGGCATAAGGCGCATGAATTTTCAATTCATTTATTCGTTCGAGAGCACAAGCTACAGAGTGGGAAAGCGGCGCCGTTCGTTTATTTTGGTCAGGTAAACTATCTTGAACATTCTGGAACGGCGCCGATGAATGTAGTTTTGGAAATAGCATGATTCCTAGGAAACTTTATATATTTAATTTCTATATATCAAATTTCCCTAACTGTTCATTCGCGCAATGACATGCCTTTCCTAAGAAAGTTTCGCGCAAGAAAATGCAAAGATAAGTCGATGCCGTATTAAGAAATGGCGGGAGTGGCTTAATTATCTCATGATGCGAAATTTAAAAACTGATAGCTAGAAAAATATTTTTTAAATGAGATCATACGATTTCCAATGGTTTTTATTTCGGGGAAATATGACTGATCACGTGACGAAAGAAAAGCGCAGTTGGCTAATGTCAAGGGTAAAAAGTGCGAACACAAAGCCTGAATTGCTGGTGAGAAAGGCATTGCATGCTCTGGGTTATCGCTTTAAAGTTCATGAAAAATCTCTCCTTGGAAAGCCTGATTTAGTATTCACAAAAAGAAGAAAAATATTGTTTATCCACGGCTGTTTTTGGCACGAGCATTTCGGATGTAAGTATGCTGGTTTGCCAAAGACAAAAATTGATTTTTGGAAAGATAAGATTGATGCAAATAGACGCCGCGACGAGAATATAATATTTTCACTGGAAGCGCAAGGGTGGGAAGTTTTCGTAATCTGGCAATGCACGCTAAGGAATTTTGATGTAACACTAGAATTCATAAAAAAATTTCTGGGTCCGCCAAAGCTGCCCCCAGAAATTTAGGCTGAAATACAATTTTTTCTTAGAATGAAATTTTTGAAAACTGAGGGGATAATCTATAATAAATTAAGAAATTATTCAGCAGTTCGTTTGCCTCTTTTTCATCGTTTCCGACGAAATAGCCTAACGATTTTCGAATATCTTCTGGTTCCCCGTCTGGTAGCAGTGATTCTATATATAGGCGTTCTTTAGCTGAAAGATCAGGGATGCTTATTGAGAGAGGAGAATTCCACTCAAAATTTTTATAAGGCCAATGTTCGATTCGTGTAGATGATAGAAAAGGTTGCTTCTCTGCATGATTTAATATCATTCCAGTAGCAGTAATCATTTGCTGACCATCTTTATAAATAAATGAGCTTAGCGGTTGAACATAAAGCCTTCTATCGCTTTCAACGCCACGTTTGCACGCACTATAGATAGCCTCAAGAAGTACTGATGGATATTTTGCTGTCGTGACGCGATCCGGGTCAATTACTGATGGGCCATAGCCGGCAAGTCTACGAGCGGCCTCCTCCGCTCTAAATGCTTTTAGGTCCGCTCCATTCTTTGGCTTTCCTAATGGTTCTGGGCTCGCATTAAGCGTAATTTTGAATATATCACCTGCTGTAAGTTTTGATATTAATGATTGAGTTTCAGCGAGTTGATCCGCCATCATGCTTGGAATTGCATAATCTAACCAAACAATGCTAGGATTTGTAAATGTATAGTTTGTTAAAAAATCACCGCTGTTCTCATTTCTTATTTCGATGCATGAAAGCGGGCGGTTAAAAGCCTGACGACGTGCGACATTCTTGTCAGACTCAATCGATATCATTGATTTTATTCTTAGAATGCTATGAATGAGTTTAAAATCTTCTAGGAACGGTCCACCGAAACCAATATATGTGTAATCCGAAATGTTGCGATATCTAGCCAACCTGGAGAGTAAATCTATAAAAAGCGATCTCTCAATAGCTTTATTTTGCCGAAGATGGTACGGGATGCTGCTTCCTGCGCTCATTTTCTAGCCTTTTCTAAAGTGTCATCAAAGCACTTTGCACCGATATCGCTGGCAGATACACTAGGGTCATCAAACAGGTATGCGGCCACCTCACTTATTTCACTTTGGAGTCGTGAGAATTTTATCTGGCGAAGCGGATCTTCTTCCTTTGGAAGTGGGAGGTTGGGCTTAAATTTTTTTCCACCGAGCCCACGTGTAACAGTAGACCATTTTTCTGCCGCTAATGCAGAGTGAGCCTTTTCTGGGCTAATTGTTGCGAGGTGTGGTTGAATCGAAGAAAGTTCCTTTAAGGATCTCTTCCATTTGTTGGTAAAATCTGTAAAAACTTTCAATCCTTCCCGGATGAATTCTTTAACAAAAAGATAAACTTCGGAATTTCCGTCGATTCCTCTCTTTGTGGTTGTCACAGGAAGCTTTCTCGCATCATTGCAATTGAATACTACGGTGCCAGCTATAGAAATGAATTGAGTATGATAACTGGGAACAGTTGCTTCACCCCATCCTGTTACTCTGGTTTTGTCCGCATAGAGCACTACACGATCATTGCAGACTACAGTGATCCCCGCTTTTTCTGAAGAGGGTCGTCCTTGAAGAGCTGCATCCTCCTCTTCCTCCTTTGGGAGTGGGCGGTAGAGACCAATGGTTACCGCAACCTTTACGCCATCAAATTCACCTGTAAAAAGATAAGGTTGAATACTATCTTTATCTGAAACTTCCGAATAAAGAAATACTTTGATGGGAACTATTTTCTCTCCATTAACATAGACAGAAAAACCTTTCTCGATTATATGTCCATAATAAGAAGAAATGGCTGATTTGAGAGTTTTTTCAAAGTCAGTTTCGTTAGAAAATATCCTTGGGATACCGTCGCGGAGTTCGCTTACCGAAATTTTAGTGCCAATTCTTATATCGGGGTCGGGTTTTTCTTCTAAAGGTAGCTTCCAGTCATCATCATCTTCAAGCCATTCAGGAGTAATTGTCAGCGTAAACCCACTATCTTTGGTGTAGCTTTGTACTTCAGTGCGTTTCCCAAGCTTAAATACAGCTCGTTTCATGCCTATTCCATATACTCCAACAGTCGGTAAGTCTACATCCCTATCTATATCAGCTCGCCCAAGTCGGAATGCGTAAGTCTTTGCTAAATCTGTTGGAATGCCGCCACAGTTATCTTCAATAGTGAACTGATCTTGGTCAAAATTTATATGTGCTTCAAATCCCTTGTAGGGTTTGTCACTACCCACGGGGACAGAATTAGTGCGCATTGCCCCATCAACACAGTTGTCCAAGAGGTCAAGAATTGCATCTTGCAATTCGATATCACGTACCAGCATATCGACAAAAAAACGCTTTGCCGGAAACGCATCAGCTTCGTTGGGTGCAGTTTTCATTTAACACTTCCAAGTTAATAATTTCTTGCCGGCATCCATTTTATCAAATGCAAAATTCTAAAATCTAACCAAATGTAACAAAAAAAGCCCCTGCTGGGGCTTTTTCTTTGTTTATTATCATGCTCCAGTCAAGCTAGCTGGCTGGCGATTATCCTAAATATCTCTTCAGAAACAATAGGACTAACGCTATTGCCGATTTGCCGGAAGCTATGCCATTTCGTTTCGTGAAATGTGAACCAGTCCGGAAATCCCTGTAATCTAGCTGCTTCCCTCGGAGTGATGACTCTGGGGCTGGTAAAATGAATAGGGCGCACAGCTTGAAAGCTACCTTTATCTTTTGCAGTTCCCGCTCGTAAGGTAGGGCAAAAACCGTCCGGATCAAGTCTTTGAGCTCTGGATATTCTATCGACTTCACCTTGCTTGAGTCGTCTAAATCTCTCTTCTACCTCTGCTGTATGGCGAGTTCCCATGCACCCTGAAACTTCACCATAACCAAAGTAGCGCTCAAGCGAAGCTTGATCACCAACCCCATCGGGAACTAGATTTGTAATACGGTCAAAAAATATTCCATCGCCAATGTCCTCAATTGGTCTCCAACCTAATTGGTCAGTGATCCATAGCGGATCGATTTCGCTCGGTAATCCATGCAATGCTGTTTTTACTACAATTGGTTGAGTTGCAGGGGGAGGAGAAAAAGTCTCTAAAGAAAACTCGCCGCGAAACTTATTCCTTGCGTACCCAAAAAAGAAAATTCTAGTACGGATTGTTGGAGCTCCATATAAACTAGCTTTTACTTCTATTGGAGGGAGGAGATGGTAAACGTTTGAATCAATTCGGGAAAATGCGGCATTTCGTATTTCATCATATTGCGCATCAAGGATGCCTGGTACATTTTCTGCCAAAAAAAACGAAGGCTGAGTTTCAGACACCAACCTGAAAAAATGATCAAACAAGTTATTTCTAATGTCTGATACATCGCGTTTTCCTATTGCGCTGAATCCCTGGCAAGGTGGCCCGCCGACTAACCCAGAAAGTTCTCCTGGCTTTACATTTGATAATTTAAAAAGATCTTGCCCACTTAGAGATGAAACGTCCTGAGCTAAATGGATTGAGTTAGGAAAGTTTTTTACATGAGTTTGAACTGCAAAGGGATCTAGCTCAACTGCAGCGGCAACATGAAAACCTGCTCTTGCGGCACCTAAACTTATTCCGCCAGCTCCAGCGAATAGGTCAATAATTTTTTGCATTGTTTCTTAAGTGCTAAACTAGCGAGTGGAAGGTGGGCTCTGCCAATTTAAAAAAGCGACGTGCTGGTCGCTTTTTATATGGGGAATTAATATATCTCGCTAGATACGCATTGATAACCTTGCAAAAATTCTGTGCGGCCACATATAGCTGTTCCTTCAGATTTGATCAGCATTTGCCGTATTTTGACGTGGACTTTCGGTGATGGTAATTACAGGTTCCAGGTAATCTTCCAAACTGGGTTGGAGTCATAATTCCTAGATATTTATACGCAATGTAAGGGGCGCGCCGCACAAACTTGTCGTGTAGCTTTTGCATCGCAGAGTGCGAAGTCTACCACAGCCGACTGGGCTATTCCATGTAGGTTACTGCAACTTCACCCCCGAATCCATCACCCAAGTCCTCCGAATCTCAATCACATCAAACTGCCGCGCCAACCCCGGCGGAAACACCCCATACGGCGCCTGCCCAGCCACAATCTTCCGGACAGCCTCATCAATCGCCGGCACCCCACTAGACGTCACAAACGTCACCTTCTCCACCGACCCATCAGCGCGGACTGCCACGGTGACCACCGGCCACACATGCCGCTGTTTCACCACCTCACGCACTGCATTGAACGCCATGCTCATCTCAATTTTCTTGGCCATGGCCTCCGCGTAGAGCACCAAATCGGCATTCTGGTCGGCGCGCCCTAACAGCCAGCCACGGCGCTGGTTGCTGGCCGATGGCAGCGCGGAGCGCGACGGGTTGTTCAGTGCCGCATCGCGCTGCGCGGCTTCTTCATTGAGTTGCCGGCCAATCGCGCGCAACCGTTCTTCGCGTTCGGCCTCCCGCTCGGCCTTTTCACGCTGCGCCAGCTCAAGCTTTTGTCGCGCCGCATCCTGCTTTGCGCTCTCTTGCCTTGCGGCTTCCTGCCGCACAGCCTCCTGCCGCGCGGCTTCCTGCTTGGCTACCTCTTGCCGTGTAGCTTCAGCCAGCGCCTGCTTCGCCTGTTCCTGCCGCAAAGCCTCCTTACGGTCTGTGTCCTTACGCGCCAGTTCCGCCCGTTCCAGTTCTTGCCGGGCCGCGTCCTGGCGGGCTTGCTCCGCCTGTTTGGCCTGCTCCTGCCGCAGCACCTCCCGGCGCAACTCGTCCTGCCGCGCAAGCTTCTGGCGGTCGGCTTCCTGCCGTGCCGCTTCGGCCCGTTCCCGCTCCTGCCGTGCGGCAAGCTGCTGTGCCTGCTCGGCTTGTCTTGCCTGTTCCTGCCGCAGCGCTTCCCTGCGCAACTCCTCTTGCCGGGCCAGCTTCTGGCGTTCAGCTTCCTGGCGGGCAGCTTGCGCGCGGTCCAGTTCCTGTTGCGCCATCTGGGCCCGTTCCAGCTCCATCCTGGCGGCTTCCTGCCGCGCCTGCTCGGCTTGCCTTGCCTGTTCCACCCGCAGCGCTTCCCGCCGCACATCTTCCTGCCGCGCCGCTTCGCGCATGGAGGTAATCAATTCCGCCTGCCGCTGTTTTTCCTTTTCCGCTTCCTGTTTTTCACGCTCGACCCTGGCCAGTTCGACCGTCTTGTCCCGTGCTTCCTGCTCGGCAGCTTTGTCAGCGGCCGGTGCTTCCACCTTCGGCACGGCGGGCATGCTGGGTGTCACCGCAAACGCAGGGGACGCCGGTGGCGGGGTGGCGGGCGTGACGGGCAAAGCAACTTCCGGCCGCGTTATGGCCGGGGCGGGAAGCGGTGCGGCGGCAATTGGTGGTGATGGGGGCGGAACTGCGGCCGGAGGCGGGGATGTGAGCTCGGACGCGGCATGGCTTTCCATGGCAGGCGGTTCGACCGGTGCTGGCGCCGGGCGCACGGTGGGGGCCAGCACGATCCGCAAATCATCGGCGCCCAGCCGCCGCTCTTTCCATGGCAAGTGCAGGCCGGGCAATCCGAAAGTCGAGCCGCCGAACGTCACGCTTAACAGCATCGCATGGAACACCAGCGACAGCGCCAGCGCGGCGCTCATTCGCCTGGGATCGCGGTGCGTGGGAAGCGCAGTGTTCAAGTCGAAAGCCTTTTCCGAATGATGTGGTTGCTGTTTGTGTATTGGGTTGCTGGCATGGCGGCTATGCTGCGCATAACCGCCCTACGAGTCGATGTCGCGATTTATTCCATAAAAAAAGCCAACCTTCAGCAACGAGGGTTGGCTTTTTGACTTCCTGTGTCAAGAAGTTTTAAACGTCGATGTTGCCAGCACGCAGTGCGTTGGCCTCGATGAAGTTACGGCGTGGTTCCACGTCGTCACCCATCAACGTCGTGAAGATCTGGTCGGCGGCAATCGCGTCTTCGATCTGCACCTTCAGCAGGCGGCGCACGGTCGGGTCCATCGTGGTTTCCCACAGCTGCGAAGGATTCATCTCGCCCAGACCTTTATAGCGCTGCTTGGACACCACGCGTTCCGCTTCGTCGCGCAGCCACTGCATCGCGTGGTGGAAGTCCACCACGGCCGAATCCTTGGTGCGCTCGCCTTCGCCGCGGCGGATCACGGCGCCTTCGCCGATCAAGCCTTCAAAGGTGGCGGCGGCGGCGGCCAGCACGCGATAGTCCGCGCTTTGCACGAAGTCCGCGTCGATCGCCGACACTTTCACGTTACCGTGATGCATGCGCTCGATCCACAGCATATGTTTCTCGGACAATTCATCCGAACGCACCGACACCTTCACGGCCGTATCACCGATACGCTCTTCCATCGCGCGCGCCGAGGCGTTGGCATTGTCAATGGTGTCCAGGTTCAAGGTCACACCGGTCATGATGGCGGTCAGCGCGGCGCGGTCGATCACGCGGGTCAGGCGCGTCATGATGGCGTTGGCCAGGTTGTACTGGCGCGCCAGTTCGCCCAACTGCTCGCCCTGGATGATGTCCGCGCCTTCGCGCGGCGTCAGCGCGGCGGTGTTCAGCGCCACCGTCATCATGTAGCTCGCTTCTTCCGTGTCATCTTTCAGGTAGCGCTCATCGCGGCCGGCCTTGACCTTGTACAGCGGCGGCTGTGCAATGTAGATGTGGCCACGTTCCACCAGCT
The DNA here is from genome assembly GCF_058807115.1 of Pseudoduganella sp. GW821-FHT12E03. Classification (NCBI taxonomy): domain Bacteria; kingdom Pseudomonadati; phylum Pseudomonadota; class Betaproteobacteria; order Burkholderiales; family Oxalobacteraceae; genus Pseudoduganella; species Pseudoduganella sp. GW821-FHT12E03. The sequence goes on along the minus strand of NZ_JBXAQJ010000004.1, from coordinate 28,208 downwards.
GCGGCATCTGGCGGTAGAACAACGTCAGCAGCAGGGTGCGGATGTGGGCGCCGTCGACGTCCGCGTCGGTCATGATGATGATGCGGTGGTAACGCAGCTTATCGGGGTTGAATTCGTCCGGCCCGATCGAGGTGCCGAGCGTCGCGATCAGGGTCGTGATCTGTTCGGACGACAGCATCTTTTCAAAGCGCGCCTTTTCCACGTTCAAAACCTTGCCTCGGAGAGGCAAGATCGCCTGGAACTTACGGTCGCGGCCTTGCTTGGCGGAGCCGCCCGCGGAGTCACCCTCGACGATGTACAGTTCGGACAGGGCGGGATCCTTCTCTTGGCAATCGGCCAGCTTGGCCGACAGGCCCAGGCCGTCCATCACGCCTTTGCGGCGGGTCAGGTCGCGCGCCTTGCGGGCCGCTTCACGGGCACGCGCGGCTTCCACGATCTTGCCGCAAATGATCTTGGCGTCGTTCGGCTTTTCCTGCAGGAAGTCCGTCAGCGTTTTCGCGACGATTTCTTCCACCGGGCCGCGCACTTCGGACGACACCAGCTTGTCCTTGGTCTGCGACGAGAATTTTGGTTCCGGCACTTTCACGGACAGCACGCAGGTCAGGCCTTCGCGCATGTCGTCGCCCGAGATTTCCACTTTCGCCTTCTTGGCGAAGTCGTTCTCGTCGATGTATTTGTTGATCACGCGCGTCATCGCGGCGCGCAGGCCGGTCAGGTGGGTGCCGCCGTCGCGCTGCGGGATGTTATTGGTGAAGCACAGCACCTGCTCGTTGTAGGCGTCGTTCCATTGCATCGACACGTCCACCGAGATGGTCGTGTTCTGGTCCGACTGGCGTTCGCCGGTGGCCTGGAACACGGTCGGGTGCAGCACGGTCTTGGCCTTGTTGATGTATTCAACGAAGCCGCGCGTGCCGCCTTCAAAGGCGAAGACTTCTTCCTTGCCGGTGCGCTGGTCGGTCAGCTTGATGTTGACGCCATTGTTCAGGAACGACAGTTCGCGGATCCGCTTGGCCAGGATTTCGTAGTGGAATTCCACGTGCGTGAAGATTTCCTCGTCGGCCCAGAAGTGCACGTCGGTGCCGCGCTTGTCGCTCTCGCCGATCACCTTGATCGGGGACACGGCAATGCCGTCGCGCATTTCCAGTTCGCGGTTTTGCGGCACGCCGCGCGCGAATTCCATGAAGTGCACTTTGCCGTCGCGGCGAATGGTCAGTTTGAGGCATTTCGACAGCGCGTTCACGCAAGAGACACCCACGCCGTGCAGGCCGCCGGAGACTTTGTACGAGTTCTGGTCGAACTTGCCGCCGGCGTGCAGTTCGGTCATGACGATTTCCGCAGCCGAGCGCTTCGGCTCGTGCTTGTCGTCCATTTTCAGGCCGGTCGGCACGCCGCGGCCGTTGTCGGTGATGGAAATCGAGTTGTCCGAGTGGATCGTGACGTGGATTTCCGTGCAGTGGCCGGCCAGCGATTCGTCGATCGAGTTGTCCAGCACTTCGAACACCAGGTGGTGCAGGCCGGTGCCGTCCGAAGTGTCACCGATGTACATGCCTGGACGTTTGCGGACTGCTTCCAGTCCTTCCAGGATCTGGATCGATGCGGCGCCGTATTCTTCCGCCTTTGGTGCTGCTGGAACGGGATTCTCGTTAGGGCTTTCGGACATGGACTGCTTTCTCTATAGCGAAACTGTTTAATTCTTGGGTGCTGCTGGCATGGCGGCTTTGTAAAAGCCGCCCTACGGGAATTCGGCGTCTCGTAGGGCGGTTTCCACGAAGCCGCCGTCCGCCGTTATTTCCCGCGGCACGCGGGCATATTAAATCCGCATCGGCATCACAACGTACTTGAAGTCCTGGTTTTCAGGAATCGAAATCAGCGCCGACGAATTCGAGTCGCCCAGCGAGATGTTGATCTGGTCGCACTTCAGGTTGTTCAGCACGTCCAGCAGGTACGTCACGTTGAAACCGATGTCGATGGCGTCGCCGCCGTAATCGATTTCCAGTTCTTCCACGGCTTCTTCCTGGTCCGCGTTGGTCGAGCTGATTTTCAGGCTGCCCGGCGCCAGGATGCAGCGCACGCCTTTGAATTTATCGCTGGTCATGATGGCGGCGCGCTGCAGGGAACGCAGCAGCTCATCGCGCGAAATCGTGAAGTCGTTCTTGTAACCCTTCGGGATTACGCGCGTGTAGTCAGGGAACTTGCCTTCTACCAGTTTCGAAATCAGTTCGATGTCGGAGAAGGTCAGTTTCACTTGGTTGGCGGCGATGTCCAGTTGCACCGGTTCGTCGTTTTCTTCCAGCAGGCGTTGCAGTTCGATGATGGTCTTGCGCGGGATGATGACTTCCTGGCGCTCGAAGGTCTGCTCGGTCGCGACCTGGCAGAACGCCAGGCGGTGGCCGTCGGTGGCCACGGCGATCACGTTCTGGCCGTCCAGCACCAGCAGCAGGCCGTTCAGGTAGTAACGGATGTCCTGTTGCGCCATCGAGAAGTGCACCATGTTGAACAGGTGCTTCAGGGTTTTTTGCGGCAGCGAGAACGAGGCGTTGTAGCTGTCGGCTTGCTGCACGGTCGGGAATTCCTCGGCCGCCAGGGTTTGCAGCGCGAAGCGCGATTTGCCGGTTTGCACCGTCAGGCGCTTGTTCAGCAGGGTCATCGTCACGTCGCCGGATTCCGGCAGCGCGCGCAGGATGTCGAGCAGCTTGCGCGCGGCCACGGTGGTGCCGGTAACGTCAGCGCCGGAACCGATTTCCGCGTGCGTGGTGATCTGCACTTCGGTGTCGGTCGACAGGAACGATACGCTTTCGCCGTCCTTGCGGATGAGGATATTGGCCAGAATCGGCATAGTGTGCCGACGCTCGACAATACCGCTCACGATCTGCAGTGGCCGGAGAAGCGTATCTCGGGTGGTTTTGACCAATTGCATGGATGTATCCTCAATGAAAAATTAACGATATTTTTATCACAACTAATTCTGCGGCGGCGGTGTCGGCTTCCGCCAAGGCGGAAACCGACCTACGGATTCCAGGCCATGTATTCCGTAGGGCGGTTTCGCCGAAGGCGAAGCCGCCATGCCCGCACCCCATCACCCCTTCAGCGTCTGCTCCAGCACGTGCAGCTCGTGATTGCATTCCGGGTTCTTGGTGCGGTCCTGGGCGATCTTGCGCACGGCGTGCAGCACGGTCGTGTGATCGCGGCCGCCGAACAATTCGCCGATTTCCGGCAAACTCTTTTGCGTCAGTTCCTTGGCCAGGTACATCGCGATCTGGCGTGGGCGCGCAATGTTGGCGGGGCGGCGCTTCGAATACATGTCGGCGACCTTGATGTTGAAGAAGTCCGCCACCGTCTTCTGGATGTTTTCCACGGAAATCTGGCGGTTTTGCACCGACAGCAAATCCTTCAGCGCTTCCTTGACGATGTCGATGGAAATGTCTTTGCCGTGGAAGCGCGAGTAGGCCAGGATCTTGCGCAGCGCGCCTTCCAGTTCACGCACGTTCGAACGCAGGTGCTTGGCCACGAAGAAGGCCACGTCGTCGTTCAGGGTCACGCCTTCCGATTTCGCTTTTTTCAGCAGAATCGCCACGCGCATTTCCAGTTCCGGCGGTTCGATCGCCACCGTCAGGCCCGAATCGAAACGCGAGATCAGGCGGTCGTCCATGCCCGTGATCTCTTTCGGATAGGTGTCCGACGTGATGATGATTTGTTTTTTCGCCGCGATCAGCGCTTCAAACGCATAGAAGAATTCTTCCTGCGTGCGGCTTTTGCCACCGAAGAATTGAATATCATCGATCAGCAGCATGTCCAGCGAGTGGTAGTAATGCTTGAAGTCGTCGAAACCCTTGCGCTGGTACGCCGTCACCACGTCGCGCACGTACTGTTCCGCGTGGATGTAGCGGATACGCGCGTTCGGCTGGTCCGCCATCACTTGGTTGCCGATCGCATGGATCAAGTGGGTTTTACCGAGGCCCACGCCGCCGTAGAAGAACAGCGGGTTATACGACACGCCCGGGTTGTTCGCGACCTGGATCGCGGCGGCGCGCGCCAGCTGGTTGGCCTTACCGGTCACGAAACTGTCGAACGTCAGGTCGGTGTTGATGCGGCTTTGTTCACGGCGCGGCGAATTGGCCAGGTTTTCCTGGACCGCGTTCGAGATGCCGGTAATCGCCGGTGCGCTTGGCGCGCCAACCGTCCCCTGCGCATCGGACGCGGCGGGGGCAGCGGCAGTTGCCACTGGCGGTTTTTTATTGGCGGACAGGCGCGGGTCGAGCACGAACTGCACTTCAGTCGGCGCTTCCCAGTACTGGCAAGCCAGCGCGGTGATGCGGCTGGCGAACTGGGATTTCACCCAGTCCAGCTTGAAGCGATTAGGCGCGGCAATGCGCAGCTTTCCCTCGTCGAAATCGAGAGGGACCAGCGGTTTTATCCACGCATTGAATTGTTGCGGGGTCAGTTCCAGTTCCAGTTGCGCGGAACAGGTCTGCCAGAAATTTTCCATTGAATCTTCTATCTGTAAGGGTGCGGCAAGGCGGTCCGATCGCCAAGCGTAACGCGCTATTCTACTCCCTATGCACAAGGTTATCCACAGGCGCGCGGGGATTTTTTTTGTGTTTGGAGGGTATACTCTGTGGGCGTTTTATGGCTGAAAATGCACTGTGGCGCAGGATGCATCTTCTTGCCGAATCGCCTTGATGGTTGACAAGGACTCCCAAACTATTGATAATTCAGGGTTCCCCGCCCGTATGCCGTGTTTATTCACATGAACATATATGGATAAGCGTGGATTTACAGTAGCGGGCGATGAGATGGACCCAGCTGTGCCGGATGGCATAGGTGCGCGAAGTGTCATTGGCACCATATTAAAGACGGGGTACTGACCCCGGTTTTGTATTTTTTTGCTTTTTCAGCGAGACCAACATGAAACGTACTTACCAACCTTCCGTAGTGCGCCGCAAGCGTACCCACGGCTTCCGTGCACGTATGGCTACCCGTGGTGGCCGTCAGGTTCTGAACGCGCGTCGCGCCAAGGGCCGCAAGCGTCTGGCAGTGGTATAAGCCATCCGCTTGTTAGCTGATCGCGTGGACAGCCTTCAGACGAACGGCTCGACAGGCGAAGGTTCACACGACTTCGCACGCGCTCGGCGCATCATAAAAACGGATGAATTTTCATCCGTTTTTCGTTTGCGCCCTGCGCAAAAAAGCGCGCATTTCGTGATCTACACCCGCCCCAACCAGCTTGCGCACGCGCGGCTGGGGGTGGTGGTGGCGAAACGATTTGCGCCGCGCGCCGTTACGCGCAATACCATCAAACGTGTCACCCGCGAACTGTTCCGCGTGACCGCTCTGCCTCCTATCGACTGCGTGGTGCGCTTGTCGCGCCCTGTCAACAGCAAAGCCCAGCCGGCCACGACCACCCAACTCAAGGTGGAACTGCGCCAGGAACTCACACGCCTGTTTGCCTCCCAAAAGAAGGCCAGGCCACCTGCGGGGCCCGCTAAAGCGAGTCCCGCTGACGCGAGTCCAGCCAAAGTGAGTCCTGCTCAAGTGAGTCCTGCGAAAGTGGGTCCCGCTGAATGAGCAAGCTGCTGACTTTGCTGCTGCGCTTTTACCAGGTAGCCATCAGCCCCATGCTGGGGCCGCGCTGCCGTTTCTATCCCAGCTGTTCCAACTATGCGATTGAAGCGCTCCGTGTTCACGGCGCTGCGCGTGGCGGCTGGTTGGCAGTGTGCCGTGTGTGCCGCTGCCACCCCTGGAACGCGGGCGGGGTTGATCCCGTCCCGGCCAAGCATTCTTCGACCGCTTGCGGTTGCAACCACTCCTGATAAGTGTCGTAATGGAACTCAATAAACGTACCATACTGTGGATCGTGTTCGGCGCCTCGCTGTTCCTGCTCTGGAACAACTGGATGATCTCGACCGGCCGTCCTTCCATGTTCGCACCGCCGGCGCCTGTGTCGGCGACGGCCGCCGCCAAGAAGTCGGACCTGCCTGCCGCCGCGGCGCTTGCCGCCAGCGCGGTCGCTGTCGCCACGCCTGGCGCAACGGACGCCGCGCCATTCAAGCGTGAAACCATCACCATCACCACCGACGTGGTGAAGGTCGATATCGACACCCTGGGTGGCGTGGTCACGCGCCTGGAGCTGTTGAAGCATCACGACAAGATCGACACCAAGAAAAACCAGCTGCTGTTCCAGCAGGACGGTACCCGCAAATTCCTGGCGCAAACCGGCCTGGTTGGCGCTGCCGGCCTGCCGAACCACACCAGCGGCTTCACCGCCAAACCGGGCGCCCGCGTGCTGGGCGACGGCAACCAGGTGCAACTGGTGCTGGAAGCGGAGCAGGGCGGCGTGAAACTGGTGAAGACCTTCACCTTCAAGCGCGGCGAGTACGCGATCGACGTACGCCACGACATCACCAACCTGACCGCCGCGCCACTGACGCCGCAGCTGTACATGCGTTTGGTCCACGATGGCAACAAACCGGAAGGCGATACCTGGTTCAATTCCAGCTACACCGGCCCGACCCTGTACACGGCGGACAAGAAGTACGAAAAGCTGACCTTCGAGAAAATCGAAAAAGCTGCTGAAGCGCATGTGAAAAACCCGTCCACGAAAATGGCGCAGGATCACGCGACCAATGCCGACAATGGCTGGATCGCGATTTCGCAGCACTTCTTCGTGTCGGCCTTTGTGCCGCAGGATAAGCAGCAGCGTGAAATCTTCACGGAAAAACTCGACACCAACCTGTATGGCATCGGCGTGCGCGAGCAACTGGGCACGGTCGCCCCTGGCGCCACCTTGTCGAACACGGCCAAGTTGTACTCCGGCCCGCAGGATGAAAAAGCACTGGAAAAAACCGCCGTTGGCCTGGATCTGGTGAAAGACTACGGCACCCTGACCATGATCGCCAAGCCGATGCAATGGCTGCTGAACCAGATCCACAACGTACTGGCCAACTGGGGCTGGACCATCATCGCCTTCACCATCCTGATCAAGCTGGCCCTGTTCCCGCTGTCGGCCGCCGGCTACCGCAGCATGGCGCGCATGAAAGTCGTGACGCCGAAGATGACCGCGCTGCGCGACCGCTTCAAGAACGATCCGCAAAAGCTGAACCAGGCCATGATGGAGCTGTACAAAACCGAGAAAATCAATCCGTTCGGCGGCTGCCTGCCGATCCTGATCCAGATGCCGATCTTCCTGGCGCTGTACTGGGTGCTGAACGCGTCGGTGGAAATGCGCGGCGCGCCATGGGTGGGCTGGATTACCGACCTGACCCAGCCTGACCCGTTCTTCGTGCTGCCGGTGCTGTACGCGATCTCGATGTACGTGACCTTCAAGCTGAACCCGCAGCCAGCCGATCCGGTGCAAGCGAAGATGATGCTGTTCATGCCGCTGGCGTTCTCGGTGATGTTCTTCTTCTTCCCGTCCGGCCTGGTGCTGTACTGGGTGGTCAACAACGTGCTGTCCATCGGCCAGCAATACGTGATCACCAAGAAGTTCGCGCCTGACGCGAAATAAATCAGCGCCGCTGAATCCGTAGGGCGGGTTTTACAAACCCGCCGTGCGTGAACACCACAAGCTGCACCAAAGGCCCGTGTCTCCACGGGCTTTTTTCATTAGAATCGATCCACCATGAAACTCGACACTTCCCCCATCGCCGCCATCGCCACCGCCCCCGGCCGCGGTGGCATCGGCGTGGTGCGCGCCTCGGGCAAGAATTTGCAGCCGCTGGCGCAAGCCCTGTTTGGCGACACCGCATTAAAACCGCGCCATGCCACGTATATCCCGTTCAAGCAGGCCGACGGCGCCGTCATTGACCAGGGCATCGCGATTTACTTCAAGGCGCCCCATTCCTATACCGGCGAAGACGTGCTGGAACTGCAAGGCCACGGCGGCCCGATCGTGCTGCAAATGCTGTTGCAGCGTGTACTGGAGGCGGGGAGCGAGTCCGGCCTGCGGCTGGCCGAACCGGGCGAATTCACGCGCCGCGCTTACCTGAACGACAAGCTTGACCTGGCGCAGGCCGAGGCGGTGGCGGACTTGATTGACGCGTCGACCGAAGCCGCGGCGAAATCCGCATCGCAATCGCTGTCGGGCGCGTTCTCGAAAACCATCCACGCGCTGGTGGAGCGCGTAACGAACTTGCGCATGCTGGTGGAAGCGACCCTGGACTTCCCGGAAGAGGAAATCGACTTCCTGGAAAAATCCAACGCGCGCGGCCAGTTGACCGGCATCGTGGAAGCGCTCGACACAGTGTTCCGCCAGGCGGCGCAAGGCGCGCTGCTGCGCGAGGGACTGAATGTCGTGCTGGTGGGACAGCCGAACGTTGGCAAGTCATCGCTGCTTAACGCCCTGGCCGGCGCCGATGTCGCCATCGTGACGCCGATCGCCGGCACCACGCGCGACAAGGTGTCCGAGACGATCCAGATCGAAGGCATCCCGCTGAACATCATCGACACGGCCGGTATCCGCCACCATGACGAGGCGACCGACCTGGTGGAACGGATCGGCATCGAGCGCACCTGGGGCGAGGTGGAAAAGGCCGACGTCATCCTGCACCTCCTCGACGCGGACCAGGGACCGATGCGGCAGGACGAAGCGATTGTCGCCAACTTCCCGGAAGGCGTGCCGGTGGTGCGGGTCTGGAACAAGATCGACCTGTCCGGCCACAAGCCCGGTGTCGACGCGGCGGAAGACGCCACCCACATTTACCTGTCGGCGCACGAACACGAAGGCATCGATTTGCTGCGCGGGGAATTGCTGCGCATCGCGGGCTGGCAGCAGACCGGCGAATCGCTGTACCTGGCGCGCGAGCGGCACTTGATCGCGCTGAAGTCGGCCGCCAAACACCTGGCGCTGGCGGGCGAACATGCGGCCGTGTCGGATCAGTCGCTGGATTTGTTCGCCGAAGAATTGCGGCTGGCGCAAAACCAGCTGTCCAGCATTACCGGGGAATTCACGCCGGATGATTTGCTGGGGGTGATTTTTAGCCGGTTCTGTATTGGCAAGTAAGGCGTGAGGCGTATTCACATGCAATACGCCTCATTCTGTGAGCCGCATTTTGATCAGCGGTTCAATCCCGCGGCATTCATCACCCACCGCATAATGAGCGCCGCCAGCCCCAGTGCCGCCACACTGGCGCACCAGATCAACACCATCCATCCCAGCCGTTTCAGCCACAAGGTTCGCCGTTGCATACGCATCAGTGATACCCCTCCCCAAGCCGCACCTTGCCCCGGAACACGTAATACGACCACACGGTATAAGTCAGGATGACCGGAATGATCAGCAGCGCTCCGACCAGGGCAAAGCCCTGGCTTTGCGGCGGTGCGGCGGCTTGCCAGATCGAGATCCCCGGCGGCACGATGTGGGGCCACACGCTGATGCCCAGGCCCGTATAGCCGAGGAAAATCAGCCCAAGGGTGTACAGGAACGGTTGCCGGTTCTTGCGGCTGGCCAGCGCCCGCAACAGCCGCCATGCGCAGGCCGCCACCAGCAGCGGGACCGGGGCAAACCACAGCAGGTTGGGAAAGGTGAACCAGCGGGCGGCAATGCGGTCATCGATCAGCGGCGTCCACAGGCTGATGACGGCGATTGCGGCCAGCAGCGCCCACACCAGCTTGCGCGTGATGCGGTAAGCGTGCGCCTGCAGCGCGCCTTCGGTTTTCATGATCAGCCACGTGCTGCCCAGCAGCGCATAGGCGGCCAGCAAGCCGAGGCCGCAGAACAGGGAAAAGGGGGAAATCCAGTCCAGCGGCCCGCCCGCAAAGGTGAGGCCATCGATGGCGACGCCCTGGATGTGACCCGCCGGGGCGCCGGCAGCGGTGAGACCGCCGGTCGAGGGACTCTGAACATAAACCTGCCGCATGCCAATCGCGGCGCGGCTTGCGACCTGAAAACCCTGGATATACGCGCCCAGTGCCACGCCCTGGAAAAACGTCGCGGCCACCGACCCGCCGATAAACGCCTTGTCCCAGAAATGCCGTTCATGGTCCAGCGCCTTGAAGCGGAATTCAAAGGCCACACCCCGGAACACCAGCCCCACCAGCATGAACATCAGCGGCAGGTACAGCGCGCTGAGGATCACGGAGTACGCCAGCGGGAAGGCGGCCAGCAAGCCCGCGCCACCCAGCACCAGCCAGGTTTCATTGCCATCCCATACCGGCGCCACGGTGTTCATGATGACGTCGCGCTCCTGTTTGTCGGGGAAGCACGGATACAAAATGCCGATACCGAGGTCGAAGCCATCCATGACGATGTACATCATGATGCCGAACAGGATGATGACGGCCCAGATAATGGAAAGATCGATACCCATGTCAGTTGCCCTCCGCTGCCGGTACGTCGGCCGCATCGTCGCGGTCGGATTTGCGGGCGGCCGACAGCGGCCGCGCCGGGGTGCGCTGGTGTCCGGGACCACCGGTTTCCGGTGCGGCGCCTTCATCGATGACAGGCCCCTTGCGGATCAGCCGCAGCAGGTAGGCAATGCCGGTGCCGAACACGGCGCAGTACACGACGATGAAGATGCCCAAGGTGGTGGCCAGTTCCGCCACGCCATGGCGCGAGACCGCGTCGGCGGTGCGCATCACGCCGTACACCACCCACGGCTGGCGGCCCACTTCCGTGGTGAACCAGCCCGCCAGGATGGCAATGATGCCGGCCGGTCCCATGCAGACCGCAAAGCGCAGGAAGGCCTTGCTGGTCCATACGCTGCCGCGCCGCTGCAGCCACAGGCCGGTAATACCCAGCAGTATCATCAGCATCCCCAGCCCCACCATGATGCGGAACGACCAGAACACGATGGTGGCATTGGGCCGGTCGCGCGGGGCGAAGTCGGTCAGGGCGGGGACCTGGCCATCGAGGCTGTGGGTCAGGATCAGGCTGCCCAGGCGGGGGATTGCGATCTTGTAGCGGGTCTCTTCGCGTTCCATGTCCGGCCAGCCAAACACAATCAGCGGCACACCCTCACCGGGGGCGCCATGCCGCCAGTGGCCTTCCATCGCGGCGATCTTGGCTGGCTGGTGCCGCAGTGTATTCAAACCATGGAAGTCGCCGATCACCGCCTGCAGCGGCGCGACGATGGCCACCATCCACAGCGCCATGGTGAACATCTTGCGGATCGCCTGGTTGTCCGTCCCGCGCAGCAAATGCCATGCGGCGGACGCGCCCACCAGCAGCGCCGTGGCGAGAAAGGCCGCGACGCTCATGTGCACCAGCCGGTAGGGAAAGGACGGGTTGAAGATGATGGCCAGCCAGTCGGTCGGCACCACGCGGCCATCGACAATGGCGTAGCCTTGCGGCGTTTGCATCCAGCTGTTGGACGCCAGGATCCAGGTGGCGGACACCAGGGTGCCCAGCGCCACCATCGCGGTGGACAGGAAATGCAGCGCGGGGCCGACGCGGTGCCAGCCAAACAGCATCACGCCGAGGAAGCCCGCTTCCAGGAAAAACGCCGTCAGCACTTCATATGCCAGCAGCGGCCCCGTGACGGAGCCGGCGAAATCGGAAAAGAAACTCCAGTTGGTGCCGAACTGGTACGCCATGACGAGGCCGGACACCACGCCCATGCCGAAATTCACGGCAAAGATCTTCGACCAGAAGTGGTACAGGTCGCGGTACAGCGTGCGGCCGGTGCGCAGCCAGCACGCTTCCAGCACCACGAGGTAACTGGCCAGGCCGATCGTGATGGCGGGGAAAATGATGTGAAATGAAATCGTGAAAGCGAACTGGATACGCGCCAGTTCGAGCGCGGTGAAGCCCCACATATACGCTCCGATCCTTGGTCTATGCAGCGATTCTCGTGTAAGTGCCGCAGAGGGAACAGACTCAGGATGGGGATTATGCGACCGTATCAGATCCGCGTCGCCACGTTGCCTGATGCGACGTTCAAGGATGTAATTTCGCTATCTGTACTATCATTTTTTTCATTTCAATTTAAAGATTTTTTCTCCCTCTGTAGACCACAAAATTTGTGTGGAAGTGTGAGGCAGCACACACAAGACGCCCTGTAGCCGCGCGGCAATCCTGCTATTATGGGTTCAGGCAATGCCGACATTTGCCATGCAGAATCTGTGTCTGGAAAAGGGGAAATCCGTGGAGCCGCTACAGAATAATCCGTCCGACGATGCAAGCGCGTTGCCGCCGCCGATGGCGCACCGGGTGGACACTCGGCAATCGCTGCCACCGAAAGGTTTTTGCTGGTATTGCGACAAGCCTGTGGACAGTGTGAAGCGTTTTTGCGGCAAGGATTGCCACGACGCCTTCGACGAAGAAGACGAATTTACCAAGTAACCCGATGGGCCTGGTCAGCCGGCCAGCGCCGGCTGCAGCGCCGCCAGCGCCCCCTCAAAATCGAACTGGTGCGCGGCGGACGCCACTTCCTGGAATTTCGCCACGCCGAGGCAGGACGCCAGCACCGTGGCGGACTGTTCCAGCAACTCGATTGCATCGCCATTTCCCTCGTCCAGCAGCATCGCCAGCCGCGCCAGCAAGGTGCGGGTTTCCGGCGAGGCCGGTTCGCGCGCGTTGCTGACCAATCCGGGGCCGTCGACCGTATCCTGCAGGTAGACGTCCAGCACGCGCAGCAAACCTGCCAGCGCCGCGTCCACCAAGTCCAGCGCGGCCGGCAATTCCAGTCCCGCCGACAGGAAACCGTGTTCCGCCACCACGGCCAACTGGTGTAATTCCTGCGCGCCGATCATGCCGGCCGCGCCTTTCAGGCTGTGGATGCGGCGCTGGGCGCCGTCGGTATCGCCCTGCGCCAGCGCTTGCCGCACCTGGCCGGCCACGTGCTGGTAATCCTGCCGGAAGCGGCGCAGCAATTGCATGTACAGCTGCTGGTCGCCCATCAGGCGGTCCAGGCCTTCTTCGATATCGAGGATATGCTGCACGGCGGGCGGTTCGCCGGGATCGGCGTATGAAGTCATGACCATCTCGCGTAGAAATGTCTGAGACAACACCATAGCATTCCCGCCGCCCGTTGGTGTATCGCAACGGTAATTATCTTGTTGTAAAAGACCAATGGCGGCTGACGGTCATGCCGTCCACCGTGCCGGTGAAGCTGACGTCATGGACAGTATTGGACTTCAATACCGCCAGCGGGATGATGGCGGCGGCGGATTTGGGCGTGTGGCTGTCCGTCGCGTTTGACAGCAGGCGCACCGGCAAGTCGGCGCCGCCACGGGGGCGCACGGTGAAGGTTTGCACCGTGACGGTGGAGGTCACGTCGCCTTGCACGCTGATCGGGTAGCCGACTTCATTGCGGTCCGGCACCGGGTCCGGGGCTTCGCTGTCGCTGGAAAAACTGGGATCCACCATGGTCTGGCTGGTGGCCGGGTAGTGCGCCACATTGCCGCGCCCGACGCCGGGTCCGAAACCGCCGCTGGCGGCGAAGTCGGCCGTGAAATACGTGTAATTGCTGCTGGTGGCGGCGCCGGTGCCCATCTCGCGGAATACGGGTTCGAAAATCACGAAACGGTGGTAAATCGCGGCAATCAATTCTTCCGCGTGATAAAAGCCGGACGCTTGGCTGGCGGCGGAAATCACTTCGCCATAGATATTCGCCCCCGACAGCCGGTAGCCGGCCGCGGTCAGCCGCTGTTGCAGGGTGACGCCGGTATAACCGGGCTTGCCGGCAGTTTGTTCGTGCGTGATGGTGTTGTTGAGCCGCTGGTAATCCGAATGCCCTTGCGCGGCCGCGTCGATCAGCGCGCTGCGCGACAGGATCGACAGGCCGGCTTGCTGGCGGCGGTAATTGAACCAGTTAAAACCATCGGTGGCGGCATTGCCGGTTTGCGTGGGGGCGCCCGGTTGTGGCGGGACCACCGGGATGACGGGTGTGGCTGGCGTGGCGGTATCGCTGCCGCCACCGCCACCACCGCAGGCGGTCAGTATGGCCGCCAGCAGGGCAGCCAGCAGCAATGGTGTGCGTTGGCGTGGGGCGTCCATGGCAATCTCCTTGTTTTGATTTTATGCCACCGCTCTTGAAGGACGACGCAGCTTACATTTGTTACAAGTCAAGACGGGTTTATCCAGCACGGTAAAATAGGCGGAATAATCACCTTAGCAACCTTAGCCATAAGTTACTGATGACTCTACCCAAGCAGCGTTTGCAACGCGCCAAGTTCGCCTTGCCCAGCTTTGTCACCTTGCTGTCGATTGCATGCGGCTTCGGCAGCATTGTCATTTCCGTCGACAACGCGTATATCGGCAACGCCCGCGATTACCAGATGGCGGCCGTCTTGCTGGTGCTGGCCGGCGTGTTCGATGCGCTGGACGGCTTTGTCGCCCGCGCCACCGGCACCAGTTCGGAATTTGGCGTGCAACTCGATTCGATTGCCGACGTCATGAATTTCGGCTGCGCGCCCGCCGTGCTGCTGTATTGCTACGGTTTTGTGTTGCTGGGACAGGATCACGCGCAATTGCTGCGCATCGGTGGCATCGCCAGCTTTATCTTTGTCACGTGCGGTGCGCTGCGGCTGGCCCGCTTCAATGTGATGGTGGGGCGCACCGATCCGAAATACTTTGTCGGCATGCCGATTACCGCCGGCGCGGCGTGCGTGGCGTCGGCGGTGGTGGCGTGGCCGGAACCGGCCACCACGGCGCTGCATGGCTACCTGATCGTGCTGCTGTTGCTGGTGGTGGGTTTCCTGATGGTGTCAACCATCCGCTTCCCCAGCTCCAAGCAAAAGAAAAGCAAGGCCGCGCTGGTGTTGCTGGCGGCCTGCCTGGGATTGTTCGCCTGGCTGACCACGTCGTTCTTTGCCCTGTTCTTCGTGGTGTACGTGATTGGCACGCTGGCGCTGAACATGGCGTGGAAATCGGGATGGCAGGGCATTGCGCCCCCCATCGTGTACGGCAACGAAGATTTGTAAATCAGTTACGCCACTTCGTGCCCGCGCGCCGCGCGCAGGATTTCAAACCACTGCGCACTGCTCAACGTGAATGCGGTGGCTTCCACGGCTTCCGCAATCGCGGCGATGCGGCCGGAACCGGTCAACGGCGCCGGGCGGCATGGCAACTGCATAATCCACGCAAATACCACCGAGGCAAACGGGCGCTGCACATCGTCCGCCACGCGCTGGACCACGGCGCGCAGGCGCTCGCCGGCGGCATCCCCGCCCGAGAACAGGCGGCCACCGCCCAGTGGCGACCAGATCATCGGCGCCACGCCCTGATCCTGCAAACCGTCAAAGGTTTCATCGAACAGCGGCGCCAGGTGCAGCGGCGAGAATTCCACCTGGTTGGTGGCCAGTGCGATGCGGCGGTTCAGCGCTTCGAACTGGTGGCGGCTGAAGTTCGACACGCCGAAGTGCTTGACCTTGCCCTGTTCGCGCAGGCGCGTAAAGGCGCCGGCGATCTCGTCGAAATCCATCAGCGGATCGGGACGGTGGATCAGCAGCAAATCCAGGTGGTCCGTGTGCAGCGCACGCAAGGACGTTTCGACCGAGGCGGTGATGTGGGCCGCGCTGGTGTCGTAGTGCTGGATCGTGTGGTCCGGGTGCTTGCCGGACAACAGCTTGATGCCGCATTTGCTGATGATTTGCATGCTGTCGCGCAGCGATGGTTTCAACGCCAGCGCTGCGCCAAACAGCGCTTCCACGCCATAGTCGCCGTAGATGTCGGCGTGGTCGAAACTGGTCACGCCCAGCGCCATGCACTGTTCAATGAATGCCAGCCGCTGCGCCGGCGCCATGCCCCATTCCGTCATCCGCCACATGCCCGCGACGATGCGCGACAGTTGCAGGCCTCCCGCATAGGTGGTGAGGGCGGGGCTGGATAAGCTGGTGCGGTGGGCGGTGGTCATGTGTCTTCCGTATCTTCTGTGTGAATGTCATTATGGTAGCGCTACAGCCCGCCGATTATACGGTGGGTGGCAGAGTGTTGCAGCAGTCGCCGCATTGCCGGTTTTTTCAGCACCGGGCATTTTCCGGACGGCATTCCCCTGTATCATTTTTAAACCGGCTTCCATCAGGAGGCAGCGCAGCGGGGAGGGTTGGCCGTGGGGTTGTTATCGTTCTTGAACCGCAAGCCGGAAGAGCCAGACGCGGGGTCGGCGCCCCAGGCGCGCGCTCCCGTGCCCACAGTGGCGCCAGCCACCGCCCCGTCCGCCGGGCAGCCTGACGACACTTCGCTGACCTTTGCCGACGCGGACGCCATGCTGTGCCGCGAAGAAATCGTCGATAAAAAACACCGGCTGTGCGGCTACCGCTTCACGTTCCGGCCGGGCGGCAAGCGTCCGAAGCCGACTGAATATGCGTTTTTTGAAGCGCTCGAGGCGATTGACCTGAAGGAGTTCAGTACGCGCCGCCTGGCCGTGTTGCCGGTGACAGTGGAAGGCATCGATGGCCGCCACCATGGCCAGGTGGCGACCCCGAACACCATGCTCGTCATCGAGCGCCGTCATCCTGCGTTTGGACCGAAGGAGCTGGCGGCCCGGCTGGCGTCGCTGAAAAAGGATGGTTGCCGCACGGCGCTGGCGGGCGCCAGCCTGGCGTCGGAGGAGACGCCGCTGCTGGAGCAGGCCGATGCGGTATTTTTGAACTTGTCCGATTGTTCGCTGCCGCAATTCCAGGCGCTGCTGAAGCAATTGCGGGCCGCGTATCCGGCGCTGCAGATCGTGGTGGAAAACGTCGACAGCTGGGAAGAACAGCGCATGTGCCTGGCGTGGGGCTGCGACTTTTGCATGGGTTATTTCCTGACCACGCCGGACAAGGTCGACCCGGATGCGAAAATCGATCAAAGCCGCCTGACGTCGATCGAGCTGCTGAACTTGTTGCGCACGGATGCCGAAGTCAGTGAACTGGCCGACGTCGCCAAGCAGGATCCGGGGCTGGCGTTCCATGTGCTGAAGTGGGCCAATGCCCCCACCACCGGGCACCACGCGAAAATCACCAGCCTGAAGGAAGCCATCATCGTGCTGGGCCGCTCGCACCTGTACCGCTGGCTGACGGTCTCGATGTTCCGCCTCGGCAGCACCCATGCGCGCGACGAGGCCCTGCTGGAAGTGGCGCTGCAGCGGGCGCGCTTCCTGGAAACCGTGGCGTATCTGCCGCAGGCGCGGCGCGATGAATTATTCCTGGTGGGCTTGCTGTCGCTGTTCGACATCCTGCTGGGCATGCCGATGCCGGCGATCCTGGACAAGATGCATTTGTCGGACGAAGTGCGGGATGTGCTGTTGCGCAGTGAGGGATTGTATGGACCGTACCTGATGCTGGCGCTGCAAGTCGAGAAAGGGCAGGTGGGGCGCGCGGCGGAAATTGCGCTGGGAGTGGGGATCGATCCCGATACCCTGGGAGAAACCAGTGATGCAGCGTTCCAGTGGGCACAGGAAGCGCTGCATCACTCGATGGGTGACTAAATTATTTCATCCACAACCGCACGGAGTCATACGCGCGGCCAAAGATCGAGGCCTGGCCGACCGGCTCCAGGGTCACCACCGGCAATTCCAGCAGCGGTTTGCCATCGACCATCATCTTGACGGAACCCACGCGGGTGTTTTCCGCCAGTGGGGCGACCAGCGGGTCCTTGCGTTCCAGCTGCGGTTTCATTTTTTGCGCCACGCCTTTCGGCACGGTCACCAGCACGTCTTGCGTGAAGCCGACCTTGACCTTGTTCAGCGAACCTTTCCAGATTTCCGGATTGTCGATCACCTGGCCTTTGCTATATAGCTTGACCGTGTCGAAGTTCTGGAAACCCCAGTTCAGCAGCTTCTGGCTTTCCGCCGTACGCGCGCCATCCGATGCGGTGCCCAGCACCACGGAAATCAGGCGGCGGTCGCCGTTGGCGCCATTCGGGCGTTTGGCCGACGCGATCATGCAATAGCCGGCGGCTTCCGTATGGCCGGTTTTCATGCCATCGACGGTTGGGTCCAGCCACAGCAGGCGGTTGCGGTTCGGTTGTGTGATCTTGTTGTAGGTGAAGCTCTTCACCGAATCGATCTTGTAAAACTCCGGAAAGTCCCGGATCACGTACTTGGCCAGTACCGACAAATCCTGTGCGGTCGAATAGTTTTCCGGGCTTGGCAAACCGTGCGGGTTGGCGAAACGGGTATTGGTCAGGCCCATGCGCTGTGCTTCGCGGTTCATCAAGGTCACGAACGTGCCTTCGTCGCCGGCCACGGCTTCCGCCAGCGCCACGGCGGCGTCATTACCGGATTGCACCATCAAGCCGTGCAGCAAGTCGTTGATCGACACCGGCGTGGCCGGATCGATGAACATTTTCGAGCTGCTGGCATCGACTTTCCAGGCTTTGACGGAGACGTTGACTTTCTGGTTGATGTCCAGCTTCTTGTCACGGAGAGCCTGGAACGTCACGTAGGCTGTCATGATCTTGGTCAGCGATGCCGGTTCGATGCGCGCGTTCGGGTCTTGCGACGCGATGATCTGGCCGCTCGTCATGTCCATCAACAGCCAGGATTTGGCGGCGATGGTCGGAGCGGGAATCGTCTGGGCGACGGCGGAAGTGATCAACAGCACACTGGTAGCCAGCGCTGCGAGGTATTTTTTCATGTTGCGGAATACGGGTTGGTCTATCGAAGAATGGCGGACATTATAGAGGTTCAATCCTCGTCGGAGTCGCGCAGTTGCCCGCTTGCGGGGGTATTTCGCCACAGCGCCTGCACCCACGATTTAATGTGGCCCAGTTTGCGGTGGAAGAAATGGTCGGCGCCGGGAATCACGATCACGGGCACGTCTTGCGGGCGCACCCAGTCCAATACCGCCTGTAAAGGGATGGTGTCGTCGAGTTCACCGTGGATCAGGATCGAGTCGGCCGGAATATCGGCCATCTGCCACTTGCCGGCCGCTGCGCCGACCAGCACCAGGCGCTGGGCCGGGGTGCCGGCGTCGGCCAGGCGCCTGGCCAGTTGCGACTGGACGTAGGTGCCGAACGAAAAACCGGACAGCGTCACCGGCAAGCCGGGGAATTTTTCCGTCATGTGCTGGTACAGCAGGCCCATGTCATCGGTTTCGCCATGGCCGTGGTCATGCACGCCTTCGGAGGCGCCGACACCGCGGAAATTGATGCGGGCCACCACGTAACCGAGGCCGACAAAGGTGCGCATCAGGGTGACGGCGACCTTGTTGTCCATGGTGCCGCCATACAGCGGGTGCGGGTGCGCCACCAGCGCGATGCCGCGCGGCGCGGCGGCGTCAGGCGGCAGGTCGATCATCCCTTCCATCAAGCCGGCGCCGCCGGCAAGGGTGAAGCGTTCAGAGGTTTTGTTCAGCATAGGGATTCGGGGATCAGATCTTCAGTCGTTCCACGGGCTTGCCGCCCACCAGGTGGGAATCGATGATTTCATCGATATCGGTGGTATCCACATAGGTGTACCACGTGCCTTCCGGGTACACCACCATGACCGGGCCTTCGTCGCAGCGGTCCAGGCAACCGGCCTGGTTGATGCGGACTTTGCCCTGGCCATTGATGCCCAGTTCCTTGCAGCGCTTTTTCGCGTGTTTTTGCGCGGTTTCCGCGCCATGGTCGCCGCAGCTGTTGCGGCCGTCGTCGCGTTTGTTCATGCAAAAGAACACGTGACGCTCGAAATAGGGTTTGTTGCTGTCGCTCATGATGGGGCCTCGCTTGTCATCCAGGCCGCTATGATACCCGTCCCCGGGGGCGGGTGCTTATTGGCGGTTCAGCTTATGGGACGGCAACAGCAGGAACCACAGCGCGAAGAACGGCCACATGACGGCCAGGAATTGGGCCGCGCCATTGAAATTCAGGAATTTCCCCTGTACCCAGCCTTGCAAAGTTGACAGGAAATACGGATTCAGTGGCGTCGTGTTGACAATCAATAAACTCAACACAATGGTGATGGCGGCCAGCCGCCGCTGCGCCACATGCGGTGCGAACACAAGTCCGGACAACATGATGGCGCCAATCAGGAAGCCGCCCTGCGCACCGGGGGTGACCCAGACAAACGCGTTTTCCGGTGAAAACAGGAGCGCCGTGGCCAGCGATTTCATGACAACGGCGGAGGCGACCAGTGTGATCAACAGCCCGGCCCGGGGCGACGGGCGCCGGGTCAGGCACAGCAACGTCAGGCCCGCGCCCACCATGCCGCAGGCCGTGACGATGGTTTCCGACAGCCAGTACTGTTCCACCGTTAATTCCACGCCGGGGCGCAACAATTCCACCAGGTCGATACTCATATCGAGCCATTCCGACATCCAGTCCGACAGGATCGGCAAAATTTGTCCGTGCCCGAACAAAAAGCTTTGCGGATAAATCTGCGCCAGCGGCCACAGCGCCATCAGTACCAGGCCCTGGCTGGTGTGCTGCACGAACCAGCGCTGCCGGACCCGGTACAGCGGGCTGCCATCGAGCAGGCGGCTGGCCGTCAAGACGCCCAGCAGCGCGCCAAACGCGGCGCCGCCGGCATTGGTATAAAAGTCCAGGTTGGAAGAAACACGGCTGGGCAGGTAGGTCTGCACCGCTTCCATCAAGCCAGAGACAAAGGCGCCCAGCAGCGCCGCGGCGAGGAAGGCCAGCACGCCCCGCACCCGTGGATACAGCGCATACGCGATCAGCGTGCCGAGCGGGATATAGCCGACGATATTGATGATGGCGTCAAACCGTGTCCAGTAGCGCGGCATTTCCGTGTGCTGCAGGAAGATGAACGGTGACAGGCCCTGGTTATGCCAGCCTGAGAATGGATACCAGCTGGCGTAGAGGATCAGCGCCGCATACGCAACCAGGGTGGCGCGCGCCACCGGCGACGGGGCGCGCTGGCGCACGGTCGGTTGCGTGAGTACGGGCTGCTCCTTCATGCCGGTCCGGTCTTACTGCTGCTGTTGCTGCGGCGGCAGCGCGTTCAGCCACGCGACGATGTCGGCGGCAATCGCATCGGTCGATGCCGCCAGGGCCCGGGCGCCGCCAGCCGCATCGGCACTGGGGGCGTCCGTGCTGCGGGTAAACGTGCGCTGATCGACCAGCTTGTGGTTGCGGAACAGCGATGCGCGCAGCGACACTTGTCCGGTGCTGTGCGTGGCGCTGTCGAAATGCTGGCTGAAGTCATCCGCTTCGAGGCGCAGCAGCGGCAGGCCGACTGCCGCATCGGTGGTGGCCAGCACCTTGACGCCAGACTGCGCGATGCGGCCCTTGAGGCGCTGCGACATCAGCTGCAGCGGCGTCACGCTCCAGTTATTGTGCGCATAGGGACGGGCTTGCTGCGCATCGGCATACAGCAGCCGATACACCATGCGGTTGCTGTCGAGCGAAGCGGGGCCGCTGACGTCGGATACCACCAGCGCCGGCGTACCCGACGCCTGTGCCGGCGCCTGGATGGCAGGCAGCGGGCCGAAGTCATACACGGCAGGAGCGGGCGCTTTCGAGGCGCAGGCGCTCAGCATCAGCAGTGCGGTGAGTGCAGCGTATGTCTTCATGATTCGTCCCCATAATGTAGGGTGGTTTCCGCAGGAAGCCGCCATGCCCGCTCAGCCACCAGCGCGGGCAATACCGGTGTGCCGGCATGGCGGCTCGACAAACCCGATCCGCCCTGCGGATACACTCGCGGCCGGGGCGGCAAGGTTAGCGCAATCAGCGCAGGCAGGCAACATGCCATTCACCTCAGCGTTTGCCGTCCGGCGCCGCAAAACCCGGCTCACCCGGTCCCGGCGGCGTTTCCGCATTGCCGAACAAAATGCTTTGCGGCCGCTCGTTCAGGTTATTCATGGCGCGTCGCACCGAGCGCATCGAGGAGCGGGTTTCATCGGTCAGTGCATTAATATTGGGCAGCGTTTCCAGTTCGACGCCGCCGGCCACGGTTTCCAGCGACAAGCCGACCCGGTCCACCGTGTTGTTCAGGCGCGCAATGGCGCCGTTCGGTCCCTGCAGGCTGGTGGTGATGTTCTTTGCATCGTCCGTCAGGCGGTTGACGGAAGCCAGCGTGCCATTGGCTTGCTGCACCAGCGATGGCAGCTTGTCCAGTGTCGGCTGCAGCTTTGCCGGCAATTCGCGGTAAGCGCGCGCAGTTTCGCTGACATCGGTAAACGCTTGCACGATGGCTTCCCGGTTGTGCCCATCGAGCAGGTCATTCATGCGGTCCGCCACTTGCTCGGCCTTCGACAGGATGGCTTTGCCGCGTTTTTCCAGCTGGTCGAACAAGCCCGGTTGCAGCGGGATCAGGGATGGCTCCTTCTTGCTGGTGCCCAGCAGGGGCGAGCCGGTTTTTTCATCATCGAGCTGCACATAGGCGATGCCGGTGACGCCCTGGTAGCCCAGCGTGGCATAGGTGGTTTTCGTGATCGGCGTTTCCGGGTCGATCGACAGGTGGATCAGGATCTGGCCCGCCACCTTCTGGTTGAAATCGATGTCGTCCACCTTGCCCACTTCCAGGCCCCGGTAACGCACGGCTGCCTGCGGATTGAGGCCGGGGATCGACAGCGTGGTGGCGATCAGGTACGGGTTGCGTTCAACCCGGTCGCGGTTGAACCAGATGCCCAGCAGGATGGCCGCCGCCAGCAAGGTCAGCGTAAAGAAACCGGTCATCAGGGCGTGCGATCTGTTTTCCATGCTTACTCCTTGTTCTTTTCATCGAGCCGCTTTTCATCGAGCGCTGCCAACGCACGCTTGCCGCGGTCGCCGAGGAAAAACTCTTTGATGAAGGGATGGTCGACCTTGATCACTTCGCGCGTGGGGCCGATGGCAATCACGTGCTTTTCCGCCAGCACGGCAATGCGGGTGGACAGCGCAAACAAGGTGTCGAGGTCGTGCGTGACCATCACCACGGTCAGGTTCAATTCGCGGTGCAGCGATTTGATGAGGGCAACGAAACTTTCCGATAAATCGGGGTCGAGACCGGCAGTCGGTTCATCGAGGAACAGCAATTGCGGTTCCAGCGCCAGGGCGCGCGCCAGCGCCACGCGCTTGATCATGCCGCCGGACAGGTCCGCGGGCATCTTGTTCACATGTTCCGGTCCCAGTCCCACCATGTTCATTTTCAGCAGCACGGCGTCGCGCACCACGTCGGCGGGCAGGGTGCGCAATTCGCGCATCGGTTGCGCGATATTGTCGAACACCGTCAGCGCCGAATACAGCGCGCCCTGCTGGAACAGCATGCCCCAGTGGTTGCGCAATTGTTGCAAGTGTTCGGCATTGGCTTCGCTGATGTCTTCCCCAAAGATGCGGACGCACCCGCGCGAGGGACGTTCCAGGCCCAGCATCTGGCGCAGCAGCACGGTCTTGCCGGTGCCGGAACCGCCGACGATGGACATGATTTCACCCTGCTCGATATCGAGGTTCACATCCTGGTGCACGACGGTGCGGCCGAAGCGCGTTTGCAGGTTGGTGATCTGCACCACCGGCACGCTGCCATCGAGGGTCAGTTCGCCATTGCCATCGGGGCAGGCGCGCTGGTCTTCCGAGGGTTTGTGATCGTCGTCCATCTTGTCCATCAATAGCCCACCCCATTGAATACGATGGCAAACACCGCGTCGGCCAGGATCACGACGGTAATGGCGGTCACCACGGACGTGGTGGTGCCGTGGCCCAGGCTTTCCGTATTGGGCTTGATGCGCAAGCCGAAGTGGCACGAGACCAGCGCGATCAGCGTGCCGAACACCACGCCTTTACCGAGGCCGATCAGGTAATTGGCCAGCGGTACGGCATCCGGCAATTTCTGGATGAAGTAGCGCGACGATAAATTCAGTTCGATCTTGGCTGAAACCATGCCGCCAATCAGCGCCATGGCGTCGGTCCAGATCACCAGTAACGGCAGGGAGATGGCCAGCGCGATGACTTTGGGCAGGATCAGGCGGAAACCGTGTGAAATACCCATCACCAGCATGGCGTCGAGTTCCTCCGTCACGCGCATGACGCCCAGTTGCGCCGTGATGGCGGAACCGGAGCGGCCGGCCACGAGGATGGCGGCCAGCAGCGGCCCCAGTTCGCGGATGATGCTCATGCCCAGCAGGTTGACGAGGTAAATGTCGCCGCCAAAGGTGCGTAATTGTTGGGCAGACAGGAACGACAACACCACGCCGATCAAAAAGCCCACCAGCGCCGTGATGCCCAGCGCTTCAAAGCCGGCATGATAAACATTGGCGGAAATTTCGCGCCATGGCCCGCGCATGGGATTGCGGGCAAAACGGAAGATGTCTTGCGTGACCTGGCCAATCAGTTTTACGAAGCCCCGCAGGTGCTCAAAGAAGCCCATCACGGCAAAGCCCAGCTTCATGACGGAGGTCAGCCGGTGGGTGCGCTGGCGCGGTAATTCGAGCTTGCTGGCGTCTTCCAGCCGCTTGAAGAATTCGTCGTGGCCGTCGGCCAGTTTCAGGTCGGCGGGGCGTTGTTTATTCCACGCATTCCACAGCATCTGCGCGCCGATGTGGTCGAGCGCCTGGATGCCAGACAGGTCCCAGTGCACTTTTTTGCCCTGCAATTGCTGGAGCGACGCTTGCACGGCCTTGACCGTGTGGCGGTTTGCCAGTGCGTGTACCTGCCACGTCCCGCTGGCAGTAACCACCTCGGGACTGACGTTGAGAGAGGGCGCGGGAGGGCTGGGCATAAGCTCAAGTGTAAGGGACTTTGTGCCCTGACGCTACTTTGGAGCAATTGCGTGCGGTTATGGCTGTGTTAGGCCCCGAACAGACTGCCGGGCCACGTCATACCGGCACTCCGTACGTTGGCTCCGTAGGGCGGTTTTGCGCAGCAAAGCCGCCATGCTGGCAGCCCCGGGACGTCATTGCCAACATGACGCACGCCTGGCGGAAGCCGCCATGCATGCGGCCCGGTTGCGTTTGACGATGTCGCAACGCACGCATGGCGGCTTCGCTGGCGCGAAACCGCCCTACGGAGTTGCGTTTCAGGCCGCAAGGTGGCGCACTTGCCTTTGTGGCGCCACAGCCTTGGGGGCCTCGTGACCATGTTTTTTACCGGTGCTGACATCGCTGCCCACCAGCGCCGCCGCCTCTTGCGCCTCCATGCCCCGCTGCACCAGCCACTTTTGCACCATGGCGGCCAGGCGGTCCAGCGCAATGCGGTGGGTGGCATCGGTGTTGGCATACAGCCAGTCGGCAAACGCCATGAAGTGTTCAAACGGCGCATCCGCCAGCAACACCGGCAAGGTATTTGTAAAGCGCCCGGAGTTGGCCACCAGGTCCCAGTAGCGGGCGAAGCGCACCAGCCGCTGCATGGTCGGGAAGTCGATGTGCTTATTCGCCAGGATGGTGTAGGGCGGATGCGGATCGAACACCAGATTGAACGGTTCCGTATGGCGGATGATCGGTGTGCCGCGCAAGCGTTTCAGGATGCCGAACTGGATTTCATGCGGTCCCAGCGCCCACAGTTTATTAAAGCCGGCCGCGAAGCTTTCCACGGTTTCACCGGGCAAGCCCGCAATCAAGTCCACGTGCATGTGGGCCGTGGAGTGGTCGCACAGCCAGCGGATGTTGTCGACCGCTTTCTGGTTGTCCTGCTTGCGGCTGACCAGCGTTTGCACGTCGGGATTGAAGCTTTGGATGCCGATTTCGAACTGCAGCGCGCCGGGCGGGAATTTGCTGATGCCTTCTTTCAACGCATCGGGCAGGTGGTCGGGCACCAGTTCGAAGTGCGCGTAGACGGGATCGTCCGGATTGGCTTCCAGCTTGTCGAGGAAGAATTGCATGATCTTCAGGCTGGTCTTGATATTCAGGTTGAACGTGCGGTCGACGAACTTGAACAGGCGCGCGCCCCGCTGGTGCAGCGATTCCATCTCCGCCAGGAAGGCGTCGATATTGAATGGCCATGCGGTCTTGTCCAGCGCCGACAGACAGAATTCGCACTTGAACGGGCAGCCGCGCGAGGCTTCCACATAGAGCGTGCGGTTCTTGATGTCGTCGTCCGAATATAGCGAGTAGGGCAGCTGGATGTCGGCCAGCGGCGGTTGATGGCCCGCGTGCACTTTCATGATCGGCTTTGGGCCATTGAGGATTTCGCCGCACAGTTTCGGGAAGGTGACGTCGCCCCAGCCCGTGATCACGTAATCGGCCTGTTTGACGATCTCCTGTTCATTGGTCTCGTACGACACTTCCGGCCCACCCAATACCACCGTCACATGGGGCGCCACGCGCTTGAGCATGCCGACGACTTTATTGGTTTCTTCGACATTCCATATATAGATACCGAATCCGACGATCTTTGGATTGTGCTGCAGGATGCGCTCGACGATTTCCGTGGTCTTGGCGCCAATGACGAATTCCTGGATTTTTGTCTGCTCTTGCCATTCCCCCATGTTGGCCAGCAGGTAGCGCAATCCCAGCGAGGCGTGGGTATAGCGGGCATTGAGGGTGGTAAGCAGGATGGTCATGATAAAAACATTAACGGCAAAAGGGATATTTTACTCTTGCCAGATCATCTTGGCTTCGGCTATAGTTCTGTCCCCGCGCTGCTGAGCACTGCTCGCAGCGAAGGAAGAGAAAAAAGAGGGTGTTGACGATTCAAACGAAACACTGCATAATCTCGCTTCTCTGCTGCTGACGAACAAAACGCTTCGTCGAAATCGAAAAGATAGCAGCCTTCTTTAAAAAATTACAGTCGATAAGTGTGGGTGTTAGATGAGATAAGCCCGGTGCCTTTTAGGTACTGAAGCTCAAATTATTGAACTAACACTCGCACAAATATATTAAACGTAAGTCTCGAAAGAGATTTCGTCAGTATTTTGAGTGAGTGACCTCCAGCAGCAATGCTGGAAAAACAGAGATTGAACTGAAGAGTTTGATCCTGGCTCAGATTGAACGCTGGCGGCATGCTTTACACATGCAAGTCGAACGGCAGCGCGGGGCAACCTGGCGGCGAGTGGCGAACGGGTGAGTAATATATCGGAACGTACCCAGGAGTGGGGGATAACGTAGCGAAAGTTACGCTAATACCGCATACGACCCAAGGGTGAAAGTGGGGGATCGCAAGACCTCATGCTCATGGAGCGGCCGATATCTGATTAGCTAGTTGGTGGGGTAAAGGCTCACCAAGGCAACGATCAGTAGCTGGTCTGAGAGGACGACCAGCCACACTGGAACTGAGACACGGTCCAGACTCCTACGGGAGGCAGCAGTGGGGAATTTTGGACAATGGGGGCAACCCTGATCCAGCAATGCCGCGTGAGTGAAGAAGGCCTTCGGGTTGTAAAGCTCTTTTGTCAGGGAAGAAACGACTCCTTCTAATACAGGGGGTTAATGACGGTACCTGAAGAATAAGCACCGGCTAACTACGTGCCAGCAGCCGCGGTAATACGTAGGGTGCAAGCGTTAATCGGAATTACTGGGCGTAAAGCGTGCGCAGGCGGTTTTGTAAGACTGTCGTGAAATCCCCGGGCTTAACCTGGGAATGGCGATGGTGACTGCAAGGCTAGAGTTTGGCAGAGGGGGGTAGAATTCCACGTGTAGCAGTGAAATGCGTAGAGATGTGGAGGAACACCGATGGCGAAGGCAGCCCCCTGGGTCAAAACTGACGCTCATGCACGAAAGCGTGGGGAGCAAACAGGATTAGATACCCTGGTAGTCCACGCCCTAAACGATGTCTACTAGTTGTCGGGTCTTAATTGACTTGGTAACGCAGCTAACGCGTGAAGTAGACCGCCTGGGGAGTACGGTCGCAAGATTAAAACTCAAAGGAATTGACGGGGACCCGCACAAGCGGTGGATGATGTGGATTAATTCGATGCAACGCGAAAAACCTTACCTACCCTTGACATGGAAGGAATCCCTGAGAGATTGGGGAGTGCCCGAAAGGGAACCTTTACACAGGTGCTGCATGGCTGTCGTCAGCTCGTGTCGTGAGATGTTGGGTTAAGTCCCGCAACGAGCGCAACCCTTGTCATTAGTTGCTACGAAAGGGCACTCTAATGAGACTGCCGGTGACAAACCGGAGGAAGGTGGGGATGACGTCAAGTCCTCATGGCCCTTATGGGTAGGGCTTCACACGTCATACAATGGTACATACAGAGGGCCGCCAACCCGCGAGGGGGAGCTAATCCCAGAAAGTGTATCGTAGTCCGGATTGTAGTCTGCAACTCGACTACATGAAGTTGGAATCGCTAGTAATCGCGGATCAGCATGTCGCGGTGAATACGTTCCCGGGTCTTGTACACACCGCCCGTCACACCATGGGAGCGGGTTTTACCAGAAGTAGGTAGCTTAACCGCAAGGAGGGCGCTTACCACGGTAGGATTCGTGACTGGGGTGAAGTCGTAACAAGGTAGCCGTATCGGAAGGTGCGGCTGGATCACCTCCTTTCTAGAGTAGGC
>NZ_JBXAQJ010000003.1:351906-756438 GCF_058807115.1 Pseudoduganella sp. GW821-FHT12E03 | reverse complement strand
AAACCAATTCCAGCGGCCTGCGCGGGTAAGAATCCTAAGAACAAGGTCAGCATGACGAGGTCTGACATCAACCAAACATCGGGGTAGTACAGTTGGCCAATCATGTAGCCATAGGAGAGATAGTTCCAAACGCCCGACATCGCCAAAGTGGCGAGCATGGCGCACAGGTAAGAAAAAATCGCAGATCGTCTAGATCGCATAAGTAAAAAATTCTAAATTCATTAGCTACCGTAAGAAAGCCCAACGTAAAGTAGCCGTCAAATTGACGTTTTCAAAAATTTTACCACGCCACCTAATCACACCTTGAGCAACATCCAAGAGGCTACTCCCAGCCCCGGCGAGCATAAAACGACCTAATACCGGGAAGGAAACGTCATGCCACCGGACCAGCCGAAGTTGCTTGACCAAGTGCGTGAACGCATCCGCACGCTGCACTACAGCATCCGAACCGAGGAAGCGTACGTCGACTGGATTCGCCGCTTCATCTTATTTCACCAGAAACGCCACCCTGCGGAGATGGGAAAGGACGAGATCGAAGCCTTTCTCACTTATCTCGCGGTAAAGCGCAACGTCGCAGCATCGACGCAATCGCAGGCCAAGGCCGCCTTGCTCTTTCTCTATCAAAAAGTGCTGAAACAGGACCTGGCGTGGCTGAAAGATGTGGTCGCAGCCAAACAGCCACAACGCATGCCCACCGTGTTGACAATGGATGAGACCCGAACCTTGCTCAACCACCTCGACGGCGTGCACTGGCTGATTGCCTCCTTGCTCTACGGTAGCGGCTTGCGGATCTTGGAAGCATGCCGGCTACGGGTCATGGACCTGGATTTCAACATGCACCAATTGGTCATACGGAACGGTAAAGGCGCCAAGGACCGCGTCACCATGCTGCCCAAATCCCTGGTCGATCCAATCACAGCTCATTTGCAGCTGGTGCGCCTTCAGCACGAGCGCGACTGCGAACAAGGCGGCGGAGATGTCCATTTGCCGTTCGCCCTGGACCGCAAGTATCCAGCGGCGGCGAAGGAATGGAAATGGCAGTACGTATTTCCAGCAGACCGGCTGTCGCGCGATCCCCGTTCCGGCGCCGTCCGGCGTCACCACATCGAGGAACAGAGCATCCAGCGCGCGGTACGCCAGGCGTCCCGTACGGCAGGCATTCAAAAAAAGGCAACGCCACATACGCTGCGCCACAGTTTTGCAACGCACCTGCTATTAGGCGGCTATGACATCCGCACCGTGCAGGAGCTGCTGGGACACAAGGACATCCGCACGACGATGATCTACACGCATGTCCTCAACCGTGGGGGACGCGGCGTCATCAGTCCGTTGGACCCGCCATGATCCGGCTTTCAGCGACATCGGGCACACGTTCTTAGTGGCCCAGCGCCATCAGGAAGCGGTCGGTGCGGGGTTTCCAGTTGCCTTCGATGTCGGCCGAGACCAGCACCCGTTCCGCGCGGCCGATCAGCAATTCGCGCGGCACCAGGCCGATATAGCGCGAATCGTTGCTGTTGTTGCGGTTATCGCCCAGCATCATGAACTGGCCGGCGGGAATGGTGATGGGCGCGAAGCTGCGCTTGCCCGACAGGATTTCCGGCAGCAGCTGGATCCGGTGTTCCGCCGCGCCGGCTTTTTCCGTCACGTGCACCGCTTGCAACTTGCCGACATTGGCAATCGCCTCGACCGTATCGGCCGGCAAAGTGTACGACGCGGGTACGCCATTGATGGTGAGGCGGTCGTTTTCCATCGACACCGTGTCGCCCGGCAAGGCGACAATGCGCTTGATCAGGCGGGTGCCGTCCGACGGCGACGAAAACGTCACGATATCGCCGCGTTGTGGTTCGCCCAGGTGCGTGACCACCACGTCCGTCAGCGGGACTTTCAAGTCAAACGCCAGGCGGTTAACGAACACCACGTCGCCTTCCAGCAAATTGGGATGCATGGACGCGGAGGGAATCGGATTCCAGTCGGCCACTGCGGTACGGAACAGGCCGAACATCAACATGAAAGCGATAAATCCTTTATTGTCGCGTACCCAGGTTTTCATTGATTTACCTCAAGAATGATGTGTGGTGCAAACATCATCGTCGGCGAATCTTAAACACTGCTTAGGCTGGCCAGCGCCGACAGCATGCGCCGTTCCCCCTGCGGTGCGATGGCCAGCGCGCGGCTGTCCAGGTCTTGTTCCGCCCAGCCCTTTTTCAGGGCCAGTTGCAGCAGCGCGGCGCCCAGTGCGCCGCCGATATGCGGCTTGCGTTCACTCCAGTCCAGGCACGCGCAGGCAAAGCGGCGGCGCGAGCGGCGCAGCGCCGCCACGTCGATGCCGAGCGCGGCGCAGCCCTGTTCGCCGCTGGCGGTCAGCGTGTAACCGTCGGCTTCGTCGCGCAGCCACCCTTGCTGCGCCAGCCGGTCGTGCAATTGCACGGCGACCTGGCCGGCCATGTGGTCATAGCAGATGCGGGCGCGGCGCAGCCGGTCCGGCGTGTTGGGTTTGAAGCGGGGGCGCGGCACACCGGCCACCACTAATAACGCTTCCAGCGCGGCCGCCACCTGGGCGTCGGCCAGTTGGTAATAGCGGTGCCGGCCCTGTGCCAGCTGGTGCACCAGGTGTTCGTCTTTCAGGCGCGCCAGGTGCGCACTGGCGGTGGACGGGCTGACATCGGCCACCACCGACAACTCGGTCGCCGTACGGGCGTGGCCGTCGAGCAGGCTGCACAGCATGCGCGCCCGGGCAGGTTCGGCAATCGCGCCGGCAATGCGGGCCAGCCTGTTGTCGGCGCCGTCCGCGTCACCCGCACCATCGGATCCGCTTGCATCCATGTTTCGTTCTCCATCGAATTGTCGTGGCTTCACCTGCAGCATACTGCAACGCATCACACACGCAAAGGAGAAGTCCATGGACGCCATCGCGGCAGTCACGCACGAGCAACCGTACCCGTATTACGCGCAACTGGCGGCGCGTCCCGGGCTGCAATACGATGGCCATTTGAAGCTGTGGCTGGCGGCCGATCCGGCCACGGTGCGGGAAGTCATGACGCACCCGGCATGCCGGGTGCGGCCGGTGGCGGAACCGGTGCCCGCCGCGATTGCGGGCGGCGCGGCCGGTCACGTCTTCGGTGAGCTGGTGCGCATGAACGATGGCGCGCGCCATGCGGCGCCCAGACTGGCGCTGCAGCGTGCGTTGGCGGCATTGGACCCGGTATGGGTGCGGCGCACCGCGTGGGAAACCGCGGTCGCGCTGGCGCAGCGCCATTCCGTGCACACCGCGGCCGGATTGTCCGCATGGCAGGCGGCCGTGCCGGTGCACACGGTGGCGCACTTGCTGGGTTTTACCGATACCACGCCGGTGGCGGCCTGGATGGGGGAGTTTGTCGCCTGCCTGTCGCCGCTCAGCAGTCCGGAGCAGCTGGCGCGCGCGCACGGCGCGGCGCAGGCGCTGCTCGATGGCTTGCGCGCGCTGGTGCAAGCCGGCACGGCGCAGCCGGGCAGTTTGCTGGCGCTGGCGCTGGTGCTGGCCGAAGCGGAAGCCGCGGGCTGGAATCGGTCCGATGCGATCCTTGCCAACCTGGCGGGATTGCTGTCGCAAACTTATGAAGCCACGGCGGGGTTGATCGGCAACGCCATTGTCGCGCTGGCGAATGGGGCGCAAGGTGCGCAGCATGACGGCGACCTGGCGGCGCTGATGCAACACGTGCTGCGCGACGATCCGCCGATCCACAACACGCGCCGCTTCGTGGCGGAAGCGGCCGTGATCGGCGGGGTGGAAGTGCAGCCGGGGCAGGCCATCCTGGTGTTGCTGGCGGCGGCGGGCCGGGCGGCGCAGGTTCCGCAGGTGACGCAGGATGCACAGGCTACGGAGGCGATGCAGTGTGCGCAGGTGACGCAGGCTTCCTTAGGCGCGGCCGTGCCGCAGTATGCGTATGGCCATGGCGCCCACGCTTGCCCGGGGCAGGCGCTGTCGCAAACCATCGCGTGCGCCGCGCTGGGCGCCTTGCTGGCGCGCGGACCGCTGCCGCCACTGGCGTGGCGTTACCGTCCTTCCGTCAATGCCCGCATTCCCGTCTTTATGGAGACCGTATGATCGCCGTGATTTTCGAAGTGTGGCCCCGCGCAGGGCGCCAGCAGGATTACCTCGCCATGGCCGCGCAACTGCGGCCGTTGCTGGAACAGATCGATGGCTTTATTTCCATTGAACGGTTCCAGAGTTTGAGCGACCCGGGCAAGCTGCTGTCGCTGTCATTTTTCCGCGATGAAGCGGCCATCCTGCAATGGCGCAACCTGGAAGCGCACCGCGCCGCGCAGGAAGCGGGGCGGGGTGGCGTGTTTGAGGATTACCGGCTGCGGATTGCCGGGGTGATGCGGGATTATGGTTTGCGGGACCGGGAGCAGGCCCCGCCGGACAGCCGGCAGCGCCACGCGCCCTTGGCTTAATGTCCCTTCTTCTGCACCAGCGCACTGCCCACGCCATGGCGCTTGCCTTCGCTGACCGCCGTCACGGTGCCATCCGGATTGAACACCAGCGCATTGGCCGCGCCGATTTCCTCCACGTCGGCCGCCCAGCGGCGGCCATATTTGTCCTGCGCCAGCGCGGCCGGCGTGCCGGTATATCCGGGTTCGATATGCGTAGCCTCGCCATTGCGCTCCGACAGGCGCGGCGCATCGATGGCCTGGTCCATCGGCATGCCGAGGTCGATGTGGTTGACGATCGACTGCAGCACCGTCGTGATGATGGTGGCGCCGCCCGGGCTGCCGATGGTGAATGCGGGTTTGCCATCCTTGAAGGCGATCGTGGGCGACATGCTGGAACGCGGGCGTTTGCCGGCTTCCGGCACGTTCGGGTGCGGACCGGCAAAGTCGAAGTCCGTCATTTCATTGTTCAGCAAGAAGCCATAGCCCGGCACGGTGATGCCGCTGCCGCCCCAGGATTCAATCGTGTAGGTGTAGGCCACGATATTGCCGTCCTTGTCCGACACCGTCAGGTGCGTGGTATGCGCGCTTTCCGCCAGCAGCTTGGCGGTCACGGCGGGGCGCAGTGGCACGCTCTGGTCTTGCTGGAACGGGTACGGATCGCCGGCCGTGGCGACTTTGCCGGCCCGGGTCGGGTCGATCAGCTCGCGCCGCCGCGCCGCGTAGGCTTTGCTTAACAAACCTTGCACCGGCGCTTCGACGAATTCCGGGTCGGCCAGGTAGGCATTGCGGTCGGCAAACGCGAGGCGCGCCGCTTCCATGTACAGGTGCTCGACCTTATCGCGCGGCATGGCTTTCAAATCGTAGCCTTCCAGGATATTCAGCGCTTCGCCGATCGTGACGCCGCCGGACGAGGGCAGCGGCATGCCCGCCAGTTCATAGCCGCGATACGTATAGCGGATCGGTTGGCGCAGGCGCGCTTCATAGTTGGCCAGGTCCGCCATCGTCATGGCGCCGGCGCGGACCTTGCCGCCCGGATTATTGACGGTATCGACAATCGCGCGGCCGATCTTGCCTTCATAAAATGCCTTGACGCCGCCGGCCGCCAGTTCGCGGTACGCCTTCGCCAGATCCGGATTGCGCAGCAAGGTGCCGCTGGGGAGGGCTTTGCCGTTGCGCAGGTACAGTTGCGCCGTGGCGGGGAACAGCGCGAATTTCGCTTCGTTTTCCTTCACCAGGTGAGTGAAGTTGTCGTTGACCTTGAAGCCGTTTTGCGCGACGCCGATGGCTGGCTGTAATACCTGTTTCAGCGACATGGAACCATAGCGGTCCAGCGCCTCATGCCAGCCGCGCACCGCGCCCGGCACGCCGACCGCCATGCCGCTGGCCACCGCCGTGTCAAACGGGATGTCCTTGCCGTCCTGCTGGAATATCGTGGGCTTGAAATTGGCCGGCGCGGTTTCGCGGTGGTCGATGGTGATGACGCGCTTGTCCTTGGCCAGGTAAATCATCATGAAGCCGCCGCCGCCGATCCCGCAACTGAACGGGTCCGTGACGCCCAGGGTCGCGGCGGCCGCGACCGCCGCATCGATGGCGTTGCCGCCTTTGTTCAAGATCGCCAGCGCGGCCTGTGATGCGGGTTCGCTGATGGTGGCAACGGCGCCGCCAGTGCCGGTGGCGACCGGGGTCTTGGCCCAGGCGGCGGCCGGCACGGAGGCAATGGCGATGGAAAGGATCAGGGGACGGAGGACGATGCGGGTAGCGGTCGGGGTCATAGGCTCGCGGTAGTTGGCGTATGGAACCCCGAAGGCCGGTAGCTTGCGAGGTTCCGTCTAGGAAATATCCACCCGTAAGCTTACCTTATATGCCGGCGGTGGCGTATGCAGCGGCGTCGGTTCGGCGGGGTCCAATGGCCCCAGGGTGAACTTCAAGCCCTGCTGCGCCGCAGTATTGCTGCCGTTGGGCATGTCTTCCGCCAGCACGAACTGGCTGGATTGACCGCCATGGGTCAGCACGAAGGTGAAACTGATATAGCCCTTCCAGACGCAGACGGCGCCGGGACGGCAGCGGCTGTCGTTGACCTTGTCGAGCTTTAAGGTGGTGTTGGGCGACAGGTTGACGGTCTGGCCGGGTGTCAGCACATACGTCTGGCTGACGGGGAGGGCAGGGCCGCCGCCACTCTCGGCGGGGCTGATGCCGCAGGCGGCAACAATACCGCCACAGACAATCGCGCTGCATAGCGAACTGATGAAACGAGGCTGCATATTTCGTCTCCTTGGGCCGTGAAACAAAGGGGGCTGACGGGTGAAAATATTAACCAAATTGCATCAAAATAGGCGCACGCTTGGCAGGCGCCACAAAAGCAACGCCCCTGGGAGAATTGCTTTGCAGGCAATTCTACGCCAGGGGCGTTGTGCGGTGCGGAAAATTTCCGCCACCGCTTAGATATAAGGTGTCAGCGCGGTCTTCATCTTTTTCAGCGCCGCGGCTTCGATCTGGCGAATCCGCTCGGCCGATACGCCGAATTCTTCCGCCAGGGTGTGCAGGGTGGCGCCGGAACCGTCATCGTTGGCCAGCCAGCGGGCTTCGACGATGCGGCGCGAACGGGCGTCCAGTTTCGACAAGGCGGTTTCCAGGCCTTCCGAATGCAAACGGGTCACCTGTTCCGCTTCCAGCACGCGGGTTGGTTCGCTTTGCTCGGACGACAGGTAAGCGATCGGCGCGAATTTGTCATCTTCATCGTCGGTTGGCGACTCCAGCGCGATATCGCGGCCGGACAAACGCGTTTCCATCTCGATGACTTCTTCGCGCTTGACGTCGAGCGTCTTGGCCAGCTGGTCGATCTGGGCCGGCGTCATCGCATCGAGGCCCTGCTTGTGGCTGCGCAGGTTGAAGAACAGTTTGCGCTGGGCCTTGGTGGTGGCCACTTTCACCAGGCGCCAGTTCTTCAGGATGTATTCGTGGATTTCCGCCTTGATCCAGTGCATCGCGTACGACACCAGGCGCACGCCCTGGTCCGGGTCGAAGCGTTTGACGGCTTTCATCAGGCCGATATTGCCTTCCTGGATCAGGTCGGCGTGCGGCAAGCCATAGCCAAGGTAGCCGCGCGCAATCGAGACCACCAGGCGCAGGTGCGACAGCACCAGTTCCTGGGCGGCGCCGAGGTCATTGTTTTCTTTCAGGTTACGGCCGAGGCGCACTTCGTCGTCCTGGGTCAGCATAGGCAGGCGGTTCACCGCCGAAATATAGGCGTCCAGGTTGCCCAGGTTGCCACTGAACCCGAGGCCGAGTGCGTTGTTGCTGGCAGGTACCAGAGCAGCAGTTGCGGTCATCGTTGTCATTCTTTTCCTCGCTCTATGCGTGTTACTAAGTTGGAAGCATCTTGCGCCGTGTCTCTTAAAGCTCGCTTAACAGTTGCGTTGCAACAAGAAACACTTAATTCGGACATATATTAGCACTCTCCCTTGGTGAGTGCCAATCGGCTGTGGCAATACAATTAATAGCACAGGCCTATCGGAGCAGTCTACGTGATGGGATTTATCAAATCGTAGTTAATTTACAACGTTTGTGCTTGCTCAACGTGTAAATCGATAGGCTAAGCATATCGGGACAGCGCGGGAAAGGACTGTGCGAAAACGCACGGAAGCAGCGGGAGCGCCGGCGCCAAGCGCGCCGGCGGCGGGGATTAATTGAGTTTGGCCAAATGGCGCTGGACCGACAGCAGGGCGCCGATCAGTCCCAGGCCGGCCGACAAGGCCAGCAAGCCGGCCGCCGGCCAGGCCGACAGCGGCGCCAGCCGGAATTCCGACGCATACAGCCGCGCAAACTCGGCAATGGCGTTATTCAGCGGACCCAGCGCCAGCGCCACGCCGCCCAGCGCCAGGCCGCCCGCGCACAGGCCCAGCAGCGCACCGGTGTAATAGAACGGACGGTGGATGAAGGTGTCGGTGGCGCCGATCAGCTTCGATACCAGGATTTCTTCGCGTTGCGTCAGCACCTGCAGGCGGATGGTGTTGAACACCACCGCCACCACCACCGTGCCCAGGGTGGCGGCCAGCAGCAGCAGCGCCAGCTTGAGGATGTTGATCAACGCCGCCAGGCGTTTGACCCAGGCCGAATCGATTTGCACCGATTCCACACCGGGCAGCAGGCGCAATTGTTCCGCCAGCACATCCACGTCGAGGCCGGTGGCGGCGGTGCGGAAGGCGTCGAGCTTGACGATATAACTGTCCGGCAGCGGGTTGTCGCCCAACGTC
Organism: Pseudoduganella sp. GW821-FHT12E03; assembly: GCF_058807115.1. Lineage (NCBI taxonomy): Bacteria > Pseudomonadati > Pseudomonadota > Betaproteobacteria > Burkholderiales > Oxalobacteraceae > Pseudoduganella > Pseudoduganella sp. GW821-FHT12E03. The sequence continues at coordinate 747,772 of NZ_JBXAQJ010000003.1, read as the reverse complement.
GCCAGCACGTCGGACAGGCCGCTCTTGTCTTTCAGGTTGTCGAGCGCCTTTTCGCGCGGCACGAAAATGATTTTCGCTTCGCGCGCCAGTTCGCGCAGCGGCGTGGCCAGGCTGGCGGCCTGCTCGCGCGGCACGTCCTGTTTGACGAACAGGCTGATTTCCGGGTCGACCGACATTTGTTCCGACAGCGGACGCACATTGTCCAGCAAGGTCATGCCCATGAAGGGCAGGGCCAGCGCGATCGCCACCACCAGGATGTTGAACAGGAAACTGCCGGGCGCGCGGCGTACGTGCACCAGCGCGGCGGCCAGCGCAAAGCCATGTTGGCGGAACCAGTTGGTCATTCCAGGGCTCCCTGGCGCAAGTGGATGACGCGCGCGGCGCCATCGAGCACCACTTCATCGTGGGTGGAAATCACGCACGTCACGCCCACCGAGTGGAAGGCGCGCAATGCATCGAACACCCGTTCCGCGCTGGCGCGGTCCAGGTTGGCGGTGGGTTCGTCGGCCAGGATGATTTGCGGGCGGTTGACGATGGCGCGGGCGATCGACACGCGCTGCTGTTCCCCGCCGGACAGCGCCAGCGGCTGCGAGTTGGCGCGGTCGGCCAGCCCCACCTTGTCCAGCGCGGCGCGGGCGCGCTGCTCGGCCTGGGCGCGCGGGGCGCCCGTGACCATCAGCGGCATCATGACGTTGGCCAGGATCGAGCGGTCGTTCAGCAAGCGCTGTTCCTGGAAGATCAGACCGAGGTTGCGGCGCAGGAACGGCACGCCGGCGGCTTTCAGGCGGCCGATATCCTGGCCATTGACCGTCACCTGGCCGGAACTGGGGCGTTCCATGGCGGCAATCATTTTCAGCAGCGTGGATTTGCCGGCGCCGGACGGGCCGGCCAGGAACACCAGTTCACCTTTATTGATGGTCAGCGACACGTCGCGCAGCGCGGTCGCATCCGGCCCATACTGCTTGGTCACATGCTGGAATTCAATCATCTTAGTGGCCCCCGCATTAACCCAGCAGGGCATCCACGAAGTCGGCCGCATTGAACGGCTGCAAGTCTTCGATGCGTTCGCCAATGCCGATGAAATACACCGGCACCGGGCGCACGCGGGCAATGGCGGCAATTACGCCGCCCTTGGCCGTGCCGTCGAGCTTGGTGATGATCAGGCCGGACAGTTGCAGCGCATCGTCGAAGGCCTTGACTTGCGCCAGCGCGTTTTGGCCCGTGTTGCCATCGATCACCAGCAGGGTTTCATGCGGCGCGCCTTCCAGGCCTTTGCCGATCACGCGCTTGATTTTCTTGAGCTCTTCCATCAGGTGCAGCTGCGTCGGCAGGCGGCCGGCGGTGTCGATCATGACCACATCCATGCCGCGCGCCTTGGCCGATTGCACGGCGTCGTACGAGACGGCGGCCGGGTCGCCCGATTCCTGCGACACCACGGTCACGTTGTTGCGCTGGCCCCAGATCATTAATTGTTCGCGGGCGGCGGCGCGGAACGTGTCGCCGGCCGCCAGCAGCACCGACTGGCCATGGACTTGCATATGCTTGGCCAGTTTGCCGATGGTGGTGGTCTTGCCGGCGCCGTTGACGCCGGAAATCATCATGACCAGCGGCTGGTGGCGGCCCAGTTCGAATGGTTTTTGCAGTGGCAGTAGCAGGTCCACCATCAGCGCTTTCAGCGCCTGCTTGACGGCGGCCGCATCGAGCAACTTGTCTTCCTTGACCTTGCGCTTGAGCGCGGTCAGCAGGTATTCCGTGGCGTCGATGCCGGCATCGGCCATCAGCAGTGCCGCTTCCAGTTCGTCGTACAAGTCGTCGTCGATCTTGGCGCCGACGAACAGCAGCGACAGGTTGGCGGAAGTTTTCGATAAACCCGCTTTCAGGCGGGTCATCCAGGACGGCTTGTCCTGTTCCGGGATGGCCAGGGCGCTGGTATCGATCGGCGGCGGCGTTTCCAGTACCGGCGGGACGGGAGCGTATGCCGCGGCAGGGGCCGGGGTTGGCATCGCCACCGGTGCGGCAGTGGCTGCCGGCGCTGGCGGCGGGGAGTCGGGAACGGCAGCCGGCGCCAGTGGCGCTGCGGTGACTGCGGGATCAGGTTGCGCGGTCTTTTTCTTGAAGAAGCTGAACATGGGTGTGCGGTAGGGGACTTCAAGCGGATCCGGCAGGGCGCCGGAAAATCAGCCGGTATTCTACCAGAGCGCTACCAGAGCGCTTGCCGGGCCCGGGGCGGCCCGGCGGTGACATCAGGCCTGGTTGCGGACCCGCAGGCGCCAGTCATTGATGCCGGAGGCAATTTCCGGCAAGTCATATACGCGCAAGAAGGGCGGCGGGCGCTTGCGCAGCACGGCGCAATGGCCGCCGGCCCAGATTTCCACCGTGGCCGGCAGGCGCGCGCGCAATTCCTTCAAGCCGTCGAGCGCCTGGCGCGGATTCATCGAGGCCGACAGCGACAGCGCGACAATATCGACGCCCAGCGCATGGGCGGCATCGGCGATGTCCGGCACCGGGGTTTGCGTGCCCAGCGAGATCGCATGCGCTCCTTCGGCGGTAAACAGCGCTTCGGCCATCAGCAAGCCCAGGCCATGGCGCTCTTGCGGCAAGGTGGTCAGCAAGATGCGCGGGCGCGGCGCGCCATTGTGGCTGGCATTGGCCTGCGGCACGGAAAAAATCGCGCTGCGCATCACCATTTGCAGCGATTCGGCAAACAAGTGTTCTTCAAATACCGCGAAACGGCCGGAGGCCCATGCATCGCCGACCATCAGGGTCAGCGGCGTGACCAGGTCGATCACGAAACTTTTCAAGCCCATCACCAGCAGCGCCTGCGACAGCTTGCGGCGCAATGCATCCATTTGATGGGATTTGCACAAGTCCAGGTAGACCTGTAATTCAGGGTGCTGTGGCGTGCGGGGACGCGACTTGCTGTTGTCGGCGGCTTTCTCCGCCAGCGCCTGCAATTCTTCCGGGCTGTAGCCGATCACTTTGCCGGGGCGGAAGCCCAGGTCGATCAGCCTTTTCACCAGGCGCAGCTTGACCACCTGGTCGGTGGGGTAAACGCGTTCACCGAACGGATCCCGCAACGGTTGCGGGAAATCGTAGCGGCGCTCCCAGACGCGCAGGGTTTCCTTGGCGACGCCGGTGTCGCGTTCGACATCGCTGATCGTACTGGGGACAGTCAATGGGGCCTCAGTCTTCATGTTCCTTAAAACGGCTACGGGATTGGGGGAGCCGTGTACTTGTACTTGTCGGGGCCATCCCCGTTGTGCGAGTGCATTCTACTCGCGTTTCGCCAGAGAAAGTGGGGGTGTAAAAGTGCGGTTTTCCCTCTGAAAACCGTTAGTTAAACCGCTTGTCCACGACACACGGCGGCCATGTGGAACTATGGGCGGGATTCGCTGCAATGCGCTAGTTTTGTGCTGGACAAAAAACTTGGAAAATTCGTGAAAAAAATCTCGGCAATGTTGTTTCCGGCAGTAGTGGTGTTCACCCGGGCCGGACAGCGGACGGAGCGGCGGAACTTACGTTAACGATAGGATAGTTTGTTAGGGGGTCAAGGAGCGTATTTATATACGTGCTCCCTGATGGTGCGCGCGCACCAAATTGCGGCAGGGTTTTGCTATTGCGGAAAATACTTATAACAAATGAATACAAGCAAAATTAGCAAAATTAATGTATAAATGATGCGTTTTGCCTCAATTTGCAAGTTTAGCCACACTTTCCCGCTGCTGCGCACAACCAGCAGAACCCGTGTTTCCTAGGGGCGCACGGGTGCCGGGCTGACACTTGATTGAATGGCAAACGGCCAGTATAGTGCCGCCTCCGAAGCGTTGACGCTTCGGAAAGTCGGCGGTAACGGCCAAATAAAAGTGGAGTGTTGTGTTGCATACCCGCAACAACACGCGGCATTCGGGGAATGCTGACACGCATAAGTAGCGCATCACGATAGTGCGCTGACAAGGACAGAATTCAGGCCTGCAGTAGTTGTCGGCTTTAAACATTTTTGCAACACAAACTGAAGGAAACTCGTAATGAAAAAAACTCTGATCTCCCTGGTAGTTCTGGGTGCAATGAGCAGCGTAGCCCACGCTCAATCCAGCGTCACCATCTACGGTATCGTTGATGCCGGCCTGGTGAGCGAGCGCGGTGGCAAGGCAGGTAACGTAACGAAGGTGTCCAGTGGTGTTGGTAGTGCTTCGCGCATCGGCTTCCGTGGTACGGAAGACCTGGGCGGTGGCCTGTCCGCAGTATTCACGCTGGAAAGCGGCTTCGCAGCCGACACCGGCGTAGGCGACGCAGCTGGCCTGTTCCAGCGCCAGTCGTTCGTTGGCCTGGTGTCGAAAGACGCCGGCAGCCTGACCCTGGGCCGTCAGTACACCCCGCTGTACAGCGCCCTGTCGCAAGTGGCTGATCCATTCGGCGCCGGCCTGGCTGGTTCCGCGAAAAACCTGTTCGCAGCATCGGGCGGCAACGTACGTTACAGCAACGCTGTGAACTACAAATCGCCTAACCTGAGCGGTTTCGCAGTGGAATTCCAATACGGCGCGGGCGAACAGTCCAACGCCAACGCCGGCCGTCAGCTGGGCGCTGGCCTGTCGTACGAAAACGGCCCGTTGAAAGCACGCGTTGCTTACAACAACCGCAACAACAACACCGTTGGCGTCGCGCCAGTCGGCATCGGTCACAACACCCTGTTCGCTGCCAACTACGATTTCGGTAAAGTAAAAGGCTTCCTGGCTTACCAGGATGACAAAGGCGCGCTGTCGTCCGCCATCCCTAACGCTACCGCGTACACCGCTGCTGCTGTTGCTGCTTCGAAAGACAGCGACACCACGCTGATCGGCCTGACCGCGCCAGTTGGCGGCAACGGCACCGTGATCGCTTCGTACATCCGCAAGGATGACAACGAAGCGGCAAACCGCGACGCTGACCAGTGGGCACTGGGTTACTCCTACGCCCTGTCGAAGCGCACCAACACCTACGTTGCGTACGCCAAGATCAAAAACAAGCGTGGCGCAAGCTACACCGTTGGCAACAATGCTGAAGTGGGTTCGGGCGACAAAGCCTTCAACCTGGGCATCAAGCACACCTTCTAATTTCTACGCTGTAGGGATTTAGAAACTGAAACGGCGGCTTGCCTTGGCAAGCCGCCGTTTTTTATTTGCCGCAGGCGCCGGGCCTTCAGGCCGGGCATCTCAATATCACGATCATGTACCGCACCGCAATCGCTACACCGCCATTCCCTTATTCCAAGGTCTGCGATACCTCTCGGCCGCGAATCGGGCTTGGCGCCACAGTTCGAGCAGATCTGGGTGGTGAATCGTTCGTCCACGACCTCAAACATCGTGCCATGCATAATGAACAACCGAGCCTTGTACGCCAGTTGAATACGGAGTGTCGACCAGCCTGCGTCCAGTACCGACTTCGCCATGCTGGTTTTGGCGAGACCCGCCGCGTTTACGTTGCCGACCACGATATGGTCGAACTCGCGCACCAGACGGGTGGACAGTTTGTGCAGAAAGTCATGCCGGCGGTTGGCCGTCTTGGTATGGATGGCTTGGACGCGCCGCTTCTTGTGCGCCCGCTGGGCCATGGCCAGCACCGACTCAGCCTCGCGGTAAAAGTTGGGCGTTGGTATCCGTTCGCCCGTCGTCAGTTTGGCCAGATCATGCAACCGCAGGTCAATGCCAACCCTCTGTACGGGCCCCCTGACCGGAGGCGCCGCCAACTCAAGCACAATGTTCAGGAACCAATTGCCGCGACGGTCACGGGAAAAATTAGTGCCATCGACAATTCTCCCTTCCGGCAGAGGCCGCGAGTAAAACACGCGGAATGTATTGCCCGCAAAGCGAAACGCATTACCCTCCCGCTTGAGTTCGCGTCCCTTCAAGGGCACCCAGCCCAGCGCTTTGCGGCCACGGTAACGCAGGTAGGGCTTGTTAAATTGCTTACGCGACTTTGCGTATTGCTGACAGACGTCGTTGATCGTGCTGGAATGCAGCCCAAGCTCCTTGCTGCAACCGGTCGTCAGCTTGATCAAGTCAAATCCCGTGTGCCAGCTGCGATTGAAGCGCAACGCATCCTTCTGCCTGTCATTGCAGAAATTCCAGACGTCATTTACCTTCCGTGCCTGCTGATTCAGCAGGCCTGTCAGGGATTTCACGCGATATCGATAGACCAGGTTCATCCCCCTTTGACTAAGCGGGGCGGAATTGGTTCCCCATTTAATCGAAAGACTGTTCGGCGGCTGTGCCGCCGGCTCCTTTCACTCCCCGCTCTGGAGGGCAGGGTTTCTCGGAGCAAAATCTGATGAAAACTATTCATCGTGTTGCCGCCATCTTCCTGATGGCGTCGTGCGTTGCCATTGCCGCACCAAAGAAATCCGGCCTGCCCCGTTATGGCATGGCGGTGTATTCCGACCTGTGCATCCACAAGGACAGTGGCGAATTTGGCGGCCGGCGCGTGACCGTGCAGCGCTTTGCCGAAGTCGATACGGTGATCTATGAATACACGGCTGGCGGCCTGAGCTGGCCGATCGTGGCGGACGATGTGCAAATCGGGCCACATGGCGACAAGATGATTTTTACCCTTCAGGTGGAAGGGGAAGAGAAGACGCTGAGCGGCACGTTTGCCGAGAAGGGCGCCGCGTTGGTACTCGATGGCGGCTATTGCGGCCAGCCCGAGGCGCCGGTCCGCCTGGACCGGGTGCAGGATTTCGGGCGCAATCCGCCGCCGTGCAAACCGTGTCCGGCACGCAAGGCGGCGCCTGCCGGGCCCGCTGCGCCTGATTCCGAGTCGGCGTAATTCCGTAGGGCGGGTTTTACAAACCCGCCCTACGCAGTTGCCGGACCACCATGTCGATGGCCCCGGGGCATTTTATTTTCCAGCCTTGGCCGCTTCCGCCTGCTTGCGGATGGTGTCCAGGGTGGCGCCGGGGGTGATCAGGTTGCCGTCATAGCGCAGCTCGATCACGAACGGCAGGTTTTTGCCACGCGTATACTCCAGTGCACGTTCCAGCGCCGGGGCGAATTCCTCCGTGGCGTGCACCGCTTCGCCTTCGCCGCCAAATGCCTTGGCCAATGCCGCAAAGTCCGGGTTGTGCAGCTGGGTGCCCGAGACGCGGCCCGGATAGTGGCGTTCCTGGTGCATGCGGATGGTGCCGAACATGTTGTTATTGAAGACCAGGATGATGACGCCGGCGTTGTATTGCACGGCCGTCGCCAGTTCCTGGCCATTCATCAGGTATTCACCGTCGCCGGCAAAGGTCACCACCGTGCGGGCCGGATCGACGATCTTGGCCGCCACGCCGGCCGGTACGCTGTAGCCCATGGCGCCGCTGGTCGGCGCCAGCTGGGTGCGCATGGCGCCGTAGCGGTGGTAGCGGTGCGCCCACGTCGCGTAATTGCCGGCGCCATTGGTGATGATGGTGTCGGGGGGCGTCATGCGGTCGATGTCCTGCACCACTTGCCACAGGTTCAATGGCGCCTGGTTGTCCTTGAAAATGGTCGGTTGCGCCTGCCATGCCGCCAGTTCCGCGCGCGCCTCTTCCACCGAACCCCGCCACGCGCCGGCATCCACCGGCGCCATCGCGGCCAGCATGGCGGCCGCTTGCGGCATGCCGCTGCCGATCATCAGTTCGGCCTGGTAGACGCTGCCCAATTCTTCATTGCTGGCGTGGATGTGCACCAAACGCTGTTTTGGCACAGGGGACGTCAGCAACTCGTAGCCGCTGGTGGTCATTTCCCCGAGGCGCGGACCAACCACGATCAGCACGTCCGCGTTTTTCACGCGCGCGGCCAGTTTCGGGTTGATGCCGATGCCGACGTCGCCCACGTAGTGCGGGTGGTTGTTGTCCAGCAGATCCTGGAAGCGAAATGCGCACGACACCGGCAAGTGGTTGGCTTCGGCAAAGCGGGTGATGTCCGCGCAGGCCTGTTCGGTCCAGCCGCCGCCGCCCAGCATCAGCAGCGGGCGCTTGGCTTCGGCCAGCATCGAACGCAGTTGCGCGATTTGCGGCTCGGACGGGGCGCCGTGCACCGGCTGGTAACAGCCGGTGTCAGGCACGGCGGCCTGCGTGGTCAGCATGTCTTCCGGCAGCGCCAGCACCACCGGGCCCGGACGGCCGCTGGTGGCCACCTGGAAGGCGCGCGCCATGTATTCCGGGATGCGGTCGGCGCGGTCGATTTGCGCGACCCATTTCGCCATCTGGCCATACATGCGGCGGTAATCGACTTCCTGGAACGCTTCGCGGTCCATGAAGTCGCTGCCGACCTGGCCAATGAACAGGATCATCGGAGTGGAATCCTGGAATGCCGTGTGCACGCCGATCGACGCGTTGGTCGCGCCCGGGCCGCGGGTCACGAAGCAGATACCCGGTTTGCCCGTCATCTTGCCGTAGGCATCGGCCATGAACGCTGCGCCGCCTTCCTGGCGGTTGATGATGAAGCGGATGCCGGAATCGTGCAGCGCGTCGAGCACGTCCAGGTAGCTTTCACCGGGCACGCCAAAAGCCGTGTCCACGCCGTGGATTTTCAGGGCGTCGACCAGGATCTGGCCGCCGCTGCGGGAAGGATGCGTCATGGTGGTTCCTCAAATTAAATCCGATGCCGCATTCTATGCTTCGGTCCGCATGGCGGCTTTTGAAAGAGCGACATCAAATTTCACAAAATGGGACGTCAGACTTTGCGCCGTATCGACTAATTCACGGATAACCCGGCACGTTTGGTACAATACGCCCGGAAGCAAGCCAGACAGTCGCTGGCGTGGGCAGCAATGCCAACGCGGGAGGAAGGTCCGGACTCCATAGAGCGGGGTGACGGTTAACGGCCGTCCGCTGAAAGGCCGCAAGGCTATAAGGCGAGGAATAGGGCCACAGAGACGAGCGTATTAAGTTACGGTGAAACGCGGTAACCTCCACCTGGTGCAATTTCAAATAGGCACGCGATGATGTTGCTCGCGGAGCGTGCGGGTAGAAAGCTTGAGCGGCGGAGTAATCCGTCGCCTAGAGGAATGGCTGTCATAGCGCCGACCGCAAGGAAGGCGCCGTAACAAAATCCGGCCTATCGGCTTGCTTCACTGACTACTACCGATGAAGAAATACATCCTGGCCCTGGATCAGGGCACGACCAGTTCGCGTGCGATCCTGTTCGACCACGCTGGTGCGCTGTTGGGCAGCGCGGCGCAGGAATTTCCTCAGCATTACCCCCAGCCCGGCTGGGTGGAACACGACCCCAACGAAATCTGGAATAGCCAGATCACCGTGGCGCGCAAGGTGCTGCACGACCATCACGTCGATGCGCACCAGGTGCTGGCGATCGGCATCGCCAACCAGCGGGAAACCACCATTGTCTGGGACCGCAAGAGCGGCGAACCGATCGCGCCCGCCATCGTGTGGCAAGACCGCCGCACGGCCGCCATGTGCGAACAATTGCGGCTCGAGGGCAAGGCCAGCATGATTCGCGAACGCACCGGGCTGGAGCTCGATGCGTATTTTTCCGCCACCAAAATAAAATGGATCCTGGACCACGTGCCGGGTGCGCGCGAACGGGCGCGCCATGGCGCGCTGGCGTTTGGCACCATCGATACCTGGCTGGCGTGGAAACTGTGCGGCGTGCACGTGACCGATGTCTCGAATGCGTCGCGCACCATGCTGTTCAATATCCACCTGATGCGCTGGGATGCGGACTTGCTGCATTTGTTCGACATCCCCGAAGAAATGCTGCCGCAGGTGGTGTCGTCCAGCGAAGAAGTGGGCAATACCAGGGAAGCGCTGTTTGGCGCGGCGATTCCCGTGGCCGGCATTGCCGGCGACCAGCAAGCCGCCACCTTCGGCCAGGCGTGCCACACGCCGGGCATGGTCAAGAATACCTATGGCACCGGCTGTTTCATGCTGATGCATGCGGGCCGCCACGCGCCGGTCTCGCACAACCGGCTGCTGTCGACGGTCGGCTGGCGCGTCGATGGCGACGTCGACTACCTGTTGGAAGGCAGTGTCTTCATGGGCGGCGCCACCGTGCAGTGGCTGCGCGACGGCCTCGGCATCATCAAGCAGTCATCCGATGTGGAACCGCTGGCCGCCAGCGTGCCCGACAGCGGCGGTGTCATGCTGGTGCCGGCGTTCACGGGACTCGGCGCGCCGCACTGGGATCCGTATGCGCGCGGTGCGCTGCTGGGCCTCACGCGCGGCAGCACGGCTGCCCACATTGCCCGTGCGGCGGTGGAATCGATTGCCTACCAGAGCGCGGAATTGCTGATGGCGATGCAAAAGGATGTGGCGCTGCCGCACCGCAAAATCCCGCTGGTGGAAGTGCGCGCCGACGGCGGCGCGGCGCGCAACGACATGCTGATGCAATTCCAGGCGGATTTGCTGGGTGTGCCGGTGGTGCGGCCGAAAGTCACGGAAACCACGGCGCTGGGCGCCGCGTACCTGGCCGGTCTGGCCGTGGGATTCTGGGAAAGCCGCGCGGAAATTGCCGCCCAATGGCAATGCGAACGCCGCTTCGAACCCCAAATGGGGGCGGACCAGCGCCAGGCCTTGCTGGCCCGCTGGGCCAAAGCGGTACAGCGTTCCCGTGATTGGGACGCTCCGCTGTAACACATTGTTAAATCCATGATGCTTGCCTGCAACACTTATGCAGGTGAATCATCACGCGACCCCGCGCACGATTGCCGCGCCGTTGCCGATCTGCCTATACTTTCCCTCTAGTTTTTCAAATAATTAATAAGAAACATGCAGGCAATGGAGGAGACGTGGGCGAAGAAACCGGGCCGCAGCGGCCATTCAATGTCGAATTGGCGGCCATCGAAACGTTGTTCGATGCGCTGACCGATGTGGCGTTTTTTGTCAAAGACAGGGAAGGGCGCTACCTGGCCGCCAACCATACGCTGGTGCGGCGCTGTGGACTGCGCCACAAGCATGATTTGACGGGCAAGACGGTGCTGGAAGTGCACCCCCGGCCCCTGGCGCAAGCATACCTGGCGCAAGACCGGCAAGTGATCGAGGCCGGATGCACCATCAAGCAGCACCTGGAATTGCATTTGTATCCGAACCGCCGCCACGGCTGGTGCCTGACCCATAAAACCCCGCTGCGCGACGAGCGCGGCGCGATTGTCGGCCTGGTCGGCACTTCGCATGATTTGGGGTTGGCCGATGAACACCATCCGGTCTATCGCAAGATTGCCGGGATTGCCGCCCATATCCGCGAACATTACCGCGAACCGCTGTGCCTGCAGGCGCTGGCGCACGATGCCGGTTTGCCGCTGGCCCGGGTGGAGCGCCTGTTCCGCCGCGTGTTCCATTACAGCCCGCGCCAGTTGCTGCTGCAGTCGCGCCTGAACGGCGCGCTGGCCATGATCGAGTCCGACCTCAATCGCAGCATTGCCGATATCGCGGGCGAATGCGGCTATACCGACCACAGCGCTTTTTCCCGCCAGTTCAAGGCGCTGACGGGGCAGACGCCGGTGCAATACCGCGCGCAATGCAAGAACGGCGGCATCCGTACCGCCGGCAATGAATCCCTGCTGGCCACCCTGATGTAGCACGCGCCTGGCTATCGAATACTAAGCGAACGATAGTACTAAAGGGGCCAGGCCCCTATGTGGTTTTTTCGGCGCTGCCGCTGTGCCGATCCTGTCACCCTTTCCCACTAAATAAGACGAACCGTGTATCCCGCTGCGGCGGGGTGCTTTTCCTGCAAGCTTGCCACGCTAGTATGCGTTTGCCAGGGGCGGCCGACCCGATGGCGCAAACCATTGATACGGGGATGTCCAGCCTGAAGGCACGACACCCACATATCTATACAAACATAGCCTGAAGGAGCGGTATCCATGCACCAACGTACTTCGCTGCACGCTGTCACCCCGATTGCCCTCGCTATTGCCTTTGCTTTCGCAGCCGGTTCGGCCCATGCCGGCGGCCAGCCAGTCCCGACCCAGAAAGATGCCCACGATCACCACGGCCGTTTGACGCAGCCGCCGATGCCGCGTGAACGCACCACCCTGCCGCCATCGGAAGACCAGGTCCGCTACAACCTGTCGCCGAGCCAGAAGCCGCGCACCGATCTGTTGCCGCGCAACCAGAGCGCCAAGCAGGCGTCCGCCATGGCGCCCACGCCGGAATGCAAGGACATGGCCAGAATGGCGCAGTATAGCGGCGCCGCGCTGGCCGATTACCTGGTCAGCCTGCCGGATTACGAGTGCACCTACCCGCTGTTTTCCGTGACGGGAACGCAAGCCAATACCATCTTCTCGCAAGCGAACATGAATGCGGTGGCCAGCCGCCTGACGCAACTGGCGCCCGGCTATAACGCCACCAACATGGCGCTGGTCAACCTGGTGCTGTACCTGCGCGCCGGCTACTACGTGGCCGGTAGCGGCACCATTGCCGAACCGCCTGCCAGCTTGAAAACGTCGCTGCGCCTGCCATTGGCGCGCCTGATCGAAGGCAGTGCGCTGTACCAGCACAATGCGGCGGCATCGACCACCGCGTCGGAAGTGCTGCGCCTGGTCACGAACCTGCATGATGAAGCGTACTTCCTGCCCAGCATGAAATCCGTGCTGACCCGCTTCACCAACCGCAGCGGTTATCCGAACGCCGTGGAAGCGATGAAAAACTATAGCGCCAGCGGCGGCGTGACCGGCGCCCTGACGGTGCTGTTCCGCGCCCACAGCGATGCGGCCGGCGTGCAGCTGCTGCAAAACGATATCTCGTACGCCAACGCGCTGAACGCCTTCATAGTCAACAACGAGGCCGCACTGCTGGGCACCAGCTATGCCTACCAGTTGAATGACGCGGCCAATGAAAACTTCCGCTTCATGCAATACGCGGGGTTGAAACCGGCGGTCAAAGTGCAGGTGAAAAACGCGCTGGCCACCAGCTCCATGACCGGCGCCGACAGTGATATCTGGCTGGCCGCCGCCGATGCCGTCAAGTATTACGACAATGCCAATTGCGCGGAATATGGCACCTGCAACTATGAAAAGACGCTGGCCGACACCATCCTGAAATTCAGCAAGCAGTGCAGCCCGACCCTGAAGTTGCGCGCGCAAGAGATGTCGGAAGCGCAAATGCAGGAAGTGTGCACGATCCTGGCCGCGGAAGAGGGCTTTGCGCACACCATGTTGAAAACCAACCGCACGCCGGTGGCGCAAGACAACAATGCGGCGCTGGAACTGGTGGTGTTTGACGACTACACCAATTACAACAAGTACGCAGGCAAGCTGTACAACATCAGCACCGACAATGGCGGCATGTACCTGGAAGGCGACCCGGCGGTGGCCGGCAACCAGGCCCGCTTCGTCGCGCACGAAGCATCCTGGCTGCGCCCGACCTTCAAGGTGTGGAACCTGGAACATGAATACGTGCACTACCTCGATGGCCGCTTCGACATGTATGGCGACTTCACGCTGGGCACGTCGGTGCCGACCGTGTGGTGGATCGAAGGCATTGGCGAATACCTGTCGCTGAAAAACAATAACCAGGCCGCGATCGACATGGCGCGCAGCCGCACCTACAAATTATCGGACATCTTCCAGAACACCTACAGCATGTCCGATTACCAGAACCGGGCGTACCGCTGGGGTTATATGGCGACCCGCTTCATGATGGAAAAACACCGCGCCGACGTCGATAACATCCTCGGCAAATTCCGCATCGGTGATTATTCGCGCTACCAGACCTTCATGGGCCAGATCGGCACCGCCTATGACGCGGAATTCGCGGCCTGGGCCGACACCGCGACCACGGCGGGCGAACCGACCTTGCCGAACGACGATCCGGGCGCGAACTTGCCGAATTGCGCATCGGCCAGCCAGTTGGGTAAAAACTGCGTGATCCGCAATATCGGGAACGCCAGCGGCTACCGCTCGTACTTCACCATCATGTTGCCGGCCGGCGCGAAAAACCTGAAGCTGGCGACCCGCAACGGTACCGGCGACGTCGACCTGTACGTGGCGGCGGACCGCTGGCCGGTGCCGGGCAATACCGATTACTCGTCGGTCAAGGCGGGCAATGCGGAAGATGTTGCGATCGCGTCGCCGGTCACGAACCGCTGGTACTACGTGACGCTCGACGCCAAGAGCCCGTACAGCGGCGTTTCGCTGTCGGCCACGTATGAGTAATGTCGGAGTAGTGTCGATGTAATGTCGATTGCTTAACAAGCCAGCCCCGTTCCGGCAGCGCGTCCGGAGCGGGGCTTCCTGTTGCCGCAGGGGTATAATGGCGGCAGGTGCAGCGGACATGACATCCGCTTAATTGTATATACAAGCCAACGTTGTTAAAGTAAATTCTCACTTCGTCCAGAACAAACTCCGCTTTTGAGCCCGGTAGCTGCAAAGTGCGCCGGCGCGCCGATTTCAGCAAGAATTGACCCCATAAGCCCCTGTAAGCCATTCCCTTGGCCACTGTTTTCCGTGTTGTCCGCTTGCTACGAGATTGTTGTCGCTCGGCAACTGTATAACTTTATTTTAATTTTTTTCTTGACAGGATTTTTGTAATTATGAATACGAAAAGCGCGTGTTAACTGATGAGGTAGCACTTGCAGTTGTTATGCTAAGTATCTAATTTCACGGCAATTTTTAATTCGACGCTGCTTCAGGTGTCGGCGCTAAGTCCTTAATTTCATTCATAATTTCTCCTTTTTTCCAATTGGAAAGCGCTTGACCACTATCTTGCCATCCTCTAAAGTGGTCAACTGTGTGAAAAAGTGTAGTTTTGTGGGATTTTTTGGCGGGGTCAGCGCCATGCATACCGGCTCAACGAATTCTCAGGTCATCAAAGGTCAACCGTGTTTCAAGGCGCTTCCGCTATCACTCTCGATGCGAAAGGCAGGATGTCTATTCCTGCCCGGCATCGTGACGCACTGGCACTCCAGTGTGAAGGGCGCCTCACGCTTACCAAGCACCCGGATGGCTGTTTGTTGATGTATCCGCGCCATGTGTGGGAAGCCAAGCGCGACCAGATCGCCGCCTGGCCGATGTCGGCCCGTGGCTGGCAACGGATCTTGCTGGGCAATGCGGTTGACGTGGAGATGGATTCCGCCGGCCGTATCCTGGTGGCGCCCGAGCTGCGCGACGCCGTCGGCCTGGGCCGCGACGTGATCCTGTCCGGCATGATGACCCACTTCGAAATCTGGGATCCGGCCAAGCGCGCCGATAACGAAGCGCAAACCATCGAGGCAGGGATGCCCGATGCCCTGTCGGATTTTTCTTTCTAAGGCCCGCTCAATGACGATTACTGCGGCGCCAGCATTCCAGCATCGGACGGTGCTGTTAGATGAAGCGGTCGATGCGCTCGAACTGGGCGGCGACCGCGCCAATGGTATCTATATAGATGGCACGTTTGGCCGGGGTGGCCATACGCGCCTGATCTTGTCCCGCCTGGGACCCCAGGCAAAGTTGATTGCGTTCGATAAAGATCCGCAAGCCATCGCCACGGCCGAACAAATCAATGACCCCCGTTTCACGATTGTCCACGACAGTTTTGCCACCATGGCCAGCGCGCTGGCCGAGCGCGGTATCGGCAAGGTCGACGGGATTTTGCTGGATCTGGGAATTTCTTCGCCGCAAGTCGATGACGCGGCGCGCGGTTTCAGTTTCCGCAACGACGGTCCGCTGGACATGCGCATGGATACCACGCGCGGCCTGTCGGCCGCCGCATGGCTGGCGGTGGAATCCGCCGAAAACTTGGAAAAGGTGATCAGGGATTATGGCGAAGAGCGGTTTGCTTTTCAGATTGCAAAGGCGATTGTTGCTCGCCGAGAAATCGAGCCGATTTCAACCACACGACAGCTTGCCGGTATCGTGGCAGGGGCGGTCAAGACCCGTGAAAAAGGCAAAGACCCGGCCACCCGGACTTTTCAGGCTATACGGATCCACATCAACAAAGAGCTTGAAGACCTTGAGACCGGTCTGAGCCAGGCCTACGACTGCGTGGCGCCGGGCGGCATTTTGGCCATCATCAGCTTCCATTCGCTGGAAGACCGCATGGTCAAGCGCTTCTTTGCGAGTAAAGCCAATGTGCCGCAGCCGGATCGCCGCCTGCCGATCCGCGCGGTGGATTTGCCGCAGCCGGAAATGAAGCTGCTGGCGAAAATCAAGCCGTCCGATGCCGAGGTTGACGCCAACCCGCGCGCCCGTTCCGCCGTCATGCGCGTCGCGCGCCGGCTGGGAGGCGCCGCATGAGTTTCAAGATCAATGCCGTGCTGGCGGCCTTGCTGGTGGCATGCGCCCTGTCGCTGGTGAACGCGCAATACCAGGCGCGCCACCTGTTCATCGACCTGGAGCGCGCGCAGCGCCAGGCGCGCCAGCTCGACGTCGACTGGGCGCAGCTGCAGCTGGACCAGTCCACCCTGGGCAAGCATGGCCGTATCGAGGAAATCGCGCGCCGCGATTTGAACATGACGCAATTGACCGCCAACCGCACGCAATACCTGACGGAAGGTGAGCAATGATGCGTTCCGGTGGCGCAAACAGCGCGCGCGTGGCCCGTTCCAAGGGTGTGCAATTTTCCAAGAGCCCCATGCTGGCGGTCAGCCTGCCGCCATGGCGTTCGCGCGTCGTCCTGTTTGTGCTGTTTGCCGCTTTTGCCGCGCTGGGTATCCGCGCGGTGTGGCTGCAAGGCTTGTCGACCCAGTTCCTGCAAGACCAGGGCGAGTTGCGCTATGGCCGCACCCTGGAGTTGCCGGCCACGCGCGGCAATATTCGCGACCGCGACAACCAGGTGCTGGCCTCCAGCGCCGAAGTGCGGGGCGTGTGGGGTGTGCCAAATGAATTGCTGAAAGAACCGGCCGACAAGCTGCGCGCACTGGCGGCGCTGCTCGACATGCCGGAAGCGGAATTGCGCGGCAAGCTGGAAACCAAGCAGGCGCAGGTTGATGCCAAGCGCAAGCCGGACGACAAGGATAAAGACAAGGACAAGGACAAGCAGGTGCTGCTGTACCTGAAGCGCCAGGTCGAAATGGAAGTCGCGCACAAGATCACCGCGCTGAAGCTCGATGGCATTGAAATGCGCAAGGAATACAAGCGCTACTACCCGCAGGGCGGCGTGGTGTCGCACGTGATCGGCTTCAATGACCTGGAAGACGTGGGCCAGGAAGGCATGGAAAAGGCGCAGGAGTCGTGGCTGAAGGGTAAGCCGGGCAGCCGCCGCGTGATCGTCGACCGCCTCGGCCACATTGTCGAAGATGCCGGCACCATCAATGAGCCGCACGAAGGCAAGGACTTGATCCTGTCGCTCGACAGCAAGATCCAGTACATCGCGTTTTCGCAGGTGAAAAACGCGGTGGAAAAATTCAAGGCCAAGGCCGGCGCCGCCATCGTGCTGGACGTGCATACCGGGGAAGTGCTGGCGCTGGCCAACTATCCGACGTTCGAGCCGAAGGAAGCGCGCACGCTGCGCGGCGCCGACCGGGAAGTGCTGCGCAACCACGTGATCACCGATACGTTCGAACCAGGTTCGACCCTGAAGCCGTTTACCGTGGCGCTGGGGATGGACACCGGCCGATACAAGCCCAGCTCGCTGATCGACACGGGCAGCGGCCGTTACACGATCCTGGACCGGACCATCAGCGATACCAAGGGCCACGGCGTCATCAACGTGCAGCAGATCATTGAAATGTCGTCCAACATCGGCACTTCAAAAATTGCGCTGTCGATGCCGTCGCAGGAAATGTGGGAACTGTTCACCAAGGTGGGCTTTGGCCAGCAGCCGAAATGGGGTTTCCCCGGCGCGCAGGCGGGCCGCGTGCGTCCGTATAAATCGTGGCGTCCGATCGAGCAGGCCACAATGAGCTACGGTAACGGCATTTCCGTGTCGCTGATCCAGCTGGCGCGCGCCTACCTGATCTTTGCCCGGGACGGCGACATCATCCCGCTGTCGTTCCAGAAGGTCAGTACGCCGCCGGTCGGCACCCAGGTGATCAAGCCGCAAACGGCGCGCCAGATGCGTGAAATGCTCGAGACCGTGGTGTCGGGCAAGGATGGCACCGCCAAGCAGGCGCAAATCGCCGGCTACCGCGCGGGCGGCAAGACCGGTACCGCCTACAAGGTGGTCAATGGCCGCTATGCGATACCGCGTAAATACATTGGTTCGTTTGCCGGCATGGTGCCGATGTCGAACCCCCGATTCGTCATCGCCGTCATGATCGATGAACCGACCCAGGGCGGCCACTATGGCGGCCAGGTCGCCGCGCCCACCTTTGCCGCCGTTGCCGCCAACGCGCTGCGCTCGAAAAACGTGCCGCCCGATTCGAACGTGACCGAAATCGTGGTGCCATCGGACAGCGGACCGGAGGCCATGTAATGCAGAACATGAACCCGACAGATATCAGTAACTGGATCAAACAGCAGGCTGGCAATGGCCAGCTGGTTTCAGACTCGCGCCGCGTGAAAGCGGGCGACGTCTTCTTCGCCTATCCGGGCGATGGCAAGGATGGCCGCGATTACATCGCCGCCGCCGTGGCGCAGGGCGCTGGCGCCGTGGTGCTCGAAGCGCATGGCGCGCAATGGGACCCGGCCTGGGACGCGGCAAAACCCGTGCCGCACCTGGAAGTGGCGGACTTGAAGCGCCAGTCCGGCCCGATTGCGCAAGCGTTTTATGATCAGCCCGACCGCGCCATGTATTCGGTGGCCGTCACCGGCACCAACGGCAAGACCTCGTGCGCTGTGTGGCTGGGCCAGGCCCTGAGCCGCCTGGGCAGCCAGACTGCCGTCATCGGCACGCTCGGCGTGGGCACGTTCCGCGCGCGGGGCGAGCCGGACTTCGACCCGACCGGCTACACCACGCCGGACGCTGTGCTGCTGGCGCAAAAACTGGCGGAGTGCCGTGACGCGGGCGCGCAGGCGCTGGTGATCGAAGTCACGTCGATCGCGCTGGACCTGGGCCGCACCGACGGCATGCATTTCGATACCGCGCTGTTTACCAACCTGACGCGCGACCACCTGGACCACCACGGCAGCATGGAAGCCTATGAAGCGGCCAAGATGCGGCTGTTCGACTGGCCGGGCCTGAAAACCGCCGTGATCAACCTCGACGACGCGGCCGGGCTGCGCATCGTCGAGCGTTTGTCCGCCCGCGCGGCGGCCGGGCAGGTTGCCGTGATGGGCTACACCTTGCAGGATGCGGCGGCGCTGCCGGCCATCCCGCACGTTGCCATGCTGCGCGCCACGCAAGTGCGCACGCGCAGCGCCGGCACCGAATTCAACCTCGATTGCCCGCAGGGACAGGCGCATGTGCGCACCCACCTGGTCGGCCAGTTCAATATCAGCAATGCGCTGGCGGTGCTGGGCGCCTTGCTGGCGAAAGGCGCGGCCGGAGCCATTTCGTTGCGCCACGCGGTGGACGCGATCGAAGCCATTGAACCGGCGCCGGGCCGCATGCAGCAAATGGGCGGTGCCGAAGCGCCGCTGGTGGTCATCGATTATGCCCACACGCCCGATGCGCTGGAAAAAACCCTGTCGACCCTGCGCATCGTGGCGCAGGAACGCGGCGGCCAGTTGTGGTGCGTGTTCGGCTGCGGCGGCGACCGCGATCCGGGTAAGCGTCCGCAAATGGGCAAGATCGCCCAGGCGGCCGATCACGTGCTGGTCACCAGCGACAATCCGCGCAGCGAAGATCCGCACGCGATCATTGCGCAAATCGTGGCCGGCATGGATGCGCAACACCCATCGTCGGTGTTCCAGGCGGTGGAAGACCGCGCCGCCGCGATCCTGTCCGCCGTCAAGCACGCGGGCAAGCAGGACGTGATTTTGCTGGCCGGTAAAGGCCATGAACCGTACCAGGAAATCAAGGGCCGCAAGATGCCGTTTTCCGATGCGGACCACGCGCAACTGGCGTTGAGTGCGCGGCTGACCATGATGAGGCCGAATTGATGCGCGCCACCCTCAGCCAGCTTTTGCCAGCCTTGACGTTAGCCAGTGAATCGGGCGCCGTTTTGCAAGGCGCCGATGTGCATTTTGAAGGCGTCTCGACCGACACCCGCACGGTGGCGGCCGGTTCGCTGTTTGTCGCGTTGAAAGGCGAGACCTTCGATGCCCATGATTTCCTCGCGCAGTGCGCCGCCAAGGGCGTGGTGGCGGTGGTGGCGGAACACGTGCCGGACGGCTTCGCGCTGCCGGCGCTGATCGTGCCGGACACCTTGCACGCGCTGGGCCGGATCGCCAACTGGTGGCGCCGCCGCTTCGCGGTCCCGGTGATCGGCGTGACCGGCAGCAATGGCAAGACCACCGTCAAGGAAATGATTTCAGCCATCCTGGCGGCAAGCCACGGCGACGATGGCCGCCTGGCCACGCGCGGCAACCTGAATAATGAAATCGGCGTGCCGCTGACGTTGTTCCGCATGGATGCGCAACACCAGTCGGCCGTGATCGAGATGGGCATGAACCATCCCGGTGAAATCGGCCGCCTGGCCGCGATTGCCCAGCCAACCGTTGCGCTGGTCAATAACGCGCAGCGCGAACACCAGGAATTCATGCACACGGTCGAAGCGGTGGCCCGTGAAAATGGCGCCGTGCTGGCCGCGTTGCCGGCCGATGGCGTGGCGGTCTTCCCGCGCCATGATACATACACGCACGTGTGGCAAGAACTGGCGGCGGGCCGCCGCACCTTGACCTTTGGCTTGAACAAGGAAGCCGACGTGTCGTGTTCGCATCGCGCGGGCGACTTCGGCAGCCAGATGTTCGTCTCGATCAGGCAGGCGGACGGGGAACTGGAACAGTTCTATGTCGGCCTGCAGGCCGCCGGTGAACACAATGTATTGAATGCGCTGGCCGCCATTGCCTGCACTTATGCGGCGGGTGTTCCAGTGGAACAGATCAAGCACGGCCTCGACCACTTTGCACCGGTCGCGGGACGCCTGCAAAAGAAGGCCGCCGCCAACGGCGCGGTGGTGATTGACGACACGTACAACGCCAACCCGGATTCAGTCCGGGCCGCCATCGACGTGCTGGCGCATGCGCCGGCGCCGCGGGTGCTGGCGTTGGGCGACATGGGCGAAGTGGGCGCGCAGGGCCGCGAATTCCACGAAGAGATTGCCGCCTATGCCGCGAGTAAAGGTATCGAGCATGTGCTCGTCACAGGAGAGCTGGCACGCCATATGGGCACGGTACATGGCGTCCGGCACTTTGAAGAATTCGACTCACTGCTGTCCGCGCTGAGCGCGGTGGCAACGCCGGATGCAACTGTATTGATCAAGGGCTCCCGCTTCATGAAAATGGAACGGGCCGTGCAGCATTTGATTGGGCAACAACAAGCTACAAAGGAAACACACTAATCATGCTGCTCTGGCTCGCACAACAGTACCAGGACGTATTCAGTCCTCTGCGCGTGTTCAACTTCATCACCGCACGCGCAGTGTTCGCGACCATCACCGCGCTGGTGATCGGCCTGTGGGCGGGTCCGGCTGTGATCCGCAAGTTGACCGCGATGAAATATGGCCAGGCGGTGCGCACCGATGGTCCGCAAACCCACTTGAAAAAACACGGCACCCCGACCATGGGCGGCGTGCTGGTGCTGATCGCGATCGGCGTCTCGACCCTGCTGTGGTGCGACTGGTCGAACCGCCTGATCTGGCCGGTGATCGTCGTGACGCTGGGCTTTGGCGCCGTGGGCTGGGTCGACGATTACCGCAAGGTGGTGCGCCAGGACCCGGAAGGCATGCGTTCGGCTGAAAAGTATTTCTGGCAATCGCTGGTCGGCATCGGCGCCGCGCTGTACTTGGCGTTTTCCGTGTCCGCGCCGACCCCGGCCAAGGTGTTCGAACTGTTCTTCCAGTGGGTGCAATCGGGCTTTTCGATGGACTTGCCGCCCAAGGCCGACCTGATCGTCCCGTTCTTCAAGACCATCAGCTACCCGCTGGGCGTGTGGGGCTTTATCGCGCTGACCTATTGCGTCATCGTGGGGTCCAGCAATGCCGTCAACTTTACCGACGGCCTGGACGGCCTGGCGATCATGCCGACCGTGATGGTGGGTTCCGCCCTGGGCTTGTTCGCCTATCTGACCGGCAGCTCGGTGTATTCGAAATACCTGTTCATCCCGTACATCCCGGGCGCCGGTGAATTGATCATTTTCTGCGGCGCGCTGGCGGGCGCGGGCCTGGCCTTCCTCTGGTATAACGCGCATCCCGCGCAAGTGTTCATGGGCGATGTCGGCGCGCTGGCGCTGGGCGGCGCGCTGGGCACCATTGCCGTCGTGGTGCGCCAGGAAATCGTGCTGTTCATTATGGGGGGCGTGTTCGTCGCGGAAACCGTGTCCGTCATCATCCAGGTGGGCTGGTTCAAGTACACGAAAAAACGCTATGGCACCGGCCGCCGGGTCTTCCTGATGGCGCCGCTGCACCACCACTTTGAACAAAAGGGCTGGAAAGAGACCCAGGTTGTCGTGCGCTTCTGGATCGTCACGATGATGCTGGTATTGGTTGGTTTGTCGACGCTGAAATTGCGCTGAGCTGGTGGCCGATGTGATGGAAAAGCTTTACGACGGTAAAAAAGCACTGGTGCTGGGCCTGGGGGAATCGGGCCTGGCGATTGCGCTTTGGCTGGCGCGCCAGGGCGCCCGCGTGCGCGTGGCCGATACCCGCGCCGAAGGCGCCGTGGGCGCGCGCCTGGCGGCGTTGCGCGGCGCCATTCCGGACGCGGAATTCGTGTCCGGCCCGTTGGCCATGGAACTGTTGTTCGGCATGGATTTCGCCGTCACCAGCCCGGGCTTGTCGCCCAACGCGGACCTGGCCGATATCGTGTCCGCCACCACCGCCGCGAAAATCCCGTTGTGGGGCGAGATCGAACTGTTTGCGCAGGCGCTGGCCGCGCTGAAGGCGTCCGCCGGCTACGACCCGAAAGTGGTCGCCATTACCGGCACCAACGGCAAGACCACGGTCACCAGCCTGACCGGCCAGTTGATCCAGCGTGCCGGATTGACGGCGCGCGTGGCGGGCAATATCAGCCCGGCCGCACTGGACGTGCTGCGTGAAGTGATTGATACGAATGAACTGCCGCAAGCCTGGGTGCTGGAACTGTCGAGCTTTCAGCTGCACACGACGTACAGCCTGAATGCGCACGCCGCAACGGTGTTGAACGTGACGCAAGACCACCTGGACTGGCACGGTTCGATGGATGCCTATGCGATGGACAAGGCGCGCATCTTCGGCCCTGACACCGTGCGGGTCTTGAACCGCGACGATGCGACCGTGATGGCGATGGCCAACCCGGTTGGCAAGAACGTGACGTTCGGCCTGAATGAACCCGGCGAGGCGGACAGCTTTGGCCTGCACCATGAACGCAACGTGACGTGGCTGGCCACGGCCGTGCCGGACGACGATGCGGAACCGAAGAAGCGCCGCAAGAACGAGCCGGTGCCGGTGGCGCCAACCTCGGTGAAAAACCTGATGCCGTCCGATGCGCTGCAAATCCGCGGGCTGCACAACGCATCGAACGCGCTGGCGGCGCTGGCGCTGTGCCGCGCGATCGGCTTGCCGTTCGCACCGCTGCTGCATGGCTTGCGCGAATACAAGGGCGAGCCGCACCGCGTGGAATTGATCGGCGCGATCAACGACGTCGAGTATTACGACGATTCCAAGGGCACCAATGTCGGCGCGACGGTGGCGGCCCTGAATGGCCTGGGCAAGAGTTTTACTGGTGCGCACCAGCGCCTGGTGTTGATTGCCGGCGGCGATGGCAAGGGCCAGCAATTCGATCCGCTGGCCGAACCCGTCTCGCGCTACGTGCGCGCGGTGCTGCTGATCGGCCGCGATGCACCGGCCATCCGCGCCACGTTGGAGTCCTGCGGCGCGCTGGCCGGCGACGCCATCATCGATTGCGGCTCGGACGTGCCGGGCGCCATGCAGCAGGCCGTGAGTATGGCCACCAGGCTGGCGCAGCCGGGCGACGCCGTCTTGCTGTCGCCCGCGTGCGCCAGCCTGGACATGTTTAAAAACTATGCGCATCGCGCCCAGGTGTTCATCGACGCCGTGCGCGACGTGGCGCTGGACGCCGGACAGGAGCTGTAATCCATGGCTTTCCAGCTGCCATTCCGCTTCGGTTCATCTTCCGGTTCGACGGCGATCGACAGCCGCGCGCGGCCGTCGAAGATGATGGAGTACGACCAGTTGCTGGTGTGGGTGGTGCTGATCCTGATGCTGCTGGGGATGGTGATGGTGTATTCGGCCTCGATTGCGCTGCCGGATTCGCCCAAGTACGCGGCGTACAAGAACAATTACTTCGTGGTGCGCCAGGCGATCTTTATCGCGGTCGCCATGACGGCGGCGATGTTTACGTTCCGCGTGCCGGTCGCCACCTGGCAGCGCACCGCGCCGTACCTGTTTATCGGCACCCTGGTGCTGCTGGTGCTGGTGCTGATTCCCGGGCTGGGCGTGTCCGTCAATGGCGGGCGGCGCTGGCTGTCGCTGAAGGTATTCAACTTCCAGCCATCGGAAATGATGAAAGTCGTGATGGTGCTGTACGCGGCAGATTACACGGTGCGCAAGCAGGAATACATGCACAAGCTGACCAAGGGCTTCATGCCGATGGCATTGGCGGTCAGCTTTGTCGGCATGTTGTTGCTGCTGGAGCCCGACCTGGGCGCGTTCGGTGTGATTGTCTGCATCGCGATGGGCATCCTATTCCTGGGCGGGATCAATGCGATCTGGTTTGGCGGGATCGGCGCCATGCTGGTGACGATTTTCGTGACCATCATCGCGCTGTCGCCATTCCGGCGCGCCCGTTTCTTTGCCTACCTCAATCCGTGGGAAGAGGGCAATGCGCAAGACAAGGCGTACCAGTTGACGCACTCGCTGATCGCGTTTGGCCGCGGCGAATTCTTTGGCCAGGGCCTGGGCGGCAGCCTGGAAAAGCTGCACTACCTGCCGGAAGCGCACACCGACTTCCTGATGGCGGTGATCGGCGAAGAACTGGGACTGGCCGGCGTGCTGGTGGTGGTGGCCATGTTCTATTGGCTGATCAAGCGCGCTTTCGATATCGGCCGCCAGGCGATTGCGATCGACCAGACCTTTGCCGGGCTGGTGGCCAAGGGCATCGGGATCTGGATCGGCGTGCAAACGTTTATCAATATGGGCGTGAACCTGGGTTTGCTGCCCACCAAAGGGTTGACCTTGCCGCTGATGAGTTATGGCGGCACGGGCATTGTGATTAACTGCGTCGGGCTCGCGGTCCTGCTTCGGATCGATTACGAGA
Organism: Pseudoduganella sp. GW821-FHT12E03; assembly: GCF_058807115.1. NCBI lineage: Bacteria > Pseudomonadati > Pseudomonadota > Betaproteobacteria > Burkholderiales > Oxalobacteraceae > Pseudoduganella > Pseudoduganella sp. GW821-FHT12E03. Next base: position 722,599 of record NZ_JBXAQJ010000003.1, on the reverse strand, counting down.
ACCGGGTCCTGATGCGGGGTGGCAGGGTATGACGCGTAAATTAATGATCATGGCGGCCGGTACCGGCGGCCATATTTTCCCGGGCCTGGCGATCGCGCAGACCATGCGCGCGCGCGGCTGGGAAGTGAGCTGGCTGGGCACGTCGCACGGCATGGAACAGGACCTGGTGCCGAAACACGGCATCGCGATGGATGCGATCCATTTTTCCGGCATGCGCGGCAAAGGTCTGATGCACACGGTCACCGGCGCGTTCCGCATGGTGAAGGCGTTCGCCGACTGCTTCGGCTATCTCGGCGCCCGCAAGCCGGACGTGGTGCTGGGCATGGGCGGTTATGTCACGGTGCCGGGCGGGCTGATGTCGCGCCTGCGCGGCGTGCCGCTGGTGCTGGTCAATGCCGATGCGGCGCTGCTGTTGTCGAACAAGACGCTGGCGCCGATGGCCAAGCAGGTGTGCTTTGGATTCCCGGCCGATTTCGGCAGCGCGGCCGGCAAGGCGGCGGTCACCGGCAATCCGGTGCGCAAGGACATCATCGACATGGCGGCGCCGGAGCAGCGCTATGCCGGCCGCAGCGGCCCGCTGCGGGTGCTGGTGGTCGGCGGCAGCCTGGGCGCACGGGCGCTCAATGAAGCGTTGCCGGCGGCGCTGGCCTTGCTGCCGCAAGAGCGGCGCCCACTGGTGACGCACCAGTCGGGCAAGGCGAACATCGACGCGCTGCAGGCCGGCTATGCCAGGGCCGGAGTGGCGGCCAGCATCGTGCCGTTCATCGATGACATGGCGCGCGCCTATGCCGAGGCCGATGTTGTCATTTGCCGGGCCGGCGCGATCACGGTGTCGGAATTAACGGCGGCCGGCGTGGCCAGCGTGCTGGTGCCGCTGGTGGCGTCGACCACCAGCCATCAGCGCGACAACGCGCAATGGATGGCGAAACAGAATGCGGCGATTCACCTGCCGCAAACGGAATTGACTGCGCAAGGCCTGGCGGCTTTGCTGGAAACACTGACGCGCGGCGCGTGCCTGGCGATGGCCAGCGCGGCGCGCAATGCGGGCAAGCGCGACGCCAACGACGCGATTGCCAGCGTCCTTGAGAAATTTGGAACGAATTCGGGTAAATAAGTGAAGCACAAAGTTAAAAACATACACTTCGTCGGCATCGGCGGCAGCGGCATGAGCGGCATCGCGGAAGTGCTGCTGACGCTGGGGTATAACGTGTCCGGTTCGGACCTGGGCGCCAATGCGGTGACCCAGCGCCTGTCCGACATGGGCGCCACCGTGCACCAGGGCCACGCGGCGGAATTCATCGGCAATGCCGACGCCGTGGTGACGTCCACCGCCGTCAAGGAAGACAACCCGGAAGTCATTGCGGCGCGTGCGCGCAAGATTCCGATCGTGCCGCGCGCGGTCATGCTGGGCGAATTGATGCGCCTGAAACGCGGCATCGCGATTGCCGGCACGCACGGCAAGACCACCACCACCAGCCTGGTGGCGTCAGTGCTGGCGCAGGGCGGCCTGGACCCGACCTTCGTGATCGGCGGCCGCCTGACGGCCGCCGGCGCCAACGCCAAGCTGGGCACCGGCGACTACCTGGTGGCCGAAGCCGATGAATCGGATGCCTCGTTCCTGAACCTGTCGCCGATGATCGAAGTCATCACCAACATTGACGCGGACCATATGGAAACCTATGGCCACGATTTCGAAAAGCTGAAGCAGGCGTTCGTGCAATTCACCAATTGCCTGCCGTTCTATGGCCGCGCGATGTTGTGTATCGATGATCCGCATGTGCGCTCCATTATCCCGTTCATCAGCAAGCCGATCACGACCTACGGCTTCCACGAAGAAGCCGAAGTGCGCGCCATCAATGCGCGCGCCGATGGCGTCACCATGCGCTTTACCGTGCTGCAGGAAGGATATCCGGACCTCGACGTGGTGCTGAACCAGCCCGGCATGCACAACGTGCAAAACGCCTGTTCCGCGATTGCGATCGCCCGTGAAATTGGCGTGAGTGACGCCGCCACGCAGGCCGGCCTGGCCGGCTTTGCCGGCGTGGGCCGCCGCTTCACCCGTTATGGCGATGTGGCGATCCCTGATGCATCGGGCACCGGCAAGGATGCGGGGAAATTCGCGCTGGTCGACGACTTTGGCCACCATCCGGTGGAAACCGAAGTCACCGTGGCGGCCGCGCGCGCCGCGTATCCGGGCCGCCGCCTGGTGCTGGCGTTCCAGCCGCACCGCTATACCCGCACCCGCGACTGCTTTGAGGATTTCGCCCGCGTGCTCAGTTCCGTCGATGTGCTGGTGCTGGCCGACGTGTATGCGGCAGGCGAAGCGCCCATCGTCGCCGCCGATGGCCGCGCGCTGGCGCATGCGATCCGCGCCCGCGGCAAGGCCGAACCGGTGTTTGTGGAAAACATTGCCGACATGCCGGAAACCATCATGAACGTGGTGCGCGATGGCGACGTGGTGCTGACGATGGGCGCCGGTTCCATCAGCGGCGTGCCGAATAAATTGACGACTTACCAGAAGGCTTGAACGTGACTGCTGCAACCACTCCTGTGACTCCACTGGCCGCTGACGACGCCAAAGCGTTTGGCAAGGTCGGCGTGCTGTTTGGCGGCCGCTCGGCGGAAAGCGAAGTGTCGAACATGTCCGGCAGCGGCGTGCTGGCCGCGTTGCGCGCCAAGGGCATCGATGCGCATGCCTTCGATCCGGGCCAGCGCTCGCTGGCGGACCTGGCCGCTGAACAATTCGACCGCGTGTTTATCGCGCTGCACGGCCGCTACGGCGAAGACGGCAGCATCCAGGGCGCGCTGGAATTGCTGGGCATTCCGTACACCGGCAGCGGTGTGATGGCCAGTTCGGTCGGCATGGACAAGATCACGACGAAAATCCTGTGGCTGGCCGAAGGCTTGCCGACGCCGAAGTATGCGGTGCTGGGCGCGCAATCCGACCTGGGCAAGGTCGCTGCGGACCTGGGCCTGCCATTGATCGTCAAACCGCCGCATGAAGGTTCGACCATCGGCATCACCAAGGTCACGGCAAGCGAGGGACTGCAGGCCGCATATGACGCGGCCGCCGCGCTGGACGATTCCGTGCTCGCCGAGGAATTTGTCACGGGCCGTGAATTCACGGTGGCGGTGCTGGGCACCGGCGGCAGCGCCCGGGCGTTGCCGATCGTGGAAATCGTCGCACCTGAAGGCAACTACGATTACCAGAACAAATACTTCACCGACGATACCCAGTATTTCTGCCCGGCTCCGCTGGACGGCGCAATCGCTGCTGAAATGCAGCGCATCGCGGTGGACGCGTACCGCGCGGTCGGTTGCGAAGGGTGGGGCCGGGTCGATGTGCTGCTGCGCGCGTCGGACAACCGTCCGTTCTTGCTGGAAGTCAATACGTCGCCCGGCATGACGGGGCACTCGCTGGTGCCGATGGCGGCGCGCGCCGATGGTGTCAGCTATGAAGACTTGTGCGTGGAAATCCTGCGCTCCGCGCGCTTGAAAATCGGCGCGAAAACCACTGTGGCAAGCAAGGGGTAATGAATAGTGTGGCATGACGTGAAAGCCCTGAACGCAACGGCATCCGGCCTGTACGCCGCGGTGGCGCTCGCGTGCGCGGCTTCCGGCGTGTGGTGGGTGTCGCAGCGTCCCATGTTCGACTTGCGCACGATCCGCATTGAAACCGTGGAGCAGTCGGATTTGCGCCACGTGAACCACCTGACCTTGCGCGCCGGGACCGAGGGCCGCATCCAGGGCAATTTCTTCACGGCCAACCTCGATACGGTGCGCCAGGCGTTTGAATCGGTGCCATGGGTGCGCCGCGCCAGCGTACGGCGTGAATGGCCGGACCAGCTGATCGTGGCGCTGGAAGAGCATGAAGCCATGGGCACCTGGGGCGAAGACGGCCGGCTGCTGTCCGTGAAAGGCGATGTCTTCACGGCCAACCTGGCGGAAGCCGAGGAAGACCAGGAACAGATGCCGGCGTTTAATGGACCGGAAGGCAGTGAGCGCGAAGTGCTGGAGCGCTTCTCGGAATTGAAGGCGTGGTTCGCGCCCGCCAAGCTGGTGCCGGAAGGGCTGGATCTGTCAGGGCGCTATGCGTGGACCGTCAAGCTCGATAACGGCGTCAGCGTGGAATTGGGCCGGGAACAGTCGAAGACCATGCTGAAAGAGCGGGTCGACCGGCTGGTGCGGATCTGGCCACAACTGGCGGTGCGGGTGCCGAATATCGAGAGCATCGACATGCGCTACCAGAACGGCCTCGCATTGAGTGCACAGGGATTAAAGATACCGCCGGAAGGCAAAGCCAAGCGATAAGCAGCTGAAGCAAGACCAGGCAAAAGAATTCAAGCATACAGGCAAACACAGATGACAAAAGACGCGAAAAACCTGATCGTCGGCCTCGACATCGGCACCTCCAAGGTGGTGGCGGTCGTGGCCGAGGTGATGGGCGATGGACGCCACGAAGTGATCGGGCTGGGCCAGCACGAATCCAAAGGCCTGAAAAAAGGCGTGGTGGTGAACATCGAAGCCACCGTGGAATCGATCCAGCGCGCGCTGGAAGAAGCGGAGCTGATGGCCGACTGCAAAATCCGCAATGTGTATGCGGGCATTGCGGGCAGCCATATCCGCAGCTTCAATTCCAGCGGCATGGTGGCGATCAAGGACAAGGAAGTCACCGCCACCGACGTGGCGCGCGTCATTGAAACGGCGAAGGCGGTTAATATCCCGACCGACCAGCAATTGCTGCACACGGTGCCGCAGGAATTCATCGTCGACAGCCAGGAAGATGTGCGCGAGCCGATTGGCATGAGCGGCATCCGGCTGGAAGTCAAAGTGCATATCGTGACGGGCGCGGTGTCGGCGGTGCAGAACATCGTCAAGTGCGTGCGCCGCTGCGGCCTGGAAGTGTCGGACCTGATCTTGCAGCCGATGGCGTCGGCCGACGCGGTGCTGACCCCGGACGAAAAAGAACTGGGCGTGGTGCTGATCGACATCGGCGGCGGCACCACCGACGTGGCGGTGTTCTCGGATGGCGCGATCCGTCATACCGCGGTCATCCCTATCGCCGGCGACCAGATCACCAACGACATCGCCATGGCGCTGCGCACGCCCACCTCGGAAGCGGAAGAAATCAAGATCCGTTATGGCGTGGCCAAGCAAGTGCTGGCCGACCCGGGCGAACACCTGGAAGTGCCGGGCCTGGGCGACCGTGGCCCGCGCAACCTGTCGCGCCAGGCGCTGGCCGCCGTGATCGAACCGCGCGTGGAAGAACTGTTCGCCATGGTGCACCAGGTGGTGCGCGAATCCGGTTACGAAGGCGTGCTGTCGTCGGGCATTGTGCTGACCGGCGGCACCTCCATCATGCCGGGCATGGTGGAAATGGCGGAAGACATCTTCCTGAAACCGGCGCGCCTCGGTACGCCGGATTACCGCGGGCAGTTGGCCGACGTGGTGCGCAGCCCGCGCTACGCCACCGTGCTGGGCCTGCTGTTGGAAGCGAAAAAGCAGTACCTGCGCGGCCACATCGTGACGCGCCAGGACGGGTCGGTGAAAGCAGTGTGGCAGCGGATGAAAGAATGGTTCCTCGGGAACTTCTAAGCCGTCGTGTGGCGGTCGGGGCAGTACAGATTGTGGTAAGTGCGTAACAAGGCATTGGGCAGCAGTTCAAAAAAAGCCGTACCAAAAAAACTTTTTCTAAAACGGACAGATTTTTTATATAACATCGCAGTTTGCCCGCGCGGGCTGTAGAGACTGGCAGCGCGGCAAGCAGCATCAATCAGGAGCACATCATGGAGTTCGATATGGTCGATAACGCATCAGTGGGTACCGTCATCAAGGTTGTCGGCGTTGGCGGCGCCGGTGGCAACGCGGTACAGCACATGATCAACAAGGGCATGAGCGGCGTTGAATTCATCGCCGCCAATACGGACGCGCAAGCACTGTCGACCTCGAAAGCCGACAACGTCATCCAGATCGGCGAGACCGGCCTGGGCGCCGGCATGAAGCCGGACGTGGGCCGCCAGTTGGCGGAAGAGTCGCGCAAGCGCATCGAAGACGCGCTGCGCGGCGCCCACATGGTGTTCATCGCGGCCGGCATGGGCGGCGGCACCGGTACCGGCGCGGCGCCGATCGTGGCGGAAGTGGCGAAGGCCCAGGGCGCGCTGACCGTGGCGGTGGTGTCGAAACCGTTTTCGCACGAAGGCCAGAAGTGCATGGATATCGCCGAGGAAGGCCTGGAGCTGCTGGCGGCCAACGTCGATTCGCTGATCGTGATCCTGAACGAAAAGCTGGAAGAGATTTACGAAGATGAATCGCTGATCGAGTGGTTCCAGCACGCCGACGACGTGCTGAACAACGCGGTCGCCGGTATTGCCGAGATCATCAACGTGCCGGGCCACATCAACGTCGACTTCAACGACGTCAAGACCATCATGGGCGAGCAGGGCAAGGCCATGATGGGCACCGCGACGGCGTCCGGCGTGGACCGCGCCCGCATCGCGGCCGAGCAGGCGGTGGCGTCGCCGCTGCTGGACGGTGTCGACCTGTCCGGCGCCCGTGGCGTGCTGGTCAACGTGACGGCGTCGCGCGGCCTGAAGGGTAAGGAAATCAAGGAAGTCATGGCGGCGGTACGCGCCTTCGCGGCGCCGGACGCGTCGATCGCACAGGGTATCGCGTACGACGAAACCATGGGCGACACCATCCGCGTGACCGTGGTGGCGACCGGCCTGGGCAAAGCCAAGAAGCACGTGCAACTGGTCCAACAGCCTGTGCTGCGCACCGGCACCGGCCCGCTGATGCCATCGGCATCGCTGGGCGGCGCGGCGGCCACCGGCACCGTTTCCATGGGCGGCGGCATCAGCGGCGGCGGCTCGGCACTGGACGGCATGAAAGCGCCGGCCGTATGGCGCCGCGAATCGGCGTCCGAGCAAGTGCGCGCGATGGAAAAAAATGGCATGGAAACGTATGACATTCCAGCCTTCCTGCGCAAGCAAGCGGACTAACTGCGCGGACTGATGTAAGAAGTCTGGCGGACGGCTGCGGTGACTCCATGCCGCAGGCCGCCGCGTGTTTTCGACTGCTCCCAACGTTTTTGTTTAACCTCTGGCATACTTGCGGGTCTGTGCCGGGGCATGCCGCGCACTTGCGCGGCTTTTTTTTAAACTCAAACCAAAGAGGAGTCACTGAAATGACCATCAAGATTGGCGATAAACTGCCGGAAGGCACCCTGTCCGAATTCATCGAAACCGAAACCGAAGGCTGCTCCCTCGGCCCGAACACCTTCAAAGTGGAAGACCTGGTCAAAGGCAAAAAGATCGCGATCTTCGCGCTGCCTGGCGCCTATACTCCGACCTGCTCGGCACAGCACGTGCCAGGCTATGTGAACAACGCTGAAGCGTTGAAAGCCAAGGGCGTCGATGAGATCTGGTGCATCTCCGTTAACGACGCGTTCGTGATGGGCGCCTGGGGCCGCGACCAGAAAGCCACCGGCATCGTCCGCATGATGGCTGACGGCAATGCGACCTACTCGAAAGCGCTGGGCCTGGATGCGGACTTCTCCAAGTTCGGCATGGGCACCCGCTCGCAGCGTTACTCCGCGTTGGTGGAAGACGGCGTGGTCACGCAACTGAACATTGAAGAAGGCGGCAAATTCGAAAAGTCGAATGCCGAGACCCTGCTGGGCCAGCTGTAATTTCCACGCGGCTGGAATGACAAACGGCGCCCCGGTGGCGCCGTTTGTCATTCGGAGGCGATTTTCTTTCGGCTGCGCTTCTTCGGCGCCAGCATCACGCCGGTGCAATTGGCCGCGCCGCAATAACAGGCAAACGCTTTCTTGATGGCCGGCGTATGGCGCGCTTCATAGATCAGCGCGTAGTTGTAGTTGAGTTCTTCATCCTGTTCGATATCGCGCAGCGCGTGGATGAACACGCGGCCGTCTTCTTCATACGCTTCGCAATTCGGATCGCACGAATGGTTGATGTAGCGCGCGTCATTGCCGTTGCTGCCGCCATCGATCAGGTTGCCATCGGCCAGGCTGAAAAAGAAGGTGTGGTTGATCGGGCCGCCGGACGCTTCCGCGCGGCGCGCGGATTCATCGCTGCTGATGATTTCACCCGTGTATTCAATGATGCGTTCACCGGCCGTGATGGGCTGGCGCGCGAAGACGCCGCGGCCGTGGATGGGAGATTCCTTGACGATATAGAGAGGTGTGCGCATGGTCGCATCTTACCAACTTCGCGCTGATACCGTAAATTCCCTGTGTGCCGGGACGCTCGACCGTTAACACTTGCGCCAATATCCGCTGACATAGGTGCCGTTGCTTCGACGGTATCCATTTACCCAGCATTTGCCTGTCGATGTTGATGGTGTGGTCGGCGTGCTGGTGGTGGGCGATTCGATACTCTTGTCGCTGGCCTCGCATGGCTTGCCATCGTGGTCTCGATCCAGGTATGTATGGCCTTGGGCATACAGGGATACTGCTAGGTCGTGCGAAATCAGGGAGCACTTATAAATGCCTGCGTCAGCCACTGGAGTGACACGTTTGGCAGCCACGTTCAGGGAGACTGTTACTGGTGCCCCTTTAAGCTTTCCATCGCTGACCTGCAACGTAATGGCGTATAGGCCGGCAACGTCTGGTACGAATGCGGGCCTATTTGAAGTTGGTGCATTCATCGCTGCACGGCTTCCCGCAGGAAGGCTTAAAGACCACTCGTAGGCAATGGTATCGTTGTTTGCATCTGTACTGCCCGTTCCATCCAGGGCGACAGCGTCACCTGCTGTGACTGCCTGAAGCGAACGAATGTTTCCAACGGGCCGGTAGGCTTGTCCCGGCTTTGCGTATGGAATGCCATTCTTGATTGCTGACGAAGTTTGGGTTTGATTCTCTGGGCTCTCCGCAAAAGAAATTAGCAGTGAAGGGCGGCTGACTCCGCTGCCGAGCAATTTCAACCAGTATTCCTGTCCTGCCAAGTCAGGGTTCCTGTGCAGAACATTGGAGTACAAGGCCGTCAGGAATTGCAGGTCCGTTGGGCTTGTGCCATACAGCTTCTTGAATTCATCGCTCGCAACGAAAGCAGCAGCAATGTCCAGTAGGGCCGTTCCGGAGTCAAACTGCTGCAGCCAATACCCGAGTCCCGCAACATCCGGAGTGCGGTTGAATGCCGCTTGGTATATGCGGTAAAGCGACCCTGCGGTCGAGGTATCCAGCGCGATTGAGATGTCTGCGAAATGAATGCGCTTCAGTGACAGTTCAGATGTCACTGCGCCCTCTCCATTCTTTGCTGCAATGCTGTAGTTTGTCGCAGTGCGCGTTAGCGTGTAGTTCGAGCTGTCACTTGCAAAGCTTAGCGTTTCGGCCGTAGTCGTAGATATGGCCAAAAATTGCTTGGCGCGTGGCGCAGGTGTTTCTTCACCAGGATTTCCCCCGCACCCTGGAAAAATAGTCAGCAAGGGGAGCAGAGTGATTGCCGTAAAAAGTTTGCGCATGGTTACTTTGATTTCAATTAAGAAATCAATAATACTTGTTTGCGCAAGCTCAAAATGCGTACATTGTCACACTGCCATTCAAGGTCAGTGGGGAAGTCTCGTGGCGGTAATTACACCCATCCATCGTCATGCAGCACCACGCGGGTGAAGTAATCAATGTTGGCGCGCGTGGCGTACAGCAGGGAAGGAATCAAATACACCATGGCACCCAGGCCGCTGTGGGCCAGGCCCACGGCGCCCAGCAGCACCCGCGCTAGCACGATCAGCAGCGCCGACAGCAAGGCCAGCGACACGCCTTTCTTCCACATGCCCATGGCGGCGTAATACACCGGGCCCAGCACGAACGCCAGCAGGTTGAAGCGCACGGCGGCGCGTTCGGCCAAGGTGAGTTCGATCGATTGCGGCATGGCGGCGCCGCCAGCCTTGTGCAGCAAGGCAAAGCGCGTGCGCCACGCGGTGGACATGACGGGCAGCGCGATGACGGCCGCCGTGACATCGGCGCCGCAGTTGTAGCAGAAATCCGTCGTCTCGGAAGCCTGCGAGCCGCAATGCTGGCAAAACGGCATAACGATCCTTGAAAAAAGTATTTACGTGATGATAGCGGGGCTGCAGGGCGTCAAAATCCACGCATTGTCACAGTGATACAGATTTTCCCGGCCCGGCAGCGTTATTGTTGCGTTGTTATAATCAAATGCCCCGTACAGCCTGGAGCTATCCTGAATCCCCGTAACGACAACCTGCGCAGCATTTACGCAATGCTGATCGCAGTGGCCATGTTCTCGCTGATGGACACGGCCATGAAAGTGCTGTCCGCAACCTACCCAGCCATGCAAGTGACGGCACTGCGTTCCCTGTCTTCGCTGCCGCTGGTGTGCGCCTATATCGCCTATCGTGGCAAGTTTGGCGGCATCTTCAAGATCCGCTGGCCGCTGCAATTGCTGCGCGGCGTGCTGGGCATCGCCATGCTGACGTTCTTTGCCTACGCGCTGAAATTCCTGCCGCTGGCCGATACCTATGCGATCTTCTTTATCGCGCCGGCGCTGATCACGGCGCTGTCCGTGTTCATCCTCAAGGAAAAAGTCGATGGCCGCCAGTGGGGCGCCATCGTGGTGGGCTTGATCGGCGTGCTGGTGGTGCTGCGGCCGGAAGGGACCAGCTTTATTTCCGTGGCGGGCCTGGCCGTGCTTGGGTCGGCGGCGTGCTATGCGGTGTCCGCCATCGCCAGCCGTATCCTGAGCCGCACCGATGCCAATGAGCACATCATGTTCTGGCTGCTGGTGATGATGGCGGTCGGGTCGCTGGCGCTGATCTGGGACCGCTGGGTGGCGATCCGTCCGCAGGACTGGATCGTGATCGGTGCGCTGGCTGTTACCGGTTTCCTGGGCCAGTTGGCCATCACCGTGGCGTTCAGCCGTGGCAAAGCGTCCACCGTGGCGCCGTTTGAATACTCGGCGCTGGCGTGGGGCGTGGCGATCGACTGGCTGCTGTGGCAGACCTTACCGGACATGTATACGTTGCTGGGCGCGGCCATCATTATTGCCAGCGGCATTTACCTGGTGCGGCGCGAGGCGGTGCATGCGGAATCCGAGCACCCTTGAGCGGCGTGGCTGTGAGGTAACGCGGCGCATGCGCCGCCGCATTCAGGTGCGGACTTCAGCCAGCAACTCCGGATGGTGGTCCAGCACTTTCAATAGTTTTACCAACGCTACAGATGGACGGGACTTCCCGCTTTCGTAGCGGGAAAAGGCATTGACACCGCCGCCGAAAATTTCCGCGGCTTCCTTCTTACCGAGCTGGAGCTTGGTGCGCACCTGTGCAATGTAGGCAGGGTCCACCAAGCCCGCATTGACCTGTTTTTGGAAGGCCTGTATCAGCGTGCCATAGCGGTCCCCCGCAGTCCTGTCCATCACGGCCTCGCCGCAAACATCGCAATAGTCCGCTTCAACCGCAGCAATCCTGGTCTTCTCGCCTTTATAGACATAAGGCACGTCGCGCGTGTCATGAACCAATGACGGCGCCCCGCATTGTGGGCATTGCATATTCAAAGCTCCTTGAACGAGACGATCAGCACATCGTCAATCACAGTCAACTTCACGTAAAGCGGCTTGCTTGCAGCTTGAGTACGGTATACATCCTGCCATGTGCTGTGATCGGCATGGGTGGTCATGCTCTTGTAAAAGTCACGGGCAGTCAGGGCCCGGACCACCGCACACATGCCCTCCAAATCAAAAATGCCGACATCGGCTGCGCCATGGTAAGCACTCATCGTCGCGCGGACGCGGTTCGCCTCAATCAGCCTTTTCACCAAGCTGAGCTTGCAGTGAGGCGTGCGCTTTTCCATGGATTCATTATAGGCTAGCTGGCGAATATCACCTAGTAGGTGATGCTACTGAGTAAGCCCGGACGCGCCGCCGCCAACTTCGCTATAATTTTGGGATGTTAAAACAACGCACTATCAAAGAAAAAGTCACGACCACGGGTGTCGGCCTGCATTCCGGCACCAAAGTGGTGCTGACCCTGCATCCTGCCGTTGCCGGCACCGGGATCGTGTTCCGCCGCGTGGATTTGAACCCGGTGGTGGAATTCCCGGCCAGCGCCATGGCGGTGGGCGATACCCGCATGGCGTCCGTGCTGATCCAGGACGGCGCCCGCGTCTCCACGGTTGAACACTTGATGTCGGCTTGCGCCGGCCTCGGGATTGATAACTTGTATATTGACGTCAGCGCCGAAGAAATCCCGATCATGGATGGTTCGGCGTCATCGTTTGTCTACCTGCTGCAGCAGGCGGGCGTGCAGGAACTGGACGCCGCCAAGAAATTCATCCGCGTCATCAAGCCGGTGGAAGTGCGCGATGGCAAGGGCGCCAATGAAAAATGGGCGCGCCTGTCGCCGCACGACGGCTTCAAGCTGGATTTCTTCATTGAATTCAACCACCCGGCCGTCGATGGCACGGCGCAATTCGCGTCGGTCGACTTTGGCGACGTCACCTATGTGCAGGCGATTGCCCGCGCGCGGACGTTTGGTTTCATGCAAGACGTGGAAATGTTGCGCGGCATTGGCCTGGCCCGTGGCGGTTCGCTGGAAAACGCCATCGTCATGGATGAATACCGCATCCTCAACGCCGATGGCTTGCGCTACGACGATGAATTCGTGCGCCACAAGATCCTCGACGCTATTGGCGACCTGTACCTGGTGGGCCACCCGCTGGTGGCCAGCTACGAAGCGCACAAGTCCGGCCACGCGATGAACAACCTGTTGTTGCGGGAGTTGCTGAAACACCCTGATGCGTATGAAATCGTCACCTATGACAGCCTGGCCAGCGCGCCGGAATCGTATGTGCGCCAGATGACGCACGAGTGGGAACCTAATTGATAAACCAGCAACATGGGTGCCGGGCCTTCAGGCCGGGCATCCACATATCAGATACGGCAGTCAGTAATCCGGCCGTTCGCGCCGTTTTTGCACCATCCTCTGCAGCGCCGCGATCAGCGGCGCGTTTTGTTTGCTCTGTTCCAGCGTCTGGCTCAGCGTATCAAAGGCATCGACCGCCGCGGTGGTCAGCGACAGCGAGCGCGGTTCCGGCCGGATTTCCGCCGCCTTCATCATCTGCACCCGCAGCTTGATGTTGTTAATTTGCCACCCCCGCTTCAACAGCGCTTCCTGCAATTTGGGTGTTTGCTGCTTGAGTTTCGCCGCCAGCGCGGTATTCGGCGCGGACAGCAGCAGCACGCCCTGTTCAAACGCCAGCACTTCGCAATGGCTGAACATCGCGGGCAGGGTGGCGGCGCAATCGCGCTGCAGTGATGCCATGCGCTCGACCGCCGGCAGCAGGGCGGCCAGCTTGTTGTCCCGCCGCAGGAAGTTGGTGGCTTCCACCGGCGCGCGCGACTTGATGTAGGTATTCGTAAAACGCATGGGCGCAACCTTACCATACCGCGAACGGGCTTTTTAGTAACAATTCCTATTGTTAAAACAGCCAGTGCCCCAATGTGGACCCAAGTTGGCCAATGCGTGGCCGAAGCGGCATGATAAAATCACCGGTCTTTTGCCTCTGGCAAGCCGCACATTTACGCGCACTACTACACGATAGCTCTTTTAACGGCGTTAACCAATGTCCTTACTGACCCAGATTTTCGGCAGCCGCAACCAGCGACTGCTCAAGCAATATCAAAAAACGGTACGCGAAATCAATGCACTCGAGCCGGCCATGGAAAAGCTGTCGGATGCCGAGCTGCAAGCCAAAACCCCCGCACTCAAGGCCCGCATCGCCAATGGCGAAGCGCTCGATACGCTGTTGCCGGAAGCGTTTGCCGTGTGCCGCGAAGCGTCCAAGCGCGTCTTCAAGATGCGCCATTTCGACGTGCAGCTGATTGGCGGCATGGTTTTGCACTACGGCAAAATCGCGGAAATGGGCACCGGTGAAGGTAAAACCCTGACCGCGACCCTGCCGGCCTACCTGAACGCACTGTCCGGCAAGGGCGTGCACATCGTGACGGTCAATGATTACCTGGCGCAGCGCGACGCCGACACCATGGGCAAGCTGTATGGCTGGCTGGGCCTGACCACCGGCATCAACCTGTCGCAGATGGAACATGCCACCAAGCAGGCGGCGTATGCCTCGGACATCACCTACGGCACCAACAATGAATTCGGTTTCGATTACCTGCGCGACAACATGGTGTTCGAAGCCCGCGACCGCGTCCAGCGCGCGCTGAATTTCGGCATCGTCGATGAAGTCGACTCGATCCTGATCGACGAAGCCCGTACCCCGCTGATCATTTCCGGCCAGGCGGAAAACCATACCGAGCTGTACTACAAGATCAATGAAGTGCCGAAGCTGCTGACCCAGCAGGTTGGCGAGGAAACCTCGGACGGCAAGGGCAAGATCGAAGTGCCGGGCGATTACACCAAGGATGAAAAGTCGCACCAGGTGCTACTGACCGAAGCCGGCCACGAAAAAGCCGAAGCCATCCTGGTCAAGATGGGCCTGCTGCCGGAAGGCGCGTCGCTGTACGATTCCGCCAACATCACGCTGGTGCACCACCTGTACGCGGCACTGCGCGCCCACGCGCTGTACTTCAAGGACCAGCACTATGTGGTGCAAAACAATGAAGTGGTGATCGTCGACGAATTCACCGGCCGCCTGATGACGGGCCGCCGCTGGTCCGACGGCTTGCACCAGGCGGTGGAAGCCAAGGAAGGCGTCAAGATCCAGAACGAAAACCAGACGCTGGCGTCGATCACGTTCCAGAATTACTTCCGCATGTACGGCAAGCTGGCCGGCATGACGGGTACCGCCGATACCGAAGCGTATGAATTCCAGGAAATCTATGGCCTGGAAACCGTGGTGATTCCGCCGAACCGTCCATCGCAGCGCAAGGACAAGCAAGACCAGGTCTACAAGACCAACAATGAGAAATACAACGCGATGCTGCTCGACATCCGTGACTGCTACGAGCGCGGCCAGCCCGTGCTGGTGGGCACCACGTCGATCGAAAACTCGGAACTGCTGTCGGGCATCCTGACCGCCGGCGGCTTGCCGCACAACGTGCTGAACGCGAAACAGCACGCCCGCGAAGCGGAAATCATTGCCCAGGCGGGCCGTCCGCAAGCCATCACCATTGCCACCAACATGGCCGGCCGTGGTACCGACATCGTGTTGGGCGGTAACGTTGAAAACCAGATCAAGTTCATCGACGCCAATCCCGAGTTGTCCGATGCGGACAAGGCGGCGCAAGCCCACGCGCTGCGCGATGGCTGGCAGGCGCTGCATGAAAAAGTCGTGGCGGCCGGTGGTTTGCACATTGTCGGCACCGAGCGCCATGAATCCCGCCGCGTCGACAACCAGCTGCGCGGCCGTGCCGCGCGCCAGGGCGACCCGGGTTCGTCCCGCTTCTACCTGTCGCTGGACGACCCGTTGCTGCGCATCTTCGCGGGCGACCGCGTGCGCGCCGTGATGGATCGCCTGAAAATGCCGGAAGGCGAACCGATCGAAGCGGGCATCGTGTCGCGCTCGATCGAGTCGGCGCAGCGCAAGGTCGAAGCGCGCAACTTCGATATTCGTAAGCAATTGCTGGAATACGATGACGTTGCCAACGACCAGCGTAAAGTGATTTACCAGCAGCGTAACGAGTTGCTGGAAGCGACCGATATTTCGGAAATGATCGCCTCGCTGCGCCAGGGCTTGTTCACCGACGTGGTGCGTGAATACGTGCCGGCCGAATCGGTCGAAGAGCAGTGGGACTTGCCCGCGCTGGAAAATGCACTGGCCAACGAGTGGCTGGTGCCGGTGCAACTGCAAGCCATGCTGGCGTCCGAGCCGAACCTGACCGACGACGATATCGTGGAACGCGTGGTGGCGGCGGCCGATGCCGTGTACCAGACCAAGATCGACGTGGTGGGCAAGGAAGCGTTTGGTGGCTTCGAGCGCAACGTCATGCTGCAAAGCGTGGACAGCCACTGGCGCGAACACTTGGCGGCATTGGACCACTTGCGCCAGGGTATCCACCTGCGCGGCTATGCGCAAAAGAATCCGAAGCAGGAATACAAGCGCGAAGCCTTCGAGCTGTTCGGCACCATGCTGGACTTGATCAAGAATGAAGTGGTGCGCCTGGTGATGACGGTACGGATCCAGACCCGCGAAGAAATCGATGCGGCGGAAGCGGCGATGCAGGCGGCGCACGTGGAAAACGTGCGTTACCAGCACGCGGACTTCAACCCGGATGCGGCGCCGGAAGAGTTGCTGGCGCCGAATAACAGCCAGGGCGGCGTCTCGACGGAAATCGAAGCGCAACTGAGCCTGGGCGTCAAAGTGGGCCGCAACGACCCTTGCCCGTGCGGCAGCGGCAAGAAATACAAGGCTTGCCACGGCAAGCTGGCGTAAGACAAAACCGGGGCTTGCCCCGGTTTTTTTATGGGGCCGGTGCTGGTGGCACAGGCATGGCGGCTTGATGAAACCAAGCCGCCCCACGTCTTATGCGGCGGCGGCGATGACCGGCGCGATGGTTACGGGCGCCGCGGCGACCGGCGTCACCTGCATCGCCGGCGGCAAGTGTTCCTGCAACTCCAGCGCATTGCACCACTGCCGCCAGTTCCCGTTCGCGACATCGACAATACCGAGCAGCACGCGGGTATCGAGCTGCAAACGGCTGCTGGTGGCGGCCATTTCCGCGACCAGCACCTTGCGTTCGCCCGGCTGCGCCAGGTACAGGTCCGCCATGCACGACGCCAGCTGCAGCAGGCGCGCCAGGTGGCGCGTTTGGCGGTCGGTGGCCATGTGCGGGGCTTCCTGGCACAGTACGGCATCGGAATATGTATGGCCCATGCGCCAGCTGCGCAACAGCGCGGCGCCCATCGACAGGTGGCTGTAGCCATACAGCATGGATTCCCGGCGCAGCAGCGTCGAGGCCGGTGCGTCGCGGCATTCACGCAACAGTTTGGCGTACGAACGGGGGCGGGCGCAGGCCAGGCCCAGGTTGCCGATCCCGGCCAGCAGTCCCTGGCAAAACAGTTCCGGGCCGGCGGCGACCGGCATTTCCGAGGTCAGCGCCTGGGCCGCGCACGCCATGGCGAAGGCATGCGACCAGTAGCGCTGGTAATTGAAATCGGTACACGCGCCACGGCGGTATTGGGCCAGCAAATCCAGCGCCAGCGCCAGCTGCGACGTGGCAAACCTGCCGACATGCTCGAGCGCGGCCGGCAGCGCGGTCTCCGCGCCGTGCTTGCCCACCAGCGTGTGCAGCGCATAAGCGAGCGCCGGGGTGGCGGCAATACGGGCCAGCAGCGGGCCGGCGTCCTCATCGCCGGACTGGCACAATTGCATCAGTTCCAGCGTTTCCCGGGTAGGGGCCGGCAACAGGCCGGCGGCTTTTAATTCGGCGAAATCGATCAGGTCATTCATGGCGGCTCTCCAGATACCGGCGGCGGCTTTGCCGCGCGCCGATTCGGGTTCATAATGGGCAATGCAGTAATGCTTTGAATCAATTTTATCGAATTTTTCGTAAAATTATTAAATTTGATTAATTTGTTTTTTCTATCGAAAACCGCGACACAGCGGTGGTATTTCTAAGACAGAGGATGGCGATGGCGGCAGACGAGGTATGTACAACACAGAAAGCAGCGGAATTGCTGGGTATCTCGGTGTCTTCAGTACAACAGTTGGTGGAAGCCGGCGTGATCGAGGCATGGAAGACCAAGGGCGGCCACCGCCGCATCCCGCTGGCCGCCGTGCATGCATATAAAGCCGCGCCACAGAATGGCATCGCGCGCACCGCCGCGCCGGCGCCGGCCGCCATGCCGGACGTGCATGCGCCGGTGTCCGTGCTGGTGATTGAAGACAACGCCATGCAGCGCGCCTTGTTTGAACGCCAGTTGGCGCAGTGGGATTTGCCGATTGCCGTGCGTTTCTGCGAAAACGGCTACCAGGCGCTGATTGAAATCGCCCGCTCGCATCCGGACATCTTGCTGGCCGATATCGTGATGGAAGGCATCGATGGCTATGAAGTCATCAAGACCATCTTTGGCTATCCGGAACTGGCGGACATGAATATCGCGATCGTGTCGTCGCTGGAACCCGATGCGCTGGAACAGCGGGGCGGGGTGCCGGACGGCGTGGTGTTCTTCCCGAAACCCGTCAATTTTGATGAATTGCGCGGCTATGTGCGCGCCTGTTGCGCGCAAACCATGCGCAAGCGCCAGCGCCGCACGGCCTGACGTTCCGCCTGTCCCCTTCATGGCTTACCGGCATATCGACCCGTCCCAGTTGCTGGCAACGGTGGGCGGTGACATGGCCGGCTACCGCGAACTGGCCGGTATTTACCTGGCCACCACGCCCGCACTGCACGGCCAGTTGCAGCAGGCGCTGGCCACCGGCGATTGTCCGCGCGCGGCGCGCATCTGCCATACCCTGAAAACCAGCGTGCTGCTGATGGGCGCCCAGGAATTCGGCGAGGTGCTGCGGGCGCTGGAACGCTTTGCGCAAGACGGCGAACAGGCCGTGCTGCCGCTGGCCTGCGCCGAGGTGGCGCGGCTGTTCGCGCTGGTGGAAGAGGAAGTGCGGCTGAGCGCGACTACACTTGGCTGAACTTCGCCGGCGAGACTTTCGGCACCGTGATGCGCACGGTGGCGCCCGCGCCCGGACTCGATTCCACCGCGATCCTGCCGCCCAGCACACCCGTCACGATGTTGTAGACAATGTTCATGCCCAGCCCGGTGCCGCCATGGCCCATCTTGGTGGTGAAGAAGGGATCGAACACGTGGCGGCGCACGTCTTCCGCCATGCCGACGCCGTCGTCGCTGAATATGATCTCCACCATGCCGCCCTCCAGTTCCAGCGCCGTGATGGCGATGGCGCCCTGGTCGCGCCCTTCAAAGGCATGGGCCAGCGCATTGTTCAGCAAGTTGGTGAAGATCTGGTAAAAGCTGCCCGGATACGAATCGAGTTCCAGCGACGGCGGCACGCTGCAGGTGGTGTCGCAATTGGCGCGTTTCAGGCGTGGCGTGTAGGTAGCCGTGGTGTCGAGCAGCACCGACAGCAAATTGAAGGTGCGGCGCTGGTCGCTGGTCTGGTCCACGGCAATCTGCTTGAACGACGCGATCAGGTTGGCGGCTTTTTGCAGCGAGCTGGAAATCAGGCTGGACGCCATCCGCACTTCATCCGTATAGGCCGACAAGGCGGTGCGGCGCAGGGTGCCGCCGGACAGTTGCGCTTCAAACGCATCGACCTTGTCGGCCAGCGCGGTCGACGCCAGCAGGCTGTTGCCGATCGGCGTATTCAATTCGTGGGCAATGCCGGCCACCAGTGAACCGAGCGACGCCATTTTTTCCGAGGCGATCAAGTCGTGCTGGGTCTGCTGCAAGGTTTCCAGCGCGCTTTCCAGGTCGGCCGAGCGTTCGCGCACGCGGGTTTCCAGCGAGGCGTTCAAGTCTTCCAGGTCTTGCTTGGCATTGATTTCCGCCGTCAAGTCCAGCAGTGCCCAGATGATCGCGTCGGCGCCGCCCAGGGTAAAGGTGGAGGACCAGATCGCCACCTTGCCGGGACTGCCGTCCTTCAGCACGATGCCGGCGATTTCGCCATACACGGCGCCATCGCGCATATACAGTTGCCACAGCCGTTCCCGTTCGCCGGGTTCCGACCAGAATTTGACTTCATTGGAGCGGCGGCCGATCAATTGCTCGGGGCCATAGCCGAACACGCGCGCCAGCGCCTGGTTGGTGCCGATAATGCGGCCGCTGCGGTCGGTCACGGTCAGCGGCACCGGGGTCATGTCGAACAGCGACTTGAAACGCGCTTCGGACTCGGACAGCCGCAGCTCGGACGCTTCCAGTTGCTGCAGCCGTTCGCGCAGCGCCGCGCCCATGGTGTTCAGCGAGCGGGCGTACACTTCGATTTCATCGCCGGCGGTATCGGGCAGCGGGCGGCCAAAGGCGCTCTTGAACATGTGCTCGGCCTGCGCCGTCAAGGTGCGCAGGCGCCGGCCTATGCCTTGCGAAAACATATAAAACAGCAGGATGCCCAGGCCCAGGCCGGCCAGCGAAATCAGGCCCGATTGCAGCAGCACTTCATCGCGCGCCTTGGCCAGGTCGCTGGTGGACAGGCCGAAGTTCAGCGACCCCACCTTGTTGTCCTTGAGCAGGATCGGCGCCCGCGCGTGCAGGGTATCGCCCTGTTGCCAGGTGCGCACGCTGTTGAAGCCGTCGCCGCCGCCGCCGCGCAGGATGGCGGGCAATTCGGCGGGACGCTGGCCCGCGGTCGTGACCGGCAACTCATGCGCGTCGAGAATGACGATATAGCGCATGAAGCTGTCCTGGGGATCGGACAGCATTTCAGTCCAGTAATTGGCGAGTTCGCCCAGGCGGCCCGTATTCGCATACGGGCTCAGTGTCAGGTTCAGGGTCACCGCATATTCATGGGCGACCCGCACCGCGTTGCGGTTGACCGCCTGGTCCATCAGGCGCAGGCTGTTGCCGATCAACAGCGCGACCACCACCGCTTGCACGATGGCACTGAGTACGACGAATTTCGCGCGCAGTGATAAGCTCACCTGGGACTCCTGGCAAGCGGGGCGCCAGTCGCCCCGCGAAGCCAGCAATATAACCGATGTGCAAGGAGTTGGGCCGGGCGCCGCTGCGTCGGGCGCCGCTGCGCGACCGGGGATTACTGCAGGGTCAGGATCACCTTCACACTATCGTCGACCGCCGACTTGTCGATATAGCCGATGGCTTTCGGATCATCGGCCACGGCTTTCTTGACGTCCGCGTTGGACTTGAATTCCTTGGGCGGCGTGGCCTTGCCGGTAAATACCAGCTTGGACCAGATGGCTTTCACCTGGGCCGCATCCTTGTCGGTCAGCTTCTGGTAAAAGTCATTGCGGATCGCCGAACCTTCAGCCTGGTCGATCGGCGTAAACATGTTGGATTTCCCGAGGAAGAATTGGGACGCCTGTTCCGCGAACATGCGGGTGGCGGGATTCTTCTGGCTGACGATGACCACGGTTTCCGCCTGCGCGGGCAGGGCGGACAGGGCAGCGCCGGCGGCGAGGAGGCTGGCAAGCAATTTGTTCATGGTAGGCCTCCGTAGGTCAGAATACGTAATCCAGGCTGGCGCCAATCACCGTCACCGAGTCCTTCAGGCCGGCGGCCGGACCGTAAATCAGCGTACCGGTCTTGGTCTTGGGTTTGACGCGGTCGACCTGGAATTTCAGCGCGGCCGAGCTGGCGAAGTTCCAGCGCACGCCGACCAGGTTGGTATCCTGTTCCGACGCCTGCAGCAGGCCCCGGACCGCGGCCGACAGCGGGCCGCTGGCGGGGAAGCCGGCCGGCAGCGCGATCTTGGTGCTGCTGCCCTTGATCGATGCGTGCGCGTAGTACGGCAGGAATTTGCCGATGCGGTAGGCGCCCATCAGGTACCACGCATCGGTTTGCGGAATATAGACCGGGTCGATGGCGCGGCGTGCGCCGAATTCGCCTTGCAGCACCAGGTTGTTCCAGTCCACCGTCATGCCGACCGCGTCGAATTTCATTTTCTTGCCGCTGCCCGTGACGCCGAAGTCGGCCGCCAGCTGCTTGAAGCCCACGGCGGCCAGGGTGGCCGTCAGCGAATTGATGGGAACGATGTCGTCGCTGTGCAGGGTGGTTTGCAGGTGTGCATAGCGCAAGGTGACGGGGCCGTGTTCGGCCGACACGCTGATGCCCATGGCCGGGGCGCGGTATTTCGCGACCGAGGCGGTGGCCGGCAGGAACAGCTTGCCGGACGAGGTGCCCACCACGGCTTGCACGGTGACGTTGGTGTCGCCAAAGGCGTGCTGCCAGTTGACGTCGGCGCCATCGATGGATTCCAGCGGCACTTGCGCATACAGTTCCACCGGCGGGCGCATCATGGTGTTGGCGTAGCCCACGTTCTGGTAATCGGAAATCAGGAAGGTCGGCAATTGCACGCGGCCGACGCGGATGTTGACTTCATCGGTGGCGCGGTATTTGACGAAGGCCCACGTCAGGTCGGTGGTAAACGTCGGGCTGGTATTCTGGCGCGTCAACACTTGCGCCGTGGCGGACAACTGGTCCGTGATCTGGTACGTGGCTTGCAGGCCCAGGTTGGAATCGAGGCCCAGGCGCCAGCCATCTGCCACGCCTTCGGCCTGGTTGTAGCGCACAAATTGCGCTTTATCCGTATCGCTCTTCGCCACCCCCAGGGTGCCGAAGCCACTGATGCTGAGTTTGCCGTCATCGACGATGGCCGCCTGCGCGTGCGGTAAGGCCATCAGGGCGGCCAGAACAGAAGTTGCCAGGGTCAGTCGTTTCATCCAGTCCTCGAAAATAAAGTCACTGCGCCGGATCGCGCGTTTGTCACCTTAGCGGAGTTTTAGAGATGCTCATAGGAAACTCGTCGTGGACAGACGCGGCATGTGGTTTTTACTCAACGGATTGTTGCTGTAAATGACAACGCCCGGCGCGGGCCGGGCGTTTTACAGCCATGGGTGCCGGGCCTTCAGGCCGGGCATCCCACACTTGTGCGGTGACGAAATGCTTATTGCAGCGTCAGGATGACTTTCACCGTGTCATCCACCGCCGACTTGTCGATATAACCAATGGCTTTCGGATCGTCCGCCACGGCTTTCTTGACCTCGGCGTTGGACTTGTATTCCTTCGGCGGGGTGGCCTTGCCGGTAAACACCAGCTTGGACCACAGCGCCTTGACCTGGGCCGCATCCTTGTCGGCGAGCTTTTGATAGAACTCGTTGCGGATGGCCGAACCTTCGGCCTGGTCCACCGGCGTGAACATGTTGGATTTACCCAGGAAGAATTGCGACGCCTGTTCCGCGAACATGCGGGTGGCCGGGTTTTTCTGGCTGACGATTACCACGGTTTCAGCGGCGGCGGGCAGGGCGGCGGCGGCCATGGCGGCGGCGGCCAAAACAGCCATCACGTGTTTGATTTGCATGTGCATTTGGATCACCTAACCTTAGAAGACGAAATCGACACCAGCGGCCACCACGGTCACGCTGTCTTTCTGGCCTGCGGCCGGCGCGAAAATCAGCGCGCCGGATTTGACCTTCGGCTTGATGCGGTCAATCTGCACCTTCAGCGCCACCGATTTGGCGAAGTCCCAGCGCACGCCGACCAGGTCGGACGATTGCTCGGCAGCCGTCAGCAGGTTGGTCACGGCCGCGTTCAGCGGCGGGATGCGCGACAGCGCGGCAGGCACCTTGACCTTGGTGCCGGCGCCTTCGGACGCGGCGTGGGCGTAGTACGGCAATACTTTGCCGAAGCGGTAGCCGGCCATCACGTACCAGGCATTGGTTTGCGGGATGTAGACCGCTTCCTTGGCGCGGCGCTGCGCATATTCCGCCTGCACCAGCACGTTGTTGTAGTCGACGGTGGCGCCCACCGAGGTGAACGTCATGCGCTTGCCCGGCACCAGGCTCAGGTCTTCGCCCAGCTGGGCCAGGCCGGCGCCCTTCAGGGTGGCGGTCAGGGTATTGATCGGGGTCAGGTCGCTGCTGTGCATGTCCGCCGACGCATGGCCCAGGCGGAACGTGACCGGGCCGTGTTCCAGCGTGACGCTGGCGCCGCCCAATGGCGCGCGGTACTTGGCGACCGAGCCGCCGGCCGACGCCACGAACAGCTTGCCGCGGCTGGTGCCGACGAACGCTTGCACGGTCAGGTTGGTGTCGCCAAACGCGTGCTGGTAATTGACGTCGGCGCCATCCATGGCTTCCAGCGGCGCCTGGCCATACAGCTCGATCGGCGGACGCATCATGGTGTTGGCATAGCCGACGTTCTGGTAATCGGAAATCAGGAAGGCCGGCATCACGACACGGCCGACGCGCACATTGATTTCATCGTTGATCTTGGCTTTGAGGAAGCCCCAGGTCAGGTCGGTGGTGAAGCTGGTGCTGGTGTTCTTGCGGGTCAGCACCTGGGCCGTGCCGGACAGCCAGTCATTGACCTGGTACGTGGCTTGCAGCCCCAGGTTGGAATCGAGGCCGATGCGCACGCCATCCTTGACGCCGACCGCCTGGTTGTAGCGGGCAAATTGCGCGGTATCCGTATCGCTCTTGGCCGCCGCCAACGTGCCAAAACCGCTGATGGTGAGGTTGCCGTCTCCCAGCGTGCCTGCCTGCGCCTGAACACCCAGCGCCGCAAGGATTGCTGCTGCTAACAGTTGTTTTTTCATTGTGTGTGCTCTCGTTTTGTATTTGTAGGTGGTACGGACGCGCAAGGGCGCCGTGCGCGACGTAACCTTATTGGAATTTGCGTCACCGTTAAACCACTCGGTCTAAAAACTGAACGATAGTTCTAATTTATGTGGCATTTTTCACCTCATTTTGTGAATTTTTTGATATTTTTCTTCGGAAATTACGGATTGACGTTGTGATTTTGTTATTGAGCCTGTGACAGGCGGCAACGCGGCGCGGCAGGTATTACAATGTTGGCTTTTCCATCTTTCCACACAGAGGACCCGCCCCATGGCCGTCAATTCCCCCCTCCCGGTCGCTGCCGACCTGAAGCCAGTCGCCGGCATCGAGATCGGCTTTGCCCAAGCCGGCATCAAAAAGCCGAACCGCAAGGATGTGCTGGTGATGCGCCTGGCCGATGGCGCCACCGTGTCCGGCGTGTTCACCTTGAACCGCTTTTGCGCGGCGCCGGTGCAGATTTCCAAGGCCAACCTGGCGGCTGTCAACGCCGGCGGCAAGCCGATCCGCGCGCTGATGGTCAACACCGGCAATGCCAACGCCGGCACCGGCGAAGCGGGCCTGGCCAATGCGCAGCAAACCTGCGCCGAACTGGCCACCCTGCTGGGGTGCGATGCCCAGCAAATCCTGCCGTTTTCGACCGGCGTGATCCTCGAGCCGCTGCCGGTGGCCAAGATCGTGGCGGGGCTGCCAACGGCGGTGGCCGGCCTGGCGCTGGACAACTGGTACAACGCGGCCGAAGCCATCATGACCACCGACACGCAGCCGAAAGCCGGTTCGCGCACGGTCAACATCGCCGGCCATAGCGTCACCTTGACGGGCATTTCCAAGGGCGCCGGCATGATCAAGCCGAACATGGCGACCATGCTGGGCTACCTGGCGTTTGACGCGAAAGTCGCGCAGCCGGTGCTGGACGTGCTGGTCAAGCACGCGGCCGACCAGTCGTTCAACTGCATTTCCATCGATGGCGACACCTCGACCAACGATTCGTTCATGCTGGTGGCAACCGGCGCCGGCACCCTGGTGGTCGATTCCATCGATTCGCCGGAATACCAGGCGCTGGCGGCGGCCGTGACGGAATTGTCGGTGTTCCTGGCGCAAGCCATCGTGCGCGACGGCGAAGGCGCCACCAAGTTCATGACCATCACGGTGGAAGACGGCGCGTCGGTGGAAGAGTGCCGCAAGATCGCCTATTCGATCGCCCACTCGCCGCTGGTGAAAACCGCGTTCTTTGCCTCCGATCCGAACCTGGGCCGCATCCTGGCCGCGGTCGGCTATGCCGGTGTCGATGACCTCGATGTCTCGAAGATCAACCTGTATCTGGACGACGTGTGGGTCGCGAAAGATGGCGGCCGCAATCCGGACTACAAGGAAGAAGATGGCCAGCGCGTGATGAAGCAAAGCGAAATCACGGTGCGCGTGAAGCTGGCGCGCGGCGCGGCCACGGCCACGGTCTACACCTGCGACCTGTCGCACGACTACGTCAGCATCAACGCGGATTACCGTTCGTAATATGGTGACGTCGCTCGAACAATTCCTGCTGCGCGCCGAAGCGGTGCTGGCGCGGGTGGAAGCGATCCTGCCGCAAGCACCGCGCGAGCCGGACTGGAACCTGTCGTTCGCCTACCGCTGGCGCCGCCGCCATGGCGCCGCCAGCCAGTTGCAGCCGGTGCGCAGCGTGGCGCCGATCGCGCTGGACGACTTGCACAACATCGCGCGCCAGAAGGAAGCGATCGAGCAGAACACGCGCCAGTTCGTGGCGGGCCGCCCGGCCAACAATGTGCTGTTGACGGGCGCGCGCGGCACCGGCAAATCGTCGCTGATCAAGGCTTGCCTGAACCGCTTTGCCAATGACGGCTTGCGCCTGATCGAAGTGGACAAGGAAGACTTGCACGAACTGGGCGACATCGTCGACCTGGTGGCGGGCCGTCCCGAGCGCTTCATCGTCTTTTGCGACGACCTGTCGTTCGAAGAAGGCGAGAGCGGCTACAAGGCGCTGAAGGTGGCGCTCGATGGTTCGGTGTCCGCGCAATCGGACAACGTGCTGATTTACGCGACATCGAACCGGCGCCATTTGATGCCGGAGCGGATGTCCGATAACGCGACCTACAAGCACGACGAGGATGGCGATTTGCATCCGGGCGAAACGGTGGAAGAAAAGATTTCACTGTCGGAGCGTTTTGGCTTGTGGCTGTCGTTTTATCCGTTCAAGCAAGATGACTACCTGGACATTGTCGGCTACTGGCTCAGGCATTTCGGCTGCACCGATGCACAGGTGGCGGAAGCGCGCGGCGAAGCGCTGCGCTGGGCGCTGCAGCGGGGTTCCCGTTCGGGGCGGGTGGCGTGGCAATTCGCGCGCGACCACGCGGGAAAGATGGCATGAGTATCGTCGATGTCGCAGTCGGGGTGCTGGTCAAGCCGAACGGCGATGTGCTGCTGGGCCAGCGCCCGGCGGGCAAGCCGTATGACGGGTATTGGGAATTCCCGGGCGGGAAAGTCGACCCGGGGGAAACCGTGCTGGAGGCGCTGAAGCGGGAATTCCTGGAAGAGCTGGGACTCGCCATCCACAGCGCGCAGGAATGGTGTGGCGTGGAACATGTTTATCCGCACGCCCACGTGCGCCTGCATTTCTACATCAGCCGCGACTGGAGCGGCGAACCGCAAAGCCTGGAAGGGCAAGCCTTTGCGTGGCAGGGCGCGGTCGGCGTCGAACCGCTGCTGCCGGCCACGATCCCGCTGCTGCAGTGGCTGGAACAAGTCCGCCACGATCCCCACGCCTTGCCATGACCACAGAAGCCTATCGTTCATATGCCGAACGATAGTGCTTTTGGGGCCAGGCCCCAAAATATCGAGTAGATCTGTGCTGCCGGGGAATTATTCTTCGTCGTTGGGATCGACGGGCGGCGCGGCGGGGATCGTGTATTTTTCTTCGGCCCAGGCGCCCAGGTCGATTTGTTTGCAGCGTTCGGAACAGAACGGGCGGTATTTGTTTTTTTCAGTCCACTCCACCTTGGCGGAGCAGGTCGGGCATTCAACTACGGCAGTCATGGTGCATCACTTCAAAAATTACAGAGCGTCAGCTCAAACGGGACATCGTCTTCCAGCGGGCGCGGCTTCAAATCGCCGCCCTGCGAGGTAAAGCGTACCCACAGCATATATTTATTCGCCGAGATTTCGGGAATGGCGCCCAGCGAATCATCCAGGGTCAGGCGCAGCATTTGATAAACCTTGCCTTGAAGCATTTGCTGATAGCTGCCGGAATTGGCAATCATTTTCACCGGACCGCCGGAATCGCGCAGCAAACGCAATACCAGGCCCAGCGCGTCGAATAAGGGCGCCAATGGCGCAAACCAGCCGGCAATATCATTAAAGCGCGCTTCGGCGGAACGCTGCTGCCACGCATAATACGACGGCAAATCAAATTCACAGGCGCCGCCGGGAATAATCGTGCGGCCGCGAATACTCATCAGCCATTCATTGTCCCGGACATTCTGGCCGGTCTTTCCCTGGGCCGCCACCAGCGCGCTGGATACCGCGTCCAATTCCGACAGCACGGCGTCGAGCATTTCAGCCTGGACATTCGGATTCGAGCGGTAACCCAGCAAGCTTTGGCGCTGGCGTTCCAGTTCTTGCAGTAAATCGGACTTTAAATCGGCGCGGCCAGCCACTTCCAGCATGTCGAAAATCGTCGCCAGGGCGACGTGATGCTGCATCGGGTGTTCCTGGTGCACAAAGAATTTGAATTTCTCATACAGGTCTTCCAGCCGCAACAACGTGCGTATGCGCTCGTTGAAAGGGTATTCGTAGACAATCAAAATGACTTCCCTCTAAAGATGGGCCTGAAAGAATTCCGTGATTCTGAACCAAGCTAGCCGAAATTACAAACGTTGCGATGGTATTGTTATCGTTCCTGCTGAAAATGCCAGGTATAAATCGTGGAAATGGGCAACTTGTTCCTCCAGCGCACCTAAATCCCCGCCATTATTGATGATATCGTCCGCCGCTGCCGCACGCTGCGCGCGCGTCGCCTGATTGGCCATGATGGCCAATACCTGGCTCTCCGGCATACCGTTGCGGGCCATGACGCGGCTGATCTGCACCGGTTCCGGGCAATCGACCACCAGCACCCGCGACACGCGCTGTTTCCAGGTGCCGGATTCCACCAGCAGCGGCACGTCATATATCACGTAGGCGCCGGTGGCGCAGGCCGCGGCGGCCAGTGCCGCATCGCGGATGCGCGGATGCAGGATGGCTTCCAGCCGGGCTTTGGCGGTCGGGTCGGAAAATACCAGCGCGCGCATTTTAGCGCGGTCCAGCGCACCCTGTGCGTCCGCATACTGTGCGCCGAACTCGGCGCGGATGGCGTCCATGGCGGGGCCATGCGGGCCGGTCATGCCGTGGGCGATCTGGTCGGTGTCGACGATGGTGGCGCCGCGCGCGGCAAACAGCCGCGCCACCACGCTTTTGCCGCTGCCGATGCCGCCGGTCAGCCCGACGGTAAATGCCGCCGGCATCATTGGCCCAGCACGGCGGTGAGGATGCCTTGCAGTGGCGCCTTGTACACCAGGGCAATCAGGCCGGCCGCCGCCAGGTAGGGCCCGAACGGGAATTTATAGCCGAGGCCGGCGCGCGCCATGATCATTTGAATGATGCCGAACACAGCGCCGGACACGGCCGACAGGATGATGATGATCGGCAGCATCATCCAGCCCATCCAGGCGCCCAGCGCCGCCAGCAGCTTGAAGTCGCCGTAGCCCATGCCTTCCTTGCCGGTCGCCAGCTTGAACAGCCAGTACACGCTCCACAGCGCCAGGTAGCCCGCCGCGGCGCCGATGACCGCCTGCTCCAGCGGAACAAACATGGCGTTGACGTTGACCAGCAAGCCGGCCCATAGCAGCGGATACGTCAGCGCATCGGGCAGCATCATCGTGTCGAGGTCGATGAAGGTCATGGCGATCAGCAGGTAGGCGAACAGCAAGGTGGCCATGCCGGTCCATCCGCTGCCGAACTGCCACACCAGTCCGGCCGATACCAGCCCGGTGAACGCTTCCACCAACGGATAGCGCACGGAGATGCCCGCCTTGCACTGGCTGCACTTCCCTTTCAACACGGCATAGCTGATGACCGGGATGTTTTCCAGGGCTGTGATCTGGTGCCCGCAATGGGGGCAGGCCGAGCGCGGCATGAGCAGGTCATAGCGGTCGGTGTGGGGCAGGGGTTCTTCACGGATTTCCGCAATCGTGTTGTCGGTTTCGCGCTGTTCCATGATCGGCAGGCGATGGATGACGACATTCAGGAAACTGCCGATCAATAAACCAAAGATGCCTGCCGCGATCGCGGCGATCAGGGTGGCGGGCGGGGCAAACAGCAAGAGTTCCTGCATCGGTCGGGTTCCGTTGGTTGGGATTGTTTTCGTATATTAAGGGAAATGCCGGTGGCTGGTGGCCGCCATTGGCTGCCACCAGCATGGGAAGGGCGGTGCGACGGGACTTAGACCACCGAACCCAGTTTGAAGATCGGCAAGTACATCGCCACCACCAGGCCGCCAATGATGACGCCAAGGATCACCATGATCAGCGGCTCCATCAGGCTCGACAGTGATGCCACCGCTTCGTCGACTTCTTCTTCATAAAAATCCGCGACCTTGCTCAGCATGGAGTCGAGCGCACCGGATTCTTCGCCGATCGCCACCATTTGCGTGACCATGACGGGGAACACCTCCGCGTTTTGCATGGCCACGGTCAGGCTGGTGCCGGTCGACACTTCATTCTGGATGCGTTTGGTCGCCTCCAGGTAGACGATATTGCCGGACGCGCCGCCGACCGAGTCGAGGGATTCCACCAACGGCACGCCGGCCGCAAACATGGTCGACAAGGTACGGGTCCAGCGCGCCACCGTGGCCTTCCGGATCACTTCGCCAAAGATCGGCAGCTTCAGCATCAGGACATCCATCGCGCGCTGGACTTTGGGCGAACGCCGCCAGGCCTGGAAGAAGAAGTAAATCGAACCGAAAATACTGCCGAAAATCAGCCACCAGTATTGGACAAAGTATTCCGACACCGCCATGACAAACAGGGTGGGGGCCGGCAAGTCCGCGCCAAAGCTTTTGAACACTTCCTTGAAGGCGGGCACCACCCAGATCATGATGACGGCCGTGACAACGAAGGCCACGCCCAGGATCGATACCGGATAGGTCAGCGCGGACTTGATCTTGGCCTTCATGGCCAGCGTTTTTTCCTTGTAGATCGCCAGCCGGGTCAGCAAGTCTTCCAGGATACCGGCCTGTTCGCCGGCGCCCACCAGGTTGCAGAACAAAGGGTCGAAATACAGCGGGAATTTGCGAAACGCCTGGTTCAGGCTGGTGCCGGTTTCAATATCGTTGCGCAAGTCCATGATCATTTTCGCGACCGACGGATTGGAATGGCCCTTGCCGACAATGTCGAACGATTGCAGCAACGGCACGCCGGCCTTCATCATCGTGGCCAGCTGGCGCGTGAACAGGGTGATGTCCTTGTCGGTGATTTTCTGGCCGGAGCGGTAGGTCTTTTTCTTGACCTTGGTGACCATGATGCCCTGGCGCCGCAAGGTCACGTTGACCACGGCTTCGCCGCCGGCGCGCAATTCGCCCCGCACGGTCTTGCCGCTCTTGTCCTTGCCTTCCCAGGCGAACACGGATTCCTTCACCGGTCCGCCAGCGTTGCTTGATGTGGCCATAGTCCTAACCTTTATTCGTTGGTGCAGCCAAGCACTTCTTCCAGGCTGGTCAAGCCATTTTTGACTTTAACGAGGCCAGACTGGCGCAGCGATTTAACCCCTTCCTTTTCCGACTGTTCGGCGATCTGCATGGCATTGCCGTGGGCCAGGATAATGGATTCAATGGCCGACGTGATCGGCATGATCTGGTAAATGCCGACCCGTCCCTTGTAGCCGCCGCCGTTGCAGCGCTCACAGCCGACCGGGCCGTAGGGTTTCCAGCTGCCGTCCAGTTCTTCGTCCTTGAAGCCGGCTTTCAACAGCAAGTCGCGTGAAATATCGACCGGCTGCTTGCAGGTGCATAAACGCCGCGCCAGGCGCTGCGCGGTAATCAATATCACGGACGAGGCGATATTGAAGGGCGCCACGCCCATGTTCATCAAACGCGTCAAGGTCGATGGCGCGTCGTTGGTGTGCAGGGTGGAAAACACCATGTGGCCGGTTTGCGCCGCCTTGATCGCGATATCGCCGGTTTCCAGGTCGCGGATTTCCCCCACCATGATGATATCCGGATCTTGCCGCAGGAATGCCTTCAGCGCGACCGGGAACGTCAGTCCCGCCTTGTCATTGACGTTGACCTGGTTTACGCCCGGCAAGTTGATTTCCGCCGGGTCTTCCGCCGTTGAAATATTGATGCCGGGCTTGTTCAGGATATTCAGGCAAGTGTACAGCGACACGGTCTTGCCGGAACCGGTCGGCCCCGTCACCAGCACCATGCCGTAGGGCCGGTGGATGGCATCCATCAGCAATTGCCTTTGGTCAGGGTCGTAGCCCAGTGAATCAATCCCCATTTGCGCCTGTGTGGCGTCCAGGATACGCATGACGGTCTTTTCGCCAAACAAGGTCGGCAGGGTGGACACCCGCAAGTCGATGGTTTTCGTGGGCGAGACAATCAGGCGCATGCGGCCATCCTGCGGCACACGCTTTTCTGAAATATCGAGCTTGGCCAGCACCTTGATGCGCGACACCAGCTTGTCCTTGATGGACACGGGCGGCTGCGCATGTTCGAGCAGCACGCCGTCCACCCGGAAGCGGATGCGGTAAAACTTTTCAAACGGCTCGAAGTGCAAGTCGGAGGCGCCCTGGTTGACGGCATCCATCAACATCTTGTTCAGGAAGCGCACGATCGGCGCGTCTTCCACCTCGGTCATGCCGGGATCGGCGGCGGCTTCCGGGGACGCCTGCTGTTCTTCCGCGAACTGGATATCTTCCTGGTCGCCGGCCAGTTCATTGAGGCTTTGTTCCGCGCTGCGGCCCAGCGATGCCAACAATTGCAGCAGGCTGTCGTGCGGCACGATCACGGGTTCCACCGACGATTCAGTCTGGAACTTGATCTGGTCGAGCGCCTGGATATTGGTGGGGTCGGAAATCGCCACCGCCATCTTGTTGCCCCGTTTCGACAGCGCGACGACGCGCTGCGCCATCATCAGCTTGGGGTCGATGATTTTCTGCGGTAACTGGTCGATGGCAAAGGCCGCCAGATCCATCATCGGGTAGGCAAAGGTTTCCGAGCAAAAGCCGGCCAGGTCGCGGGGAGAAATCGACCCGCCGGCCAGCAGCGTGTCAATGAAGGGCTGTTTGTCGGTCTGGGCTTTTTTTTGCAGCGCCTCCGCCTGCACAGGCGTCAGGCGGCCGGCCTGCATCAATGCTCGCGCCAGCCCTGGCAAGGGCGGGCTGGAGGCTGGATTGGGTTGGACTGCAGCCATAGCGCCATTAGGAAAACTACAAGATTGATAGTCTGGCCCGAAGGCATCCGCCGATGATGCCTGTAGGCATCATTTTTGTAAAGCTGCGGTCCAACCGTGCGCGCTGCCAGGCGTGGTTTTTCAGCTGCGCGGACGTATCAATTTCACGACTTTGATCGACTGGTTTTGCACTTGTACCACTTCGATCACGCATCCACCGGTTTTGACGCTGATGGGCGCTTCCGGGATGTCTTGCAAGTATTCCAACAGCATCCCATTCAAGGTTTTCGGCCCATCCAGGGAAAAGTTTAATCCCAACCGCTTGTTAATGTCACGCAGCGCAACAGATCCTTCCAGCAGGCAGTCGCCTTGGGCGCTCCAGGCAAACGATTCCGCCCGGGCCGCGCCCGGCGTGGAGGTGGTGAATTCGCCGATCATTTCTTCAATGATGTCGTCCAGCGTGACCAGGCCCTGCACTTCGCCATATTCATCGACGATGATGCCGAGGCGTTCCTTGTTTTCCTGGAAGTACTGCAATTGCGTCAGGACGCCGGTGTCCTGGGGGATGAAATAGGGTTCCGTCAACAGGGCGCGGAAGTGTTCCGCCGTGAGTTCGTCTTCCTGCGTCAGCAGCGCCATGGCTTTGCGCACATGCAAGATGCCGGCGATCCGGTTGATCTCGCCTTCATAGACGGGCAGTTTGTTGTGATAGCAGGTGGTCAGCTGGCGTTTGATTTCTTCCACCGGCGCGGCCAGGTTCAGCGCTTCGATCTGCACCCGTGGCGTCATGATGTCTTCCACCGAGATCGCTTCGAGGTCGAACAGGTTCAGCAGGATGCTGCGGTGTTTTTGCGGCATGGCGTTGCCACCATCCAACAACAGCGTGCGCAATTCATCCGGCGACAGCCGCGCGTCGTGCAGCGGTGTCCCCATCCGGATGCCGAATACCCGCAAGACCGTGCTGGTGAACAGGTTGACGAACCACAGCAGGGGACGGGCCGCCGACAGCAGCGGGCGCAGCAGCATGGCGGTGGGCAGCGCGATTTGTTCGGCATAGGTGGCGCCGATCATCTTGGGCGAGATTTCAGCAAACACCACCAGCAGGAATGTCATGGCGGCCGTGGACGCCACCACCAGCCATTCGTCATAGCCAAAGGTATGGATGACGATGGCGGTCACCAGGGCAATCGCCGTGGCATTGATCAGCGTATTGGCGATCAAGACCAGCGACAGCAGTTTATTGGTGCGTTCCAGCAGCCACAGGGTGGCCAGGGCGCGCCGGCTGCCGCGCTTGGCCTTGTGGCGCAGGCGGTGCCGGTTGGCGGCCATCAATGCGGTTTCCGCCATGGCGAAAAACGCGGAACACAGGATCAGGAAAGCAAGCGCAGTCAGTTGCGCCCATATGGGTACGGTATCCAATGGGTCACCGTGTAAAAGCAGGCATGGGATTGGTCTATCGGCGGGGGGCGGGAACCGGCCCGTGGCGGTGCCCGCAGGGCGCGGGTTGGTGGATTTTAAGGCAAGCAGTGTTACCGGGCAAGCCAAGGGGGCCCCGGCGGAAACACATGAGCGACCTCAGGCAGGCGTGCGCAGCGTTTACAAGATTCGGCGTAGATTGGATTTCCGCTCTGGTGGAGGTCGATATGAATCCCTTGCACGATACAATCGACGGCTTGCTTGGCTGTTCGTCCGGTGCGCCGATCCGTGCCGTTTTGTTGCCGGTGCTGTGTGCGCTGGCGCCCCTGGCCAGCGTCCAGGCGGCCGTGCTGGCCGCCGGTCCCGGCAAGACCTACGCGACGCCTTGCGCGGCCTTTGCCGTCGCCAAGGCCGGCGATATCGTGGAAATCGAAGGCAACAACCTCTACAGCGGCAATGTCTGCTATATCGCCACCAGCAACTTGACGATTCGCGGCGTGCGGGGCCGTCCGAAAATCGATGCGGCCGGCAAGAGCGCCCAGGGCAAGGCCGTGTGGGTGATCGGCGGCAGTAACGTGGTGGTGGACAACGTGGAAATCTATGGCGCGAAAGTACCGGACAAGAATGGCGCCGCGTTTCGCATCGAAGGCACGAACTTTACGCTGCGAAACAGCTTTATTCACGACAATGAAAACGGCATCCTGTGCGGCGCCAATGCGAATTCCAATATCGTGTTGGAAAACAATGACTTCGGCCACAACGGCGATGGCAGCGGCCAGACCCACAATGTGTACATCGGCGCCATCGCCAGCCTGGTGTTCCGCTATAACTATGCGCATGACGCCGTGATCGGCCACAACCTGAAATCGCGCGCGCGGGTCAATACCGTGATTTACAACCGCTTTTCCACGCTGGGGCCGAGCGAACAGGGCAGTACGGCGGCAGGGCGGCCCAGCTATGAAATCGATTTGCCCAATGGCGGCACGGCTTATGTGATCGGCAATGTGATCCAGCAGCCGGCCGCATACGAAAACAGCACCTTGCTGTCGTTTGGCGCGGAAGCGTCCAGCGGCGCGGCCGATGCGCTGTATATCGTCAACAACACTTTCCTCAACGACGGCGCCAACGGTATCTTTATCAACGTGCACGCGCGCATTACCAAGCCGGCGCACATCCAAAACAATCTGTTTTCAGGCAAGGGCACGCTGGCCAGCCAGGCGGCGGCCGTGTTGCAGACCAATTACAAGGCGGACCAGGTGGCGTTCGTCAACCGGGCGGCATATGACTTGCACCCGCTGACCAACCCGCAAATTACCGGCGCGGGCTCGGAACCGATCGTGCCGCCGACCGGCGTGGCGCTGCGGCCCATGATGGAATACCAGCACACGGCCAGCGCAGCGCCACGGCCCCCTGCGGCCAAACTGGATCTCGGCGCGTATCAGTCGGGGGCGGTGGCGATCACGGTGCTGTCGGCGGGAACCAGAAAGCCGTAAGCATGGCTGGCGTAATGCACCGCGCGGTGCCGGCGCCCGGCCCGCGCAGCCGGCGGCGCCAGGCCGGTTAAGACAGGCGGAAGCTTATTTCTTCGCGCTCAGGCAGGTTTTCATGAAGGCTTTGCGGTCATCGCCTTTCATGCCTTCCGCATCCTTG
This sequence comes from Pseudoduganella sp. GW821-FHT12E03, assembly GCF_058807115.1. Taxonomy (NCBI): domain Bacteria; kingdom Pseudomonadati; phylum Pseudomonadota; class Betaproteobacteria; order Burkholderiales; family Oxalobacteraceae; genus Pseudoduganella; species Pseudoduganella sp. GW821-FHT12E03. Next base: position 686,922 of record NZ_JBXAQJ010000003.1, on the reverse strand, counting down.
TTGCAGGATTTCATTTTGTCCTGCTGCGTGGCAGCGGCGGCCACAACGGGTTTGTTGCTCAGGCATTCTTTCATGAAGGCTTTGCGGTCATCGCCTTTTTTGCCTTCCGCCTCCTTGTTGCAAGTGCCCATCTTGCTTTGCTGGGCGGTTTTCGGCGCGGAGGCGGCTGCCGACGCGGCTGCCGATGCCGATGCCTGGGCAAAGGCGGACGACGAACACAGCGAGGCAAACGCTGCCAGGGCGGCAATGGCGGAGACGGCGATCAGTTTTTTCATGGCAAGAATTCCTGTTCAGTAAGAGGTGTGATCCGAATTACTATACGACAAGTTTGATCCGTGTCATGACCTCAAACGTGCGCCTGTTGCTGCCGGTTGACATGAGTCAACAAACTCAGCTGCCCCCTCAACGGCTCCCTCAGCTGCCCCGATACGTCGAGTACGCCCATGGCGACACCACCAGCGGCACGTGGTAATTCTGCCCCGCGTCGGCAATGCCGAACGCAATCGTCACCTGGTCGATAAAGCGCGGTTCCGGTACATGGGCGCCCTGCGCGGCAAAGTAATCGCCGGCATCGAACACCAGTTCGAATTTGCCGGTTTTCATCGAGTTTCCCTCAAGGAGGGGGGCATCACACCGGCCGTCCGCGTTGGTGACGTCGTTTTTGAGCAGCACGCGGCCTTGCGGCAGGATTTCATACAGGGCGACTTTGACGCCGGCGCCGGGTTTGCCCGCCGTGGTATCCAATACGTGGGTGCTGAGTTTGCCCATTGGATTACTCCTATATAGGTTGGGAAAGAGACGATATCGTGCAAATCTTATACTGATGTCGGTATCGACATATATTATTGGTGAAATGCATCATCATCGCCACTGCTAACAGAGACCTATGAGCACTTACGATAACTACCCACGCGACATGATCGGCTACGGCCGCACTCCGCCCCACCCGCAATGGCCGAACGGCGCCCGCGTGGCGTTGCAATTCGTGCTGAATTACGAGGAAGGCGCGGAAAACAACGTGCTGCATGGCGACCCGGCCTCTGAAACCTTCCTGTCGGAAATCATCGGCGCCCAGGCGTTCCCGACCCGCCATTTGTCGATGGAAACCATTTATGAATATGGTTCCCGTGCCGGCCTGTGGCGTTTGATCCGCATGTTTGAAGACCGCAAGCTGCCGCTGACCATCTTTGGCGTCTCGATGGCGCTCAAGCGCAATCCGGAAGCGGTGGCGGCCTTCATGGAGCTGGGCCACGAAATTGCCTGCCACGGCTTGCGCTGGATTTCGTACCAGAACGCCGACGAAGCCACCGAACGTGCCCACATGAAGGAAGCGGTGGAAATCATCAAGGAATTGACCGGTTCCGCGCCGCAGGGCTGGTACACCGGCCGCGATTCCCCCAATACCCACCGGCTGGTGATGGAGCATGGCGGCTTCCGCTATGACGCCGACCACTATGGCGACGATTTGCCCTTCTGGATGCAGGTCGAGCACAAGGACCCGGACAGCGGCCTGGCCGTGGTGAAACCGCAACTGATCGTGCCGTACACGCTGGACACCAATGACATGCGCTTTGCCGCCATGCAGGGTTTCAACTCCGGCACGCAATTCTTCGATTACCTGAAAGATGCGTTCGATACGCTATACGCGGAAGGCGATCCGGAAGGGCTGAATGCGCCGAAGATGCTGTCGATCGGCTTGCACTGCCGCCTGGTTGGCCGTCCCGGCCGTGCCGCCGCGCTGGCGCGTTTCCTCGATTACGTGCAAAGCCATGACAAAGTCTGGATCACGCGCCGCATCGATATCGCGGAACACTGGCATAAACAGCATCCCTTTGTAGAATGAAGTAATTACGCAGCGGCGCCCCGCGCCGCCTGCGGCGAACGACCTGTCCGGCCGTATTGATCATGGCTGATGTGTGACATCAGCCATTTCATATATGGGCCGTGCCGGGGAACTGATAGTCTTGTATGTACTCAGGGGGGCGAGGCTACAATGTCAGAACCGATTCGTTTTTACTATCGCGGCGCCGTACACACCGTGGACGGCGTCTCCCCCACGCAAACCGTGTTGCAGCATTTGCGTGAAGATTTGCACTGCACGGGCACCAAGGAAGGCTGCGCCGAAGGTGATTGCGGCGCCTGCACGGTCGTGCTGGGCGCGCTGGTGGACGGCCGGCTGGAACTCAAAACCGTCAATTCCTGTATCCAATTCACACCGACCCTTGATGGCAAGGCCCTGTTCACCGTCGAAGACGTGCAACTGGCGGATGGCGCATTGCATCCGGTGCAGCAGGCGCTGGTGGAATGCCATGGTTCCCAGTGCGGCTTTTGCACGCCGGGCTTTGTCATGTCGCTGTGGGGTTTGTACCTGAACCAGGATGCCGGGCCGTGTTCCCGCAAGCAGATCGACGATGCACTGTCCGGCAACCTGTGCCGCTGCACCGGCTACCGCCCGATTATCGACGCCGCGCAACGCATGACGGAATTACCGAAAGCGCCATTCGACCGCGCCGCGCTGGCCACGGCCCTGCAAGCCTTGCAGCGCGGCCAGGGCACGACCTACAGTCACGAAGGCCGCCATTTCCACGCGCCCCGCACTTTAGCGGAACTGGTGGCGTTGCGGTCCAGCCGCCCGCAGGCGCTGATGCTGGCTGGCTCCACCGACGTCGGCCTGTGGGTGACCAAGCAGATGCGCGAACTGAACGACATCATTTACCTTGGCAACGTGGCGGAACTGAACACCATCACGCTTGACGACGCCATGCTGGAAGTGGGCGCCGGCGTCACCCTGAACGATGCCTATGGCGCGCTTTGCCGGCACTATCCGCAACTCGGTGAAATGTGGCAGCGCTTTGCCTCGCTGCCGATCCGCAATGCGGGCACCTTGGGCGGCAATGTCGCCAACGGTTCGCCGATCGGCGACTCGATGCCGTGGCTGATCGCGCTGGGCAGCGAGGTGGTGCTGCGTTCGCAAGCCGGGCGCCGCGTGCTGGCGCTCGATGCGTTCTACCTCGATTACATGAAAAAAGACTTGCAGCCGGGCGAATTCGTGGAAGCCGTGCGCATTCCGCTGCCGCAAACTGGCGTGCAATTCCGCACCTATAAACTGGCCAAGCGCTTTGACCAGGATATTTCCGCCGTGTGCGCCGCGTTTGCCTTCGAACTTGACGGCGGCGTGGTGAAGCAGGCGCGCATTGCCTTTGGCGGCATGGCGGCCACCGCCAAACGCGCGCCGCAGGCGGAAGCCGTGCTCAATGGGCAACTGTGGGATGAGGCGCATCTGACAGACGCCATGGCGGCGCTGGCGCGCGATTACGCGCCGCTGTCCGACATGCGCGCTTCCAGCGATTACCGCATGACGGCGGCGCAAAACCTGCTGCGCCGCTTTTGGCTGGAAACGCGGGCGGATGCACCGCTGGCCGCCAGCGACCTGAATGTGTGGGAGGTGGTATGAACTATCCTGCTGCATCCGAATTGCAATCTCTGGCATGGACCGGCGTCGGCTTGGGCAAACCGCACGAATCGGCGGAGCTGCACGTTCTGGGCCAGGCCACGTACACCGACGATATCCCTGAAATGCAGGGCACCTTGCACGCGGCGCTGGGCTTATCAAGCAAGCCGCACGCGAAGTTGTCCGCGATTGACCTGGACCCGGTACGCGCGTCGCCTGGCGTCAAGGCCGTGTACCTGGCGGCAGACATCCCCGGCGTCAACGATTGCGGTCCCATCATCCACGACGATCCGATCCTGGCCGATGGCAAGGTGGAATATGTCGGCCAGCCGATTTTTATCGTGGTGGCCGATACCCATGACAATGCGCGCCGCGCCGCCCGGCATGCCGTGGTCGCGTATGACGAATTGCCCGCGATCCTGACGCCGCAGGCGGCGAAGGCCGCCGAATCCTATGTGCTGCCGCCGATGCATTTGAAGCGGGGCGATTTCCAGGCCGCGTTTGACAACGCGCCGCGCAAGCTGAAAAGCACGCTGTATGTGGGCGGCCAGGAACAGTTTTACCTGGAAGGGCAGATCGCCTACGCGATTCCGAAAGAAGCCGATGGCATGCACGTCTATTGCTCGACGCAGCACCCCAGCGAAATGCAGCACGTGATTGCCCACGCGCTGCATGTCCGCTCGCACCATGTGCTGGTCGAATGCCGCCGCATGGGCGGTGGCTTCGGCGGCAAGGAATCGCAATCGGCGCTGTGGGCGTCGTGCGCCGCGATCGCGGCAAAAAAACTCAACCGCCCCGTCAAGCTGCGCGCCGACCGCGACGACGACATGCTGGTCACGGGCAAGCGCCACTGCTTTTATTACGAGTATGAAGTCGGCTACGACGATGAAGGCCGCATCCTCGGCGCCAAAGTCGACATGGTGTCGCGCGCGGGCTTTTCCGCCGACCTGTCCGGTCCGGTCGCCACGCGCGCCGTGTGCCACTTCGATAACGCGTATTACCTGTCCGACGCCGATATCCGCGCCTGCTGCGGCAAGACCAACACGCAATCGAACACCGCCTTCCGCGGCTTTGGCGGCCCGCAGGGCGCGATTGCGATTGAAAACATCATCGACGAAATTGCCCGCGACCTGGGCAAGGATGCGTTGGACGTGCGCAAGCTCAATTTCTATGGCAGGCATGACCGCAACGTCACGCCCTATGGCCAGGTGGTGGAAGACAACGTGATCCACGAACTGGCGGCGCAACTGGAAGCGACCAGCGACTACCGCGCGCGCCGCGCCGCCGTCAACACGTACAACGCTTCCAGCACGGTACTGAAGAAAGGCCTGGCGTTCACACCCGTGAAATTCGGGATCGCCTTCAATGTCACGCACTTGAACCAGGCCGGCGCCCTGGTGCACGTGTACGTCGATGGCTCCATCCTCGTCAACCATGGCGGCACGGAGATGGGGCAGGGCATCAATACCAAGGTGGCGCAGGTGGTGGCGCATGAACTGGGCCGCGACTTGTCGTTTGTGCGCGTGACCGCCACCGATACCAGCAAGGTCTCGAACACGTCCGCCACGGCCGCCTCGACCGGCGCGGACTTGAATGGCAAGGCCGCGCAGCATGCGGCGGGCCAAATCCGCGAGCGGCTCGCCCAATTTGCCGCCAGCCTGCATGGCGGCAGTGCTGAACACGTGCAGTTCCATGGCGACAAGGTGCACGTCAACGGCCATGCGATCCCGTTCGAAGAACTGGTGCAAAAAGCCTACCTGGCCCGCGTGCAATTGTGGTCGGATGGTTTTTATTCGACGCCCGGCCTGTCGTGGGATCCGAAAACCATGACCGGCCACCCGTTCTTCTATTTCGCCTATGGCGCCGCGGTGGCTGAAGTCGCGGTCGATACCCTGACGGGCGAGTGGAAGCTGTTGCGCGCCGATATGCTGTACGACGCCGGCAATTCGCTCAATCCCGCCATCGATATCGGCCAGGTGGAAGGCGCGTTTATCCAGGGGATGGGCTGGCTGACCACGGAAGAACTGTGGTGGAACGCGGGCGGCAAACTGATGACGCACGCGCCATCGACGTACAAGATCCCGGGCGTGTCGGACTGCCCGCAGGATTTCCGCTGCGACTTGTTCGACAACCGTAACGTGGCCGACAGCATCCACCGTTCGAAAGCCGTGGGTGAACCGCCGTTGCTGCTGCCATTTTCTGTTTTCTTTGCCATCCGCGATGCAGTGTCAGCGGCGGGCAACCATCAAACCAACCCGCCGCTGAATGCACCGGCGACTTCCGAATCCATATTGAAGGCCATTGCCGCTGTAACAAGCGCAGTGAAATAACATGACTGACTGGCTCACTGACCCTGCGGCGCCTGCCGTGTTGATCACCGTTGCGAAAGTGGAGGGCTCGGGCCCGCGCGAAACCGGTGCGAAAATGCTGATTACCGCCAGCGATGAATTCGACACCATTGGCGGCGGCCACCTGGAAATGCGCGCCATCGATATCGCGCGCGACATGGTGAAGCAGCACAGCGGTCCGGCGGTGCGCTATGAACGTTTTGCGCTGGGTCCCAGCCTGGGCCAGTGCTGCGGCGGCGTAGTGTACCTGCTGTTTGAAAAAAACGATGCGCGCCTGGCGCCCGTGATGGACCAGTTGCGCAAGCGCCGGCGTGAGGATTGCTGGCGCCTGACGGCGCTCGATGGTCCCGCCGCCTCCGCGTTGTTCGATGTGCAGGGCCAGCCGCTGACGGTGTCCGAATTCGGCGCGCCCAAGTTCGACAGCAAGCAGGCTGCCCATTTGATGACCGATGACGCGGGCCGCCGCTGGCTGGTCGATCCGGTGCTGGCGCCGCGCGCGCACCTGACCCTGTTTGGCGCGGGCCATGTCGGCGCCGCCATCGTGCGTGCGCTGGCGGATTTGCCGTGCACCGTCACCTGGGTCGACGAGCGCGAAGACATGTTCCCGGACGCGGCTGACATTCCCGCCAACGTCGTGGTGGAAGCGTCCGAGGTGCCGGAAATGTGCGTGGCCGATGCGCCGGCCAATGCCAGCTACCTCGTGATGACGCATAACCACGCGCTGGACCAGCGCCTGACGGAAACCATTATGCGCCGCGACGATGTGTACTGGTTCGGTTTGATCGGCTCGAAAACCAAGCGCATGCAGTTTGAACACCGCTTGCAAGCCAAAGGCTTTGAGCAGGGCCGGATCGATGCGATGGTATGCCCGATCGGCATTGCCGGCATCACGAACAAGGCGCCTGCCGTGATCGCCGCCTCGGTGGTGGCGCAATTGCTGGGCGTGTGGGAACAGCAGGAAATGGAACGCCTGCCGCGCAAGCTGTCGCAGACCATGACCATGCTGCGGGCAGCCGGAAGTTCGCGTTGACCGTGGTGTGCATGGCGGCTTTCGCTGACGCGAAAACCGCCGTGCATGCGTCACAGCAGCACCCGCAAGGAGGAACCGCCGTATGCCCGCCACCACCCAAGCCTTCCGCGCCAGCCTGCTGCACTTCAGCGCCGACCCGGCCTTCGCGCAAGACGCCCACCGCTGGCACGAAGACGGCCTGCTGGTCATCGAACACGGCAAAGTCAAAGCCGCAGGCGATTACGCGGCATTGCACGCAACCCTGCCACCCGGCACGACGGTCACCGATTACCGGGGGAAACTGATCACCCCCGGCTTCATCGACACCCACATCCACTATCCGCAAACCGACATGATTGCCTCGCCCGCCCCGGGCTTGCTGCCATGGCTCGATAACTTCACCTTCCCCACCGAACGCCGCTTCGAAGACCCGGCCATTGCCGCGGCAACAGCGGAATTCTTCCTCGATGAATTGCTGCGCAACGGCACCACCACGGCGCTGGTGTATTGCACCGTGCATCCGCAATCGGTCGAGGCGTTTTTTGAGGCCAGCAGCAAACGTGGCTTGCGCATGGCGGCCGGCAAAGTCTTGATGGACCGCCATTGCCCCGACTTTCTAAAAGATTGCGCGGAATCCGGCGGGCGTGACAGTGAAGACCTGATCCGCCGCTGGCACGGCAAAGCGCGCCAGCTATATGCCTTGACGCCCCGTTTTGCACCCACGTCCACCGACGCCCAGTTGCAGGTGGCGGGCGAACTGGCGCGCGCTTACCCCGACGTGTATATCCAGACCCACGTCTCGGAAAACCAGGATGAATGCCGCTGGGCGATGGACCTGTTTCCCGGCGCGCGCAGCTACCTCGACGTGTATGACCGCTATGGCTTGCTGCGGCCGCGCGCCGTGTATGGCCACTGCATCTGGCTCGATGAACACGACCGGGCGCGCATGGCGGCTACCGGCGCGGCGGCCGCCGTCTGCCCAACCTCGAACCTGTTCCTCGGCAGCGGCCTGTTTGATTTCACTGCCGCAGATAGCGCCGGCATGCTGCTGTCGCTGGCAACCGACGTTGGCGCGGGCACCTCGTTCTCGTTGTTGCAAACGATGAATGAAGCCTATAAAGTAGCGCGCTTACAGGGCAGCTACCTGCCGGCCCTGCGCATGTTTTATCTCGCCACCCTGGGGGCCGCCCGCAGCCTGCAACTGCAAGGCACGATCGGCAATTTCGCCGCCGGCGTGGAAGCGGACTTTATCGTGCTCGACCCCAAGGCGACGCCGCTGCTGGCGCGCCGCACCAGCCACTGCAACAGTCTGGAAGAGTTGTTGTTCGCGCTGGCGCTGCTGGGCGACGACCGGGCCGTGGCCGCGAGTTATGCGCAGGGGCGATTGGTGCATGAACGCGTGACGGAGGCTGCCCCCGACCAATAACCAGACAGGGCACTCCATGCACAAGACTCTCCCGAAACTGTTGATCGCCGCCGCAGTAGCATCCACCTTCGCTATGCCCGCGCACGCGGCCGGCAATGAAACCATCGTCAAACGCCACTTCGCCTCGCTGGTGGCGGGCGGCCAGCCGAAACTGGCGGAACTGACGATGTTCTTCACGATGATGCCGAAAGGCGGCGACCTGCACCACCACTATTCGGGCGCCATCTATGCGGAACAATTCCTGGACTGGGTCGACCGCGAAAAATACTGCGTCAACAAGGCTACTTACCGCATTGAAACCGACGCGGCGCTCAACGCGGCGCAGCGCGGCCTGGCGGCCAAGGACCGCGGCTGCCTGACCGGCGCCGATGTCCTGCTGGACAATACGGTGCTGGCGGAAGTGCTGCAGCGCTGGGCCACCAAGGATTTCTATAACCACAGCGGCCAGCAAACCCCGCCCGACCGCACCTTCTTCGATACCTTCCCGTATTTCGGCCCGGTGTCGTCCACCAACACGGCCGATGGCTTGCGCACGCTGAAGCAGCGCGCCATCAATGAAAACGTCACCTACATTGAAACCGTGTTCGAAATCGCGCCGCTGGCGCAATACGCGGACTTCGACCAGGCCGTATTGAAGCAGGGCGCCGATCTCAATGCGCAATTCGAGTCGCTGATGGCCGCGCTCGACAAGGACGCCGGCTGGAATGGCTGGCTTGCCGCCTACGACGCCAACGTCAACACGGCCAGCGCCGGCATCGACGATGCGCGGTTCACCATGCGCTACCAGCCCTTCGTGCTGCGCTTCCTGTCGCCGTCGCAAGTGTTTTCCGGCATGGTGTCGGGCTTCAAGCTGGCGCGCCAAAACCCGAAAGTCGTGGGCGTGAATATCGTCGGACAGGAAAGCACCCATGTGGCGATGCGCGATTACACACTGCACATGCAGATGTTCGCCTTCCTGAAAAAGAAATTCCCGGAAGTGAACCTGTCGCTGCACGCGGGCGAGCTGGCGCTGGGCATGGTGCCGCCGGAAGGCTTGCAGTCGCACATCGCGGAAGCGGTGCATACGGCGGGGGCGGCGCGGATCGGCCACGGCATGGATATTGCCCACGAACGCCATGCGCCGGCCTTGCTGAAAGCCATGCGCGACAAGAACATCCCGGTCGAAGTCAACCTGACCAGCAATGAATTCATCCTTGGCATCAAGGGCGACCAGCACCCCGTCACCCTGTACCGCAAATACGGCGTGCCATTTATATTGGCCACCGATGACGCGGGTGTGTCGCGCAATAACTTGTCGAATGAATACGTGTTGTTCGCCAGCCGCTACAAGACCGACTACGCGGAAGTGAAGAAACTGTCGTACGACAGCATCCGTTATGCATTCCTGGCCAATGGCGACAAACAGCGTCTGCTGAAATCGCTGGATGCGCGCTTCGCGCAATTTGAAGCCGATGTTGCGGCGACGCTGCATTCCGCAAAAAAATAAGCTTTCATCCATGCGCCAGCGGCATGGCCGCTGGCATGATGCAATTCGTATAATTGTGTGGCTGGCATGCTACAAGAGCATATCTTTTGTGCGATTAGTATGCATTTTCCACATGAATCCTATTCAAGTCCTCTTATAATCCCGCCTCACCCTCGTTCCGGCCACGCTCGGCCGACTAAAACTAGCGGATTTATACATTTAGCGTCTCAATTCGAGAAGAAAATCGAATTTGTCATGCATTTTTGCTTCGTGCATAGTGGATTTTAACGTCGCAAAAATGCTTGTTTTGCAATTGGAATTCAGACTGCATTCAGAAGTTTCTTGTGTGTCATGGTATTGAAACATTGCAAAGTTAGACTGATTCGTAGCTCAGCAGAATAAAGTACGGCGCCACGTTCGCCGCACAACAAGTTTGCAGCAAAAGTAAAAGAGGAAGTACGGACGGCCGGCCAAGTGGACGGCTGCCAGTGCTTTCATGAATATTTGTCTTTTTTGGGGTTATACAATGATGAATCATCCACGGCTCCGGTTGACGCAGATTGCGCTCAGCCTGTCTATCGCGCTTGCGGCAGCACCGTCGTTCGCACAGAACACCACTTCGAACATCGGCGGCCGCATTGCCGGCGCGGATGGCAAGCCTGCGGCTGGCGCGACCGTGACGATCCTGCACAACGAGTCCGGTTCGGTCAGCAATGTGACGACCGACGCGGAAGGCCGCTATCTGGCCCGCGGCCTGCGCGTAGGCGGTCCGTACACGATCACCGTGACGAAAAACGGCGTGACCGAGAAGCGTGAAGAGATCTACACGAACCTGGCGGAAACCGCCAACGTGGATGCAACGCTGGGCGCACCGGCCGTGCAGACCGTGACGATCGCCGGCGTGGCCGGTGGCCGTTCGGACAAATTCTCGAAAACCTCGATGGGCGCGGGCACCAGCGTGTCGGCGACCGAACTGGCGATCCAGGGTTCGATCAACCGTAACCTGCAAGACTATGCGCGTTCCGACCCACGCGTTTCGCAGACCGACAAAGAGCGCGGCGAAATGTCCGTGGCTGGCCAGAACAGCCGCTTCAACTCGCTGACCATTGACGGCGTTTCCGTCAACGATACGTTCGGCCTGGAAGCTTCTGGCTCGCCAACGTCGAAACAGCCGATTTCGATCGAAGCCATCCAGTCGGTGCAGATCAACGTCGCCAACTACGACGTGACGCAAAAGGGTTACACGGGCGGTAACGTCAACGCCGTGACCAAGTCCGGCACCAACAAGATCAAGGGCAGCGTCTACTACGTTTTCCGTAACGACCAGGGCGCCGGCGAGCGCTTCAACACCACCAACAACACGTACTTCGATCCGGCGCCGTTCAAGGAAACCACCAAGGGCTTCACCCTGGGTGCACCGCTGATCAAGGACAAGCTGTTCATCTTCGCCAACTACGAAAAACTGCAATCGACCCGTACCGCGCCAGCGTTCGGCCCGATCGGCAGCGACAAGACCAACGTCGGCGTGACCACCGGCGCGATTGCCGCTGCCCAGCAAATCGCCAAGGACCGTTATGGCCTGGATATCGGCACCTCGGACGTGCCGGCCGGCTTGGCGCTGAACGTGACCGACAAGCTGCTGAAGCTGGACTGGAACGTCAACGACGACCACCGCGTGATGGTGCGTTTCGCCAAGACCGAACAATCCGACCCGATCTTCCCACTGCTGAGCGCCACCGGTGTGTCGCTGAACTCGTCGTGGTACAGCCAGGTCAAGGCGATTGAAACCAAAGTCGCGCAGTGGACCGCCGATTGGAGCCCGACCTTCTCGACCGAACTGAAACTGTCGCAGCGCGATTATGACTCGGTGCCGCGCGTGAATGCGCAAATGCCGGCCATGGCGCTGCAATTCTCCGGCACCCTGCCAGCCGGTGCGCCGTCCGGCCTGTCGACCGGTAACCGCTTCATCAACTTCGGTACGGAAAACAGCCGCCAGCGTAACATCCTCGGCACCAAAACCGATGACGTTTACCTGGGTGCCAACTGGAGCCTGGGCGACCATGAACTCAAGTTCGGCGGCGACTACCAGAACAACAAGGTCTACAACGCGTTCCTGCAAAACGTGTATGGCAACTACACCTTCGCCTGTATCCCGAACATTGGCTACAACACGGTGACCGGTGTGACCGCCGGCGCGAACATCACCAATTGCACGTCCCTGAGCGCTGCCCAGCATGAACAAGCCGTGCTGGAAAACTTCAGCCGTGGCCGTCCATCGTCGTACCAGACCCAGGTGGCCAATGCCGGCAAGACCATGGAAGATGCCGTGGCCAAGTTCAGCATGAAGAACACCGGCCTGTTCGTGCAGGATACCTGGTCCGTCAACTCGCGCCTGACCGTGAACGGCGGCGTACGTATCGACATGAATACGATGGATGACCGTCCAGCGGCCAATGCGGCTGTCGCGGCGCCAACCATCGCACGCACCACGGCGACCGGCCGCCAGACCGGTGGCTATGGCTACGACAACACCAACACCTTCGACGGCCAGAAACTGTGGCAGCCGCGCGTGGGCTTCAACTACCAGTTCGACGCATCGCGTCCGACCCAGTTGCGCGGCGGCGCCGGCCTGTTCCAGGGCGCTGCGGCGACCGTGTGGGTATCGAATGCGTTCTCGAATCCTGGCGTGATCACCAAGACCGTGGGTTGCGGCATCAGCGGTTATGCCGCCTGCCCGACCACTGGCGGCGTGTTCAGCGCGGACATCAACAACCAGCCAACCTTCAGCGGCACGGCACCGGCCGCCAACGTCGACATCCTGGCTCCTGGCCTGCGCCAGCCATCGGTCTGGAAAGCCAACATCGCATTTGACCATGAACTGCCATGGTACGGCGTCGTGTTTGCCGCCGAGTACCTGAAACTCGACGTCAAGGATGGTATCTACTACCAGAACTTGAACCTGGGCGCCCCGACCCGTATGGGTACCGATGGCCGCGAACTGTACTACACCGACCAGGCGTACAACACCGCGTGCTGGAACGCCACCGGCGGCTCCATCACCACCGGTACCACCTGCTCGGGCCTGCGCGCGAAATCCGGTTCGAACGCGTCGTTCAACAACGTGATCCTGGCGCAGAAAACCAGCAAGGGCGGCTCCAACCTGATGACCGTGTCGCTGTCGCGTCCGCTGACGGGGGGCTTCGGCTGGTCCGTGGCTTACACCTACACGGAAGCCAAGGAAGTGTCGCCACTGACCTCGTCGACGTCGAACTCGAACTGGTCCGGCCGTTCGGTGTTCAACCCGAACGAAGAAGTCAACGCGAACTCCAGCTACCTGGTGAAAGACCGTATCAACGCGGTGGTCAACTTCCAGAAGAAGTTCTTCGGCACGTATAACACCCGCTTCGGCCTGTTCTATGAAGGCCGCGCCGGCAAGCCATACAGCTGGACCATCAACAACGACATGAACGGTGACGGCCTGGCCGGTAACGACTTGATGTATGTTCCTTCGGCGCCAGGCGCGGGCGAAGTGATCTTCAAAGGCGATACCGCAACCAACCACGCCAACGAAGACAAGTTCTGGTCTATCGTCAACCAGAACGGCGTGCTGAAGCGTTCGGCCGGCAAAGTCGTGAGCCGCAACAGCGACTTCGCGCCATGGACCAACAGTTTCGACATGCGCGTTTCGCAGGAAATTCCAAGCTTCTTCAACGGTCACAAAGCCACCTTCACGTTCGATGTCTTCAACGTGGGCAACCTGATCAACAAGAAGTGGGGCCGTATCAACGAAGTGGGCTTCCAGTCCGCCGGTGCGCAAGCACGTAGCTTCGTCGACTTCGCCGGTATCGATGCCAGCGGCAAGTACATCTACCAATTGCGCGACAAGGTGGAAGACTTGAACGTTCGCCAGGAAAAAGGCGAATCCCAGTGGGCCATCCAGGCGACGCTGAAGTACGAGTTCTAAACGCTCGTCCTTTGAGTTAGTCCTGCAAGAACGGCCGGTGGCGACACCGGCCGTTTTTTTTGTAACGCACCGTTTCCCCGGTGCGGCAGTGCGCCGGACGGCATAGACCGGGCGCTACAATAACGGCACCTGTTCCCGATATCCTGCAATGAAGCCACAACCGATATTCCGCGCCACGCTGCTGACTCCAGTATTGACCACGCTGCTGGCTGCCCTGCTGTCCGGCTGCGCCCAGCACAAGCCGCTTGATCCCGCCATCGCCACCATCCAGCTGGCCACCTTGAACGACTTCCACGGCCACCTGGAGCCCAGCAAGGTCACGTATACCGATGCGGCCGGCAAGGAACGCACCGTCACGGCCGGCGGCATCGCCACGATCGCCGGCGCGCTCAACGCCTGGCGCCGCGAAGACCCGGATTTGCTGCTGGTGGCGGCGGGCGACCTGGTGGGCGCCAGCCCGGCGCTGTCGCTGATGTGGGCCGATGAACCGACCCTGGCGGCAATGGACCGGCTGGGCCTGCGCGCCAGTTCGGTTGGTAACCATGAATTCGATGCGGGCCGGGTGGAATTGCTGCGCCAGCAAAAGGGCGGCTGCGTGTCGCCCCGTCCGGACAAGGCGTGCCGCTTTGACGGCGCTTGGCCGGGCGCGAAATTCCAGTACCTGGCGGCCAATGTGTTTGACATGGTCACCAACAAACCCTTCCTGCCCGCGTACCGCATCGAAGAAGTGCGTGGTGTGAAGGTCGCCTTCATTGGCGCCGTGTTGAAGGATGCGACTTCCACCGTGCTGGCATCCGGCGTGGCCGGCCTGAACTTTGCCGATGAAGCGCAATCGATCAACCGCGTCTTGCCGGAGTTGCGCGCACAGGGCGTGCATGCCTATGTGGTGCTGATCCATGAAGGTGGGCGCACTCCGTCCGCGCCGCAACAGCCCGATTGCGCCGACTTGAAGGGGCCGATTGTCGAGGTCGTGAAAAGACTCGATCCCGCGATCCGCGTGATCGTCAGCGGCCATTCGCACAAGGGGTATTTGTGCCGGGTCGATGGCCGCCTCGTGACGCAGGCGGAAATGGGCGGCCACGTGATGTCGCGCATCGCCATCGATATCGACCGCGCCACCGGCCGGGTGGTGCGCGAACGCGCCAGCAACGTGGTGCTGGAGCAGGGCGTCTTTCCGCCTGACGCGGCGATGGACAATTTCCTGCAAACCGTGCGCACCCGCAGCGGCGAGGCGCTGGCGCGCCCGGTGGCGCGGCTGGCGGTGGACACGCTGGAGCGGATCAATGATGACCATGTCGATGAAACCGCGCTGGGCGACCTGATTGCCGACTCGATGCTGCACGGCGCCCGTTCCTATGGCGCGCAAATCGCCTTCATGAACCGGGGCGGCATCCGCACCTCGCTGCGCACCGGCGCCGGCAACGTGGCGAACCTGGGCCATTTGCAGGCCGTGCTGCCGTTCGGGAATATGCTGGAAGTGGTGAACATGACGGGCGCGCAAATTTACGCCGTGCTGGAAGAACAGTTCATGGCCGGCCGCCACGTCACGCGCGGCTTGCTGCAGGTATCAAATGGCTTTACCTATCAATGGAACCCCGCGCGTCCGGAAGGCATGCGTATTGTCGATAAGAGCGTGCTGCTGAACGGCGTGCAAATTGACAAGGACAGTACTTACCGCGTCGCCATCAATCACTTCCTGGCCGAAGGCGGCGATTCGTTCCCGACGTTCAAGCGTGCAACCAACAGCGCCCCGACCAATATCCGCGACATCGATGCGCTGGCCGATTACATCACCAGCCGCGACCGCGCCGGCAAGCCGGCGGGCGCGACAACGGACGCGGGCCGGATCGTGCGCGCCGGCCGCGCCAAATAACCACAATCCACCGGAGTGCTGACCATGCGCAAACTGTTACTTGTTTCCCTGCTCGCCGCAACGACCTGCGCGCGCGCTGATTTTTCCATTTCCGGCTATGAGCTGGTCTTGACGCACCCGGTGGAAACCGCGCTGCCGAACCCGGACTTGCGCGACACCGCCACGGTCTGGAGCGAACTGTTCGACAATGCGAAAAAGGAAATCGTCATCGGCCAGTTCTACGCGGTGGTGAAACCCGGTTCGCCATTCGAGCGCGTGTTCGAGCGGCTGGAAGCTGCCGGCAAGCGCGGTGTGAAAATCCGCTTCCTGCTCGACAAGAAGGGCATCAACCTGTCGGAAGCGCCGACCATCGAACGCTTGAAAGCCATCCCGAACCTGGAATTGCGCATCCTCGATTTCAGCCAGTTGATGGGCAATGGCATCATCCACGCGAAATACCTGGCGGTGGACAAACAAGTGGCCTTCCTGGGCAGCCAGAACTTCGACTGGCGCTCGTTTACGCACATTCATGAAACCGGCTTGCGCATCACGGACCCCAAAGTCGTGGCGCAGGTCCAGGCCATCTTTGAACAGGACTGGCGCGCGCAGGCGCAACTGGCGCAAGGCAAATCCGTGGCGCCGGTCGCGCAGGCGGCCAGCAGCGCGAATTACGCGCCGGATGCGTTCCTGATGGCCAGCCCATATCCGTACAACCCGCCCGGCGTGGCCGATTCCGAGCGCGGCTTGCCGGCCATGCTGGCGGAAGCGCAAAGCGAAGTGCGGATACAGGTGATGGATTACGCGCCGCTGTCGTATGGCCCGAAAGGCACGCGGCCCTATTATCCGGTGATCGACAACGCGGTGCGCGCGGCGGCGCAGCGCGGCGTGAAAATCAAATTGATGGTGTCGAACTGGAATACCGAAAAGCCCGCCATCGATTACCTGAAAAGCCTGGCCATGGTGCCGAACGTGGAAATCCGCGTGGTGACGTTGCCGCAGGCGGCGGATGGTTTTATTCCCTTTGCCCGCGTGATCCACAGCAAGACCATGAGCATCGACGGCAAGCTGGCGTGGGTTGGCACCAGCAACTGGGCCGGCGGCTATTTCGACATGTCGCGCAACCTGGAAATGGTGCTGCGCAATCCCGCCATGGCGCAGCGCGTGGCGGCCTTGCATGAACAATTGTGGAGCTCGCAGTACGCGGCGCCGCTGGACGTCAATAAACAGTATCCGAAACCTGCCAAGGGCAAGGAAGAATGATGCGGCGGTTCGCAGGTGCGGCGCTGGGCGCGCTGGGTGTCGTGGCGCTGTGCGCGTCGTCCCCGGCGCTGGCGTGGGGCTATGATGGCCACCGTACGGTGGGTGCGATTGCCGACCAACTGATCCGGGGCACCAATGCGGAAAAGCAGGTGAAGGCCTTGCTGTTGCCTGGTGAAAGCCTGGAAAAGGCCGCCGTGTGGATGGATTGCGTGAAAGGCGACGCGTGCGGCCCGCAAACGGCGGAAATGCTGGCGTACGTGCAAGCCAATCCGCAGCACGCCGAGTACCACTATACGAATTTG
This sequence comes from Pseudoduganella sp. GW821-FHT12E03, assembly GCF_058807115.1. Taxonomy (NCBI): domain Bacteria; kingdom Pseudomonadati; phylum Pseudomonadota; class Betaproteobacteria; order Burkholderiales; family Oxalobacteraceae; genus Pseudoduganella; species Pseudoduganella sp. GW821-FHT12E03. The sequence continues at coordinate 669,845 of NZ_JBXAQJ010000003.1, read as the reverse complement.
CCGTTCCAGGCGCTGGAATACCAACAGCGGGCGGTGGGCGCCAAAGGGCACGACATCGTGCAATCGATGCGCCAGGCGGTGTGGGTGTTGCAGGGCAAGGATGGCGCGGCCGTCAACCCGCATAAGTTCACGAAACGCCAGGCCTTGCTGTTGTTGGCGCACCTGGCGGGTGACATGCACCAGCCGCTGCATGTGGGCAATGCTTACCTGGACAAGCAAGGTGCGTATGTGGCGCCGGTGAAGCCGGAGCAGGTCGATGACGTGGCCGTGTTCAGCACGGCGGGCGGCAATGCGCTGCTGCTGGAGGGCAGCCGTTCGCTGCACAATTACTGGGATCACTTGCTGGTCGAGTATGCGATGAAGCGGGTTGAAGCGCAGACGCCGGAACAGTATGCGCGTATCGCACTGGCGGGCAAGCCGGTGGTGGCGGAATTCGGCGGCGACCCGGCGGAATGGGCGCCTTTGCTGGCGGCCGAAGCGCTGGCGGTCTCGAAACGCGCCCATGCGGGCTTGAAGGTGGGGCCGATGCAGGCGGTGCCGACCAGGGAAACCAAAGTGTCGTGGCCAGTCACGGCACCGGACGATTATGCGGTGACGTCGTCGGCGATCGCGAAGGAACAATTGGCCAAGGCCGGTATCCGCTTTGCTGGGATGCTGCAGGCGATCTGGCCGTAAGCCTTATTTGCCGCCCGGCGCATACCACAACTCCGGCCGCTGTTGCGGCGTGTCTTGCAAGCCCGGATTGGTCAGGGTCAGCAAGCGCCGTTTGTCCAGGTGCAGCGGTTCGATGACCGGTCCCTTGTGCTGCCGGAACAGCGCATCGAGCGTGCCATCGCGCACCATGGTTTCCAGGCCCGCTGTCAGGCGGCGCGCCAGCGCTTCGCCTTCCGCATCGCGCCGCAGGTACAGGTAGCGCGGCAGCGGGTAGCGCAGCAGCAGGGTCGGTTCTATTACCATGTGCGGGAAACGCGACCCGTATTCCTTGATTTCCCACTGGGCTTCATCGACGCCCCGCGCGAAATAATCAAAGCGGTTCGCCAGCAGCATCGCATACAGGTTTTCATGGGCGCTCCCCTCCACCACAGGCAAGCCCGCATGAGCCAGCACCGCGACGTCGGCCCAGCCTTTGCCCATGCCGGCGCGCAGCTTGCGCAAATCCTGCACGCCACGCACCTGGGCAAAACGGGGCAAATCTTCTTTGCGCACCAGTAGCACGCGGTAGCCCAGCAAGCCTTTATCGATCGGGATCCTGACCGTCATGAAATTGCGGTCGAATTCCGGCGATGCCGCGCGCGCCATTACGTTGATGCGGCCTTGGGGCAGCGCCAGTTCCTGCGCCACCCGCTGGGGCGACATGGCTTCGGAAAACTGCGTCATGCTGAAAGGGCCATGCGTAGCGGCGGTTTTTTCCAGCGCCGTGCGCAGCACCAGCCAATCGTAGTCATAGCGGGCGTCATAGGCGCCCAGGTGCAACGGGTAAATGATTGCGGTGGAAGGTTTGGGCGCGGCGGCGCGCGCCACGGTGCACATCGCGGCGGACAGCGCGGTGGCCAGACAGTGCCGGCGTGTCATCGGATACGCCAGTGGCGGTTGGATTGGCAGGGGCGGGGCCATTGTGGAACCAGTGTGCCACCGCCTTCCGATTGCAGCAAGCTAGTGTTGTAGACAGATCATGCGCAAGGCCGGTCTCCCTTAGCTGGCCAAATGCAATCCGACCATCAGCCAGAGTATGGCCAGCACCACGTTGCCGGCGCCGAATGCGGCCAGCCGGTGCATGACGTCGTTGTACGACAGGTGAATCAGGCTGTGGACAATGCGCAGCGCGACATACAGCCAGGCCAGCATGGTGGCAGCATGCGTGACGCTGGCCGTGACGAACAGCACGATGCAGGCGACGTAAAACAGCACCGGCGCTTCCAGCAGATTCATGTAATTGCGGTTGGGCAGGCAGACGTCGGGTGGTACCGTGGGCGATTCGCCGTATTTGAAATCATCGACGCGGATGCGGCGATGCACGCCGGCGCGCACGCGGGCGAAGGCAACGGCAACCTGGACCAGCAAAGTCCAGACGGCAAGCAGGACGACGGGATAAAAAATGGATTTCATGGGCTTGTGGTCAGCGCTCGTGGCGGAGGGCATAGTATAGGCCCGATATCGCGCCAGCTTACCCGCCTCCCGGTTCAGTCGCCGCCGCCACCGCCGCAACCGCCACCACCACACCCGCTGCCGCCGTCCGAGCCGCCGCCATCGCCGCCGGAATCGCTGGACGAACCGCCGCCACAGCCACTGCCGCCGCCGCAACTGGACAGATCGGCGCCGCAATGGACCGTGCCATCGTCGTTACGCAACGTGGCGCAATCGAGCGCATAGATAAAGCCGCCGGCGATCCCCAGCTTGGTGTCCAGGGCAAACAGCAGCGGCAGGCGAGTCGGGGACTTCGGATTGATGTTTTCTTCCAGGCACGCATAGCGCCAGCAGCGGCGGATGCCGTCGTTATTGCGCTTGGCCTTGTCCAGCACTTCGGCCGGCGTATGGTGCAGGAAGCGGCCGAAGGCCTGGTTGCAGAATTGCTCGTAGTTCTTGGTGTACAGGATGAATTCGTGCCACAGGTCATCCGCCACCTGCGACGGCATGGACACGTACATGCGGCCCGACTTCAAATGCGCCAGGAAAAATTGCCGCAAGCCGTGCGACACCAGCTGGCAATCGCGCACGGTCAGGTGCGGGTGGCGTTTGACGAGCTTGTCGAACAAGCCTTTCGGCAAGTCAAAGGTGCGGATAAAACCTTCCCGCTTCAGCCGCACATTGCGGCGCCACAGGTGGACGCTGAAACCGGCGAACAGCAGGCAGGCGAGCAGGGCGGGGATAGCCATCGATGCACCTCATGAAAAGGTCAGGTCAGGGTTGTGCTGTTTCCATCACCGTGAGTTTGCTGTCGGCCGCACCAGTGTAAACCACCACCAGCTTGACCGGTCCCTTGCCGACATTGCGGCCATTGTGCGGGGTATTGACCACTTCGGCCAGCATGTCGCCCGCCTTCAGGCGTTTGACGGAACCATCCTTCAAATGCACTTCCAGCTCGCCTTCGGTCACCATGGCAAACGATGGCACCGTGTGCAAATGCCAGCCGGTTTCGTTGCCGGGGGCGATTTCAATCAGCATGCCCGTCACTTGCGCCTGGCCCTGCGGGTACGCCAGCGGCTTGCCGTCCCAGCTGGTTTGCGTTTTCAGTACGGTGGATGCCTTGACGGCGGCGGACTGGTCGAGCGCGTACGCTTGCGGCAGCAGTAGGGCGGCCAGCAGGGCCGCGGTGATTTTTTTCATTTCGTGTTGTCTCCGTGGTGGATGCGGGAAGTGTCGATCTGCCCGGCTATTGCAAAAACGGTTGATAGGCAAACCCCAATCCGATCGCCTCGGCCACCGTGGCCTTGTTTTCAGCGCTTTCACTGAATGACGCCAGCACGCCTTCCCGCGCGTTCCCTTTATCGAGGACGTCGATCCAGTAGCTGCGGCCGGCCTGATCGGGTGCACGGTGCAGCACGTTCTGATACAGGATGTCGACGAACTGGCTATTGCTGGGGCTGGCGCCGTATTTGCCGATAAATTCCTGGCTTGCCATGAAATTGCGCGCGACTTCGTACAGGGACGACCCCTTGTCCATCATGGACAGCCAATAGCCCACGCCGGCTTCGTCGGGTTTGCGGTCGAATGCGGCTTGATACAAACGGTAGGCCTGTCCGCCAGTGCCGTTGAGGTCCAGCGCAATGGCACCGTCCGAAAATTCCAGGCGTTCGATGCCGTACAGCAGGTCGGCAGCCTGGCTGCCGCCGGCGCTGTTCACGGTGTGGAACTGATCGGTTTTGTTGAGGACCAGGGCGCTGCGCGGCCCGCCATAGCGTACCGTATCCAATCCCAAGTCCCCACGGATGGTATCGCCCCGATACGTGCCAGTAAATACATCATTGCCGCTGGCGCCAGTCAGTGTCTGCGCATCCGGGCTGATACTGCCGGCAAGAACACTGTAGCGGCCAGTCTGTTCCATGGCGCCGGAGGCGACAAGGTAAAAGGTCCCGCTGGCCGCTGGCGAATAGTCGAACGTCGCCAATGTGTCCTCGGTGACATGGGTGGCGCCAGTGACGAAGGAATAGTCATCCCGCATCATTAACAGGGTACTGCCTGTCTGCGTATCCTGCCGCGTCATGATGAAGCGGTACTTGACGCCCGCCTGCAGCGAAATTTTCATCCAGTCCTGGTCGCCCGCGAAATCTATTTTCCCCGTGAGCGCGCCGCCGCTGTGCAGCTGGCCGGCGCGGCCTTGAAGGCCGTAGTCGTCGTTGCCATGATTGACCAGACTGAGGCTGTATGTGCCGGTCTTGCGATAAAGATTACCTGCATCGATATAAGCGATACCGGTATCGGCCGCATAAAAGGTAAACCGTCTGCTGCCGGAGGCAAGTGCCGCATTAAAGTTGGCAAACCATTCTGCGCCAGGTCCGGCGGCCAGGGATGGCGTCATCGGCAGGTCGGCGCCGTCGGTGGCAGTCCCTTTTATATCAATGCTGTAGCTGTTGCCTGCAACGACCGGAATGCCAACCCAGTCGTCGTCATTGGGCGTCTCAATGTTGCCTCGCAGCGATGCGGTGGTGGTCAGTCGTGCCGATGAAGTGCTGTCAGCGGGATAGTCATCCTTGGCCGCCACGTTCGCCGTGAGTACATAGCTGCCCGGGCTTTGGTAGGAGCTGTTGACGCTGACAAAATAGGTGCCGGTTTTCGTTGGCGTGAACCATGACATCAGTTCCGGTGTGCTGGCGTCGCGATACGTGGTGCTGAGCCGCGAACCGTAGGCGTCCAGGATGGCCAGGGTCGAAGTGACCTTCTCATTGCCAGTGTCAGCCGCCTTGACGACATAGGCGGTTCCCGCTTGCAATTGGATTGCAAACCAGTCCTCGTCGTATGGCGACTCGTGTTTTCCGTAACCCGGTGTGCCAATGGCCAGTTTGCCGCTGGTCTGCGCATTTCCTTTGTAATCGTCGCTATAGGCAGTGATGGTGTAGCTGCCAGTGGCATGGGACAGTGACTGCATCCCGACATAGTAAGTGCCACTTGCCGCAGGCGTGTAAGTCAGCATGCCATCGAAGTCGCCATCAAGCGGCTTGCTGTTCGCATCGTAGAAACCATAGATTCTGTCCGTGAAAGACGTCTCGGCGGTGAGCCGGTAATTGATGCCTTTTTCAAGGTTGATCCGGTACCAATCCACGTCGCCGGCGGTTTCCAGTTTGCCGGAGATCGCAGTGCCCAAGGCAGGCATGTCAATGGTGCCGCTGCCATTGCCGTCGGTGCCGGTGCGGGACAGGTTCAGCGTATAGGTTTCACCCAATTGTCCCACTCCTCGGACCTGGATGTAGTAGGTGCCGGATGTCTTGGGATCAAAAGCCAGTTGCGGCGCGGCGGCGTAGCTTGAGCTTCGCACCAGACTGCCTCCTGCATCCATTACCTGCAGCTCCATCATTGTAGGGAACTGGCTGGTTCCGCCGCTATTGGTCAGGTTGAACGTGTAGGTATTGTTGGCGTCGAGTGTGACTTTGAACCAGTCCGCATCCTCGATTCCCGGGGACAAGGTAGCTTGTGCCGTGCTGCCGACGGCAAGAATCCCGGTAGTATTGGTGGCAGCGGTGAAATCGTCGCTCCTTTGGGTCGCAGTCAGCTCATACGTTCCCACGACGCTTTCCAGTCCTTTCACGCCCACATAATATGTTCCCGCAGCGCCGGAAATGTAGTTGAACGATGCGGAGTAGTAGCCACTTTCCTGGCTTTGAAGCAGCTTGCCGGACGCGTCCATCAACATCAGCGTGGATTTGGCGTAGTTATGGATGGCGTTGTCGTTGAGCTCCCTGAACGCGCCCTCTGTCAACTCGAACTTGTAAATGGTTCCCGCTGCCAGCGTGATTTTGTACCAGTCGCGGTCGCCGGATGTATCAATAGCGCCGCTTTTTTTCACGCCGGCGGTCATGGACCCTGCCGTTGATGCATTGCCCGCGACGTCATCCGTTGCGTAGCCTGAACTGATCTTGTATGTGACTCCGGTGCTGGCGGAATCGGCTTTGTATGTGACGTAATACGTGCCGGAGATGGCCGGCGTGTAGTCAAACTTTGTATCCCATATCGGCCTGGCCAGTGTCTTGCCTGTACCATCTTCCAGGAAAAAGTCAGGGTAGGCGCCCCCCGCCAGACTGAAGGTGTAACTGATCCCGCCGGTCAGCGTCACAGCGAAGGAATCGCTGTCGTCACGGTCTTCCAGTGTGCCTTGAACGCTGCCGCCTGTGGGGAGAACACCTTTGGTGGCGGCGCCGCTGCCATAGTCGTCTTGGGTTGCCATTGTTGGTTCTGCAAGTAAAAATTATGAATAACAAAAAGCGGACCCGAAGGTCCGCTCGCTTTGACTGGCGCCCGGCACTGAGTGCCGGATGTGTAGTTTAGCGCGACTTCACAAACGGCACGCCAATGGCTTTCGGCGCCACCGACTTGGCCATCAGGCCCGCCAGCACCACCACGGTCACGACATACGGCACCATCTGGATCAGCGCGCCCGGGATGCGGCCGATCACCGGCAAGTCCACGCCTTCGAGCTGGATTTGCACCGCGCCGAAGAAGCCGAACATCAGGCAGCCGAGGAAGGTGTACACCGGACGCCAGTTGCCGAACACCATGGCGGTCAGCGCCAGGTAGCCGGCGCCGGCCGACATGTCGCGCAGGAAGAAGCCGCTCTGCACGATGGCCAGATACGCGCCCGAGAACGAGCACAGTACGCCGGCAATGATCATCGCGCGGTAGCGGGTCCATTCCACCGAGACGCCGGCCGCATCGGCCGCGTGCGGGTTTTCACCGCAGGCGCGCAGGCGCAGGCCGAAGCTGGTGTGGTACAGCACCCAGTGCACCAGCGGCACCAGCGCAAACGCCAAGTATACCAGTACCGAATGACCGCCGATCAGCTTGGTATAGAACCAGCCGAGGAAGGGAATGTCCGCAATAGCGGCGCTGCCCGGCAGCACCACGTCAAACAGGCGCGCTTCGCCCAAGTCCGGCGTGCGGCCACCCTGCTGGAAGAAGAATTGCGCGACCACGAAGGTCAGGCCGCTCATCGCGATGTTAATCGCAATGCCGCCCACCAGCTGGTTGCCCTTTTGCGTGATGGCGACATAGCCTTGCAGGGTGGCCAGCACGACGGACACGGCGACGCCTGCCGCCACGCCATACCAGGGATTTTGCGTGGCAAACGCCACGGCGGCCGAGACGAACGCGGACGCCAGGATCTTGCCTTCGAGGCCGATGTCGATGACGCCGGAGCGTTCGGCAAACAGGCCGGCCATGGCGGCGAAAATCAGCACCGGCGCGTTGCGCACGGTGGACACGATGATGGAGCCGAGGTGGAGGTCTTCAAAAGTCATGGTGTCAGCCCTTGCGCGACTTGATCAGTTTGAGAATAGCCGGCGCATACAGGTTTTCCATCGCGCCGCAGAACAGGATGATCAAACCCTGGATGAAGATGAAGGTTTCAGTCGGGATGTTCGGTTTTTCCAGCGACAGGTCGAAGCCGCCCTGGATCAGCGCACCGAACAGGACCGACGACAGGAAAATGCCGACCGGGTGCTGGCGCCCCATCAGCGCGATCGCGATCCCGATAAAGCCGGCGCCGCCGACGAAGTTCAGCGACAGGTAGTGGGTGGAACCCATGATGGAATTGACTGCGCCCAGTCCGGCCAATGCGCCTGAGAGCGCCATGACAAGGATGATCATGGCGCTGATCTTGACGCCGGCATAATGGGCGGCGTGCTGGTTCAGGCCCAGCGCGCGCACCTTGTAGCCCCAGGCGGAGCGGCCCATGACCACGCCATACACCACCAGCGCCAGGATGGCGAGGAAGAAGCCGATATTAAGCGGTGTTTCACCCAGCACCGGGAACCACGCGTTCAGGCGCGGCATTTCCGCCGCGGCCGAGAACACGCGCGATGCGGTGTTTTGCTCGCCTGGCGGAATCAGGTATTTGACGATGATGAAATTCATCAGCGATGCCGCGATGAAGTTGAACATGATCGTGGTGACCACGATGTGCGAACCTCGTTTGGCTTGCAGGTAGCCGGGGATGTACGCCCACAGTGCGCCGAACAGCGCGGCGCCGATCATGCCGGCAGGGATCAGCAGATACCAAGGCAGTGCGGCGTCAAAGTTAATCATCACCAGCGTCAGTCCCAGGCCGCCGAAATACATCTGACCTTCCGCGCCGATGTTGAACAGGCCGGCCTGCATCGCGAGCGACACGGCCAGTCCCGTGAACACATACGTCGAGGCGTAGAACAGCGTATAGCTCAAGCCTTCCGGATTGATGATGGCGCTGTTGACCAGGATGCGCAGCGAGTCCACCGGGTCTTCGCCCAGCATGTGGATCACCAGCGCCGCCACCAGCAGCGCGGACAGCAAATTCAGTACGGGCAGGACAAAGCCCGTGGCCCAGCGTGGCATATCGTTAGTCGTCATGATTTATGCATGCCTCCCATCAGCAGACCGATGCGAGTCGTGTCGAATTCGTCGATTTTCAATTCACCCGTGATGCTGCCGCCGCACATCACGAGGATGCGGTCGGCCAGCGCGCGGACTTCTTCCAGTTCCACCGACACCAGCAGGATCGCCATGCCGGCGTCGCGCAGTGCCAGCAACTGGCGGTGGATGGCTTCGATGGTGCCGATGTCCACGCCACGGGTGGGCTGGCCCACCAGCATCAGCTTGGGATTGGCCAGCACTTCGCGCGCAATCACGACTTTTTGCTGGTTACCTCCGGACAGCAGGCCGATGCGCAAATCCGGATTGGCCGGGCGCACGTCGAACGTTTGCAGCAAGCCGGCGCAGCGCTCGGCAATGCCCTTGAAGTCGATCAGGCCCCAGCGGTTCTTGAGCGCCTTGTCATCCTGGTGGCCGAAGAAGGTGTTGTGCATGACGGAAAAGCCTTTGATCACGCCATCGCGCAAGCGGTCTTCCGGCACGTGGCCGATGCCCAGTTCACGGAAGGTGCGCGGCAGGCCATCGGCGTCGCCGCGGCCGCGATTTGAATCCGACCCGGGCAGGGCCTTGCCTTCGAACTTCAATTCGCCCGAGGTCGGCAAACGCATGCCGGACAGGATTTCCATCAGTTCGCTCTGGCCATTGCCGGACACGCCGGCAATGGCGACGATCTCGCCCGCGCGCAAGGTGAAATTCAACTTGTTCAGCAGGGTGACGCCGTTGCCGTCCTTGAGTTCCAGGTCGCGCACTTCCAGCACCGGCTGGCCCGGGTTATACGCGCCGCGCGGCAGGTTGTTCTCGATCGGGCGGCCCACCATCATGTTGGCCAGTTCTTCCTTCGAGGTTTGCGCGGTCTGCACCGCGCCCACGACTTTCCCGCCGCGCATCACGGTCACGGTATCCGTGATGTCCATGATTTCCTGCAGCTTGTGGGTGATCAGGATGATGGTTTTACCCTGTTCCTTGAACAGGCGCAGGATCTCGAACAGCGATGCGGTTTCCTGCGCCGTCAGCACGGCGGTCGGCTCATCGAGGATCAGGATGTTCGCGCTGCGGTAAATCTGCTTGAGGATTTCCACCCGCTGCTGCGCCCCGACCGACAGGTCGTGGATGGTGGCCAGCGGATCGACGTCAAGCCGGTAGCGCGTGCAGATCTCGCGCAGTTTGGCTTCCACCCCGGCGCGCTGGCCAGCCAGCTTGAAGCCGCCTTCGGCGCCCAGCATCACGTTGTCGAGCACCGTCATGTTTTCAACCAACATGAAGTGCTGGTGCACCATGCCGATGCCGAGCGCGATGGCCTGGTGGGAACTGTGGATGGACTGGACTTGTCCGTCGAGCAGGATATCGCCGCTGTCGGCGCGGTAGTATCCATACAGGATGCTCATCAGGGTCGATTTGCCGGCGCCATTCTCGCCCACGAGGCCGTGGATGGCCCCCTTGGCAATCGAAAAACTGACGTCCGTGTTCGCTTTCACCGCCCCAAATTGCTTGGAAATGCCGCGAAATTCTACTGCTGGGTGCATAGGATCACTGGAGGGTAGGGGATTAAAAAACGCGCCGAACGGGAAGACCCCGCCGGCGCGTTCTCTGGAATGACATGATCAGGCTGGGCAGGCAACGCCCGTGCGGATGTCGATGACCTTGACTTTGCCATCGATAATATCCTTGCGTGCAGCCAGGACTTTCTTTTCGATTTCAGGGGTGATCAGCTTGCGGTTGTGCTCATCGAGCGCCCAGTCCACGCCGCCTTCTTTCAAGCCCTTGGCGGAGACGCCGGCTTGCCAGGTGCCGTTCTTTTGCTGCATGAACGAGTCATATACGGCGTTACCCACGTTCTTGACCATCGAGGTCAGCACGCTGCCTGGATACAGGCTGTTCTGGTTCGAATCGACGCCGATCGACAGCTTGCCTTTTTCCTTGGCGGTTTGCAGCACGCCGTTACCGGAACCGCCGGCCACCGCGAACACCACGTCCACGCCGCGTTCGAATTGCGAGCGCGCCAGTTCGCCGCCCTTGGCAGGGTCGTTCCAGGCGGCGGCGGTGGTGCCGACCATGTTCGAGAATACTTCGGATTTCTTGTCGACCGATTTCGCGCCTTGCGCATAGCCGCAGGCGAAGGTGCGGATCAGCGGGATGTCGATGCCGCCGATGAAGCCCAGCTTCTTGGATTTCGACGCCATGGCGCCGGCCACGCCGGCCAGGTACGAACCTTCTTCTTCCTTGAAGGTGATCGAGTTGACGTTGGCGCCTTGCGCCACGCCGTCGATCAGCACAAAGCGGACTTTCGGGAATTCCTTGGCGACCTTTTGCACGGCTTGCGTCTGGGCGAAGCCGATCGAAGCGATCAAGTCCAGGTTTTTGCGGGCCAGGCCGCGCAGCACCTGCTCGGCCTGCGTATCGCTGCTGGCTTGCACTTCGATGAATTTGATGCCGGTCTCTTTCTGGAAGCGCTGCGCGCCTTCAAAAGCGGACTGGTTGAACGATTTGTCGAACTTGCCGCCCGCATCGTAGACGATGCCTAGTTTCGGGTCCGCGGCGGAAGCGCCTGCTGCGACACACATGGCGGAAACTGCGACGCACAGTTGTTTGATTTTCATGAGTTGGCTCCCTGGAAGTTCGATATTGTATATTTTTTGGGGGTGGAAAAACCCCTTTTAAGAGTTTTCGCCACGCCAAACGCCTGATTTATAGTAGTTTATTTATCTTTTTAGCACGGCCGTACCAAAAACATGGCTGCGACCCGGTCACTAATTTGTAACTGTCAGTTTGTTTGTTTCGGCGTCTGTGGTTCTGATGCAACAATCTGGAAATATTTCTCAAACAATTGACTGTGGCTTTTTTACAAATTTCGTGGTTTCGTGATAGTAAATCGACACGAAAAACGCAGTCCAGCCCACCGCCGCCATCCGCTATTTTCCCGCTGCCGCAGGCAATTCTCCTCTGAAGAATCGCCCTCCTAGCATTTTCCGGGCACTCTGCATAGCGCTTGGATAGTCCCTTACTATGCATGAGCGCATATATGTATGGCAAATACGTTTTTCGTTGGTTATTTATATGATGAAAATATAAATAGAAATGGGGTTTTCCGTAATTTTCCGTCAAAACAATTCGTGCTAGGATGCGCCCTTACGTCGTTTTTTCTTTGCTTTTTGCAAAGCTTTACGAGGTATTGAACGGAACACCCAACGCGCCGCGCGCGGCGATTCGCCACCAGGGCGGATTGCACCGGCAGCGTTATCGGACCCACGAAGTCCGCCTACAGAATTTTTATAACTGGTGTTGCACCCCCCACAAGGAGTTGGTTTATGACGAACAAGAATACGTACGCAAGTCGTACGCTGATCGCACTGGCTGTTGCCGCGGCATTCCCGCTGCATTACGCGTACGCTGATGAAGGCCAGGCTCAGGAAGCCGCCGCCCCGGTCAGCGCCGCGAAAAAGACGGACGGCCAGCTGGAAACCGTGATCGTGACGGCGCAGCGCCGCGCGGAAAACATTAAAGACGTGCCGATGGCGATTGCCACCGTCAAGGGTGAAAAGCTCGACGTGCTGACGTCCGGCGGCCAGGACATCCGTTTCCTGGCAGGCCGCTCGCCGTCGCTGAACGTGGAATCCGATTACGGCCGTACCTTCCCGCGCTTCTATATCCGCGGTCTGGGCAACACCGACTTCGACTTGAACGCATCGCAGCCGGTCGGCCTGGTGATGGACGACATCGTGATGGAAAACCCGATGCTGAAGGGTTTCCCGGTGTTCGACGTGGACCAGGTGGAAGTGCTGCGCGGCCCGCAGGGCACGCTGTTCGGCCGTAACTCCCCGGCCGGCGTGATCAAGTTCGATTCCGCCAAGCCGGTCTTCAAGACCGAAGGCTACTTCTCGGCTGGCTTCGGCAAGGACAGTGTCCGCAACCTGGAAGGTGCGTACAACCTGCCAGTCTCCGATACCGTGGCGCTGCGTTTTGCGGGCCAGAGCCAGCACCGTGGCGACCGCGTGCATAACGGCCGCGCCACCGGCACCCAGAACTTCGAGGGCTACGACGACCACTCGGCCCGTATCCAGGCGCTGATCAAGCCATCGCGTGATTTCTCGGCCCTGTTCAACGTGCACGCCCGCACCATGGACGGCACCGCGACCCTGTTCCGCGCCAACATCCTGAAAAAAGGCACCAATGACCTGGTGGACGGCTTCGACTACGCGTCGTACCCGACCGACGGCGTCAACGAGCAGTGGCTGCGCGTGCGCGGCGGCAGCGCGCGCCTGCGCTGGGACTTGCCAGGCGTGACCCTGCACTCGATCACCGGCTACGACACCCTGAAACTGTTCAGCCGTGCCGACGTGGACGGCGGCTTTGGCGCGTCGTACGCGCCGCCGATGGGCCCTGGCTTCATCCCGTTCCTGGTTGAAACCGCCGACTTGATCCCGAACCACCGCCAGTTCACGCAAGAGTTCCGCGCGGAATCCGTGGCAACCGGTCCGCTGCAGTGGATTGCCGGCGCCTACTACTTCAACGAAGACATCCAGATCGATTCGATCAGCTTTGATTCGCTGGCCAAGGGCAACCCGCAAAATCCGTTCTACGCGCGCCAGTTCCAGAGCGCGGAATCGTTCGCACTGTTCGGCACCGCCAACTACACCGTGTCGGACCGCCTGAAACTGCGTGGCGGCGTGCGCTACACGAAAGACAAGAAGGACTTCCTGGCGTCGCGCGTGGAAGCGACGACCTCGCGCCACACGCTGGCCAGCGATTCGACCAACTTCAGCTGGGACCTGTCCGGCACCTACACCGTCGACAAGGACACCAACGTGTTCGGCCGCGTGGCCACCGGCTACCGCGCACCGTCGATGCAGGGCCGCCTGTTCGGCCTGACCGACTTGCCGACCATGGCGCAAGCTGAAAAAGTGCTGTCGTTTGAAGCCGGCGTCAAGCAAGACTTGTTCGACCGCCGTGCGCGCATGTCCGCCACGGTGTTCCACTACAAGGTCAAGGACAAGCAGCTGACCGCGGGTTCGGGCACCGTCAACATGAACCGCCTGATCAACGCGGATGAAGCCATCGGCCAGGGCGTGGAAGTGGACTTCCAGGCCAACCTGGGTAATGGCTTCACCACCAGCTTCGGTTCGTCATACAACGACACCGAGATCAAGGATCCGTCGCTGTTCGTATCGCAGTGCGGCGCGCCTTGCACCGTGACCGATCCGGCCGGCCCGTTCGCAGGCACCGCCAGCATCAACGGCAACGCCATGCCGCGCGCACCGAAGTGGCAGCATAACTTCACCCTGAAGTACAGCACCGACCTGGGCAATGGCGAGCTGTACGCTTACACCGACTGGACTTACCGCAGCAAGTACAACTTCTTCCTGTACGAAGCCAAGGAATACACCGGCAAGCCGATGACCGAAGGCGGCCTGCGCGTGGGCTACAAATGGGACAAGTATGAAATCGCCGCGTACGGCCGCAACATCACCAACCGTATCCAGTCGGTTGGCGCGATCGACTTCAACAACCTGACCGGTATCCTGAACGAACCACGCACCTACGGCGTGCAGTTCAAGGCCACGTTCTGATTGTTGTAAGCATGTGAAAGCCCGCACATCGCAAGATGTGCGGGCTTTTTTTTCGTTCTTTGCGTTACGATATGCGCTCCTCAAATAAGGAGACGTCATGCAGTCCGCTGTAAATTTATGGCCCTTGCTGGGTGTGGCCGTGATTGTCGCGGGATTCGTCCTGCGCGCGCATCCGGTGCTGGTGGTGGTGGCCGCCTGCTTCACCACTGGCCTGGCCGCCGCCATGCCCATGGAAGCCCTGCTGGCGTCGCTGGGCACGGCCTTCATCAAGACCCGCAACCTGCCCCTGATTTACCTGTTGCCGCTGGCCGCGATCGGCTTGCTGGAGCGCTTTGGCTTGCGCGAGCATGCGCAGGCCGTGATTGCCAGGGTGCGGGGCGCCACGGCCGGCCGCATCCTGATCGTGTACCTGACGGTGCGCGAAGCCGCCGCCGCGCTGGGGCTGACCAGCCTGGGCGGACACCCGAACATGGTGCGCCCGCTGGTGGCGCCGATGGCCGAAGGCGCGGCGGAAAACCGTCATCCCGGCATCAGCGACCGCTTGCGCCACAAGGTGCGCGCGATGGCGGCCGCTACCGATAACGTGGGCCTGTTCTTTGGCGAGGATATCTTCGTCGCCTTTGGCGCCATCGTGCTGATGCAAACCATCCTGCGCGGCGAGGGCATCGAAGTCGACCCGCTGCACATCGCCCTGTGGGGTATCCCGACCGCGATCTGCGCCTGGGTGATCCATGCCTGGAATTTGCGGCGGCTGGACCGCGAACTGCAGCGTGAAATGGTGGCGGCCGCCGAAGCGGCGGTGGCGGGCCGGCAGCATGGGAGTGCGTTGTGATGCGCGCGGCCGAGACGATGTATCCGGTTGCCGCCTGTCCGGCCGGCACCCGGGAGGGAGCATGGCGTGATTTTTAAGCTTGATTATTTTTACCTGCTGCTGGGCGGCATGCTGGCGCTGCTGTCGGTGCTGACAGTGCTCGACAAATCCAATCCGCGCCGCTGGACCACGGCGCTGTTCTGGGCGCTGTACGCCACCGCGTACCTGGGCGGCGAGGCGTTGCCGCCCGCGTGGGCCGGCGCGCTGATGGTGGCGATGGCGCTGCTGGCCGGCTTTGGCGGTGTGCGCATGGGCAAGCCCGCGGTGTTGCCGGAATCCGAGCGGCGCGCCCATGCGCAGCGCCTGGGCCATCAACTGTTTATACCGGCGCTGGTGATTCCCGCCGTCACGATGGCGTGTTCGACCCTGCTGAAAGACGTCAAGGTCGGCGGCTTGTTCCTGTTCGACCAGAAGCACCTGACCCTGGCGGCGCTGGGCGTGGCGTCCGTGCTGGCGCTGGTCATTGCCTGCCGCACCTTGCGCACCACGCCGCTACAGGGCGCGCGCGAATTCCGCCGCATGGTCGATGCGATGGGCTGGGCGATTGTGTTGCCGCACATGCTGGCGGTACTGGGCCTGCTGTTTTCCGAAGCCGGTGTCGGCAAGGCGGTGGCCCATGTCAGCACGTCGACCATCAACATGGACTGGAAACTGGTGGCGGTGTCCGTCTATTGCGGCGGCATGGCGCTGTTTACCATCGTGATGGGCAATGGCTTTGCCGCGTTCCCCGTTATGGCGGGCGGCGTCGGCATTCCCGTGCTGGTGGGCGTCTATCACGCGAATCCCGCCGTGATGGCGGCAATCGGCATGTTTTCCGGTTACTGTGGCACCCTGATGACGCCGATGGCGGCCAACTTCAATGTGGTGCCGGTCGCCTTGCTGGACTTGCCGGACCGGCATGCCGTCATCAAGGCGCAAATTCCGACCGCATTGCCGCTGCTGGCGGCGAATATCCTGTTGCTGTATTTCCTGATGTGAGGGCGCCATGAGCAAGAAGACCGTACTGTTGACGGGCTTTGAACCGTTCAACAAGGAACCAATCAATCCCGCGTGGGAAGCCGTGCGGGCGCTCGCCGGCTGGGGCGGGGATGGCTTTACGGTGGAAGCGAAGCAGCTGGCCTGCGTGTTCGGCCAGTCGATTGCGGAAATGGCGGCGGCCGTCAACGAATACAACCCGTCGATTGTCATCGCGGTGGGGCAGGCTGGCGGGCGCTGCGACCTGTCGGTCGAGCGGATCGCCATCAATGTCGACGATGCGCCGATTCCCGACAACCTGCAGCGCCAGCTGGTCGACCAGCCGGTAATGCCCGACGGCCCGGCCGCGTATTTTTCCACGTTGCCGATCAAGGCCATCGTGCACGAGTTGCGCGCGGCCGGCTTGCCGTCGTCGGTGTCGCAGACGGCTGGCACATTTGTCTGCAACCACGTGTTTTATGGTTTGATGCATATTGCCGCCGCGCGGCAAAAAGCCGGTGGCTTCGCGCCGCTGCGGGCGGGGTTCATCCACATTCCGTACTTGCCGCAGCAGGCCGCGCGCCATCCGGGGGCGCCCAGCATGGCGTTGACTGATGTGGTGGAAGGTTTGAAAATTGCCATCCAGACCGCGCTGGCGGTCGATCTTGATGTGCGGGAGTTTGGCGGGGCCACGCATTGAACGCAGCTCCGGTGTGACTTGTTCAGGCAGGTGTCGCAGGAGGTGTGGCAATCGTTTCAACGACACCGGTATCGCTGACCAGTCTGCCATTGAGGGAATACCAGTTGGGAATCCCTAACTGGCGGTTCTTGGCCTGTGCTTCGCGTACAGCTTGATTGCCAATGCGAGCGAACTGTGCAGACCAGCGTTCGCCTTTATTCACTGTCATGACTTGAATCCTTCGTTAAATCCGTAAATTTTTCCCACATATTAGCATCATAGACTTCCCAGTTACTGTTCTCTGATTCAGCAACGATGAGGAAGGACTCGCCGCCATTAAACACGACCAGACTTCGGTCTGACAGCGGCAAATAGTGGTGCCAGAAGACGGGGAAGACTCGGCCAAATCTGCGGCGTACATCGACTTCGGGTACGTCATGTCCACCTTGGGCAACTCGCTCACTGATTCGCCGCAGGCACAATTCTTCACTGTCCAAAAAGACAAGGATGCAAGTAGTTTCGTATCCAGCCGTTCGAGCCTTGGCTATGCTTCGAGCAAGGCTTGCCCCGGCCAAGGTCGATTCAATTACCAGAGACTTCCCGTGTTCCAATGCGTTGGAGAGGCGGCGGCTGAATTCACGTCCTGCCGCGACCGTACCGCAAATGGGTCATCTGGCGAAAGCTCGAATGCAATGTCATCAGCACCCAAATAGGGAATGCCAGCGGTTTGCGCGTAGCTACGGGCGAAAGTTGATTTGCCAGAACCGTTAGGTCCGCCGACTACGACCAGTTGAGGACGTATGTCCATGTTGGGGGGGCGCTAAGTCGCTAAAACCACATCATAGCAGGCGGGTGCAATAGCTTGCGCCCGGAGAAGAAAACTGGTCGATCAAGCCGTCGGCGGATTCAGGATATTCAAAAACGCCCGCACCACTGGCGCATCATCCAGGGTGGTGTACGTGATGTACAGATTAGCCGACGGTGGATTGGTGCGGATCGGCACGAACACCACGCCGGGCCAGCCGATGCGGCTGGTGGTTTCCGGCAGCAGCGCCACGCCGAGGCCGGCGCCGACCATGGCCAGCAAGGTTTGCGGCTCGTTGGCTTCCTGGAAGATTTGCGGCTGGAAGCCGGCCTTGACGCAGCACTGGATCAGGTAGCGGGGGAAGGCCGATTTATCCAGCGCCAGGGTCAGCATCGGTTCGTCGGCGATATCCATCAATTCGATGGCGTCCATTTTCGCCAGCGGGTGGTGCTCATTGATGGCGACGCAGATGTTTTCGCGGAAGCACAGTTCCTGGCGCAGGTTATCGTTTTTCAGGTCGTCTTCATCGAGCTTCGGTTCGCGCCAGAAGCCGACGTCAATTTGCTTGGCGCGCAGCGCGTCGTATTGCACGGTGGGGCCGTATTCGTGGATGGTCCACGTGACGCGCGGGTATTTGCTCTGGAATTCTTCCAGCATGGTGGGAATCGGGCCCCACATCGCGGAGCCGACGATGCCCACGCGCAGGCGGCCCACTTCGCCCCGGTCGATCTGGCGGATGGTGTCGATCGTCATGCGCATTTTCGACAGCAAATCCGCCGCTTCATTCATCAGCGCCTTGCCCGCCACCGTCAATTCAAAGGTGCGGGTGGTGCGCGCGAACAGTTTGACGCCCAGCTCGCTTTCCAGCTTCATGATCTGTTGCGACAAGGGCGGCTGCGAAATATGCAGCCGTTCAGCGGCGCGGCTGAAACTCTTTTCTTCTGCAACGGCGAGGAAGTAGCGTAACTGTTTCAGGTCGATGGACATGATGGACTCGGCTTGCGTGCTGATGTTGCTTGCTGATGTTACCTGGTGGCGTTGCGTGCTTACGCGACGGGATGCTCCAGCAGGGCGCGGGCCAGTTCAGCGCCCACCCGCGCATTGTTTTTCACCAGCGCGATATTGGTGACCAGGCTGCGGCCCGACGTCAGCTGCTTGATGCGGGCCAGCAGGAACGGCGTAACTTTCTTGCCCGTCACGCCCTGGTCGCGCGCTTCATTCAAGGCTTGGGCAATGATGGCGTCGATCTCATCTTTCGGCATGGCTTCATGGGCCGGCACCGGTGCGCTGACCACGATGCCGCCTTTCAGGCCCAGTTGCCACTTGGTGTGGATGAACGCGGCTTGTTCGGCCGGCGTATCGAGCTGGAAGTCGCCGTTAAAGCCGCTGTCGCGGGTGAAGAAGGCCGGGAAGCCGGGCTGGCCCACCGTCACCACGGGGACGCCGTGGGTTTCCAGGTATTCCAGGGTCAGGCCGATGTCGAGGATGGATTTCACGCCCGCGCACACCACCGCCACCGAGGTCTGCGCCAGTTCCTGCAAGTCGGCGGAAATGTCGAACGACGTTTCCGCGCCCCGGTGCACGCCGCCGATGCCGCCCGTGACAAACACGGCGATGCCCGCCAGTTGCGCGCAAATCATGGTGGCCGCCACGGTGGTGGCGCCCAGCTTGCCGGTGGACAGCACGTACGGTAAATCGCGGCGCGACACTTTCATGGCGTCCGGCGAATTGCCCAGGGTTTCCAGTTGGTCGTCCGACAGGCCGATGCAAATCTTGCCGCCAATGATGGCGATCGTGGCCGGGACGGCGCCAGCGTCGCGGATCAGTTGCTCCACTTCGCGCGCCGTCTGCACGTTTTGCGGATAAGGCATGCCGTGCGAAATGATGGTCGATTCCAGCGCGACGATGGGTTTGCCGGCGGCGCGGGCATTGGCCACTTCAGGCGAGAACAAGAGGAATTGGTGCATGGCGTCAGTCCTGCAAGGTGGAAGCGAATTCGGCAGTGAATTCGTTGATTTCATCAAGGATATCGGCCGCCAGCAAGGGCGACACGCTATCGGGGCTTTCCAGGGTCATGGCCGCCACTTTTAAACCACGGCGGCACGCCAGCGACAAATCGCCATTGCCCTGGTACAGCGACCAGCAGACGCCGGCCGAGAAGGCGTCGCCCGCGCCCGTCACATCGATGACGTCCACTTGCGGCGCCGGCAGCCAGTCCACGCCGTCCGGGTGCGTGTAATACACGCCTTCGCTGCCGCAGGTGACGATGACATCCTGGGCGCCTTGCGCCTGCACGTCGCGGCAGGCCTGGCCGACAGCCAGTTCATCGGCCAGCTTGCGGCCGACGCGGGTTTCCAGTTCGGCGCGGTTCAGGATCAGCAGGCGGCAGCCGTGCAAGTCCCGTGGCAGGCGCGCCATTTTCGGCTGCGACACGGCCACGATAATCAGCGGGGCGGCGCCGACACGGGCGTCGTCCAGCAAGGTGGCAACGCTATCCTCCGGCAAGTTCAAGTCGGCCACCACCATGGCGGCGGCGGTGCGCTGTGGCGCGCGGCTGGCCAGGAAGTCCGGCGTCAGCTGGTCATAGAGCGCCATGTCGGCCAGCGCCAGCAGCATTTCGCCGCGTTCGTCCAGCACGGCGGTGTAGGTGCCGCTGTAGGTATTGGCGAGTTTCAAGGTGCCGCGCGCATCGATGCCGGTATCTTCCGCGTGTTGCAGCAGCGACATGCCGGCGGCATCGTCGCCCACGGCAGTGAGCAGGGCGGCAGGCAAGCCCAGGCGGGCAAGGTTTTCAGCGATATTGCGCGCCACGCCGCCATACACTTCTTCGGCGGTGGCGGGGTTGGAAGTTCCCATTTGCATGGGGGCAATCGAGCGGAGTTTGCGGTCCAGGTTGGCGGCGCCAATGCACATCACCGGGCGCTTGCCCGGCAAGACATACGCGCGGCCTAGCAGGCGGCGTTCACGGATAAGGCTGGCAATGTGGCCTGCCACGGCGGACCGTGACAGGCGCAGTTCGACCGCCAGGTCTTGCTGCGATACAAAGGGGTTGGCCCGTATCAGCTCGTATAACTGTTCCTTTTTGGATAGGTCGTTCACGGCAGTCTTCATGTTGGGTAAACATTTGTCGATCATTGTGGACATTTGTTTGGCTGCTGTCAATCTGTGCACACTGGAGTGTTTATACTAGCTATTTATACTCTGTTCGTATAAATAGTAAAGAAAAATGGTATTTGCCATACATATAGCCAATACTGCATAGTATCGCTTCACTCGAAAGTCACATTGGCGCAAGCGGTTTCACGCTACAGCGCCTATACCTATAAATCCATAACGAGGAACCTCATGAACAACGCTCCATACCAGGCCGCCGCCCTTGTCCGTTCCCGCATGCCGGCGAACTTCCAGCCCCGTCTCGCGCTGGTACTCGGTTCCGGCCTCGGCGTGCTGGCTGAGCAAATGCAGGATGCGGTGACGATTCCGTTCGATGAATTGCCAGGTTTCCCGATCAGCACCGTGCACGGCCACGCCGGCGCGATGGTGCTGGGCACCTTGTCCGGCGTGCAGGTGGTGTGCCTGAAAGGCCGCGGCCACTTCTACGAAGGCTATGGCCTGGGCGTGATGACCTCCGCCGTGCGCACCCTGAAATTGCTGGGCGTGGACTTCCTGTTTGTGACCAATGCCGCCGGTTCGCTGCGTCCGGAAGTCGATGCCGGTTCGCTGGTGGCGCTGACCGACCATATCAACCTGTTGCCGGGCACGCCGATGATCGGCCCGAACGACGAGCGTTTCGGCCCGCGCTTCTTCTCGATGTCGAATTGCTACGACGCCGACCTGCGCAACCAGCTGAAAGCCACGGCGGCGGAAACCGGCATCACCCTGCACGATGGCGTGTACATCGCGTACTCCGGCCCGAACTTTGAAACCGCTGCGGAAATCCGCGCCTTTAAAGTGCTGGGCGCCGACGTGGTGGGCATGTCCGTGGTACCGGAAGTCATCCCGGCCCGCCACTGCGGCTTGAAAGTCATGGGCGTATCGGTGGTGACCAACCTGGCCGAAGGCATGTCGCCATTCCAGCTGTCGCACGAACAGACCCTGAAATACGCGGCCATCGGCGCGGAAAGCCTGGTGAAACTGATCCTGGCGTTCCTGGCGAACGTGGCGAAAACGCCGCGCGCGTAATCAAAAAGAAGGGCGGCTCGGCCGCCCTTCTGCATTGCAGCCTACACTGAATACTCCAACTTAACCGACGAGCACCATCATGTCACGCGCCTTTATCCTCCTGCTGGATTCCTTTGGCCTCGGCGCCACGCCGGACGCCGGCAAGTATGGCGACGCCGCCACCAACACCTTCGGCCATATCGCGGCATGGGCCGCGAAGGAAGGCAAGCCGATGGACTTGCCCAACCTGGAAAAACTGGGCCTGGCCGCCGCCGCCCATGCCGCTTGCGGCGAATGGGCCGCCGGCTTCAACCAGCGCGACGGATTCACGGCCGCCTATGGCGCCGCGCGCGAGCAATCGACCGGCAAGGATACCCAGTCCGGCCACTGGGAAATCGCCGGCGTGCCGGTGCTGTTCGACTGGGGCTATTTCCCGAAAACCGTGCCATCGTTCCCGCAAGAGCTGACCGACAAGTTGCAGGCGCTGACCGGCGTACCGGGCTTCCTTGGCAATTGCCACGCGTCCGGCACCACCATCATCAATGACCTCGGCGATGAACACGTGGCGACCGGCAAGCCGATCCTGTATACGTCGGCCGACTCGGTGCTGCAGATCGCGTGTCACGAAGAGCACTTTGGCCTGGAGCGCCTGTACGACATGTGCGAGCAGGCCTATGAACTGGTCAAGCCATACAACATCGGCCGCATCATCGCGCGTCCGTTCACCGGCGAAAACGGCAACTACAAACGCACCGCCAACCGCCACGATTACGCGATCCCGCCGCATGCGCCAACCTTGCTGGACCACGTGAAAAACGAAGGCGGCGAAGTCATCGCGCTGGGCAAGATCAGCGATATCTATGCGGGGCAGGGCGTGTCGCGCGTGGTCAAGGGGCCGGACAACATGGCGCTGTTTGACGCGCTGTTGAAAGTGCAGGACGAAGCCGGCGACAAGTCGCTGACGTTCGTCAATTTCGTCGACTTCGACCAGGCCTTTGGCCACCGCCGCGATGTGGCGGGCTATTCGAACGCGCTGCATGAAATGGATGCGCGCCTGCCGGAATTCTTCGCCAAGATGCAAGACGGCGACCTGTGCGTCATCACGGCCGATCACGGCTGCGATCCGACCTCGCCGGGTTCCGACCATACGCGTGAACACATCCCGGTGATTTTCTTCGGCCCCGGCGTGAGCCCCCGCGCGCTCGGCATTTCCGACACGTTCTCGGATATCGGCCAGACCATTGCCCACCACCTCGGCGTGCAACCTCTTTCCAACGGAACCAACGTCCTATGATCATTGATAACTTCAAGCGCAATGAGGCGATGCCGCTCGACCTGGGCTGGCTGAACCATATCCACGTGAACAAAGCCGCGGCCGACCGTCGTGCCGCGTCGCTGGCCAACCGCCGCACCGTCAAGAAGGAATACCAGGCCGCCTGGCTGGTCAAGGCGATCGAACTGATCGACCTGACCACCCTGGCCGGCGACGATACGCCGGGCAGGGTCGAGCGCCTGTGCATGAAGGCCATGCGCCCGCTGCGCTCCGACCTGGTGGAGGCGTTGGGCCTGCAAGAGCGTAACCTGATGACGGGCGCCGTGTGCGTGTACCACGAAATGATCCAGCATGCGGACAAGGTGCTGAAAGGCCGCTTGCCGATCGCCGCCGTGTCGACCGGCTTCCCGGCGGGTTTGACCAGCATGGAAACCAAGGTCCGTGAAATCGAATTGTCGGTGGCCGCCGGCGCCAAGGAAATCGATATCGTCATCACGCGCCAGCACGTCCTGACGGGCAACTGGCAAGCGCTGTACGATGAAATGGCGGCGTACCGCAAGGCGTGCGGCGAAGCGCACGTGAAAGCCATCCTGGCCACCGGTGACCTGGTGACCCTGGAAAACGTGGCGAAAGCATCGTGGGTGTGCATGATGGCGGGCGCGGACTTCATCAAGACCTCGACCGGCAAGGAAGGCGTCAACGCCACCATTCCCGTGTCGCTGGTGATGGTGCGCGCGATCCGCGAATACCATGAGCGCACCGGCTTCCAGATCGGCTACAAGCCGGCTGGTGGCGTGGGCACGGCCAAGGCCGCACTGCAATACATGACCGTGATGAAAGAAGAACTGGGCAATGAATGGCTGGAACCGCATCTGTTCCGCATCGGCGCATCGAGCCTGCTGACTGACATCGAGCGCCAGCTCGAACACCATGTCACCGGCAACTACTCGGCCGTACACCGCCACGCCCAACCTTAAGGATCCACTCATGCCAACTATTAACGACATTCTGAAGACCATGGACTACGGCCCCGCACCAGAAAGCCAGAAGGAAGCGCAAGCATGGCTGGACCAGCAAGGCCGCAAGTTCGGCCTGTTCATCGACAACGCCTGGTCCGAGCCAAGTGACTTGTTCGCATCGAACAACCCGGCCGACGGTAAGCAACTGGCGGAACTGACGCAAGCATCGCTGGACGACGTGAACCGCGCCGTCGAGGCGGCACGGCGCGCGCAGCCAGCCTGGCAAGGCCTGGGCGGCCATGGCCGCGCCAAGATCCTGTACGCGATTGCACGCCTGATGCAAAAGCATGCGCGCCTGTTCGCCGTGCTGGAAACGCTGGATAACGGCAAGACCATCCGCGAAACCCGCGACGCCGACTTGCCGCTGGTGGCCCGTCACTTCTACTACCATGCTGGCTGGGCCCAGTTGCAGGATGAAGAATTCGCCGGCCACCGTCCGGTGGGCGTGGTGGGCCAGATCGTGCCGTGGAATTTCCCGCTGCTGATGCTGGCTTGGAAAGTCGCACCGGCGCTGGCCGCCGGTAACACCGTTGTGTTCAAGCCGGCGGAATTCACGTCGCTGACCGCGATGCTGTTCGCGCACATTTGCGTACAGGCCGGCGTGCCGGCAGGTGTCGTCAACATCGTGACCGGTGACGGCCGCGTGGGCGAAGCCATCGTCAAGCACGAAGGCATCGACAAGCTGGCGTTCACGGGCTCCACCGAAGTGGGCCGCATCATCCGCGAAGCCACCGCCGGTTCGGGCAAGAAGCTGTCGCTGGAACTGGGCGGCAAGTCGCCGTTCATCGTGTTCGAAGACGCGGACCTCGATGCGGCCGTGGAAGGCCTGGTCGATTCGATCTGGTTCAACCAGGGGCAAGTGTGCTGCGCCGGTTCGCGCCTGCTGGTGCAGGAATCGGTGGAAGAGCGCTTCCTCACCAAACTGCGCGCCCGCATGGACAACCTGCGACTGGGTTCGCCGCTGGATAAATCGATGGATATCGGCGCGCTGGTCGATCCGGTCCAGCAACAGCGTATCGCCGGCCTGGTGGAAAGCGCGCGCTGCGAAGGTTGTGATGTGTACCAGCCAGCCGGCTGCGTGATCCCGACCGATGGTTCGTGGTTCCCGCCGACCCTGATCACGGGCGCGTCGACCTCGGCCGCCGTGGCCCAGGCTGAAATCTTTGGCCCGGTGCTGGTGGCGATGAGCTTCCGCACTCCGGCCGAAGCGGTGCAACTGGCCAACAACACCGTGTACGGCCTGGCGTCGTGCGTGTGGACGGAAAACATTTCGCTGGCGCTGGACGTGGCCCCAGCCATCAAGGCCGGCGTGGTGTGGATCAACACCGCCAACCAGTTCGACGCCGCTTGCGGCTTCGGCGGCTACCGCGAATCCGGCTACGGCCGTGAAGGCGGCCGCGAAGGCATGTATGAATACCTGGTGCCGCTGTCGGAAGACCAGCGCCCCGCGGCGCCACTGGCCGCTGAAAAAGGCAAGGCCAAAGCCGCCGCCGCGTCCAGCGATCCCTTCGCGATCGACCGTACCGCCAAGCTGTACATCGGCGGCAAGCAAGCCCGCCCTGACGGCGCCTACAGCCGCGCCATCCACGGCGCGGACGGCAAGCTGCTGGGCGAAGTGGGCGAGGGTAACCGCAAGGACATCCGCAACGCGGTGGAAGCGGCCCACAAGGCGACCGGCTGGACCAAGGCCACCGCGCACAACCGCGCGCAAGTGCTGTTCTATATCGCGGAAAACCTGGCGGCGCGCGGCGCGGAATTCGCCGAGCGCATCGCGGCCCAGACCGGCGCGAAAAACGCAGAGAAGGAAGTGCAGGCCGCAGTGGAACGCCTGTTCTACTGGGCCGCATGGGCCGACAAATACGACGGCCTGGCGCACCAGCCGCCGATGCATGGCATCACCGTGGCGCTGAACGAAGCGATTGGCGTGATCGGCATCGTGGCGCCGAATGAAAACCCGCTGCTGGGCTTCATTTCGCTGGTGGCGCCGGCCATCGCCGTGGGCAACCGCGTGGTGGTGGTGCCGTCGGAAGCGCATCCGCTGACGGCGACGGACCTGTACCAGGTGTTCGACACGTCCGACCTGCCGGGCGGCGTGGTCAACATCGTCACCGGTTCGGCCGACGAACTGGCGCGCACCCTGGCCACCCACTCGGACGTGGACGCGCTGTGGCGCCATGACGGTTCCGCCGCCGGCTGCGCCGAAGTCGAGCGCCTGTCGGCCGGTTCGCTGAAGCGCACCTGGACCGGCGGCGCCAAGGGCCGCGACTGGTTCAGCACGGCGCAGGCCGGCGGCCGCACGGTGCTGGCGCATGCGTCGCAAGTGAAAAACATCTGGATTCCATACGGCGTATAACGTCGTGGCAGGATGATCCATCGAAGGGCCGCAGACCGGGAAAACCGGCCTGCGGCCCGAATGCCTTACAAGACAACACACAAGACAACAGACCAAGAGGCCGACTATGTTCCTGACCCAGGAAATCATTCGCAAAAAACGCGACAAGGGAGCACTGACTCCGGAAGAAATCCAGTTCTTCGTACGCGGCATCACGGACGGCAGCGTCAGCGAAGGGCAGATTGCCGCGCTGGCCATGGCCGTGTATTTCAACGACATGAACATGGACGAGCGCGTGGCGTTCACCCTGGCCATGCGCGATTCCGGCGCGGTGCTGGACTGGTCGAAGCTGGACTTGCCGGGCCCGGTGGTCGACAAGCACTCGACCGGCGGCGTGGGCGACGTGGTGTCGCTGCTGCTGGGCCCGATGGTGGCGGCCTGCGGCGGCTACGTGCCGATGATTTCCGGCCGTGGCCTGGGCCACACCGGCGGCACCCTGGACAAGTTTGACTCCATCCCCGGCTACAACACGGTGCCGGACAATGAACTGTTCCGCAAAGTCGTGAAGGAAGTCGGCGTGGCCATCATTGGCCAGACCTCGAACCTGGCGCCATCCGACAAACGTTTCTACAGCATCCGCGACGTGACGGCGACGGTGGAATCGGTGGCCATGATCACCGGTTCCATCCTGTCGAAGAAATTGTCGGCCGGCCTGCAAGCGCTGGTGATGGACGTGAAAGCGGGCAGCGGCGCCTTCATGCCGACCTATGACAAATCCGTGGAACTGGCCGAATCCATCGTCAAGGTCGGCAATGGCGCGGGCATGATGACGTCGGCGATCCTGACCGACATGAATGAATCGCTGGCGCCATATGCCGGCAACGCGGTGGAAGTGCGCGGCGCGATTGATTACCTGACCGGCAAATCGCGTCCGGCGCGCCTGCACGAAGTCACCATGGCGCTGTGCGCGGAAATGCTGGTGCTGGGCAAGCTGGCGGCCGACGAAGTGGAAGCGCGCCAGAAACTGCAGGCGGCGCTCGATACCGGCGCGGCCACCGAACGCTTTGCGCGCATGGTGGTGGCGCTGGGCGGCCCGGCCGACCTGGTGGAAAACCCAGACAAGCACCTGGCGAAAGCGCCGATCC
Source organism: Pseudoduganella sp. GW821-FHT12E03 (assembly GCF_058807115.1). Taxonomy (NCBI): domain Bacteria; kingdom Pseudomonadati; phylum Pseudomonadota; class Betaproteobacteria; order Burkholderiales; family Oxalobacteraceae; genus Pseudoduganella; species Pseudoduganella sp. GW821-FHT12E03. The sequence continues at coordinate 642,489 of NZ_JBXAQJ010000003.1, read as the reverse complement.
TGGTGGCGGCGCCGGCCCTGCGTTCCGGCTATGCTGCGGCGACCAATTGCCGTGGCATTGGTTTGTCCGTGGTCAGCCTGGGCGGCGGCCGCCGCCGTCCGTCCGATGCGATCGACTTCGCGGTCGGCCTGACGGACCTGGTGGGCCTCGGCGACCGCATCGAAGTGGGCCAACCGCTGGCCATGGTGCACGCGCGCACCGAAGCCGCGGCCGAACAGGCGATCGCGGAAATCCAGGCGGCGTACACGATTGTCGAAGACAAACCGGCGGCCAACCCGGTCATCTACCGTACGATCCGCCCATAAAACTAACAGATCACCCCGCGATGTCCCCCTCTGGGGTCAGACCCCTAATGTGACAAAAGCGGACATATTTTCGCGAGAAATGTCCGTTTTTGTCATAAATGGGGTCTGACCCCAGGTGTGACATGTTTGGAGAGAACAATGGATAACCAACAACTGATCGCAGAAGCGGCCGCAGCGCGCCTGAAGGCATACACGCCGTACTCGAACTTCAAGGTCGGCGCGGCCCTGCTGTGCAACGATGGCCGCGTGTTCCACGGCTGTAACGTGGAAAACGCATCCTATGGCCTGTGCAACTGCGCCGAGCGCACCGCCTTCTTCAGCGCGGTCGCGCATGGCTACAAGCCGGGCGACTTCGACAAGCTGGCCGTGATTGGCGAAACCGATGGCCCGATCGCCCCGTGCGGCGCGTGCCGCCAGGTGGTGCTGGAACTGGGCGGCAATGAATTGCCGGTGGTGCTGGCCAACCTGAACGGCGACGTCTTTGAAACCACGGCCGCGCAGCAATTGCCGAACGCATTCGGCGGCGCGGACTTGAAAAAGAAATAAGCGAGCAGTGAAGAAAGTCATCGATGTCCAGGCGGCGGTGGCGGTCGCCGCCAATGAAGCCATTGCAGCCAAGGCGCAGGGCACCTTCGGTGTCGGCGGCATCATGATCGATGCGGCCGGCAACGTGCTGAAAGCACTGCACAACAACGTGATCCGCGATGGCCTGGTGTTCGACCCCACGGCGCACGGGGAACGGCAGTTGATCGAATGGTATTTCGAAGAGCGCGCGCAGGGAACGGTATTGCCCGAGCCGCACGAGATCACCATCGTCACCTCGCTCGACCCATGCTGCATGTGCACCGGCGCCATCCTGGCCGCCGGCTTCAATGTGCTGGTGGCCGCCACCGATCCCAATGCCGGCATCAATTACGACGGCAGCGCAACCTTCGACGCGTTGCCGGAAGGCTTGCGTGCGCAGGCGAAGGCAACGTTTTCCTATCCGGCCGTGCTGGGCCAGTCGGCCTATGCGCGGGAAGCGAAGGGCGCCGCCGTCAAGCCCTTCTTCATCGGTAAAAATATTTCAGAACCGACCGAGGCCTTGTGCTCGCTGGTGTTCGAAGCCACGGCGAAGGATGCGGTAGCGCTGTTCGATATGGACCCGCCGCGCGAGCAGCTGAAAGACCCGGCTACGTTATCGTCACGCCATGCGATCGCGGTGGGCTTGCGCAAGGCCTTTCCGGAAGCGCTGACGGCGCGTTGCGATCCGCAGCGTCCCGACGCCAGCCTGGCGCCCGCGCTGCTGCAGGCGATGGCGCGCGACAAGGTGATGGGCGGCGACGGCGATGCCGTGGCCTTGCTCGACGCGTTCGGCAACCTGTTGCTGTGCATGCCGGGCCGCCGCAACAAATCCGGCATCCGCACCGCGTTCATGGAGTGCACGCGCGCCTATGCGCAATTGCGCTACAAGCTGATGGAAGGCGCGACACCAGAGCAGCGCGACGAAATCCGGCAATACCTGGGCCATCCGAAAGATGGCACGTTCGTGTTTGCGCGCGGGCCGGCCGATGGCGCACTGAGTTTCATGGAACTCGGTGCGTACGGCTCGACCATGGAGGGACCGCTGCCGGCATCGAATCCGCGCCAGTTCCAGTATGTGCTGCCGTCGCAGGCGCAGGAAAAACTGGACGCGATGTGCGAAGCGATGCCGCCGCTGTACCGTCATACGATCCGCATCCGTCCCACGCAGGTGGACGATCAAGAGCTGATCGCGGCGCTGAGTCAGTAGGGCGGTTTTCGCCAAGGGCGAAAGCCGCCATGCTTGCGCAGCCACCAGCGCTGGCGTTATCGGCGAAGCACGTATGGCGGCTTGATACCCCCAAGCCGCCCTACGGATTCGGCGTCAACGATGCAGCGGAGATATTACCCGTCCGACATCGCGTCGGTGACCGGCGCCAGCAAATTCGCATCGCGCGCCAGTTGCCACTGTCCTGCGCCATTGCGGCGGAACACCGACAGCGTATACCCCGCGCGGCGCACCGCCACGCCGCCGCCCACCGGCTCGATGCGAATTTCCAGCCGCGTACGGCTGTAGGCCATGTCGCCGCATACCACCACTTCGTCCACTACGCTGTCGGGCAGCACGCGGTGCGTGTGGGCCATGCTGCGCATGCCTTCGGCAAAGCTGTCGCGGCCAATCATGGGCGGCTGGCCCGGCACCATGAAGATCACGTCATCCGTCATCAGCGGCAAGATCGCCGCGACATCGCCCTGGCGCGTGGCGGCCAGCCAGTCGGCAATCAAGGTGCGGATGGCCTGTTCATCGTTCACATCATCGTTGTTGTTCACCATGGGCTATACGTTCCAATGCTCCAGAGGTTGCCTTCCGGGTCGCGGCATGTGAAGCCGCGCCCGCCGTAGTCTTCATCTTGCAAGGGCATTTCAATCACCGCGCCGGCTTCAGCCGCACGCGCATGCACGGCGTCGGCGTCATTGACGACCAGGTAGCTGCACTGCGTGACCCGCATGCCGGTTTCCGAGGGATGCGCCATCAGGCGCCCGAACGCCGTATCAAAAATCGAACTCAGCATGATCATGCCATTGCCGAAGCCGAGTTGCGCATGCGCGATGGTGCCATCGTCATTCGGCACCACCAGTATTTTGGAAAAGCCTAATGTGTCGCACAGCCACTCGATGGCGGCGGGCGCGTCGCGGTAGCGCAGGCAGGGGATGACGGTGGTGCGGGTATCCTTCGGTATGCTCGGCATCATGCCTCCCCCTTGGCTTGGCAATGGGTGCAGGGCCTTCAGGCCGGGCATCCACAACTTGGCTATGGGTGCCGGACCTTCAGGCCGGGCATCCACAACTTGGCTATGGGTGCAGGGCCTTTAGGCCGGGCATCCACATCTTAGTGCAGACAATATAGTTCAGCACATTTGCAGGGGCAAGCTGAGCATCGTTACATTTGCTGGAACAGGTGGGTATTGCCACGGCTGACTTCGAGTTCTTCATCGAAGTTGCGCACCCGCACCATTTGCCGGCCGCGCAAGTCGCGCCGCACTTCGGCAATCGCATCGACCCGCACCAGGGTCGAGCGGTGGATGCGCCAGAACTCATCGGGGTCGAGTTCGTCTTCGAGTTCTTTTAAGGTCTTGCGGATCAGGACTTCGCCTTGCAGCGTTTGTACGCGCGTGTATTTTTCATCGGCGCGGAAGAACAGCACTTCCTTGGTTGAAATCATGCGCAAGCTGTTGCCGACCATGGCCTGGATCCAGCGCAGGTATTCCTGCGGCTTGGCGCTGGCCGGACTGCGGCTGGCGCCGCTGACGCCCTGCAGCAATTGCGCCAGTTGGCGTTCGATATTGGCCGGCGATTTGCCGAGCCGTTCCTGCAGCCGGGCGCAAGTCATTTTCAACCGTTCGCCGCCGGCCGGTTTCAGCAAATAGTCCAGCGCGCCCTGTTCAAATGCTTCAATCGCATACTGATCGTAAGCGGTGACGAACACGATATGGCAGCGATTGAACAGCATGCGCGCCGCTTCGATGCCGGACAGGCCCGGCATGCGGATATCGAGGAACACGATGTCCGGCTGGTGCAGCCCGGTCAGCGCAATCGCTTCGATGCCATTGGCGGCTTCGGCAACGATGTCGAGCTGCGGCCACACTTCATGCAGGCGGCTTCGCAGCAACTGGCGCATCGGTTCTTCATCGTCCGCGATCAGCGCGGTGGGGCGGTCGGCACTCACAGTTTGCTCCCTGCGAAGATATCGGGGGTGAATGGCAGCCGGATAATCACGCGGGCGCCGCCATCATGCGGTGTTTCAATGATCAGTTGCGCGCGGTTGCCGTGGAGCAGGCGCAAGCGTTCGCGGATGTTGGCCAGTCCCACGCCTTCGCCGGCATGGACATCGAAACCGATACCGTCGTCGTGCACTTCCACGTCCAGCATGTCGCCGCCCGGTCCGTTTGAAGTGGTGGCGCGGATATCGATGCGGCCGCCTTCGATTTTCGGTTCCAGTCCATGCTTGATCGCGTTTTCAATCAAGGTTTGCAGCATCATGGGCGGGAACGACGCGCTCAGCAACTCGGGCGGCACGTCGATGTACACGGCCAGCCGCTCTTTCATGCGGGCCTGCATGATGGCCAGGTAAGCGCGCGACATTTCCACCTGGCGGCCCAAAGTGTTGTTGCTGCGCGAACGCATTTGCGGCATGGTGGCGCGCAGATAATCGATCAGGTGCGCGTGCACCTTGGCGGCCTGCTGCTGGTCGGTTTCAATCAGTTGCCCGATCAGCGCCAAGGTGTTGAACAAGAAGTGCGGTTCGACCTGGGCTTGCAGCGCCGCCAGTTGCGCCTCCGCCAGGCGGCGCTCGAGGCTCTCCGTGCCCGCGTGTTCGGTGGCTTCCTTGGCTTCCACTTCCGCGCGGCGCTTGCCGCCGGCCAGGATTTTCAGGCAAAACGACAGGAACACAAACCAGCCGCCCGCTTCGCCTGCGCGGAACATGCCCAGCACCACCAGTACCAGGATGTCGATGACCACCAGCTTGCGCCACTCGACCATCGCCAGCCAGTCGAAGAATTCCCACCACAAGGTGCGGGCGGTTTCACCGATTTCGCGGACAAAGGCCAGGGCGCTGCGGGTTCCCTGTTTGGTGCGGGCAAAAGCCATGTCAGACGTCCTTGTGCGGGGTGTAGTCGCCGCGGCGCTTGTTGTCCTGGTAACCGGCCACCAGGGCAATGGCGATCTTGGCCAGCAGGAAAATGGCAAACAGGGTCAGCGCCAGCGGCAGGATGGTCAGCATCACCGCCAGCATGAAGCAGCTGGCCAGCAGCGCCGGCCACGACATGCGCGACAAGGTGCGCATGAAGTAGCGGCCGATATGGGTGGCGGCGGCGCCGACTTCGCGGAATACATCGCCGATTGTGTGATTAACGTTTTTCATCTGGACCTCCGAGTGTGTCGATGGCGTTAATGTACCAACGGCGTTCCCGGTGGGGGAGTGCTATCCGACGAATGGCCGTTTATTGGGGGCAAGCTGCATTTGAGCGGCGTCAATGGTGTGGGCAGGTTGTGTATGACGCGCCACAATATTTTTCGTTATGCAACTTTTTTCCTGCCGGCTTCCCAGTCTTGCCGCAGCAGGCCATAGAAATCCGTATCGCACACTTCGCCCGCCACGATCCAGCGCTGGCGCAGGTGCCCCTCATGCACGAAATGCAGGCGCTCCAGCAGCATCGTGGAGGCGCGGTTGCGCGGGTCGACGTCGGCTTCGATGCGCAGCATATCCAGTGCGTCGAACGCGTGGGCGACCAGCGCCGCCAGCGCCTCCCTGGCATAACCGTTGCCCCAGTGGGCGCGGTCCAGGATATAGCCGATTTCGCAACGGCGGTTTTGCGGGCTGAATTTCGACAGGCGGCACTTGCCGATCATCTCGCCGCTGCCGGCCAGCGTGATGGCGAAGGTCAGCACGCTGCCGTCGGCATAGGCGGCCAGCGTGTCGCGCACGTTTTCCTCGGCTTGTTCGCGGCCGGACCACGGCGCGAAACTCCAGTACTGCAGTGCTTCAGGGTCCGTGAACAGGCGGAAAATCGCATCCGTATCGCTGTCGCGCACGAAGCGCAGCGACAGGCGCGGCGTATCAAGGGTAATCGGCGTATAAACAGGAGTAGTGGTTTGCATTCAATCAATATTACATGACTTTTTGCCGCCCCGTGCGAGAGCGACGCAGCGCTGCGCCAGCAGGTCGGTCGGGTCCAGCAGCGCCACCGTCGTGCCGGCGATGGCGAAGGCGGGATCCCGGGGCAACAACAGCGGCAGTTCGGTGCAGCCAAGGATGATGACGCTGGCGCCGCGCCGGGCCAGGTGCGCGCAGGCGCGCAGCAGCGCTTCCTTGCACGGACCCTCCGTATAGCCTGCCTTGACGCCCTGGCTGCCGTAGATCGCCTCCATCACGTATTGCTGGTGCTGCGCATCCGGGACGATCAGGTCGAAGCCGGCGCCGCGCGCGGCCGCGCGGTAGACGCCGCTGGCCACGGTGCCGCTGGTGGCCAGCAAGCCCACCGTGCCATGTCCCGGGTAGTGCGCGCCGATATGGCGCACGGTTTCGTCCAGCATGTTGACGATCGTGGCCGCCAGCCGTGGCTGGAGCCGGCCGACGTAGGCGTGCGCGGTGTTGCAGGGCATGGCGATCAGCGACGCGCCCTGTTCCTCCAGCCGGCGGCAGGCGGAATACAGCGCCAGCGTCGGGTCGTCGCCATCGCCGACCAGGTTGGCGGTGCGGTCCGGGATTTGCGGATTATGGTCCACCACCAGGCGCACGTGGTCCTGGTCGCGCGACGCATCGGTATGGCGGATGATCTTATGCAGGAAGTCCACCGTGGCGGCAGGCCCGATGCCACCCACCACGCCCAGCTTGAAGGTGGCGGGACGGCCCTGGTCCATTTGCGCCAGCGCGTATTCCGCATACACCTGGTGGCAGTCCAGCACCGCGTGGCCGCTGTCGCGCAGTTGCGTGGCCAGCGCGGCGAATTCGCCGGCGCCGGGAATGATCAGGTCGGCCCCCTGGCGCGCCAGGTCGCCGCACGCGCGGCGCAGGCGCGCCAGCGTGACCAGGCCGGGCGCCTGCGGCAGCGTGCCGCAGGCGCCATGCAGGGCCGGCATCACGCATTCGTCCTGGATCTTGGCGCCGGGATAGACGATCCGCGCGGCGGGGAAGGCGCGTTCGAACAGGCGCTGGTCGCGCACGTGGCTGGAACACAGCACGCCGATGCACAGCGGCGCCGGGCCGACATGGCGTACCAGCGCCGCCATCATGTCGAATACCCGCACGCCCAGTTCGGCCTGCAGCTCGGCCAGGAACGTATGGCTGATAAAGCAGGGCACCAGCACACCGTCGGCGCGGGCTACTTCCAGGTGGCGCATGCGGTCATACAGGTACAGTTTGCGGCGCGCGAGCGCGTCGGCGGTGCCGCCGCCGCCGGGAAAAGGCGGCGCCGGATGGCGGTCCAGCGTCAGGCGGCATGGGGTGGCGGCGGGCGCGGCTTGGGCCTTGGCGGCGATGGCGGCGGCCAGCTTGCCGTACAAGTCTTCGCTGGCCAGTGTGCCCAGTCCACCGATGATGCCGAGATGGCGTGGCTGGTGTGGTATCAATGCATGCATGTGGTTGGTCCGAAGTGACTGCGATGTGACTGGGAAGTGACAGGAATGGCGCCACGATAGCCCTGCGGTATGGCGGATTTATGCGGATTCGGACTGGCTCCATGCGATTACGGTATAGGCGCTGTTGCTGGAACTATTTAGAATGAAGTAATACTTCTTTCGCGGGGGAAAAATGGACATCAAATGGCTGGACGATTTCCTGAGCCTGGCGCAGACACGCAACTTTTCCCGCTCGGCGGAAGACCGGTGCGTGACGCAGTCGGCGCTGAGCCGGCGCATCCAGTCGCTGGAAGCATGGGTCGGCGCCGACCTGGTCGACCGCAGCACCTATCCGCTGGTGTTGACGCCGGCCGGCAAGATGTTCAGCGCCGCCGCCAGCGAAGCCATGCGCCTGTTGAACGATGCGCGCGCCGTGCTGCGCGTGCAGGAAACCAGCGACCAGGTGTTGCGGGTCTCGGCCGGCCACGCGCTGTCGCTGAATTTTTTCCCGGCATGGCTGACCGGCGTGCAGGCACGGGTGGGGCCGCTGCGGGCCCGCATCCTGCCCACCAACGTGCATGATTCCGTACTGTCGCTGATCGAAGGCAATTGCGATTTGCTGCTGTGCTACCACCATGCGGACTTGCCGATCGAACTCGATGCGGGCCGCTTCGAATACCGCCATCTCGGCGACGAGGTTGTGCTGCCGGTGTGCGTGCCGAACCGGGCGGGCTCGCCGGCATACAGCCTGCCGGGCAGCAAGGCGCAACCATTGCCGCACCTGGCGTATACCGCCACCTCCTACTTCGGCAGGGTGGTGCAGCGCATCGTGGCGCGCGTCGATCACGGCGCTTGCCTGCAAAATTGCTATGAAAGCGATATGGCGGAATTGCTGAAGACCATGGCGCTGGCGGGCCAGGGAATGGCGTGGCTGCCGGAAAGCTCGATCGCGCGCGAACTGGCCGAGGGCAAGCTGGTGCGCGCCGGCGGCGAGCAGTGGAGCATGAAGCTGGAAATCCGCCTGTTCCGCGCCATCGGCCACCGCAAACCCATGCTGGACGCCTTGTGGAACGCGCTGCCGTAAGGCGGCATACCGGGCGCGCATCAATCTATACTGCATCGGAATAGTTTGGCCCGGGTCCATTTCTAGAATGAATTCGTCGATTGTCGACGTTCATTCACAGGACCCCACATGTCACACTCCAGTCATCGCACCGGGCACGTAGTGCCCTCGCTGCGCGCGGTACGCGCCAGCCACTCCATCATCACGGCCGCGCTGCTGGCCGCGCCCCTGGCCGGCTTCACCCCGCTGGCCCATGCCCAATCCTCCATCACCCTGTATGGCGTGGCCGACGCCGGCCTGGTCCTGGAACGCGGCGGCAACGCCGGTCGCGTCACCGCTGTCAGCAGCGGTGTCGCTTCCGGCAACCGCATCGGCGTCCGGGGCAAGGAAGACCTGGGCGGCGGCCTCAGCGCGCTGTTCAACCTGGAAAACGGCTATGGCATCGATACCGGCGCGGCCGGCCAAGGCGGCTTGCTGTTTGGCCGCCAGGCGTATGTCGGCCTGACGGGCGCCGGCGGCACGCTGACCCTGGGCCGCCAGTATTCGCCCTGGTACAAGGTCATGCGCGACGTGGCCGACCCGTTCGGCATCGGCCTGGCCGGCAACGCGCTCAATGTCATGGCCGGTAACACGCGGGTCGACAACATGGTGGAATACCAGAGCCCGCGCGTGGCCGGCTGGGCAGCCGATGTCGCCTATGGCGCGGGTGAAACCGCGGGCGGCGCGGCGCGCAACCGCACGCTGGGCGGTGGCGTGTCGTACGTACGGGGTGCGCTGCAAGCCCACCTGGTGCATCACCGGCGTGACAACGCCACCGCCAGCGACCATGCGGCCTACACGATGGCCGTGGTGAAGTATGATTTCGGCGCGCTGTGCGCCAGCCTGGCGCACGCGCGCAACCAGGGGCTGGCGGGCGCCGACAGCCACGACACGCTGCTGGGCATGGCCGCGCCGCTGGGACCGGGCAAGGTGCTGGCGTCGCTGATCGTGCACCGCGACCGCGCGATGGCCGGCCGCCACGCGCGGCAATGGGCGGTGGCGTACTCTTACACGCTGTCGAAGCGCTCCGACCTGTATGCGGCCTACGGCCACATCGATAATGACAACGGCGCGTCGTTCAAGGTGGGGAACGGCACCGACGCCGGCAGCGGTCCCACTGCGGTGAACCTCGGCTTGCGCCACGTGTTCTGACCTTTTACGCCGGGGGCGGACGCCCCCGGCGGCGCATCAGTACTGAGGCGTGTTGTTCGGCGCCTTCAACAGCTTTTTCAGCGGTTCGCCCATCGGGAATTTCAGGCGCGGCGACATGAACCATTTGGCATAGATCCGTTCGAATTCGCCGCTGGCGGCCAGCCCGGCCAGCGTGCGGTTGGCGAGCGCCAGCAAAGCCGTGTCCTCCCTGCGCAGCATGATGCCCAGCGGATCGATGGAAATCGGTTCGCCCACCACCGCATAGCCGCGCGCATTGCCGGGCCGGGCAAGGAATTCAGCGAACTGGATGTCGTCGCTGACGAACGCCGCCGCGCGCCCGCCTTCCAGTGCCTGGAACCCTTCCGCAAAATCCTTGACGCGCACATACTGGATGCCCAGCCCGCGTTCGCTGTCGATTTTGCTCAGCAGCGGCGCCACGCTGGCGCCCTGGGCAATGGCGACGCGCTGCCCTTTCAGGCTGGCGATGTCGCGGATCGGCGTGTCGGTGCGTGCCAGGATGCGGCTGGCGGTGACGAATATCGTGTTGGCGAACGCCACCTGCGCGGCGCGTTCGCGGGTAATCGTGGTGGAACCGCATTCAATATCGATCTCGCCGTCGCGCAGCTTCTGGATGCGGTCGCTGGATTTCACTTCCACATACACGGTTTTGAGTGCCGGCAGCGCCAATTCCCTGCGCATGTTGTCGATGATGCGGGCGCACAGCTCCTGCGTATAGCCGGTGGGCGGCGCCGTGCCTTCGCGCATGGAGAACGGCACCGAGGCGGCGCGGTAGCCGACCTTGATTTCGCCGCGGGTGGCCAGTTGGCGCAGCGTGTCGCCATTGTCCTGTGCGTGCGCCGCATGGGTGGTCAGCAATGCGGCGATCAGGGCCGCGGTCATGGTTGTCATGGTCATGGAGCATCCTTTCGATGAGGGTTAAAAAAAACGCCGGCATGGGCCGGCGCAAAAGGGAGGAGATGCAGGAGGGGAAACCGGGGAATGCGTCGGCGGGGCGGCGGCCGGTCAGGCGCGCAGCGCGCTGACCGGGGCGGCGTCATGGATGCCCGGCTTGGCGCCGCCGCCTTCCCATTTCGCCACCACCGCGGTGGCGATGCCGTTGCCCATCACGTTGGTGCCGGTGCGCGCCATGTCGAACAACTGGTCGATGCCCATAATCAGCAGCAAGCCCGCTTCCGGCAAGCCGAACATCGGTAACACCGCCGCTACCACCACCAGCGAGCCGCGCGGCACGCCGGCCATGCCTTTGCTGCTGACCATCAGCACCAGCAGCATCGTCAATTGCTGCGTCAGGGACATGTCGATGTGATAAGCCTGGGCAATGAACAGCGCGGCGAAAGCCTGGTACAGCATGGAACCATCGAGGTTGAAGGAATAACCGAGCGGCAGCACGAAACCGGCGATCTTGTTGTTGACGCCGAACTTCTCCAGCTGTTCCAGCAATTTCGGATACGCCGATTCGCTGCTGGCGGTGGAAAAGCCCAGCATGATCGGTTCACGCAGCAGCTTCAGCAGGGAAAACACACGGCTGCCCAGGAACAGCGCGCCGGCGCCGATCAATACCGCCCACAAGGTGGCCAGTGCCAGCGCGAAGCTGCCCAGCAGCTTGCCGTAGGTGTCCAGCACGCCGAAACCCTGCACCGTGATGGCGGCGGCCAGCGCCGCGAACACGCCGACCGGTGCGAAGCGCATCACGTAGCCCGTCACGGTGAGCATGATGTGCACCAGTTCATCGCACAGCTTGATGATGGTGAGGGAGCTGGAGCGCCCCGCCGATGCGGCGGCCATGCCGAAGAACAGGGAAAACATGAGGATTTGCAGGATCGCGTTGTTGGCCATGGCTTCCGCAAAGCTTTTCGGCACCAACTGCGTGATGAAGTCTTTCAGGCTGAAGTTGCCCGTGGCCAGCTTGGTGGCGGCGCCCGCGTCGGGCAGCGTCAATCCCAGCATCTGGCCGGGCTGGAACAGGTTGGAAAACAGCAGGCCGAGGAACAGGGAGATAAACGACGCGGTGACAAACCAGCCGAAGGCCTTGAAGCCGACCCGCCCCAGCGTGGCGCCATCGCTCATGCTGGCAATGCCCGACACCAGCGTGGCGAACACCAGCGGCGCAATGATCATCTTGATCAGCCGAAGGAAGATATCGGTCAGCAGCGAAAAATAGCCGGCGATGTCCTTGGCGGCGGCGGGACTGGGGGCCTGTGCATGGCACAGCGCGCCTACGGCAACCCCCAGGACCATGCCGATCATGATCCAGGTGGTGAGTTTAAACTTTCGCATGTCGACTCCTTCAGTTTGATGGGAACTGAGCGGAGTCTAGGCGCCGGTGGCGCCGGGTTTATGAAGCTTTGGACTATAACTATTCCATTTGCGCATGACCCTGCGACCGGGCCGGCAGGGCGATGGCGGCCATCACCATGCGCACGATGGTGTCCTCGCCTTCCTCGTAATCCTTGCGCGTCAACTGCTTGCGGCCCAGCACCAGTGCCATTTGCGCGGAAAAGTCCGCATACGATTGCGTCATGGCCCAGATCATGAAGATCAAATGCGTGGCGTTGACGGCGCCGATGCGCCCGGCCGCGATCCATTTTTCAAAGACATCGATATCCTTGCGCAGCAGCGGCACCACCCGGTCGTGGATTTGCTGGCCATACAGCGGGGCGCCGGAAATCACTTCCATCGCATACACGCGCGACGCCCACGGCTGTTCGCGTGAAAAGCGCACCTTGGCTTGAATGTAGGCGCGCAGCATGTCGTGCGGGTCTTGTTCTTCGTGGGCCAGGCTGTCCATGCGCGCCAGCCAGTCGTCGAGCACATTGTCCAGCACGCGCTCATACAGCGCCTGCTTGGTCGGGTAGTAATACATCAGGTTTTGCTTGGACAGCCCGGCCGCCTCGGCAATCGCGGCAATCGACGTGCCTTCGTAGCCGCATTCGGCAAAGATGCGCACCGCCACGTCCGCGATCTCGGCTTCGAGCTTGTCGCGGTTGATGACGCGCCGTTTGATGCGTTCGGGGGCGGCGGCCAGTCCGATCTTGGGTGGCATGGTAAATCCTTCAGCGTGGTCGTACGGATTGCAGGAATGCGCGCAGTTGCGGGGTATCGCTGTAGGCGCAATTGAAGCGGAACCAGACAGTGTCGCTGGGCCGCAGCATGAAGAATTCATTGGGCGACAGCAGGATGCCAGCCTTGAGTGCCTGTTCGGCAAGGGTTTTGCCGTTGAATTCCGGGGTCGGGGTGATGTCCCATCCGGCCGACACGAACATGCCGCCGCGCGGCGTGGCCAGCGCTTGCATGCCGGCCGCCGCCAGGTTGTCCATGGTGCGGACGCGGCCGGTTTCCAGTTGCGCCGCCAGCCGTTCCACCATGCGTTTATAGGGGCGCGCGGTAATCGCGTGGAACACCGCGCGTTCATTGATTTCCGAGGTGGTCAGCCCGGCCAGCATTTTCACGCGCAACAGTTCCGGCAACAGCGAATTCGAAGCGGAAATCGAGCCCACGCGCAGCACCGGCGACAGGGTCTTGGAAAAGCTGCCAACGCGGATCACGCGCCTTAGCCCATCCATCGCGGCCAGCGATGGGAAACTGGCCCCGTGCGGCGCCAGTTCGCGGTAAATATCATCTTCCACCAGCCAGAAATCGAATTGTTCCGCCAGCGCCAGCAAGCGGTGCGCCTGGGCGTGCGACAGCGAGGTGCCCAGCGGGTTTTGCAGCACCGTGTTGACGAACATGAGCTTGGGCTGCATGGCTTTGGCCTGTTCCGCCAGCGCGGTCATATCGAGCCCGTTTTCACCGCGCGGGATGCCAACCGGGATGCAGCCGTGGTGGCGGATCAGCGACAGCAAATTGCTGTAGCCAGGGTCTTCCACCAGTACCGCGTCGCCGGGCTTGGTCAGGGTGCGCAGCACCAGGTCGAAGGCGTGGGTGGCGCCGTGGGTCAGCAGGATCTGGTCCGGTTCCACCGGATACAGGTCCGCCGTCAGCATGGTGGCCATGTGCTGGCGCAAGGTCGGGAATCCCATCGGATGGCCATAGCCGCGCAAGCGGTTGGCGGGAATGCGCATCGCTTGCCGCACCGCGTCAAGGATGGTGTCCTCGCCATACCATTCCGGCGGCAGCCAGCCGGCGCCGACCGGCAGCGCTTCGGACACGCCGGAATACAAATCCGGCGTCAGCGCATCGATGGCGGCCGGAGCGGCGGTATGCGTGTGGGCAGAAAGCAACGCTGCCGGCACGTCCTGGCGCGCGACAAAATAGCCGGAACCACGGCGGGACGACAGCAAGCCCAAGGTCACAAGCCGGTCATAGGCTTCCACAACTGTAAAGGTGGACACGCCATTACACTTGGCGAACTGCCGCACCGATGGCATTTTTGTGCCCACGCGCAAGTCTTTGCGCGCAACAAGCTCAGTAATGGCGGCCACGATCTGGTCCACCAGGCGGCCTTTGCCCGCGGTCCGTTCGATGGCCAGCATGGGCCAGCCGGCGGCATGATCCGCCTGCGCACAGTCTTGTTCGATGATTGCCGCCGCCTGTTGCATACACCTGTATCCCCGGAAAAGCCATCCCGCCAACTGTATCGTTTTTGTGACCTGTACGGTTGGTGAGTTTTGCTATTTGTGTATCTGTGCCATAGTGGAACCGCTGTCTATTATTGCATCATCATTTTGCCAACTGGTAAAGATTTTTACGGGTTGTAAAAAAAGGAGAGTTGCATGAACGAGTCCAGGCCAGCATCCATGAATTCCTTCTGGATGCCGTTTACGAATAACCGCGACTTCAAGGCCAATCCACGGCTGCTGGTGTCGGCGGAAGGCGTGTACTACAAGGACGTCGATGGCAATCCCATCCTCGACGGTACCGCCGGACTGTGGTGCGTCCCCTGCGGCCACGCGCAGCCGAAGATCGTCGCCGCCGTGCGCGAAATGATCGGCCAGCTCGATTTCGCGCCGACCTTCCAGATGGGCCATCCGGCCGCCTTCGACCTCGCTGAAAAGCTGATGGAGTACAGCAACCACCGCTTTGGCCACGTGTTTTACACGAACTCGGGATCGGAAGCGGTGGACACGGCGCTGAAAATCGCGCTGGCGTACCACAAGGCGCGCGGCGAGGCGAGCCGCACCCGCCTGATCGGCCGGGAACGCGGATACCACGGCGTGGGTTTTGGCGGTATTTCCGTCGGCGGCATCGCGGGCAACCGCAAGCCGTATGGCGTGATGCTGCCCGGCGTCGACCATTTGCCGCACACGCATAACCTCGAGAAAAACGCTTACACGCGGGGCGAACCGGAGCACGGCGTCAACCTGGCCGACGAACTCGAACGCATCGTCACCTTGCATGACGCCTCCACCATTGCCGCCGTCATCGTGGAACCGGTGGCCGGCTCCACCGGCGTGCTGGTGCCGCCCAAGGGCTACCTGAAACGCTTGCGCGAACTGTGCACCAAGCACGGCATCCTGCTGATCTTCGATGAAGTCATTACCGGCTTTGGGCGTTTGACGACACCGTTCGCGGCGGATTACTTCGACGTGGAACCGGACATGATGACCACCGCCAAGGGTTTGACCAATGGCGTGATCCCGATGGGCGCCGTGTTCAGTAAAAAGTTCATCCACGATGCCTTCATGGAGGCGCCGCCCGGCATTGAACTGTTCCATGGCTATACCTATTCCGGCCACCCGGTCGCATGCGCCGCCTCGCTGGCGACCCTGGAAGTATTCAGGGAACAGGCCATCCTCGAGCAGGCGAAATCCATCCAGCCGTACTGGGAAGACGCGGTGCATGCGCTGAAAGGCTTGCCGCACGTGATCGACATCCGCACCATCGGCCTGGTGGCGGGCATCGAGCTGGCGCCGATTGCCGGCAAGCCGGGCGCGCGCGCCTACGCCGCGTTCAAGAAAATGTTCGCGGATGGTGTGCTGATCCGCGTGACGGGCGACATCATCGCGCTGTCGCCGCCGCTGACGTTCGAGAAAAAACACATCGATGAATTGTTTGGGAAGCTGACCACGGTATTGAAAACATTGGAGTAGGACGGCTTGTACAAAGCCGCCATGCGGGCACGGCCCACAAGGCCAGCCGCCACCATATAACAAGGAGACCCACCATGTTAGTAGGCGTACCGAAAGAGATCAAAAACCAGGAATCGCGCGTCGGCATGACGCCCGCCAGCGTCAAGGAACTGACCCTGCGCGGCCACAAGGTCGTGGTGCAGAAAAATGCGGGCGCCGCGATTGGCTTGAGCGATGCGATGTATGCGGCGGCCGGCGCCGCCATCGTCGACACCGCCGAGGAAATCTTCGCGACGGGGGAGATGATCGTCAAGGTCAAGGAACCGCAGCCGCAGGAATGCGCGATGCTGCGCGAAAACCAGATCCTGTACACCTATCTGCACCTGGCGCCGGATCCGGAGCAGACTGCCGCGCTGGTGAAATCAGGCGCGGTCTGCATCGCCTATGAAACCATCACCGGCGCGAACGGCGGCTTGCCGCTGCTGGCGCCGATGAGTGAAGTGGCGGGCCGCATGTCGATCCAGGCCGGCGCCGCGCACCTGGAAAAATCCAAGGGCGGCATGGGCTTGCTGCTGGGCGGCGTGCCTGGCGTGGCGCCGGGGCACATCGCCATCATCGGCGCCGGCGTGGTGGGCACCAATGCGCTGCAAATGGCGGTCGGCATCGGCGCGCGCGTCACCATCATCGATAAAAACGTGGACCGCCTGCGCCAGCTGGACCTGGTGTTCGGCAACCGCGTGACGACCCTGTATTCGAATGCCGCCAGCATCGAGGAAACCGTGCTCGATGCGGACCTCGTGATCGGCGGCGTGCTGGTGCCCGGCGCGGCCGCGCCCAAGCTGGTCACCAGGGACATGATTGCGAAGATGAAGCAGGGCGCGGTGGTGGTCGATGTCGCGATTGACCAGGGCGGCTGCTTTGAAACGTCGCATGCCACCACGCATGAAAGCCCGACCTATGTGGTCGATGGCGTGGTGCATTACTGCGTCGCCAACATGCCGGGCGCGGTGGCGCGCACCTCCACCTTTGCACTGAATAACGCCACCATCGTCCACGCGGTGGCGCTGGCGGACCGCGGCTGGAAAGCCGCCATGGCCAACCCGCATTTGAAGGCGGGCCTCAATGTCTGCCAGGGCAATGTCACGTATGAAGCGGTGGCCCGCGACCTGGGCTACCCGTATGTCTCGGCCGACTCGCTGTTGGCTTCACTGGAACAAGGAAGATCATGAGCAATTTGGACACCATCACCCATTTCATCAACGGTGAAAAAGTCGACACGGCCGGCGGCCGTTATGCCGACGTGTACAACCCGGCGCTGGGTGAGCCGGTCGCGCGGGTGGCGCTGGGCACTGGCGACGAAGTCGATGCGGCCGTGCAGGCGGCGGCAAGCGCCTTCCCCGCATGGTCCGCCACGCCGCCTTTGAGCCGCGCCCGTGTGCTGTTCAAGTATTTGCAGCTGTGCCAGCAGCACACCGATGAATTTGCCGCGATGCTGACGCGCGAACACGGCAAGACGTTTTCCGACGCGCAGGGCGAAGTGGGGCGCGGCATCGAGATGGTGGAATTCGCGGTCGGCATCCCGCAACTGCTGAAAGGCGAATTCACCGACCAGATTTCACGCGGCATCGATGCGTGGTCGATGCGCCAGCCGCTGGGCGTGGTGGCGGGCATCACGCCGTTCAACTTCCCGGTGATGGTGCCGATGTGGATGTTCCCGGTGGCGATCGCGTGCGGCAATACCTTTGTGCTGAAACCGTCGGAACGCGACCCGTCGCCGTCGCTGCTGCACGCCAAACTGTTGAAGGAAGCCGGCTTGCCGGACGGCGTGTTCAACGTGGTGCAGGGCGATAAGACCGCCGTCGATGCGCTGCTCGACCATCCGGAAGTGCAGGCCATCAGCTTCGTCGGTTCGACCCCGATCGCCGAATACATTTATGCGCGCGGCAGTGCGCACGGCAAGCGCGTGCAAGCGCTGGGCGGTGCGAAGAACCACATGGTGGTGATGCCGGACGCCGACATGGACATGGCGGTCGATGCGCTGATGGGCGCCGCCTATGGTTCGGCCGGTGAACGCTGCATGGCGATCTCGGTGGCCGTGGCGGTGGGCGACGCCGGCGACAAGCTGGTGGCCGCACTGAAAACGCGCGCCGCCGCACTGAAAGTAAGCGACGGCATGGAAGCGGGCGCGGAAATGGGGCCGGTGGTGACGGCGGCCGCCAAGCAGCGCATCGAAGGTTTGATCGGCACCGGCGTCGAACAGGGCGCGACCCTGGTGGTCGATGGCCGCAACTACCAGGTGCCAGGCCGTGAAAAAGGCTTCTTTATCGGCGGCACGCTGTTCGACCATGTGACGCCGGACATGACGATCTACAAGGAAGAAATCTTCGGCCCGGTGCTGTGCGTGGTGCGCTTGCCGGACATCGGCCACGCGGTGGAACTGATCAACGCCAATGAGTTCGGCAATGGCGTGGCGGTGTTTACCCGCGATGGCGGCGTGGCGCGCGAATTCGTGCGCCAGATCCAGGTCGGCATGGTGGGCGTCAATGTGCCGCTGCCGGTGCCGATGGCGTTCAACAGTTTCGGCGGCTGGAAACGCAGCCTGTTCGGCGACCACCATGCCTATGGTCCCGAAGGCGTGCGCTTCTATACCCGCCACAAGGCCGTGATGCAGCGCTGGCCGAATACCGCCAGCGCTGGTGCGGAATTTGCATTCCCACAAATGAAGTGACGAAGAAGGAAAAGGCAACACGTAGGGCGGTTTCCGCCTTGGCGGAAGCCGCCATGCATGCAGTCCGGCGGCTCACGCACGGCGGCTTTGTAAAAGCCGCCCTACGTTGATGCCAACGGGATGACCAAGCTAACAAAAGCCAGGGATTAAAAATGATAGCCTCACTCCAGCACCTGCCACAGCCCAAGGCGTCCAGCGCCGAGCTGGGCGAACAGTTCACCGACCTGGCTCCGCCACTGACTGCGCGCCAGGCCGCGATAGAAAGCGCGCGCTGCCTGTACTGTTACGATGCGCCATGCACGCGCATCTGCCCGTCGGAAATCGACGTGGCCAGCTTTATCCGCAATATCCACGAACAGAATATCAACGGCGCCGCCGCCGGCATCCTGAAACAGAATATCCTCGGCGGCAGCTGCTCGCGCGTCTGCCCGACGGAAATCCTGTGCGAAGACGCTTGCGTGCGCAATCACGATGCGGAAGGCCAGCCGGTGAAGATCGGCCTGCTGCAGCGCTATGCGCTCGACCACATGACGTTCAAGGAACACCCGTTCCAGCGCGCCGCATCCACCGGCAAGAAAATCGCGGTGGTCGGCGGTGGCGCCGCCGGCCTGTCGTGCGCACACCGCCTGGCCATGCTGGGCAATGATGTGGTGATCTATGAAGCGCAGGAAAAGTCCGGCGGCCTCAATGAATACGGCATCGCCAAGTACAAGCTGACCGACGACTTCGCGCAAAAGGAAGTGGCCTTCCTGCTGGGGATCGGCGGCATCGAAGTGCGCCATGGCCAGCGCCTGGGCGGCAATGTGCAACTGAAAGACTTGCATGCGCAATATGACGCGGTGTTCCTCGGCATCGGCCTGGGGGCCTCGCGCCAGCTGGGCCTGACCGGTGAAGATGCGCCGGGCCTGATGGCCGCCGTTGGCTATATTGCGGAATTGCGCCAGGCGGCCGATTTGTCCAAGCTGCCGGTGCCGCGCCGCGCCGTGGTGATCGGCGCGGGCAATACCGCGATCGATATGGCGGTGCAAATCCAGCGCCTTGGCGCCGAGGAAGTCACGCTGGTGTACCGCCGTGGCGCGGCCGACATGAGCGCCACCCACCATGAACAGGACATCGCCAAGGCCAACCAGGTGCGTATGCGCACCTGGGCCGCGCCGAAGCAGGTGTTGCTGGACGACGCTGGCCGTGTGTGCGGCATGCGCTTTGAAAACACCAAGCTCGACGGGACCAAGCTGGTCGGTACCGGCGTCACGTTCGATGTCCCGGCCGACGCGGTGTTCAAAGCCATCGGCCAGGGCATGGATGAGCAAAGCCTGCAGGACGCCATGGCGTCCACGCTGGCCAGGGACGGCGGCAAGATCCACGTCGATAACGATTTCCGCACTTCGGTGCCCGGCATTTATGCGGGCGGCGATTGCGTGGCGCCGGGGCAGGATTTGACGGTGCAGGCGGTACAGCACGGCAAACTCGCCGCCCTGGCCATTCATCACGACATCCTTTCCAAAGTGGAGGCTGCATAATGGCCGATCTGAGCATTAACTTTTGCGGCATCAAATCGCCTAACCCGTTCTGGCTGGCCTCCGCGCCGCCGACCGACAAGGCGTACAACGTGGTGCGCGCATTCGAAGCGGGATGGGGCGGCGTGGTCTGGAAAACGCTGGGCGAGGACCCGCCTGCCGTCAACGTGTCGTCGCGCTATTCCGCGCTCCACGGCAAGAACCGCGAAGTCCTGGGCTTCAACAACATCGAGCTGATCACCGACCGCGACCTGGACATCAATTTGCGGGAAATCACCGAAGTCAAGAAAGCCTGGCCGGACCGCGCCATCGTGGTGTCGCTGATGCTGCCGTGCGAAGAAGCCGCATGGGCCGATATCTTGCCGAAGGTCGAAGCCACCGGCGCCGATGGCATCGAACTCAATTTCGGCTGCCCGCACGGCATGCCGGAACGCGGCATGGGTTCGGCCGTGGGGCAGGTGCCGGACTATGTGGAAATGGTGACGCGCTGGTGCAAACAGCACACCAAGCTGCCGGTGATCGTCAAGCTGACGCCGAACATCACCGATATCCGCATGCCGGCGCGCGCCGCGCACAAGGGCGGCGCGGACGCGGTCTCGCTGATCAACACGATCAATTCCATCACGCACCTGGACCTGGACCGCATGGTGGCGTTCCCCGCCGTCGGCAACGCCAGCACGCACGGCGGTTACTGCGGCTCGGCCGTGAAACCGATCGCGCTGAACATGGTGGCGGAAATCGCGCGCGACCCGCAAACCAAAGGCTTGCCGATTTCCGGCATCGGCGGCATCGGCAGCTGGCGCGACGCGGCGGAATTCATCGCGCTCGGCGCCGGTTGCGTGCAAGTGTGCACGGCGGCCATGCTGCACGGCTTCCGCATCGTTGAAGAAATGAAGGATGGCTTGTCGCGCTGGATGGACGAGCAGGGCTACAAGTCGCTGGACGAATTCATGGGCAAGGCGGTGCCGAACACCACCGACTGGAAATACCTGGACATGAATTACAAGGTGATTGCCCAGATCAACCAGGATGACTGCATCAAGTGCGGCCGCTGCTATGTGGCGTGCGAAGACACGTCGCACCAGTCCATCATGCAAACCATCGACGCGGCGGGCGGGCGCACCTATGAAGTCATCAAGGAAGAGTGTGTCGGCTGCAACCTGTGTGAAATCACGTGCCCGGTGCAGGGCTGCATCACGATGGTGCCGCAGGATACCGGCCAGCCTTACATGAACTGGACGCAGGATCCGCGCAATCCGCGCCGGGAGACCAAGGCGGCGTAGACGCAGTGTGACCGAGGTTGCCTAGCGGGCGGGTTGAAGTCAACCCGCCATTTCACCTTTTGGAGATCAGCAGGAGATCAGCAGTGAATAACGACCTGTCCGGCAACACCCAGCTCTGGAACGAAGACCTGGCGCCCACCAGCGACGCGCAGCGCACCTGGCGCTGGTATCACTTTGCCGCCCTGTGGGTCGGCATGGTGATGTGCATCCCTGCCTATACCCTGTCCGCCAGTTTGATCGAAGGCGGCATGTCGGCCTGGCAAGCCGTGTTCACGGTCTTTATCGCCAACGCCATCGTGCTGTTGCCGATGCTGGCGATCGGCCACGCGGGTACCAAATATGGCATTCCCTACGCGGTGCTGGCGCGCGCCTCGTTCGGCACGTCCGGCGCGCGGCTGCCGGCGCTGATGCGCGCTATCGTGGCGTGCGGCTGGTATGGCATCCAGACCTGGTTTGGCGGCCAGATGATTTATACGCTGATCGGCGTGATGCTGGGCGGTGAAATCGGCGGCGCAAAAATCACGGGCCTCGGCATCAACGGCATGCAGTTGCTGTGCTTCCTGGCGTTCTGGGCGATCCAGTTCTGGTACATCGTGCACGGCATGGATGCGATCCGCAAACTGGAAACGTATACCGCGCCGCTGAAAATCATCATCTGCTTCGTGCTGCTGGGCTGGGTGTACCAGAAGGCGGGCGGCTTCGGCCCGCTGCTGGACCAGCCGTCGCAATTCGTCGAAGGCGGCAAGAAAGCCGGCCAGTTCTGGAACACCTTCTGGCCATCGCTGACCGCCATGGTGGGTTTCTGGGCCACACTGGCGCTGAACATTCCCGACTTTACCCGCTTTGCCAAATCGCAGCGCGACCAGGTGCTGGGCCAGTCGGTCGGCTTGCCGGTGCCGATGGGCTTGCTGGCCGCGCTGGCCGTGATCGTGACGTCGGCCACGGTCGTTTTGTATGGCAAGGCGCTGTGGGATCCGGTCGACCTGGCCAGCCGCATGACCGGCGTGGCGGTGCTGGTGGCGCTGGTGATCCTGCTGATCGATACCGTCAGTGTGAACCTGGCGGCCAACCTGGTCGGCCCCGCGTATGATTTTTCCGCGCTGGCGCCAAAGCACATCAGCTACCGCATGGGCGGCTATATCACGGCGTCGATCGCGATCCTGATGCTGCCATGGAAATTGCTGGAATCGACCCAGGGTTACATCTTCACGTGGCTGATCGGCTATTCCGCGCTGCTGGGGCCGATCGCGGGCATCCTGATCATCGATTACTACCTGGTGCGCAAGACGGAACTCGATGTCGCCCAGTTGTACCGTGACGACGGCATTTATTCGTATGGCAGCGGCTGGAACATGGCGGCCATCGTGGCCTTCGTGGTCGGTGTATTGCCGAACATCCCGGGCTTTTTGAATGCGGCCTTCCCGTCTTCCTTCCCCGGCGTGGCCGATGGTTTTAGAACGATTTATACCTATGCGTGGTTCGTCGGCATTGCGATTTCCGCGCTGGTGTATGGCGTCATGATGAAAGGGAAGGCGGCGCCCGCGCTGCGTCCCGCCGCTCAACGATAGGAGACTGTATGAGCATATTGATACGTGGTGGTACCGTGGTGAACGCGGACCGTGCGTTCCGCGCCGATGTGCTGACCGATGGCGACAAGGTGGTGGCGGTGGGGCCCAACCTGGAAGCGCCGGCCGGCGCGCGCGTGATCGACGCGGGCGGCCAGTACGTGATGCCGGGCGGGATCGATCCGCACACGCACATGAACTTGCCCTTCATGGGCACGGTCACGCAAGACGATTTCTTTACCGGCACGGCGGCGGGCCTGGCGGGCGGCAACACGACGATTATTGATTTCGTGATTCCGAACCCGCAGCAAAACCTGATCGAGGCTTACCAGCAATGGCGCGGCTGGGCGCAAAAGGCGGCGGGCGACTACACCTTCCACGTGGCCATCACGTGGTGGGACGATACCGTGCACCGCGACATGGGCATCCTGGTGCGCGACCATGGCGTCAACAGCTTTAAGCACTTCATGGCGTACAAGAACGCCATCATGGCCGATGATGAAACCCTGGTGAAAAGCTTCCGCCGCGCGCTGGAACTGGGGGCGATCCCCACGGTGCACGCGGAAAACGGCGAACTGGTGTACCAGTTGCAGCAGGATTTGCTGAAACGCGGCTTGACGGGACCCTCATCGCATCCGCTGTCGCGGCCACCGATGGTGGAAGCGGAAGCGGCCAACCGCGCGATTGCCATTGCCGGGGTGCTGGGCACGCCGGTGTACATCGTGCACGTGTCGTGCGCGGAATCGCTGGACGCCATCACGCGCGCCCGCGCCAATGGCCAGCGGGTGTACGGCGAAGCGCTGGCGGGGCACTTGATCATCGATGACAGTGTCTATGCGAGCCCGGACTTCGATTTCGCGGCGGGCCACGTGATGAGCCCACCGTTCCGCAGCAAGCACCACCAGGATGCGCTGTGGCACGGCCTGCAGGGCGGCAACCTGCATACCACGGCCACCGACCATTGCACCTTTTGCGCCGAACAAAAGGCGGCGGGCAAGGACGATTTCACGAAAATCCCGAATGGCTGCGCCGGCGTGGAAGACCGCATGGCGGTGATCTGGGATGCGGGCGTCAATACCGGCCGGCTGACGCCATCGGAATTCGTCAAGGTCACGTCGGCCAACGCCGCGCAGATCTTCAACATCTATCCCCGCAAGGGCGTGGTGGCGGCGGGGGCCGATGCGGATATCGTGGTGTGGGACCCGGAGGGGACCCGCACGATTTCCGCCAAGACCCAGCACAACAAGGGCGGCTTCAATGTGTTCGAGGGACGCACCGTGAAAGGCATCCCGACCACGACGGTCGCCGCCGGCAAGGTGGTGTGGCACGGCGGCCAACTGATGGCGGTGGAGGGCGCCGGCCGCCACATCGACCGTCCCGCCTACACGCCCGTCACCGCCAAATAACGTAGGGCGGGTTTTACAAACCCGCCATGCATGCGCCGCGATGGCGTTAAAGGAGTAAGCAAAATGAGCGAACTACACATCAACGGCGACCGCCTCTGGTCTTCCCTGATGGAACTGGCAAAAATCGGCGCCACCGTCAAAGGCGGCGTCAAGCGCCTGACCCTGACCGACCTTGATAAACAGGGCCGCGACCTGGTCACCGGCTGGGCGCGCGACGCGGGCTTGTCCATCACGATCGACCAGATCGGCAACGTCTTCATGCGCCGCGACGGCGAAGACAATACACTGCCCCCGGTCATGACGGGCAGCCATATCGACACCCAGCCGACCGGCGGCAAATTCGATGGCAATTATGGCGTGCTGGCCGGGCTGGAAGTGGTGCGCACCCTGAACGACAAGGGCATCAAAACCCGTGCGCCGATCGAAGTGGCGTTCTGGACCAACGAGGAAGGTTCCCGCTTCGTGCCCGTGATGATGGGTTCCGGCGTGTTTTGCGGCGCCTTTACCTTGGACCATGCGTATGCTGCCAAGGATACCGAAGGCAAGACCGTCAAGGGAGAACTCGAGCGGATCGGCTACCTGGGCACGGAAGTCCCGGGCCAGCATCCGATCGGCGCGTATTTCGAAGCGCACATCGAGCAGGGGCCCGTGCTGGAAGATGCGGACAAGGTGATCGGCGTGGTGCCGGCCGTGATGGGGCTGTCGTGGTATGACTGCACGGTGACGGGGATGGAAGCCCATGCCGGTCCGACGCCGATGCACTTGCGCAAGGATGCGATGCAAGTGTCGACCCGCATCATCCAGGAAGTGGTGGCCATCGCCAACCGCTATCCGCCGTATGGCCGGGGCACGGTTGGCATGATGCAAGTGTTCCCGAACAGCCGCAACGTGATTCCCGGCGAAGTGAAGTTTTCCATCGACTTGCGCAACGTCAGCGATGCATTGCTGAACACCATGCACGAGGAAATGCTGGCCTTCGTGGAGAAAACCCGCCAGGAAACCGGCCTCGGTATCCAGATCGAGCGCGTCTCGTATTACCCGCCATGCCCGTTCCACCCGGATTGCGTGGGGGCGGTGCGCAATGCCACAGCGAAACTCGGGTATTCGACGATGGACGTGGTGTCCGGCGCCGGCCACGATGCGATTTACGCGGCCCGCGTGGCGCCGGCCGGCATGATCTTCGTGCCGTGCAAGGATGGCATCAGCCACAATGAAATTGAAGATGCCAAGGCGGAACACTTGGAAGCCGGATGCAATGTGTTGCTGCATGCGATGTTGGAGCGGGCTGGAGTGGTGTAACGCTGTTGCCGCGCGTGGGTATAATCGCTGGAGGCTGGCGGCGTGGCAGCCGGCCTCCAGCAGATACCCATGGGCAAAATTCAATGAGCGACGACACACGCGTACAGCAACTGGAACAGGATGCGCAGCGGCTGGGCGCACGGCTGACCGCCACCCTGGAGAGCATCACGGATGCCTTCCTGATGCTGGACCGTGACTGGCGCGTGACGTTCATTAACCGCGAAGCCGAGCGCCTGCTGCAATGCCAGCGCGAGCGGGTGCTCGGTGTCAGCGTGTGGGACGTGTTTCCGGAAGCGGTGGGCGGTCCGTATTACGAAGCCTATCACCAGGCGGTGAAGTCCGGCCAGGTGGCGTGGTTCGAGGAATACTATGCGCCGCTGGATTTGTGGACCGAAGTGCGGGCGCATCCGTCGGCCGATGGCCTGGCGATTTATTTCCTCGATATCAGCTTGCGCAAGGCGCAGGAAGCGGCATTGCACCGGCTGGCGTTCCACGACCACTTGACCGGACTGCCGAACCGCCAGTTGCTGGGCGAACGCATCGTGGACGCGCAGCTGCGGCAACGGCGTTCGGCTGAAACCAGCGCCATCCTGTTTATCGATCTCGACAACTTCAAAAGCGTCAATGATGTCCACGGCCATGAAAAGGGCGATGCGCTGCTGCGCCTGGCCGGTGAGCGGCTGCGGCAACTGGTGACTGCGGACGACACCGTGGCGCGTTTCGGCGGCGATGAATTCGTGATCCTGCAGCAGGGGCTGGACGCCGATGCGCGAGCGGCCGCCGCGCAGGTGGAGGCACTGGCCACCAAGGTGTTGCAGTCGTTTGCCGCGCCGTTCGATATCGGCGGGGCCCAGCACTACATCAGCCCCAGCCTGGGCCTGGCCATGCTCGACGCCGGCGCCACCAGCGTTGAACAAGCGATCAAGCGCGCCGACATGGCCATGTACCAGTCCAAGGCCGGCGGGCGCAACATGGCCAGCTGGTTCGAACCCGCCATTGAACAGCGGGCCGCCGCGCGCGCCGCGCTGGAGGCGGACTTGCGCCATGCGCTGGCGGAAAACCAGTTCGAGCTGCATTACCAGCCGCAGTGTGACACGGGCGGACGCATGACGGGCGTCGAAGCGCTGGTGCGCTGGCGCCATCCACAGCGCGGGCTGGTGCCGCCGGTGGAATTCATCCCTTCCTGCGAGGAGACCGGGCTGATCGTGCCGCTGGGGCGCTGGGTGCTGGAAACCGCGTGCCGCCTGCTGGCGCAATGGGCGCAATCGCCGCGCACGGCGCATTTGCGGATGGCGGTCAATGTCAGCGCGCAGCAATTCCAGCGGCCGGATTTTGTCGAACAGGCCCTGGCGCTGGTGGCCGCGGCAGGCGCGCCGCCGCAGCGGCTGATGCTGGAATTGACGGAAAGCCTGTTGCTGGCGGACGTGGAGGGCACGGTGGCGAAAATGGAACGCTTGCGCGCCGCCGGCGTGAGCTGTGCGCTCGATGATTTCGGCACCGGTTATTCGTCGCTGTCGTACCTGCACCGGTTGCCGCTGGTGGAATTGAAGATCGACCGCTCCTTCATCTGGGATGCCGCCAATGCGCGCCATGGCGGCGCCATCGTGCATGCCGTCGCTGCAATGGGCAAGGCGCTGTGCCTGGATGTGCTGGCGGAGGGCGTGGAAACCGAAGCGCAGCGCGCCTTTATCGTGGCGGTGGGGTGTAGGGGCTTCCAGGGCTATCTGTATGCCAAACCGATGTCGCTGCCGCAACTACAACAATTCATCGACGGCGCCCTGCCGGGCTGACGTCGCAACCAACAGGAACCACACCATGAGCACCACCAGCTTCAAGATCGCAGTGATACCCGGCGACGGCATCGGCAAGGAAGTCATGCCTGAAGGCTTACGGGTGCTGGAAGCGGCCGGCAAGCGTTTTGGCATCGCGCTGGAATTCCAGCACATCGCCTGGGCCAGCTGCGACTATTACGCGCAGCACGGCAAGATGATGCCCGATGACTGGAAACAGCAGCTGGCTGGTGTGGACGCCGTGTATTTTGGCGCGGTGGGCTGGCCGGCCACGGTGCCGGACCATGTTTCCTTGTGGGGTTCGCTGTTGAAGTTCCGCCGCGAATTTGACCAGTACATCAACTTGCGCCCGGTGCTGGCGTTCGAAGGCGTGAAAACGCCGCTGGCCGGCATCGGCCCGGGCGACATCGATTTCATGATCGTGCGGGAAAACACCGAGGGCGAGTATTCGTCAGTGGGCGGCGTGATGTTTGAAGGGACCGAGCGCGAAGTGGTGATGCAGCAATCGGTATTTACCCGCCACGGCGCGGACCGGGTCTTGAAATTCGCCTTTGACCTGGCCAGCAGCCGTACGCGCAAGCACGTGACGGTCGCCACCAAGAGCAATGGCATGGCCATCAGCATGCCGTGGTGGGATGCGCGTGCGGCGGACGCCGCATCGCGCTGCCCCGGCGTCACGTGGGACAAGCAGCATATCGACATCCTGTGCGCCCGCTTCGTGCTGTCGCCGCAAAAGTTCGACGTGGTTGCGGCCACCAACCTGTTTGGCGACATCCTGTCCGATCTCGGCCCGGCGTGCACCGGCACGATCGGCCTGGCGCCGTCGGCCAACCTGAATCCGGAGCGGAAGTTTCCGTCGCTGTTCGAGCCGGTGCACGGTTCCGCGCCGGACATTTATGGCAGGAACATCGCCAATCCGGTCGCGATGATCTGGTCTGGCGCCATGATGCTTGATTTCCTGGCGGGCGGCCAGGGGGCGGGACGCGCCGCGCATGATGCGATCCTCGCCGCGATCAAGCAGGTGCTCGCAAGCGGGCCGCATACACCGGACCTGGGGGGCGCGGCGTCGACGCCGGACGTGGGGCGGGCGATTGCCGGGATGGTGGCGGCCGGATAACGGCGGCCATGGCGTGCCAATGGCGAGACAATTGCGTGGCCGTGGCGTGGCCATTGCCGCCTATGGTCAACCGACATGGCCACCGACATGGCCACCGACATGGCCGCCAGCATGGCCGCCAACATGGCCGCGCGAGTTTCACGTATCATGCAGCCTCACCCTAGCCCGTGTCCAAGCCCGCGTATTACCGTGTACCGATATGACTTGATCAGCTGCCATGACTGCGGCGTGCTGCACCGCCGACGCCTGCTGGCGCCGCGCGACAAGGCGCGCTGCGTGCGCTGCCGTTCCGTTCTGTACCGGGGCGCCGATCCCGACCTGGGCCGGATTGCCGCCATTACCCTGGGCGCGCTGATTATCTTCCTGATCGCGCAACTGTCGCCCATCGTGCGCCTGGAAATGAACGGCAACATGTCCACTTCCACCTTGCCGGGCGCGGTCGCCATCATGTGGGGACAGGGCATGCGCGCCGTTTCCGTGTGCGTGGCGCTGTTTACCATTGTGTTCCCCGCCATCGAACTGTGCGCCGTGCTGTACGTTGCGCTGGGCGTGCGCGGCGGGCGCAAGCCGCCTGGCATGCACCCGCTGTTGCGGGCGGTGCGCAAGGCGCGCGAGTGGGGCATGACGGAAGTGCTGATGATCGGCATCCTGATCGGCCTGATCAAGATGACCAGCATGTCCAAGGTCGTGATCCAGCCCGGCTTGCTGGCGTTTGGCGCACTGACCCTGATGATGGCGGTGGAAGCGTCGCTCGATCCCCGGCTGCTGTGGAATGCCGCCGACCGACTGGGCGCGGGCCAGCCGCTGGCGCCGGCCGAACGCGATGCGCTGGAACACAAAAAGCCGATGGTGGCGTGCCATGCCTGCGGGCTGGTGCTGGCCGACAACGACGGGGAGGGCCGGCATGGCCGCCTTGCCCGGCGCTGCGTGCGCTGCGGCTGCAAGCTGCACCGGCGCAAGCCGGACAGCGTCATGCGCACCTGGGCCTACCTGATTGCGGCCGCGATCCTGTATATTCCCGCCAACCTGCTGCCGGTGCTGAACACCGATTCCCTGTATGGCAACAAGGACGACACCATCATCAGTGGCGTGGTGTATTTCTGGGATACCGGCGCGCCGGAACTGGCGGTGATTATTTTTGTGGCCAGTATCGTGGTGCCGATGCTGAAACTGGCCGCGCTGTCGCTGCTGGCGTGGACGGCGCAGCGCCGCTCGCACTGGCGCCCGATGCAGCGCACGGTGCTGTACCGGATGGTGGAGTTCATCGGCCGCTGGTCGATGCTTGATATTTTTGTCATTACCGTCAGCGTGGCGCTGGTGCGCTTTGATGCGATGGCGATGATGGCGCCGCGCCCCGGCGCGCTGGCGTTTTGCGCCGTGGTGGTGCTGACCATGATCGCGGCGCTGGAATTCGATCCCCGCCTGATCTGGGATCCGATCAAGGATAAGAATGGAGTGCGACATGTCTGAACAGGAAGGCTTGCCGGAGCCAAACGTGGATAAGAAGGGACGCTACCTGCCGTCGCTGGTGTGGCTGGTGCCGTTGCTGGCGGCGCTGATCGGCCTGGTGCTGGTGGTGCAGGCGGTGCTGGACCAGGGACCGACCGTGACAGTCAGCTTCCGCAGCGGCGACGGGCTGGAGGCGGGCAAGACGCGCGTCAAGTACAAGGATGTCGATATTGGTCTGGTGCGCTCGATCGCGCTGGACCCGGACTTGTCGAAAGTGCTGGTGACGATCGAGATGAGCAAGGAAGCGAAGCGCTTCACGGCGGCCGACACGCGCTTCTGGGTGGTGCGGCCACGGGTCGGCGCCAGCGGCGTGTCCGGACTGGGGACCTTGCTGTCGGGGGCGTACATTGGCGTGGACGCGGGCAAGGGCGCGCTGGGCAATGCCCAATTCACCGGGCTGGAACGGGCGCCGCCGGTGACCGTGGACCAGAAGGGCACCGCGTACAGCCTGCACGCGGAAAGCCTGGGGTCGGTCGATGTCGGCGCGCCGGTGTTTTACCGCCGCATCCCGGTGGGGCAGGTCACCGATTACGTGCTGGATCCGGAAGGCACGGGGGTGTCGATGAAGGTGTTCGTCAATGCCCCGTATGACCAGTATGTGGGGAAAAATACGCGCTGGTGGCATGCCAGCGGTGTCGACGTGCGGCTCGATTCCAGCGGCTTCAAGGTCAACACGCAATCGCTGGCGGCATTGCTGGTGGGCGGTATTGCCTTTGAAACGCCGGGCGGACGCAAGCCGGAAGCGGTGGCCGCCGCCGGCGCGCATTACCTGCTGGCCGAAGACCAGGCCAGCGCGCTGCGCGAACCGGACGGCGAGGCCATTACCAGCGTGTTTTACTTTGACCAATCCTTGCGCGGGCTGGCGGTGGGCGCGACGGTGGATTTCCGTGGCATCGTGCTGGGCGAAGTGCGCTCGGTCGGTGTCGAATACGATCCTGTG
This sequence comes from Pseudoduganella sp. GW821-FHT12E03, assembly GCF_058807115.1. NCBI lineage: Bacteria > Pseudomonadati > Pseudomonadota > Betaproteobacteria > Burkholderiales > Oxalobacteraceae > Pseudoduganella > Pseudoduganella sp. GW821-FHT12E03. Next base: position 611,628 of record NZ_JBXAQJ010000003.1, on the reverse strand, counting down.
AAGAAGAGCTTCCGCATGCCGGTGACGGTGGACATGTACCCGGCGCGCCTCGGCAAGCGCTTCCGGCAGGCGCTGGCGGCGGACCCGGACAAGGTCGGGCCGGAAGTGCTGGAACGCCTGGTCAGCCGCGGCTTGCGCGCGCAACTGCGCACCGGCAACCTGTTGACGGGGCAGTTGTATATCGCGCTGGACTTTTTCCCGAGTTCGCCGTCCGTCAAGATGGACCTGGCGCAATCGCCGCTGGAGTTGCCGACGATTCCAAACAGCCTGGAAGAATTGCAGACACAGTTGTCCAGCATTGCGCGCAAGCTGGACAAGGTGCCGTTTGACCAGATTGGCGACAACCTGAACGCCACGCTGAAAAACGCCAATGCGCTGCTGCGCCAGCTGGACAAGGAAACCATGCCGGAAATGAAGTCGACCCTGGCGTCGGCCAAGCAGACCTTTGCGGCGGCGGAGCAATTGCTGCAAAAGGATGCGCCGGTGCAGGCGGACTTGCGTGAAGCGCTGCAGCAGCTGACGCAAACCATGCAATCGTTGAATGCGCTGTCCGATTACCTGGAGCGGCATCCGGAATCGCTGTTGCGCGGCAAGAAGGGGGATAACAAGTGAAGACCACCGTGACCATGCTGTTGTCGGCCGCCGTGCTGGCGGGCTGCGCGCACACCGCGCCGCCGGAGCGCTTTTACAGCCTCAGTTCCGGCTTGCCTGCCACCGTGGCGCCAGTCGCCGCGCGCGCGCCACTGTATTTCGAACTGGCGGCGGTGGCTGTGCCGCAGCAGGTGAACCGCAGCCAGCTGGTCGTCACAGCGGGCGAGGGGCGGGTGGAATTGCTGGAACAGCAGCGCTGGGCGGCGCCGCTGTCGTCGGAAGTCAGCCAGGCGCTGTCGCTGGGCATCACGACGGAACTGGGCGCGGTCGATGTCTACCGCACGGCGGCGCCGGACGCGGCGCCCGTCTACCGCATCAGCGCCAGCATCCAGCGCTTTGAATCGGCGCCGGGCAAGTCGGCGCTGATCGACGCGGTATGGAGCGTGCGCCGCGCCGGACAGACCAAGGTGCTGGCTTGCAGGACGGTGGCGGAAGAGCCGGTGGCGGCGGCGCCGGCGGGCAGCCCCGACAACTACGACGCGCTGGTCGCCGCCCACCGCCGCGCCATGGCGCGTATATCGGCCGCCGTATCAAAAGGCGTGCTGGCGCTCGCCGCCGGCAGCAACGCCTGCCCGTAATTGCCCCCCCTGTGGGGTCAGGCGTGCATTGATGCGTGTTGCCGGTGGGGTCAGGCGTGCAATCGTGCATTCCCGATCGCTGGCCAGGCGGCGCAATGCGCCGGACCGCCTTGCCGTTAAAGGGGGGCGTATGCGCCGCCATGCGCGTGGTCGTTGTTGAGCGGTGCTGATGCGCATCCCTGGGGGAGTGCGAACCGCTGCCGTATCTGCTTATGCGCCCCTGGCAAGCCGCCATGAATGCACGAATGCACGCCTGACCCCAGCAGGTTTATGCATCAATGCACGCCTGACCCCCTGGTGTTTGCAGGGCGGCGACGAGTTCGCGGGCGTAGCCGGGGAGGGTGTCGAGGTCGCGCACGCAGATCAGCAATTTGCGGATTGCCCAGGCATCGGTGAGTTTGACGTGCCGGATCGGCATCACGCCTTGCGCGCGCAGTACGGCCGATTCGGGCAATACCGCGACACCGGCGCCACCGGCCGCCATGCGGCACACCGCGTCCAGGCTGCGCAGGCGCACGCGGTAGGCCAGGCGTTGGCCGGTTTTGGCAGCCTGCTCCGCCACGTATTTTTGCAGCGCGCTGTCGCCGGCCAGGCCGATGAATTCATGGGCCAGCGCTTCCTCGAATGCCGCGCTGCGGCGCCGTTTCAATTGCCGCGCCAGCGGGTGGCCGGGGGCCATCGCCAGCACCAGTTGGTCGTCGCGGAACGGGAATGTTTGCAGGCCGCTGTAGTCCACGGAGTCGGCAATCACGCCGATATCGGCCAGGCCGTCGCGCATCGCCTGCACGATGTCGTAGGACAGCCGCTCTTCCAAGTCGATATTCACCTGCGGGTGCGTGGCCATGAATCCGGCCAGCGCATCGGGCAGGAATTCCGCCAGCGCCGAGGTATTGCACAGCACGCGCACCTGGCCCTTCAGTCCCGAGGCATGCTGCCCCAGGTCGGCGCGCAGGCGCTGCATTTGCTGGGTGATGACGCGCGCATGGTGCAGCAGGGTGCGGCCGGCGTCGGTCGGCTGCACGCCGCGCCGGTCGCGCCGCAGCAGCGGCACGCCCAGCAGGTCTTCCATACCCCGGATACGCGCGCTGGCCGACGCCAGCGCCAGGTGCGATTGCGCCGCGCCAGCGGTAATGCTGCCGCTTTCGGCCACGGCCAGGAACAATTTCAGGTCAGTGAGATCGAAACGCATGTACATTCTGCCTTCGGATAATGCGAAACCAGCCTGAGTATATGCCACATTTTCAACCCGTTCCCGGCGTGCCAGACTGTGTTGCATGGACCACCTTATTTACATCACCGTTGTTTTCACCCTGGCCGGCGCCATCAAAGGCGTGACCGGTATGGGCTTGCCGACCGTCGCGGTAGCATTATTGAGCCTGGTCATGCGGCCGGTGGAGGCGGCGGAGCTGCTGGTGGTGCCTTCGCTTTTGACGAATGGTTGGCAATTGCTGTCGGGTGCGCCGGTGCTGCCGCTGTTGCGGCGGCTGTGGCCGATGATGGCGGGTATTTGCGTGGGCACGCTGCTGGCCGGGGCGGCGGCGCTGGATGCGCCGTGGGCGGTCGGCGCGCTGGGACTGGCGCTGGTGGCGTATGCGCTGCTGGGATTAAAAGCCGTGCGCTGGCGCGTGGCGCCGGGCATGGAAGGCGTGTTGTCGCCGCTGGCGGGCGCCGCCACCGGGGCGCTATCGGCCGCCACCGGCGTATTCGTGGTGCCGGCCGTGCCTTACCTGCAAGCGCTGGAGCTGGACAAGGATGAACTGGTGCAGGCCATGGGGCTGTCGTTCATGGTGTCGACGGTGGCGCTGGCCATCGTCCTGGCGGGCCGCGATGCGTGGCAGCCCGCCATGGCAGGCATGTCGTTCCTGGCGCAATTGCCCGCACTGGCGGGCATGCTGATCGGCCAGCGGCTGCGCGGCCGCATGCCACCGGCGCTGTTCCGGCGCTGCTTCCTGCTGGCGCTGATGGTGCTGGGCATGCACCTGGCGCTGCAGTGGGCCTGGCATTAAGCCGGGGCCAGGCAGCGACGCCGCGGTCACTCACAGCCACCCCGCAGCCGTAAGCGCTGACGCCGCAGCGAGCAGGCCAGCACCAGGCAACACCAGGCAACACCAGGCAGCACTAAGCCGGCAGCGCCGCGATTACCTCCGTGATCCGCTCGCGCAGCCACATATGCGCGGGATCGTGATCGACATTGGCATGCCAGTACAAATGGTTGTCGATCACCGGCAGCGCCAGCGGCAACGGCAGGATCTGGTGGTTGAATTGCTGGTTCAGCACGCGGCCATAGCGGGCCGGCATTGTCAGCAGGAAATCGGTCTGGCTGACCACGCTGCACGCCGTGTAATAGTGCTGGCAGCGCATGCGGATGCGGCGCTGCAAACCGCGCCGCGACAATTCCACATCCTCCAGGCTGGGACCGCTGCGCCGTGCGCTGACCTGGATATGCTGCTGGCGCAGGTACAGGTCAAGGTCGATGTATCCCTGGACCTGCGGGTGGCCCCGGCGCGCAAAGACCACGGTTTCATCGGCGGGCAGGCGCAGCATGCGGATATGTTCAGACAGCGGCAGCAGCACATCGATGCCCGCGTCGACCGTGCCGGCCGCCAGTTCGCTTTCCAGTTCCGTGCGCGCCATGCGCAGCACATTGACCCCGACCAGCGGCGCCTGCGCGGCAATCGCCGCCATCAGCGGCGGCAACAGGTTCGGCTCCACCACGTCGCGCATGGCCAGGGTGAAGGAGCGTTCGCTGGTGGCGGGGTCGAAACGCTCGGCGCTGTTGACCGTCAGTTCCAGCCCGCGCAGCGCACTGCGCACCTGGCCGACGATATTGCGCGCCAACGGCGTCGGCGCCATTTCATGGCCCTGGCGCTCGAACAGGGGATCGCCCAGCAAATGCCGCAGGCGGCCCAGCGCATGGCTGATGGCGGGCTGCGTCAAGTTCATTTTCTGGCTGGCGCGGGTCAGGCTGCGTTCGGTATAGATCGCATCAAACACGACAAACAGGTTCAGGTCGACCTTGGATATATGCATGGAATTTATTCTGCCGCATAAAAACTATTCATTTGATGAATTCTACCGCGCGCGATAAGCTTGAGACCATTCATTTGCGGCAGGGAGTACGGCATGGGACAGATTTACCTGGTACGTCACGGGCAAGCGTCATTCGGGTCAGCCAATTACGACCAGTTATCCGCCCTGGGATTTGAGCAGGCGCGCCTGCTGGGCCAGTGGTTTGGCAACAGCCATCAGTCGTTTGAACGGGTGGTGTGTGGCGGCATGGTGCGCCACCGGCAGACCGCCGACACCTGCCTGGGCGCGCTGCCGAAGCACGCGCTGGTCGATACCGAGTGGGTGACCGACCCGGGTTTCGCGGAATTCAACCATGTGGAAGTGATCGTCAAACACTGCCCGGAATTTGCCAGCCCCGAACAATTCAAAACGTTTATCGCGCGGCAGCCGGACCAGAAGCACGTGTTTGAACACGTGTTCGTGGCGGCCATGGCGCGCTGGATGGACGGACAGCATGACAGCGATTACACGGAAACCTGGCAGGGTTTCCAGGACCGCTGCGTGGCGGCGCTCAAGCGCTTGACGGACGATGCGGAAACGGCGGAATCGTCGACCATCGTGTTTACGTCGGGCGGTGTGATTTCTGCGCTGTGTAAGCACTTGCTGGAACTGCCTGACCGCAAGGCCATGGAACTCAACTGGACCATCGCCAACGGTTCCGTCACCAAGCTGCAGCATCGCCGGAGCGGCACCAGTTTGTCGTACTTCAATAACTTCGCGCACCTGGAGTGGCTGGGGGAAAACGGCAGCGTAACCTATCGCTAACCTGTCGAACGATAGTGCTTTTGGGGCCAGGCCCCGAATTGTCGAGTACTTGGTGCTTTGTTGCAGGCGATAAAAAAGCCGGACGCTTGCGGGTCCGGCTTTCTGTCTGGCGAGTGTAACTTATGCCTTGGCCTTGAAGTTCCGCAGGAAGTGCAACAGCGCTTGCGCCCCCAGTTCCGCGTCATCGGCGGTCATGGTTTCCAGCGGGTTGTGGCTGATGCCGCCATTGCCGCAGCGGGTGAACAGCATGGCCTGGTCGCACAGGTGGGCGATCGCCATGGCGTCGTGGCCGGCGCCGGACAACAGGTCGAAGCGCGGCAGGCCGGTGGTTTCCACCGACACGCCCAACTGGTCCATCAGCCATGGCGCGCACGGTGCGGCATTGGCTTCCACGACTTTTTCCAGCTTGGCTTCGATGAAGCGGCGTTCGCAGATGGCGTTGATGCCGTCCAGGATGTCTTTGACAGCCGCTTCGCGCACCTTGTCGTCGGCCGCGCGGATATCCAGCGACAGCTTGCACGCGCCAGGGATCACATTGACGGAACCGTTCGGCACTTGCAACTGGCCGACGGTGCCAACCAGCGCTTCGATGTTGGCGCAGCGTTTTTCCACCAGCAGCACGATTTCCGCAGCGGCGGCGGCGGCATCCTTGCGCATAGTCATTGGCGTGGTGCCGGCGTGCGATGCCAGGCCTTTCAATTCCAGCAGGTAGCGCGAGCTGCCCGCAATCGCGGTCACCACGCCCAGCGGCAAGCCTTTGCCGACCAGCACCGGACCCTGTTCGATGTGCACTTCCACGAACGCGGCGATCTTGGCCGGATCGCGCGCGATGCCGGGAATGTTGGCGACATTGTGGCCGGCCGATTCAATCGCTTCACGCATGGTGACGCCATCGGCGTCCTTCGCGTCCAGCAGGCCCAGGTCGAAACGGCCGGTGATCGCGTTGGAACCGAGGAAGGTGGAACGGAAACGCACGCCTTCTTCTTCCGCGAAACCGATGATTTCAAAGTCGAACGGCAGTTTTTCGCCTTGCTGGTGCAAGTGCTTGACGATGGCGATCGGCAGCAGGATGCCCAGGCGGCCGTCATACTTGCCGCCATTGCGCACGGTGTCGTAGTGCGAACCGGTCAGCAGGGTCTTCGCGTTCGGGTTGCCCGACAGGTAGCGGCCGACGACATTGCCGACGTCGTCGATGTGCGCTTGCATGCCGGCTTCACGCATCCACGTGGCCAGCTGTTCTGCCGACTTGCGGTGCGCGTCGGTCATGTAGGCGCAGGTCAGGCCGCCGTCTTCATCGCTCCACTGCGCCAGGTCTTCCGACCATTGCATGATGGTCGGGCCGAAGTCCAGCTGGGTGCCGGTCAGGTCGTTGATGCGCATTTCCGCGATGCGGTGAATCTGGCGCAGGCACTCGTGCAATTCATCGTTGCGCTGGTTGCGCGAACGGCGGGTGAACGTGGCGATGATTTGCTGGCGGTTCAAGCCTTTGCCGGTCGGACCCTTGACGGCCAGGATGAACGGGAAGCCGAACTTGGTGTTGTAGTCGGCGTTAAGTTTTTGCAGCGTGGCGAATTCTTCCGCGCTGCACTGGTTCAGGCCGGAGGTGGCCTGTTCGTTGGTCGATTCCGCCGTCAGTTCCCCACGGACGGCGGCCTTGCCTGCCAATTCCGGGTGGGCGCGGATCAGGCCCAGTTGTTCGTCCTGCGTGGCGTTGGTGACTTCCGCCTGCAAGGCCTGCTTCAGCGCGGTCACAGTGGCGAACGGACGCTTGGCCGCCGCGCGCTGCGGGATCCATGGCGAATGCTCGTAGATGCCGTGCAGGCGTTCGGTGAAGGTGCTGACGTCGCAGCTATTCAGTTCGGAGAGTGTAGTCATCGTTTTATCCATCCTTGGAGCTTCGATGATATAACCGCCCGTTTAAGCGAGATATAGTTACTTTACTATGAGCTTTATACGCAGCGTAATACCGTCCGCATCACCTTATTTCCCCAGCGCCTTCGCCGCGGCGCTGACCTGGTCGCGCAGCCATTTATGTTCCGGCGCCTGGTGCACCCGTTCGTGCCACAGCTGGTAAAAACGCAATGGCGGGAACTTGATCGGTACGGTATAGACCTTGAGCGGCAGGGACTTTTCGTGGAAGCGCAGGAACTGGCGGCCGGTGGTCAAGACCAGGTCGGTTTGCGTCACCATGTACGGAATCAGGCCGAAATACGCCGACTCCACCAGCACATTGCGGCGCTGGCCCTGGCGCTCGAGGAATTCATCGATGACGCCATGGTAGCCCGGCAACAGTTGCGATGGCGCCACATGGGGCAGCGACAAATAGTCTTCCACCGTCATGGCGTCGGATTCGGTGCGGCGCGCATACGGGGTGTTGGCATTCATCGCGCACACGATCGGGTCTTCGAACAGCTTGGACATGTGCAAGTGCTCGGGCGGCTCTTCCCAGTTGGCGATCACCAGGTCCATGTCGCCATCGGACAGCAGGCGCACGTAATCGACGTCCGGCCCAAGGTTGTGGATCACCACGCGCGACAGCGGGGAGCCGCGGCGCAGCTGGCAAACAATGCTGGGCAGGAATTGCGTGTCGAGGTAATCCGGCGCGGCAATATGGAAGGTGCGCGCTTCATCCTGCGGCACGAACGGCGTTTTCTTGACGAACAGGCTCTCGGTTTCGTCCAGGATGCGCTTGGCCGGCTTCAGCAAGCTTTCGCCGTGCTGGGTCGGCACCATGCCGCGCGCGCCGCGTACCAGCAGCGGGTCGCCCGTCAATTCGCGCAGCTTGCGCAGCGAGGCGGAAATCGACGGTTGCGGCTGGTTCAGCTTCAGGGCGACCCGCGAAACATTTTTTTCCACCAGCAGCAGGTAGAGGATGCGGATCAGGTGAAGGTCGAGGTTTTTTGGCAAGCTGTTCATGCGCACCCCTTTATATTGGATCGAATATGTTAAATATACGATATATTTCACGGACGTGGCACGAAAACCGTTTATTGTCGGTAAATTGCCGCTAATCCATATTCGAGGAATCCATGGACGCCTTCGCCTACCTGATCCCGTACGGCCTTGAATGGCTGAACCTGATTGTCCGCTGGCTGCATGTCATCACGGGCATCGCGTGGATCGGAGCGTCGTTCTACTTTGTCTGGCTGGACAACTCGATCCGGCCACCGGCGCCGGGTTCCGACCTGGCGAAACAAGGCGTATCCGGCGAACTGTGGGCGGTGCACGGCGGCGGCTTCTACAACCCGCAAAAATACCTGGTCGCCCCCAAGACATTACCCGCCGAACTGCACTGGTTCAAATGGGAAGCGTACACCACCTGGCTGTCAGGCATCGCGCTGCTGACCATTGCGTATTATTTCAACGCGGAAGCCATGATGGTCGACAAGGCCGTGGCCGACCTGACCGGCCTGCAGGCGGTCGGCATCGGCATTGCCTCGCTGGTGATCGGCTGGGCCGTGTATGACGTGCTGTGCCGCTCACCGCTGGGCAAGCATGACGCGGCCTTTGGCGTGGTGATTTTCCTGTTGCTGACGTTTGCCTGCTGGGTCCTGACGCACTACCTGAGCGGCCGCGCCGCGTATATCCACGTGGGCGCCATGATCGGCACCATCATGGTGGGCAACGTGCTGATGTCGATCATTCCCGGCCAGCGCCGCATGGTGGAAGCGATGCGCGCCGGCGGCTTGCCGGACCCGGTGCACGGCATCAAGGCCAAGCAGCGCAGCGTCCACAATAACTACTTCACCTTGCCGGTGCTGTTCATCATGATCAGCAACCACTACGCGATGACTTACCGCAGCGACAAGGCGTGGCTGGTGCTGGCGCTGATCATGGCCGCCGCCGTGTTCATCCGCCACTTCTTCAACCTGCGCCACAAGGAGCGCATCGAATGGCAATACCCGGCGATCGGCGTGGTGCTGTTGCTGATGGTGGCCGTCATGATCGCGCCGAAGAAACCCGCCGCGCCGGCCGCCGGTGTCGACACCGCCGCGCAGTTTGCGAAGGTGCAGGGCATCGTCGCGCAGCGCTGTGCCTCTTGCCATTCCGCCACGCCGACGCAGCCCGGTTTCGCCACCGCGCCATCGGGCATCGCCCTCGATAACGAAGCGCAAATCCGCCAGAACGCGGAAAGAATCTATAAGCAAGCCGTGCAACTGAAGGCCATGCCGATCGGGAATCTCACCAATATGACCGATGCCGAGCGCGCGCAAGTCGCCGCCTGGTACGAGGCGGGCGCCAAATAGGGCGGTTGCGGCCTTGGCCGAAGCCGCCGCAGCGCATGCGGCACCGCATGGCGCGATGATAAAGGAGAAAATTGATGACCAATGAAGCAAAGTTAGTGCAATGGATCGACGACCATTTCGATGAGGAAGTCGCGTTCCTGCAGCAAGTGCTGCGCGTGCCCACCGACACGCCGCCCGGCAACAACGCCCCGCACGCCGACATGATTGCCGACGCCGTGAAAGCCTATGGCTGGGAAGCGGAAAAGCACGTGGTGCCGGAACAAGTGGTGCGCGATTACGGCATGGAAGCCATCACCAACCTGATCATCCGCCGCCCCTATGCGGCCAGCGGCCCGACCGTGGCGCTGAACGCGCACGGCGACGTGGTGCCGCCCGGCGATGGCTGGACCTATCCGCCCTATGGCGGCGTGATCGACCAGGGATACATTTATGGCCGCGCGGCGGCCGTGTCGAAATGCGACTTCGCGACCTACATCTTTGCCGTGCGCGCGCTGGAAGCGCTCGGCGTGCCATTGAAGGGCAAGCTGGAACTGCACTTCACCTACGATGAAGAATTCGGCGGTTTGCTGGGCCCGGGCTGGATCCTGGAGCAACAGCTGACGAAGCCGGACTTCGTCATCGCGGCGGGTTTCAGCTATGCGATCGTTACGGCGCACAACGCCTGCCTGCAGTTTGAAATCACGGTCAACGGCAAGTCCGGCCACGGCGCCATGCCGGAAACCGGCCACGATGCCCTGCAAGCGGCCACGAAAATCCTCAATGTGCTGTATGGCCAGTTGCCGGAACTGAAAAAGATCAAATCGGCCGTGCCGGGCATCGACAGCCCGACCATGCTGGTGGGCCGCATCGATGGCGGCACCAACACCAACGTGGTGCCCGGTAAAGTCGTGATGAAAATGGACCGCCGCATGATCCCGGAAGAAGATCCGGTGGCGGTGGAAGCGCAAGTGCGCGCCCTGATCGAAGACGCGGTGCGGGGCGAGCCCGGCATCACCATCGAGATCCGCCGCCTGCTGCTGTCGCACGCGCTGCGCCCGCAGCCGGGCACCGACCAGCTGGTGGCCAACCTGCAGAAAAACGCGAAAGCGATTTTGGGCGAAGACATCCCGGCCGTGGGCACGCCGCTGTATGCCGATGCGCGCCTGTATGGCGAGCAGGGCATTCCCGCCGTGCTGTATGGCGCCGGGCCGCGCTCGGTGCCGGAATCGAACGCCAAGAAAGCCGACGAGCGGCTGGCGCTGGAGGATTTGCGCAAGGCCACCAAGATTGTGGCGATGACGCTGGCGGATTTTTTGGCTTGACGGCTACACCATTGGCATCCAGCCGATGTTAGAAGTCGTCGTCCTTGTCGAATGGACGTGCGCGGCGCCGGTTATGGATGACATCCATAACGGCGCCTGGCGGTGCCAGCGTGACCATATCCATTACACCCAATACCCACAGGGCACTGAGATAATGCGCAGCACTTACGCCGGGATCACCATGTTCCAACCGGCGTAACGTGGTGACAGAAATGCCTATCCTGGCACAAACATCCTGAGCTCTTAGTTTTTGCTTGAGGCGTGCATGACGTACCAGTGCGCCCCAGCCACTTAAACGTTCCTGTACAAGTGTTGGCACTTCAAGGGGCGCCAGAAGTTTTTTTGGCATACTGGGATGTGATCATAGATGATCTTTTATTGTACTTAAAAGATCATCTATGATTGAAGGCCTATTTAAGGCCGCACTAATTTGTATAGTTGAAAGTTGTCATGCGGAAACATTTTGGAATGACGATGCTTTCATCGCTTCTGCAATTGATGGCGCTGACTGCCATCCGCGCTTACCAGCGCTGGCTTTCCCCCCACAAGGGTTTTGTCTGCGCCTTCCGCGTCCATACCGGACGCGATAGTTGTTCCGCGTATGGATACCGGGTGATCAACCGTTATGGCGTGCCGGCAGGACTGGTGCTGTTGCGCCGGCGGCTGGCCGATTGCGGTGTGCTGCATCGATTGCATACGCCGCTATGCCGGCCGCAACAAGGGTTGCGGCATCAGGCGGGATATTGCGATGTGCCCTGCGACTTGCCTTGCCATGCGCCGTCATTGGACACGGCCTGCAACGTGGCGGATTGCGGTTGCGACATCGCGCAATTGTGGGGCGGCAGGAAGGGCGGCGGCGCTAGGTACGAGGTCAGCCAGCAGGTCAAGGACAAATACAAGAAAAACCGGTCAACGGAACACCGGCCGGAAGAATGAGCGCTCGTAGCTGAGGAAGCATTTGGTCTCGCGGTAGTAATCCACGGCCGCCACGCATTCCTTGTCGGTGGCCGCCGCGATACGGTATTGCTCGTAGGCCGCCAGCGATTCAAACGAGAACGATGCCAGCGCCACATTGCTGGCGCCTTCGCTCGGCATCAGGTAACCGTGATGGGTGCCGCCAAATTTTTCCACTAGCGGTATCCACAGCCGCGCATAGTGTTCGAATTCAGCGATTTTTTCAGCATCGATGATGTAGCGGAGATGGCAAGTGATCATGGCGTACCTGTAAGTTGGGGGAGGGATAATATACTGCAATTTTTGCAATGTCATGGCTGGTGCTAGTCATACCGCACCATGGTTAGTTGATGAAATGAAATGTACAATTGAAAATACTTCTCACCAACTAATGCATTGATGGCTACCTCTACAGACGATTACGGCGACACTAAACAAACTTCGGGAGTCATTGCCGCGCCGGGAACGGTAACGGCGCGTATCGATTACGCAGGCGATACTGACTGGTTCAAGGTTAGCCTCGATGACGACCATAGCTACGCGTTGAAATTGGAACCTGGCCGCGGCATGTTGGTAGATTCATTGTTGCTCGTAGTACAGAATGGCAGTACGAACTGGATTGAATTCGCCACAGCATCTGGCTATTACAACTGGTACGACATCACCGATCCTTTGCTGATCCCGAACAGTGGTGACTATTACGTGCAAGTCAAGGGAACCACGCCCGGCAGCTATACATTCGGGATTGCTCCGCTGTCAGATGATCAGGGGAACAGCCTGGCTTCTGCCCAAGTGCTCACCGTTGGCAATCAGGTTACCCGCAGTTTTGATTACGACTTCGACTGCGAATATTTCAAGATACCCACCCAGTCCGGGATGACCTATACGGCGACGCTGTCAGTTGCACCGGCACAATTAGCGCTGGCACCCAAATTGATTGCGGAACTGTCGGAATGGGGGCGCGATGATCGTCCCTATCAAACGGTCCGGCTTGCGGAGGGAAGCGCAACGCTGACCTTCACTGGCGCTGACGGTGTGTTTGCCTTGCTGCGTCCGCAAACGTATGGCTTGAACCTGCCGGATGGTGTCAAGATCCAATATACGCTGTCGGTGCAGGGGGCGGACGTGAGCCCGCCGCAATTGCAAAACATGGGCCTTGAAATGCACACCACGGTTGATGGGCCAATCCGGTTGACGTTCAACGAGCCGATACGCCTGAACAGCGGGACCGTGACGTTGCAGGGCCGGTACAGTGGCGAGCTCTTTGATACGTTCGTGATTGGCAAGGATGCGCGCCTGGAGGCCGATGGGACAGGATTGACCTTGCGTCCCGGACACTTGCTGTTACCCGGAATTTATGACGTCAAGATATCCGCCGGAACGGTAACGGATATGGCTGGTCATGCCTCGCTCGCGCAGTCCCAGGGCGTGGCGGTCAGTGGTTTCGAAAAGAGTGACGTCTATTCGACGATGGCGTTCGGCACGGAGATTTCCGGCAGCATGAGCGCGGTCGACGCCCTGATTTGCCCAGGCCGGCCGGAAGACTATAAGGTGCAACTGCAATCCTATATCCTGGACTTGCAGCGTGTAAGCACCAGCCAATGGAGCCGCCTGAATTTTGTTGACCGCTTACTGTTTACTGACAGTAAGGATGCGATTGCGTTGACACTCAATGGCGATCTGGGCCGCGCATTCCGATTGTACAAGGCTGCCTTCGACCGCGCCCCCGACAAGGGCGGTTTGGGATACTGGACTGACGTACTTAATCATGGCACGGCGCTGCGGGATGTGGCGCAAGGCTTTCTCAACAGCATGGAATTTCAAGACCTGTATGGCCGTAATGTCAGCAACGCCGGTTTCGTGGGCAGCCTGTACCGGAATGTTCTGCACCGTGAGGGCGAGGAGGCCGGTGTCGCGTACTGGAATAAAGTGCTCGATGGCGGCGCCGCGCGTGCTGAAGTGCTGGCCGCGTTCAGCGAAGGATTTGAAAACGTTGAAGCCGTTGCCAATCTGATCGGCAACGGCTTCGTGTACACAACGTATGGCTGAACGGCGTCCAGACCGTTTATTTCTTCAGCGTGCTTTCAAACAGTTTATAGATGCGGCGGTACTGGTCATACCAGCTTTCCGGCTGCACGTAGGCGTGGCGTTCCAGCGGATAGCTGGCCAGTTCCCAGTTATCCTTTTTCAGCTCGATGAAACGCTGCGCCATGCGCACGGAGTCCTGGTAAAACACGTTGTCGTCCACCATGCCGTGGGCAATCAGCAGGTGGCCTTTCAGGTGCTCCGCATATTCGATCGGCGATGATTTTTTATACGCTTCCGGGTCCACGTCCGGCGTGTTCAGGATATTGGCCGTGTATTCGTGGTTGTAGGTGGTCCAGTCCGTCACTGGGCGCAGCGCCGCGCCGGCCTTGAACAAGTCCGGCTGGCGCAGCAGCGCCATGAACGTCATGAAGCCGCCATAGCTGCCGCCATAGATGCCGACGTTGTCGATATCGCCCTGGTGGTTGGCCGCCATCCACTTCGCGCCGTCCACGTAATCGTCGAGTTCCGGATGGCCCATCTGGCGGTAAATCGCCGTGCGCCAGTCGCGGCCGTAGCCTTTCGATGCGCGGTAATCCATGTCCAGCACGATGTAGCCTTTTTCCACCAGCAAGTTGTGGAACATCTGTTCACGGAAATAGTTCGGGTAACGGTTGCTGGTGTTTTGCAGGTAGCCCGCGCCGTGCACGAACAGGACCACCGGGTATTTCTTGCCTGCCTCCAGCTTGGCGGGACGGTACAGCTTGGACCAGATCGGGCCGCCGCCATGGGTGGACGGCACCGCCACCATTTGCGGTTCGATCCAGGTGCGTGCCTTGTAATCCGGCGTGCGGGTGTCGGTCAGCTTGACGGTGGCGCCGCCGCCGTTGGCGCCGCTGATGGCGACGGTGGCCAGTTGCACCGGCATGTAGGACGACGAGTAATGCACCAGCAGCTTGCGCTCGTCCGGCGACAGTGTGAATTGCTCCACGCCGCCATTCATGGCGGTGGCTTCACGCACGGCGGCGGTTTTCGCTTCCACCGCGCATACTTCGTAGGTGCCCGGCGTCTTGCGGTTGCACATCAGGTAAGCGGTGGCGCCGTCGGCCGACCATTTTACGCCGGACGCTTCCCAGTTGCCGGACGTCAGCGCGCGCTGCTTGCCATCGGCGCCCAGGGTATACAGGTGCGAATAACCGGTTTCTTCGGACAGGAACCACATGGTTTGGTTATCGGGCAGCCAGCCGAACTCGTTGTAGCTGTAATTGGTCCAGGCCGTATCCGACAGGCGGTGCACCGGTTTCAGCTTGCCATCGGCCAGGCCGACGGTGGCGATCCAGCGGTCCTTGTTGTCGACCGAGCGCAGCATGACGGCCACCTGGGCGCCATTGTCAGTCCAGGCAATATCGTCATCGACGCGCACGGTGCGATTCCCCTTCAGCGCCGGCAGCTTTTGCGCTTCGCGCAGCGACGCCAGCGGATCGACATTCACGCCCGGCAGCACGTCATAGCTCAGGTCGGTGATGGCGCGGGTGTGCAAGTCCACCAGTTTCAGCGATTGCTGCTTCGGCAAATCGCGGCCCACGCGGGTGCGTTCGTCATCGAATTCTTCGTAGCCGGACTCCGTCACGTAGCGCGGCATTTTGCCAACGCGGCCTTTGTCGCCCTTGGCCGACGTGATGACCAGCAGGTAGCGGCCGTCCGGCGACAGCGAGGTTGAATCGATGCCTTCCTTGTCGCCCAGGTACACCGGGCCCGGCGCACGGGTGCTGTCGGCGCGGCGTTCCTGTTCGGCGCGCTCGCGCAGCGCGTCGCGGTCATCCTTCTGGCGCTTCAGGGTGGCGATCAGGCGCAATTGCATGTCGCGCAGCGCATTGTCTGACTGCGCGGCATCCGGCTTGGCGGCCGGGTCTTTGGCGGCCCGTACCAGCGCCAGCGGCGTCACCAGGCGGTCGGCGCGGTTCCAGCCATACCAGTCGCTGCCCTGGCGGAATTGCACCGACTTGCCGTCGGCCGCATAGCGGGCAAACGAGGCCGGCGGCGTCGCGCCACGGGTGATTTGCGTCAGCGCACCGGTTTTCAGGTCGCGCTCGAACAGGTCGCCGCTGCGGAACAGGATGGCGCGCGTATGGTCGCGGTTATAGATGACGGTGGCGGAATCCTGGCTGGCCAGCTCGGCGTCGCCGACCTGGCGCGGCTTCACGTTGGCCGATGCGCCTGCTTCAAACGTGTCGCGCAGCGGTGAACCGGTGCGCTTTTGTTTGTAAAACACGTGCTTGCCATCCCAGCTCCACCATGCGGTTTCAACAGGAGTGCCGATCCAGTCCGGATGAGACATGGCCTGGTCCAGGGTGATCGGGGTTTGTGCCGCTGCCGGGATCGCCAGCGCCGCGCACAGTGCCGCGCCCAGCGCGGTAAGGGAAAAAGTTCGCATCGGAGAATTGGGTCGTTACGAGGGACAGGCCAGGGTTACCGGCCCGGATCGGGCATTCTAGCGCAAGTGCCTGCTGGCAAATGTATAAGCATGTAACAGCGGTCCGCCGCGCACATTGGCGGATCAGGCCGCCGTCGGGAATGTTGGCAACCAGATCACCGGCCCCGGCCACGCAGGGCCTGCCCATGGCGAACCACGGGCGCGGCGCGGGATGGCATGCGAAATGCACCGGGACGGGTGTCGCCACCTCCGGGGAAAGGACCCGCCATGCGAAACCTCCCATTTGCCGCCTTTGTGCTTGCGCTGTTGGCGGGACTGACCGCCTTGCCCAGCCAGGCGTTTTGTCCGAAAAACGGCTTGCTGTGTTCTGCCGTCGCCAAGTCATCCGGCAGCCTGACGCACCAGGACATCACCCAGCGCGCCATCGAAGCGCTCGATAAACGGTACTTCGGTGTCGGAAAACTGACCAAGCCGATGCAGACGGCGCTGGACCAGATCATTGAAGCCAATGCCAAGGTGGACGATGACCAAGTCACGTCCGCCAAGCATTTCGATGGTGAAAATGGCGCGGGCGGCCAGGCCCGGCTGGCGATCCTGAAAGCCAATGTGATCGCGGCGCTGCAGGCGAATCCGATCAACGCCACCGGCGCCCGTGCCAACCTCGGCAGTGCGCTGCACACGATCCAGGATTTTTATTCGCACAGTAACTGGGTCGAGCAGGGCAATGCGGGCGCCCATCCCGGTGTCGGCCGCCCCGGCGCGCTGGCCTTTGCCGGGCCGCTGGCCACCACCTGTTCCGGCTTCACCAATACCGGGGCGTTTTGCGCGAACTCGTCGAACCTGGCGACCACCTTGCTGACCAGCGGCTATTACGGCGGCGAAGACCGCATCAAGCCGGGCGCTTTCAAATGCAGCCACGGCGGGCCGCTCGACAAGAGTTCGCCGTCCAGCGATCCGATTGGCTACTTCCGCGAAGGCATCAACAAGGACACGCGCTATTGCGACTTGTCGCCGCACAGCGGATTCCACAACGCCGCCGCCACCGCGGCGATTGCCGCCACCCAGCAATTCGTCGAAGACATCAAGGCCATGATCACGGTGACGCAATTGAAAGCGCTGCTGGGCGCCGGCCCCACGCTGGCGTTCGCCATCGACACCACCGGCAGCATGGGCGGCATCATTGCCGGAGTGCGCAATTCCGCCATCAATATCGTCAACCGGCGCCTTGGCACCGATGAAGAACCGTTGCAATACGTGCTGGCGCCATTCAACGACCCGTTCACAGGACCGACCACGTCGACCACGGATGCGAACACCTTCAAGGCGTCGATCAGCGCGCTGGGCGCCTTTGGCGGCGGCGATTGCCCGGAACTGGCCATGACGGGCATGTACAACGGCTTGTCGCTGTCGAACCCCAGCGGCAGCCTGTTCATGTACACCGACGCCTCGGCCAAGGATGCGGGACTGGCGGGCGCGGTGATTGGATTGGCCAAGGCGAAGGAAATCAAGGTCTTTGCCATCCTGTTCGGCAGTTGCTCGCCGATTGAACCGGGCTATCTGCAACTGGCGACGGAAACCGGCGGGCAGGCGATTTCCCTGTTTTCCTCGGAAGCGGAAAATGTCACGGTGCTGGCGGACTTGCTGGGCCGGAATAACGCGGTGCAAATCCTGTCCGTCAACGATACGTATCCGGCGCCGAAAACACATACCTTCCCGGTCGATGCCGGCATGACGCAGCTGACGGTGTCCGTCAGCTCGATTGATTACCTGACCCCTGCGGTGACGCTGGTGCGGCCAGACGGCGTGACGGTGCAGGCGTCCGACGCGTCGACTTACCTGACACTGACGGGCGGCGTGATTATCGCCATCGATGCACCGATGCGGGGCCGCTGGCAATTGCAGGTGTCCGGCTCACCGGGCCTGACATATGTGAACGTGGGCGGCAGCGCGGATTTGTCGTTCAGCTCGTTCAAGCTGGCCACGTTTGCGGGGCAGCCACCGCACCAGGGCCTGTTCGCGCTCGATGGCGAGCCGGGGCCGGGCCAGAGCCTGTATGCGCTGGCGTCGTTGACGCCGGGCGCGGCCGACGCGGCCTTCACACTGCGCCGCAAGGATTACACGCCCGTCATGCCGCTGCCGCTGGCGCAGGATGAAACCGATGCCAATAAATGGTTTGGGCCGCTGACGGTGCCGGCGGAACCGTTCCTCGCGTACGTGACCGGCATGGACAGTTCCGGCACGGAATACCAGCGGGTCGTGAGCCAGATGGTCTCGCCGCAGCAAGTGGCGATCCTGGCGCCACCGCCGCAAGACTTGCGGCCCGGCGTCACGGCGTCGCTGGTGTTCCAGGTGCGTAACATGGGCGCGCGCGACACGTTCAGCTTTACCGCCACCGATGACCAGCATTTCATCACATCGTTCTCCCCCACCGTTCTGACCCTGGGGACTGGCGAAACCGCCAACGTCGTGGTGCAATTGCAACCGCCAGCTGGCACGGCGGCAGGGGTGGCGGACACCATCACGGCGGCGGTGCAAAGCACCATCAATGTCCTGGCGCGCAACAGCGCCACGGTGACCAGCTTTGTCACGGGCGAGCCGCAAGTGGCGGGGCGGCCCGACTTCATTGCCGACATCGTGGGCCAGGAAACCGTGGCGCCCGGCATCACGGCGGTCGACCTGCGCTTCACCAACACCGGCGTTGGCACCGCGCGCGATGTGACCCTGGCCGCGCTGCGCACGCGCACGCTGGCGGGGACGGGCATGGCGACCTTGAATACCGCCTTGTCGCCGCCATTACCCTTCGTGACGCCCAATGTCGATGTCGGCAATTACTTCACGGTGCGCCTGACCTTCAATACGCCACCGGGCTTGCTGCGTTTCTCGCTCAGTGAAACCGGCACCGTGTCCGACATTAACGGCGCGACGTATTCCTATTCGCATGCCCAGGCCATTGCGCCACGCTAAGCCACGCTGAAAGGGAACATCATGAAATCCTTGAAATCGATGCTTGCCGCAGTCTTGTGCGTATTGATGCTGACGCCATCCGCCCATGCACTGCCGTTCATGTATACCTTCGGCCTGTTGCCTCCCGGCGGCATGGTGTCGGGTACGCCGGGCCAGCTGGTTGGCTGGGGCTACACGCTGACCAACACCGATGCCGATAACTGGTTTGTGCCGACCCAGCTGAGTGCGTCATCGTTTGCATTGGGGACACCCGATGCCGGCTATTTTGATTTCCCCATCCTGGCGCCCGGACTGGGCGCATCGGTGGTGTTCAACCCGGCTGCAGGGCAGGGCTTGTTTGGCTTGCAGCTGCATCCGGGTGTGTTGCCGGGACAAAGCGAAAGCGGCCAATTCACGTTGGCCGGCGAATGGTGGAGCGGCGATCCGTTTGGCGGTGGCATGTTGCTGCAGCCCGGCGACCGCGTGAGCGCGCCGTTCGCCGTGCAGGTGACGGGGGGCGCGACCCCGGAGCCGGCCATGTGGCCGTTGCTGTTGGCCGGGCTGGTGTGGCTGGTCGTCAGGCCGCCGCTGACGCCGCCGCACCGGGGGCGTCTGCCACTTGCGGCCCGTGTTGAAGGCCGGCCATAACCGCAATGTGCCGCCAACGTGCCGCCAACGTGCGCCTGCACCGCAGCCGCACGCCGGCGCGGCCGTCAAGCCGGCGGGCGCATGGCGGGCAGCCATTGCGCCAGGTCTTCCGCCAAAGTGGCGGCCGCCGCTGCCGACGGGGTGGCGGGCTCGATATTCCAGTACCAGCCGGGGCCGCTTCGGCCCAGCAAGTGGAAGGACTTGCCACGGCGGCGGCGGACGTGCGCCTGGACGATGGACAGCGCCGTGCCCGCTGCGCGATGCGCCGCCAGGTGTACGATAAATTGCGCCGCGTATTCCCCCGCCTGGGCGCCGGGCTCGTGCCAGTAATAATCTTCGTCCGGCAGCAGCAGTACGTCATGGCGACGCTGCCCGGGCGGCAGGGCCAGCCATGCTTCGCGCTCCGCATCGGCCGGCAGGCCCGGCGCGGGTCGCAATAAATGATCGGGTGGGAACAGCGCCGCGCCAAACGGTATGGCCATCCGGTAGCGGTGGCGGCGCGGATGCGCGCCGGGCAAGTGCGCCACGGCGGCGAGCAGCGCTTGCTGCGCATCCGCAGGGGACAGGGCCAGCACCAGCACTGCCCGCGCATGGCGTGCAGCCATTGCCCGCACTGGCATGATCGGCGGGATTGCCGCCATCAATTGCAAGGCGGGGTACAACGTCAGGCGTAACAGTTGCCGACGGCATTCTGTCCTGGACTTCTTCATTCAGCCATGCTACCCCTTTTACGGTGTAATCTTGGAAACTGCGTGTGGAACTAGCGGGAAGAAAGCCTTGTGTTGCTTTTGTTACCGGGCAACAGTCGCGGTTTGCCCACAGTATTGATTTTGTGTAACCTTGAGCGGTTTATTTCCCTTGTGGGAGGGCCCTGTGCTGGACAGGACGCTGCAACGCCGATTCGTTGCGCTGGGATTGGCGGTCGTGGTGGCCGCGGCGGGCGCCTATGCGTGGCGCGAGCGTGCGCCTGCTCCCAGGCCCGAGGAACCTGTCGTGATTGCCATCAGTTCCGCTTACGTTGGCAGTTGTCCCGTGGTGGCCGCGCACGAACAGGGTTTCTTCAAGCGCGCCGGGGTGGCGGTGCAGCTGCAGCCCCACCCTAGCGGCAAGGTGGCGTTATCGGCGGCATTGCAAGGCAAAGCCCAGCTGGCCACAGTGGCCGATATTCCCCTCATGTTTGCCGTCATGGAACAGGAACCCGTTTCAGTGATCGCGACGATCTTTAAATCGGACCGCGACCACGGCTTGCTGGCCCGGCCGGGCAGCGGGGTGACGGGGCCGGCCAGCCTCAAGGGCAAGCGCATCGGCGTCAGCTTCGGCACCTCGGCGCATTTTGTGTTGAATACCATGCTGAACCGCCAGTTGCTGGCCGCCACCGATGTCACCTTGCACAATATGCCGGCCGATCAGTTCGGTCCTGCGCTGGAAAAAGGGGATGTGGATGTGGTCTCCACCTGGGAGCCTTACCTGGGTATCGTGCAGAGCCAGCTGGGCGGCAAAGGCAGTGTTTTTTATGCGGAAGATTTATATGAAATCCCGTACAACCTGGCCGGCAGCAAGGAATATGTGGTCAGCCATCCGGAAACCCTGCAGAAAGTGTTGCGCGCAGTGATACAGGGCGCGGCTTGGTGCCGCGATGATCCCGCCGCTGCGCAAGCCATGGTGGCCGCCCTGATGAAGCCGCAGGGCGACAAGTGGCGCACCTTGTGGCCGACTTACCGCTTTGGCGTCAGCCTGGACCAGGGCTTGCTGCTGGCGCTGGAAGATGAAACACGCTGGGCGCTGGCCAACCGCCTGGCCAGCGGGCCGATGCCCAATTACCTCAATGCCATTGATTTCAAACCGCTGAAAGCGGTTGCCCCCGGCGCCGTCACCATCATCCACTAGCGGAGACTCCATGCGGCTGGCGACGCGGTTCAAACTGATGGGGTTGCTTTCAGCCCTGATCGTTGCCATGACCGTGGCCATCCTGCTGACCAGCGCCGAGCGCGTGCGGCGCGAAGTGCTGCGCAATGAAGCGGCCAGTGAAATGGTGAGCGCGATTACCGGCTTGCGTTTCCTGACCATGGAATATGTGCTGCGGCACGAAGAGCGCACGCTTACGCAATGGCGCATGCGCAGCGCATCGCTGGCCAGGTTGCTCGACGAGGCGTCGCGGGCCGGTTACCGCAGCGATGCGGCGGTGGTGGCGGGCTTGCAAATCACGCTCAGCAGTATCGATAACCAGTTTGAGCAACTGGCGGCGCCCCGTTCGTTTGCGCGTGATGCCGCCGAACAGGCGATCGCAGCAAGATTCGAGGCCCACCTGTCCGGCCAGATCACCAACCGCATGCAAGGCATGATTGCCGACGCCATGCGCCTGTCGGCTGACAGCCGCGCCGGTGTGCTGGCGGCGCAGCGGCAGGAGCAGGCCGCGATGCTGGGCTTTGGCGGCCTGGTCATGCTGGCGGTGGCGGTGGCTTCGTGGCTGGGTTACTGCGGCGTGGTGCATGCGTTGCAGCGCTTGCGCGAAGGCACCCAGCGGGTCGGCGCCGGCGACCTCGCCTACCGCGTGGATATGCGGGAGCGCGATGAAATCGGCGAACTGGCGCAAGCTTTCGACAGCATGACGGCGCGCCTGATGGAAACCAGTGTTTCGCGCAATGAACTGGCGGCGGCCAATGCCGCGCTGCAGTCGGAAATCCGTGAACGCCAGCAAGCCGAGGGGCGCAACCTGGACCAGCTGGCGCGCTTGCGCCTGCTGCACCAGATCACCCGTTCGATCGGCGACCGGCAAGATTTACGCAGCATTTTCCAGGTCGTGCTACGCTGCCTGGAAGACCAGTTGCCCATCAACTTCGGCTGCGCCTGCCTGTATGACCGGGACAGCGGCCATGTGATGGTCAGTTGCGTCGGCATGCACAGCGCTGCGGCGCTGGGCCATCCGCTCAGTGAGCGGACCGTGATCGAACTCGACGGGGCTGGCCTGACGCGCTGCGTCCAGGGGGAATTCGTGTACGAAACCGACATTGCCGAAGCCGATACGCCATTTGCCCGGTTGCTGGCCGCCAGCGGCTTGCGTTCGCTGGTGCTGGCGCCGCTGCCGGTCGAGGGACGGGTCGCCGGCATCCTGGTGGCGGCGCGGCGCGCACCCGATGGTTTTTCCAGCGGCGAGTGCGATTTCCTGCAACAGTTGAGTGAGCACGTGGCGCTGGCCGTGCACCAGGGCGAACTGTACGTGGCGTTGCAGCGGGCCTACGACGACATGCGCCAGGCCCAGCAAAAATTCCTGCAGCAGGAACGCTTGCGGGCTCTGGGACAGATGGCCAGCGGCATCGCCCACGACATCAATAATGCGATTTCCCCGGTGGCGCTGTACACGGAATACTTGCTGGAATCGGAGGCCGGGCTGAGCCCCCATGCGCGCCATTGCCTGGAAGTGGTGCGGCGGGCCGTGGACGACGTGGCCGCCACGGTGGCGCACATGCGCGAGTTTTACCGCACGCGCGATGCGCAATTGCCGCAATTGCCGGTGGCGGCGGGGGAATTGCTGCAGCAGGTGGCGGACCTGACGCGTGGCAGCTGGCACGACATGCCGCAGCAGCATGGCGCCACGATCCGCCTGACGGTGGAAACCGTGCAGGATTTGCCGGCCTTCATGGGCGTCGACAGTGATATCCGCGAAGCCCTGACCAACCTGGTGCTCAATGCGGTCGATGCGATGCCGGACGGCGGCCACCTGATCCTGCGCACACGCCTGCTGGAGCTGGGCGGACAGGAAGGGCAGGGGGAGCGCCGGATTTGCATCGAGGTCAGCGATACCGGAGTCGGGATGGATGAGGCGACGCGGCGCCGTTGCCTTGAGCCGTTCTTTACCACCAAAGGCGAACGGGGCACCGGCTTGGGGCTGGCCATGGTGTACGGCATGGTTGAGCGCCATGGCGGCCATATCGATATCGTGACGGCGCCCGGCAAGGGCACCACGGTGCGGCTGGCCTTTGATGCGCCGCCGGCGCCGCCATTGCCCGGCCTGGCCCAGGCGCGTGGCTCGCGCGCCGGACACTTGCGCATCCTGGCGGTCGATGATGACCCCAAACTGCTCAATTCCCTGCGCGTGATCCTCGAGCGTGACGGGCACCGCGTGACGGAAGCCGATGGCGGCCAGGCCGGCATTGATCTGTTCCGCAATGCGTACGATAGCGGCGAACCCTACGCGCTGGTGGTGACGGATCTCGGCATGCCCTATGTGGACGGCCGCAAGGTGGCACAGGCGGTCAAAGCCCTGTCGCCCGCCACGCCGGTGCTGTTGCTGACGGGGTGGGGGCAGCGCATGGTGGCGGAAAATGATATTCCAGTGCATGTGGACAAGGTCTTGGCGAAGCCGCCCCGGCTGGAAGAATTGCGCATGGCGCTGGCGGAATGCTGCGGCGAGGAGGTTTGAATGGCGATACGGATGCTGATAGTCGACGATGAACCGGCGCAAATGCGCGCGCTGTGCGACACCCTTGGCGCGCATGGCTATGAAACCATCGGCCGCGGTTCCAGCGAGGCGGCGTTGCAGGCGCTGCGGGCCGATTCCTATCAGGTACTGCTGGCGGACCTAATGTTGCCCGGTATGGATGGCATTGCGCTGGTGCAGGCCGCGCGTGCGCTCGATCCCGACCTGGCGTGCGTGATCATGACGGGGGAAGGGTCAATTTCCTCGGCGGTGCAAGCCATGCAGGTCGGGGCGCTCGACTATATTTTGAAACCATTCCGCGTGTCGGTGATCTTGCCGGTGCTGTCGCGCGCACTGGAAACGCGGCGCTTGCGCATCCAGAATGCCTTGCTGGAAGGGCGGCTGCGCGAACATGCGGTCCAGCTGGTGCGCATGAACGACGAGCTGCGCTCGGCGCAGCAGCAGGCGAACCGGGCCAACCAGGCCAAGTCCACTTTCCTGTCGCACCTGAGCCATGAGTTGCGCACGCCCTTGAATGCCATCCTCGGCTTTGCGCAAATCCTGTTGTCGGAAAAACTTGCCTCGACCGACGCGCAAAAGCGGCAGTTTGCCGTCAATATCCTGACCGGCGCGCGTCATTTGCTGAAGCTGTCCAATGAAGTGCTGGACCTGGCAAAAATCGAGTCGGGCCGGCTGGTGCTGGACCTGGAAGCGGTGAACGTGGGGGAGATCATGGAAGAATGCCGGGTGCTGGTCGATCCGCAGGCGCAATTGCGCGGCATCCTGATGCGCAGCACCTGCGCCGAGCACCTGTGCGTGCGGGCCGACCGGATGCGGCTCAAACAGGTCATGATCAATTTGCTGTCCAACGCGGTCAAATACAACCGCGACCATGGCGCCATCAATGTGCAATGCACGGAGTCGGGCCAGGACACGGTGCGCATCGCGGTGCAGGATACCGGCGGCGGCCTGTCGGCGGAACAGCAGGCCGCGCTGTATCAACCCTTCAACCGGCTGGGACAGGAGAGCGGCAACCAGGATGGCAGTGGCCTGGGCCTGGTGGTCACCAAACACTTGGTGGAAAAGATGGGCGGCGAGCTGGGCGTGGTCAGCACGGTGGGACTTGGCACGACATTCTGGCTGACCTTGCCGGTGGCGCCGCCAGTGGTGATTCCGGCATTGGCGGTGTTGCCCACCGTACACCAGGACCATGCAGGCACCCCGGCGCCCGAAGCCGGCCCCGTTGCGGTTGCCGGCGAGGCTACCCACCCCGCCCCTGCGGCGACGCCAAACCCGTAGGGCAGTTTTCGCGGCGCGAAAGCTGCCGTGCCTGTACAGGATGGTTGACTGTGTATGCATACAGTATAATGCGGCCCGACGTCTTCAACTTTCCCTGACACCCCGTGGCACCGACTGCTGGCTTTATCCTGACCCGCCATTGGCGCGACGTTCGGCACAATGGCCGGCCCGGCACGGAAATCGAATTCTGGCTGGCGACCGATGACGGCCCCCGCAAGATCCGCCTGACCGAACAAGTTTCCGTGGCCTTTGCCGAGGCGGAACTGCGCGGCACGATCGAGGCGCAACTGGCGCCGGACGCCGCCATCGCGCTGCGCGACTTGCCCCTGAAAACATTCAGTGGCGCCCCCGTGGTCGGACTGTATGCCAGCCAATACCGGCAACTGACGGCGCTCGAACGCAACTTGCGCGACCGTGGCATCAAGCTGTATGAAGCCGATGTGCGTCCGCCCGAGCGCTACCTGATGGAGCGGTTCATTACCGCCGGCGTGCGCATCGAGGGCGGCGTGGAGCAGGGCCAGGTCATCACCGATTGCAAGCTGAAGCCGGAACCGGCGTACCGGCCCGCGTTAAAACTCGTGTCGCTCGACATTGAAACCAGCGCGTACGAAGACTTGTATTCGATTGCGCTGGAAGGCTGCGGCCAGCGCCAGGTGTATATGTTGGGAGCGGCCCCGGAGCATCAATCGGAACTCGATTTCGGCCTCGAGTATTGCGCCACGCCGCGCCAGCTGATTGAAAAGCTCAACGGCTGGTTCCAGCGCCATGATCCCGATGTGATCATCGGCTGGAGCGTGGTGCAATTCGACTTGCGCGCGCTGCAAAAGAATGCGGACAAACACAAGGTTGCTTTGCTGCTGGGCCGCGAAGGCAAGCCGATCGACTGGCGCACGCACCAGGCGCGCGACGGCTATGTGTTTGCGTCGGTGCCGGGCCGGATTGCGATTGACGGTATCGAGGCGCTGCGCGCCGCCTCGTGGACGTTCCCGTCGTTCAGCCTGGAAAACGTGTCGCAAGCCATGCTGGGCGAAGGCAAGGACATTGGCGACGCCTACGACAAGATGGCGGAAATCGAACGCCGTTTCCATCACGACAAACCGGGCCTGGCGTATTACAACTTGCGCGACTGCGAACTGGTGACACGCATCTTTGCCAAGGCGCGGCTGATGGAATTCATGCTGGAGCGGGCCCACGTGACGGGCTTGCAGGCCGATCACATGGGAGGTTCGATTGCCGCGTTTTCCCACCACTATCTGCCGCGCATGCATCGCGAGGGATATGTCGCGCCGAATACCGGCGATGTGCCATTCAGCCCTTCGCCGGGCGGCTTTGTCATGGATTCCAAGCCGGGGCTGTATGACTCGGTGGTGGTGCTGGACTATAAAAGCCTGTACCCGTCGATCATCCGCACCTTCCAGGTCGATCCGGTCGGCATGATCGAAGGCCTGGCCGGCGATGCGGACGCCGCCATACCCGGTTTCCGGGGCGCGCTGTTTTCACGCGAACATCACTGCCTGCCCGCCATCACCACGCAATTGTGGCAGGGGCGCGATGCCGCCAAGCGGGAAAAAAATGAACCGCTGTCGCAAGCGCTGAAGCTGTTGATGAACTCGTTTTGCGGCGTGCTGGGTTCGCCCGATTGCCGTTTTTACGACCCGCGCCTGGTGTCGTCGGTGACCATGCGCGGCCACGAAATGATGCGCCTGACGCGAGAGCTGGTGGAAGCGGAAGGGTATGACGTGATTTACGGCGACACGGATTCGATTTTCATCTGGCTCAAGCGCTCCTATTCGAACGGTGAGGCCGTGGCCATTGGCGAAGGCATGGCGCGCAAGATCAATGCGTGGTGGCAGGCGCGCCTGCGCGACGGCCTGGGGCTGGAGAGTTGCCTGGAAATTGAATTCGATACGCATTTCCAGCGTTTCTTCATGCCCACCATCCGTGGCACGGACCAGGGCAGCAAGAAGCGCTATGCCGGGCTCACCATCAATGGCAAGGGCGACGAGGAAGTGATTTACCGGGGCCTGGAAGTGGCGCGCAGCGACTGGACGCCGCTGGCGCAGCAATTCCAGCAAGGCTTGTTCACGCGGATCTTCAAGCTGGAACCGTATGAACAGTATGTGCGCGATTACGTGCGCAAGACCGCGTGCGGCGAACTTGATGCATTGCTGGTGTACCGCAAGCGCTTGCGCCAGCGGCTCGATGAATACCAGGTCAATGTGCCGCCGCAGGTGCGAGCGGCGCGCATTGCCGATGATGTGAACCGCTCACTGAAACGCCCGTTGCGCTACCAGAATGGCGGCTGGATCAGTTACGTGATGACGGTCAATGGTCCGGAACCATTGGAAGCGCTGCGGTCGAAAATCGATTACGAACATTACCTGGGCAAGCAATTGCAGCCGATTGCCGATTCCATCTTGCTGCCGCTGCACAGCAGTTTTGCGCGGCTGACCACGCGCCAGGCAGACCTGTTCTGACGGCCTGCCTTGGTGCGTTGGCAAGCGGGGCTTATTCGCCCAGCGCGGCTTTCTCTTCAGCGGTCAAACGCTTGGCGGCCACCACCACGGTCGCCACCTCATCTTGCTGCACCGTCGCCACATAGGCGTGAGGCGCCAACGGTTCCAACAGGGCAGGCACGGCAGCGGTTGCAGCGGCCGACGCACCAATCAGGGCCAGGGCGCCGAGGAAGATGAATTCCATGTGTTTGCTGATGTTCATGCTGTTCTCCTTGTCGAAAATGTTCTCTGTTGAAAACATTATGCGGCGACGCAGCATATAAATCTAATTTTAAGTTTCGATATGGTCCATTCATAAATCGAATGACAAAACACTAATTTTTTATTGTAGTTATTCACATTCCATATATCTTGGGCGAAAAATAAGCCGGATCGGCGTGGACCGATCCGGCTTGGAAATAGCTGGCCCGGTTAAACCAGGCCTGGTGTCGAGCGTGCTGTCAGTTATGGATGTACTTGGTAAACACGTCGCTGAAATCGCGCTTGGTGTGCGTGTCGAACATGGCGGTGTTCAACGCCGTCAGCAGGGCGCTGTATTGCGTGACGAGGCCGCCTGCATCGGGGGCGATATTGAGCTTGTGCACGGACGCGGTGGCTTCCAGCGCACGCAGCGCGTTGTCGCGGCAGGCCTGGTCGCGCCGCTGTTGCTTGCCGATCGTGATCAGCGCCTTGTAAATGTCCTTCAATTGTTCGATGAAGGTCTTCTTGACGTCGATGGAGAACTTGATGCCATCGAGGTCGAACTTCAGTTCGATATCCATGTCCAAGGTGCCGGCGGTTTCGATGCTGACACCGGAGAATTGGTGGGATGAATAATCGTAGCGCTTGATCGAACGCTTCGACGACACGGCCGAGTCGCCGTCCACATGGATCAGCGCAAGGTTGGTGAAGCAGTACTCGTCTTTCTTGCTCTTGATGAGGAAGAAAATCTTCTCGCCGTCTTCACTGAACAGGTAATCGTCCGCGTCGACCTTGCTGTAGTCCTCAGGTCCGACGATGACACCGATATCGCTGATGCCCAATGCTTCCGCCGCCAGTTTCTTGAACATGGTACCCCTCCCCGTATGGTTAAGAGAGGGTATCTTAGCATTAGATTAATGCGAGGAAAGTGCTTGGAAAGAATGGTCGGGGTGAGAGGATTCGAACCTCCGGCCTCTACGTCCCGAACGCGATTTCTATGGCTAAAATGCTCGATAAACGGGTAAGGCGACTATACATGAATCCTTTTTAATCAACAAGTTATACATAATTTCGCTTCCATTCGCTTCCTTTCGTTTCCATGCAATTCTGTGGCAGTTGCCACAGAATTGCCACAGGATTGTCATGGCATCGAGCTCAATCCCGGTCGTTCTTAATATAGGGAAGTGGCGCCGTGCCGTACTCGACGTGATTGATGAATTGTGTCGATTGCGGCCATCACACCTGCCTCAGAGTTCGTGGCAGGTGCTTTTTGATGCTTGCCACTGCATCGTGTATCGCAGATTCTTCCACCGCCGAATATAACTACGCTTGCTATCCAAGTTACCCCCCTAACTTGGATAGCAAGATGACCGTTACGTCCCATCTACCAATGACTAAAGACGAAGTGGCAGCAACTCTTCGGATATCGAAGCGCTACGTTGAGAAGCTCGTCAGTTCCGGCGCAATGCCGGCATGCGGCCGTATTGGCGGCCGCGTTTGTTGGCATCCGGAAGTGTTCTATGCCTGGCTGGACAACGTAATGCGGCCTGAGCCTGGTGCCGAAAAATCGGCAGAAAAAGTAGATGAGATGCGATTCGTTAAGCCGTTTGTACTAATGACCAAAGCTGAAGTAGCAGCTGCTCTTCGGGTATCCAAACGCCAAGTTGAGAAGCTCGTCAAATCCCGCGCCATGCCAGCACCTGGCCATATTGGCCGTCTTGTCTTCTGGCATTCAGAAGTGTTCTTTGCCTGGCGGGACAGTGCGATGCGGCCGGAACTGGGTGCCGACAAGTCGGCAGGAAAACTTGATGAGAGTAAGCACCCAGGTATTACGATAGCCGCGCCAGACCATGCCCATTCAGCGCACTCCGCTTTGGTCGCTAAGACAGCAATCAGGCCTGAACGGAATCACGTGCAGCCTATCAAGGCAGCGCTGCCAGACCATGATGGCGAAGTGGAACCAGAGCCGCCCGTAAGAAGGCAGGCCACAGAACTAGAGATGACTCAAGTACAGCATTTCGAGATATTGGTGCAACGCCCAGCAGGTGGTCGAACAAAAGGTTCGCACACCAAGCGTCTGAAGGCCCGGCAGGCAAAAATTTTGCATTTGTCAGATGCCCATGGGTAGTCAGCATTGCTGCGGTCGCCTGGTCGTCTACGTATCAGACGCATCTTGCCGTATATCGTCATTGCGTGCCATCTATGCGGGCCGGTTCGCGGTGTTCAAAAAATAAAGGCACTTTCTATATATCGATAACCAATCTCTGGTGCCGTACCGGAGATGGGAAGACCTTTATGGAGAAGCACTATGCATTTCGAAAATCAATCGTCTGACCTTCCATGCGAACTTGGTGATGAAGAAAATTTGAAGCAAGGTCCCGAGCTGTTGCGTGCGATGGGGTATAAGGCCATTACCGCATACGTCCCTGGCGAGCAGCTCCAGCGAGAGCAAACCGACCGTTCAAAGGAAGTAGAAAAAAGCCGGAAAAAAATATTGGCGACACAGGGAGTCGGGCAGGTCAATGTGCAATCCACGACAGACATTCACCCGGTTCTAAAGAGGATAGGGAAAGAGAACCGGTCAGGCCGTAGTCTGCCTGAAATTTTGAAGCAACTGCTGGCGGAGCTTGAGCCCGCAGTTGGGGAAGTGCAGAACGATGTTGTGCCCGCGAGCATGCAGTCGGTTGGGTATCCGGCCACATCCGACCTAGCCATCAGCGAATCCGAATCGGGCGAACCTCAACAAGTGAATGGCGTCGTTGCTGCCAAGTTGACCACCATAAAGGGGTGGTGCCGGCAGATTGCTATTTGGCTGAGGATGCTCTGAACTATTTAGGGTTGTGCGTCTAAGAGTGGTCTGGCCCTTCGGACAAGGAGGGCCAGACCACTACCGGCGGATACCCCTTGCAGGGGCGCTGGGCAAAAAATAAAACCATTACGTATACGAGGTTTCTACAACCACCTCGGAGATGCCATGGCGCTTCACAAGCAACACCGCCAACAAACCTGTTCTCGCACGGAGCAACAGCCCAATTACACCTACGAACCAAGCCTGGAAGCATCGATTGTGCTTTCTGTTCCTGCCGTAGTAGGCCAATCTCAACGTGGATGGCCGTCCCTCGGGATGATGCATCAAGTGGCCGCGGTTGATGCCATGGGAGGGCCTGCAGTCCTACAGCAGCAGGCGTCGTTCGTCAACGCAGTACGTACAACCTAACAGGAGAGCCCCGGCCTGCGGAAGAGGACATCACATCGGGGATTTGCAGTACTTGGCCATCATTACATAGTAACGCACCGCCGGGGCGAAAGCCCCGATGGACATACAATCAATCTTTTGCGACAGGTTGCCTCGCAAGCCATCCTGTTCGAATGACCCGACCTGCGGCACGATGCAGGTGGCGCAAGCAACAGCCATAGAGTACAGCCATATCCAGTTCAACCGACCCAAGCTGGTGAGTTGGCTTGCTTTCGATTTGGACTATCCGAAGGCTGCGTTCGCGTGGGAAGGCGCAGGTCTTCCTCGGCCGACTATCGTTGTCGTCAATCCCGTGAATGCACATGCGCACATTTTCTACGGATTGGTCGCTCCAGTTAGTCGCAGCACCTCCTCGCGGCAACAGCCTATTAACTATTTGAAAGCCATTGAGGTGGCTTTCAAACTCAAACTCAAGGCAGACCCTGGCTATACCGGCTTTATTGCGAAGAATCCCTTTCATCCTCGTTGGAAAACGATTTGGGGGGCGCGACTCTATGAACTGGGGGAGCTTGCTGAGTATGTGGACTTGCCGAAGCAGTTGCCCAAACGCTCAGCAGGTGACATGGCTGGCTACGGCAGAAATACTACGCTGTTCGAGCAAACCAGGCTGTGGTGCTACCGAAATGTGTTGGCACGCAAGAGCGCTGGATTCTCGCATGACAGGTGGTTTGACGAGGTGCTGCTGCAAGCCTCCGAAGAAAATAAATTCACTCCACCGCTTCCATTTTCCGAGGTGAAGAGCATTGCTAGCAGTCTTGCAAAGTGGACATGGCAGCGCTTTACAGCCGCGGAATTTTCCAAAATTCAATCTGCACGGGGAAAACTTGGTGGGCGTCCGAGGACCACGACCAAGGATGGGGAGCCGTGGAAAGAGCAGGGCCTGAGCAGGTCTCAGTACTACAAACTTCGAAAGAAGTATGAGAGTTTGCAAGTTACTACTGACGTCGGAATGTGAAGGAGGTGGTGTGCCTCGTGTACACCACCTCCGACGCGCAATAATTTTGGCGGAGTAACCGGGTGTTAGCGGCGGTGTTCGTGCGGATGACCTCAGCGCTCGTAGGTCTCAGGTTGAGGCGGAGCCTGGACGATATGTAACCCGGGCTTCTGCCTCATCAATCCGAAAGAGACCCTCGCTGCTCGGGTCATATGGGTTCGGCAGGACCACTGCACTTGGTGCGACGCTGAGCGCGTTCTTGACGTGCACAATCAGGAACGTCTCTTTTCGACTCTTCGTCTTGCCGGCGATAGCCATTGCCAATGCGATTTCGGAAGACCCGAGGCTGAAGATGTCAGCATCACCTTGGGTGGCTTTGACCTCCACCCTATACTGCCGACCTTTGGCGGAAAATTTGAAGTCGCAGCCAAACCCATCATCCGCTGGATTGCCTTCGTAGACGTACCGACTGTTCTCCGAAATCCACGCTGACGCTGACACGGCTTCCTCTCCATACCGTAGTCTGAGCATCCGAAAAACATACATCTCGCCCGCTAAGCCAACCGCTTGGTCGACAGACGTCGGTTGACGACGGCGCCTGTTTACAGTGGGTACTTTGTTCCGAGTCAAGGGCCGCTTCGTAGGAGGCTTGGTGAGTGGTGCGGTTTCATCCAGATTGAGTGAAGTGGCCGATGATAGTGCCAAGTCGGGAAGTTCTGCCGTCAGAAGTTCCCAAAGGTTTTTTAGATTTCCCTCCGAAGCATCAAACTCTTTGCCGCAGACCTTCACTATGTTTTGGCGCCGCGCCGCTGCCTCCCGCGCGGAGCGCAGCCTGTCTTCGGAATTTTCAAGCTCCTGGTCCGACACCTCAAGTTTTAACCGAAGCTCTTCGAATGACGTCGCGCTTATCAAAGCAACAGCAAAGTTGCCATCGTCGTCCGGGAACGCCGCAGCGAAAGAGTGCCTTAGCATCGCAAATATCTGCTCAGGACTCCAATGAGCGACGTAGGCACTGCTGTGCAGTTCCTTGGCGAGCGCCTCAAGCACATGGCCCACGCAGCTTTCCCAATCAGGTGGGCCTATCTCACGCTTGAGCAGCCAAGCTAGTCTGATACGGTCTAGCTGCCTTATCGCAGCCTGAATAAGAGCGGCATTGGAGCGTCCTACTTCATCGGGGTCGACGTTTAGGTCCACTCCTGCAGTTTTCAAAGCCCAAGTTAACTCGCTCACGTCTTGCGAAAGTGGGAGCAACTCCAGTAACTCGGATGTACCCAGCCAACGGGTAAACAAGGCCCCGAGCGCAGCCGACACATCGGCAAACTCGACTCGCCAACCTGCCTTCGCTAAAGCCTGACCTTGGCCCAAGGCTCCGTACTCAGAACAAAGCGCTGAGTAACCTATAGAGGTCTTGCCGCCGGCTAAGGCATGACGCGCAACTCTCTTAGCAACCCAGTTGAGCTCTTCAATAACGGCATCAAACTGGAACCGCCACGCCTTGTTCTCTATCTCGGACAGCTGCAACGAGTGCAGGGCTTCGTTCCAAGCTGAAAGCGGTGGAAATCCGGGCCAACGTTCCGCTAAGGCGCTGCCGAAATCGAACATGTCGTTGGTCTCACGCGCCAGCTCAAAGAGCTCCTGACACTTCGATTTATCGAACCCACGTTTCTGCAATGCTGTCAGCAGTTGCTCTTCCGATGCTGCGGCCTCAATATCCGTGATATCTTGCGAGCCGATAGCTCGGGCGAGCACCCTCGCGTACCGAACTACGTGCCCAACATCACCGCGAAGGTGCTCCAGAATGTGGTGAATCTCTTCTTCGCTTACGGAGCCAAGTGGCTTCAACAATTTGTGTACATCGGGCGGGGCGTCCGGAAGATTGTCAACGGTGCTGAGCAGGAACCGTATTGAGAGCTGCAAATCTTCGCGTTCAAGCGCGTGAGCGAGAGCAGGGCTCAGGTCAGCCAACTGCGTCCTGCATGAGTCATCAAGCAAAAGGGTTTGTGACCTAGCATCCCACAGGCTAGGCACACGTTTTGCCAAAGTTTGACCATCAGGTCGTACAACCGACAGTTCCAGCCCCTCAACCCAAGCGACTTTGGCTGAAACGAGCGTCTCATAACGCTCGCGAAAAGCGCTGGTATGCACCGAGCGCCCTTGGCTAACAAGCACCAACAGTGGGGTGATAAGCCAGGATAGCTCGCTGTCCGAAAGCAGTATACTTTTTTCATCGCTCCAAGGCACACCGCCAACTGTGGGACGAACCAACATTTCCGAGGCGAACTGTACGGCCGTTGCGTAATTGCTCAGAAACCACTCGCGCAACCGTTGGGCTACCCGGGGTAACATTGCGAGCACAGGTATGCCTAGGTCTTCGAGAATCCCCGAAAGTGCGGCTTGGTCAGGAAGCACGACAGGCGCGTGCACAGTTGCTTGAATACGTTGAAGGCCCCGGTCACGACTCTTTACCGGTAGGAATTCCAATGCTACGGAAGTATCGTCGGGTCGGAACTGCTCCCAAGCGTCCCTTAGTTGGCCAAGCAGCACATTTGTGTCAGCAACAGTCTCGCTGCCAATCGACGCGGTGAGCGCCTTTAAAAGTTCCGTCCCTGAGGTATCGTCGCGACCGTTGAAAACGTTCATGCCCAACGAACGAAGTTCGTCAACGAGACCAACTCCCGCCACAATCTGTGCCGCAGTTGCTGCCGGTAGCGCGCGCAGGTGCGCGTAATGCCGAGCTCGGCTCGCCAAAGTGTCAGCAGGAACAAGCCAGCGCTCCCAGGGGCGATTCCAGGTGCGGCTGTTGTCGTGGACGGCCATCCAAGGGTAGGTTTTCAGAAATAACGATAAAGGGGACTCGAACCGGACGCTTGCACTCAGGCCTTTAATCTTCGAAACAGCACAGACTCTCCAACTAGCTGCCGTCCACTTCGGCAGAGCCCGAAGCAACAAATGTGAAAGGTCTTCCTTTTGAATCTCGGCGAGTGATTCGTATTCATGAAGGCCGGCAAAGGTCCACATCGATTCCACAAGGTATTCATAATTGCCAGTGAAAGGTAAACGCAGGTGCCGATTCGCCAAGACAACCTCGCTCCATAGAGTGGAACTGAAGCCCGGTACAG
The DNA here is from genome assembly GCF_058807115.1 of Pseudoduganella sp. GW821-FHT12E03. NCBI lineage: Bacteria > Pseudomonadati > Pseudomonadota > Betaproteobacteria > Burkholderiales > Oxalobacteraceae > Pseudoduganella > Pseudoduganella sp. GW821-FHT12E03. The sequence goes on along the minus strand of NZ_JBXAQJ010000003.1, from coordinate 576,292 downwards.
GCCCCGAGGGAAGGCGTAGAGTTCCGGAACTGTAGAATGAGCTGGCCCAGTCTGAAGACGCGACCTCATGTAAAGTTAGAAAATCTGATGCGCCGCCCTTGAGCAGTAGGTCCTTGTTGGCTGCTGCGCCAAGGTCCGGGTACGCAGAATCATTGCCTGGCAAAAGCAGACGCGCGAAAATTCCCCTCCCGATGGAGGACGACAAGGCGCCCAGATAACGGTCCAGCACATCTCCGTCGGGGTCGGACCAACCCGAGCCGAAGATGCTGTCCTTCAGCTTGAACCAGCCCCCACGGCAAGGCGCAGGCAAGTCGCGCAGCAGCTTGAATGTTTCCGGCGCGCCACGCCCTCTGGCCACGATGTTGCGCATCAGGCGCATACCCCACGAAAAGATGTCTTGGCACTTTCTTGCATCATTATTTTCATGTCGCACAGGCAGCTGTGGCGTCAGCCGGCGCAGCACGTCGGTGAATATGGTCTCCACGCGGAACGGCGTTACTAAACCTTGGCTACCAAGATACTCACGCACGACGTTCTGAGAATTGCCTTTTGTATCGTACAGCTCAATTTGGTCACTCAGGAAAGCGACGCTGCTCCTCAGGGTGACGGGGACCTCGCTCGTCGCGCCGTCAGTGTCTACGTCCCCGGCATCGGGTGTTCCTTGGCGGGGCAGGAAGAACACTTTGGCTCCGCCTTCCACCTGGTGGAGTTCACCATCCGCACCAAGCAACACCTTCGTACGAGCGAGCTCCCGCTGCCCGTTTGGCAGTAGTGTGACGACATCGCGCCAGAATGCGTTCCAATTCCCCCCCTCGCGGCACATCTCTTCTGCGACCGAGGCAGCCAGCGTGGCAAGCACCTTTATCGACATCCGCGTGGCTCCTGGGCCGCAGAACTGTTCTTTCAGTAGCTCGAATTGTTTAGCGCGCCTTCGAGACAAGTTCGGGTGCACAAGCGGGACTGAGGCGAGGCGCCTCACTAAGTCCTCGGTAAAAAGTCTGCACTTCGAGAGGTCGGGGAGCTGGAACGCATCTGGCAACGCAACCCACCCTCCTTCGGTCAATACAAGGGGCGCAGATTTAACATCGACTTGAGCCCTGGAGAGGGCATTCTTCATGTGCATGGACCACGCCTTGCCAGGCTCATCGCTAGAAAGAGGGCCCATAAGGTCGAGGACGGCTTGTCCTGCGTCAGGTGTACGTTCCGACGTCTGAGCCAACGCTGCGTTCAAGGAAAGGTCTACAGCCACATCAACGAGGTGACGGTTGTATTCATTGTCAAACTCGATGGACGTGCGACTCATATCGCCATAAAACGGCGCATTTACGTGCACTGCGCTGCCGGTAAGCTCGCGCGTCGGCAGGTAGATACTGAAGCACCCAGCGTCTTGCTCGCCCCCGCTTCGTATCGCGATACTGACTTCTGCGTCCTGCATCTCAGGCCATCGACCTGGCAACGCACTTAACGCCGCTCTGACCTTCTCCGGAGCGTTCGCAATCTGAAAGCTCGTTCGCCAGAGCAAATAGTCCCGTTGTGTTCCTAACGGTTCGTTGAGAGTTACGTGCGTTCCGCCCAGCGCATCTTCCGTAACGGTGCGGTGAAATGTGTGCTCGACTGCCGTGCTTTGACGAATCGTGAGCTCACGCAGGTTCCACAGGAATAGGCAAGTTGACGGGTCCAGGGACGCCATCTTCTGCTGCACTTTTTGCGCAATTTGTGGAGACTTAAGCGGAAGGCGGACTACCGTTGCAAAACCTGCCTCCTCTAGTTCTTTGAGCGCAGAACTCTCTCGCTCCCTTATCGCGACAGGAAGAAGATATGGTGAAAGAAAGCGCACCTCTTGTGCCAGCCATTCTCGGCCCATTGTCGCCACCCGACTGCGATATTGGGCGAGCATTTCGGCAGACCAGTGCTGAACCAATGGTGCGCCCGACATTTTCCAGACTGGAATGTCTTCACCAAAGGCGAGTTCCATCATTGGTTCAACTAGAGACGCTACCGTTGAGGGGCTAAACGCAAAGCAATAGCCGCCCAAGAACGGACTGCCAGCGCTTTGGCGGGAATAGATTTCAGGGCAGTCAGTGAGCTCGAGAACGCTTCGGAAACCAATTCCCTTGTTTCCGATGCTCTTCTGCGGGTCCTTGTCGCTCTGCCCGAGTGCCGAAATCCTTTCGAAGTTCGAATGGGTGAAAGGCTCCCCGTCATTGGCGACGAAAAGAGTTCCATGCTCGGAATCGCTCTGCTCAAAGCGGATATGGATTCTCCCGCCGTTGGGTTCCTTCCCCAAGGCATCATGCGCGTTCTGAATGAGTTCAATAAGAAAACGACCGTGGTACTGATGCTCAACCTGCTCGGTCAGGTTGTGCATACTTCGGTAGTTTGAGATTCCTTCGGCGAGCTCCGTCAGGAAGACCCTCACTTTTGAGCAAAGGTGCGCAGTAATGTGGTCAATCGCAGCCGGCGTTCCGCCCAATGGTTTTGTGACTTCAAACACTTTTCTCTCCAGCGACTCGTTTTGGCACAATTTTTCTTTAGATATGAGCGGCTGTTTTGGCCGAACTCGGCCGACGTCCAGAGGATAGCATCTTGCCCATCTGAAACATACGAGAAATCTCACACTATGAAGTACGTTGCCGTTAGACGACGTTCGGCACGATGGTGAAGCTGCGTCAGTCATGGAGGTCTCTGCAGCCGACTTGGTCCGGGAAGCTAAAGCTGTGGTCCTTACGCCTGAGCCGGACTCGGCTTTGTGCCAGTAAATCATAACGAGCATGGTGTCTAGGTCAGCCTTTGACCAGCTTTCTGGCCAATGGCTTTCAGAACGTCGCGCAGGCGCAGGTGCAGGCCTGGACACTGCAATTTGTAGCCTGGTACAACGGGACTCTCCGGGATAGCGCCTTGGCCAATGTGACGCCAAAACAGCGCCATACCGGCACCGTCAACTCGATACTGACCCACCCGCCGCCGCGACGTTTATGCCACCTGCCCAGCAACACTATCCGCTGCGCTGGAAGCGCCATACACGGCCTTGGCTGGTGCCGAATGAGGTCTGGCTTAACCCGCCATCTAAAAAGGACCAACGCATGGCTGCTTAATCAATTTATGCGACAACTGCCTTGACGCATTCCAGTAATCGCTCTGCGTGATTCAACGTTCCGTTGGAAGCAAGTGACCGGAACGTGCCAGTGTGCCTGATGTGTAAGTGCTGCAATGCCCACAAGGGCCGGGCATGTCTGTAGTTCCCGGACAGGTATGGCTGCCAGCGCTCTGTGCTGGCCTAGTACGCCCGCTTGCTTTCTCGCACCAACAAGTTCCTGGAAGCGAGACAATACCCATATCAGATATCCGCGCCCTGCCAGGCTTAACGAAATCGGGACAGTGGGCAGAGGAAGGGCAAGGTCACTTGGTCGGAATTTATACAAGGAAGAATTCACACCGAGAAATCGGAAGCGGCAGTCGCCCCCTCCAAATCATGGCCAACAGCTTTTAAGGTTAGGTATGTCCAGCATGGGGACGCTCTGAGTTGTTTCATGTGTTGGGGATGCCTACCAGAACCAGAGTCGCATATAGGGGGGCGTCCTGTTTTTGCCCAGTGTTCTGGTGGGGGGGAGGGGGCTGTTCTTTGGGGACTTCGCTGGCCCATCTAATTCAGGTATCCTGCCGTTGCGTACGTGGTTGTAGCCCATACGAGGCATGGCCTTGGTCGTTGTGCTGCTGGTGGTTGCCGTAGCTGGCGTCGTTAGCGGTTTGCATCGCGGGCGTTCGCAGTCCAGGTTACCTCTCCGGTAGCGTTCCAATAAAAAAATTAGCTTCGATTCATGACCACTTACAAATGGCAATTTGCCCCTCGCTTCCGCCGCAACGCATTCGGATGGAAATCCGATACACCCATCCAGCGCATCAAGGAGGCGTTGGCCGAAATCAAGGCGGTCGCGAAGAAGGAACCCGTTTTGGCTGCAGAAGGTGCCGTGTTGTTTCTGGAGAAGTTGGCACCGGCCATTGAGCAGGTCGATAGCTCTTCCGGTGCAATCGGTTCCGCAGTGAATCGCGCCATTGAAACGCTCGTCCCAATCATCGGCAAGGCCGATGTCGACATCTTGACGCGCCAGCGATGGCTGGACCGTCTATGGGAAGCATTCCAGGAGGATGCAATGCCGTACCTGGAATTGCTGGGCGATTACTGGGGCGAGTTATGCGCTAGTCAAGCGGTTGCATCGAGGTGGGCGGATGACCTGATGCCCACCGTGGAAACGGTCTGGGCCGACAACGCGGCCGGCCGCCACGGTTTCTTCAAAGGGACCGGCGCGTGCATGAGCGCACTGTACGCCGCCAAGCGATATGACGAGTTGCTGGCATTGCTCGAAAAATCCCGCCACAAATGGTGGCACTACAGGCAGTGGGGCGCGAAGGCCCTGGCTGCGTCTGGAAGGCCCGATGAGGCGATTCTGTACGCTGAGAGCACCAAGGGCCTTAACGAGCCTCTGGGGGCCATTGCGCGCTTCTGTGAGGGGCTATTGCTCGATGCTGGCCGCGCGGACGAGGCGTATGCGCGGTATGCGATTGCCGCCACATACGCGACGACCAATTTGGCGACGTTCAGGGCTATCGTCAAAAAGTACCCGCAGATGGCGCCGGCGACGATATTGCGTGACCTGGTTGGTAGTCAGTCCGGCGAGGAGGGCAAGTGGTTTGCCGCCGCCAAGGATGCAGGCTTTTTTGAACTGGCTATTGAACTGGCAAATAAAGGTCCGACCGACCCCAGGACGCTAACGCGTGCCGCGCGCGACTTCGCCATCAATCGGCCTGACTTTGCCATGGCGGCCGGCATGGCCGCCTTGAAAGGCATTATGCGTGGATACGGTTACGATATCACCGGCATGGACGTACTGGACGCGTACACCGCAGTGATGCAGGCCGCCGCGGGCGTACCTATCGATGATAAGGCCGCCAAGGCCAATGTGAGGGCGCTGATTGCGGCAAGCGGCACCGGAGGCGCGTTTGTAGAGCGCGTTCTGGCCGGGCACTTGGTCGCGTAGATTGTTGGTCCGTACGCTGTGGGAATGAGATAGCAACTCAAACTTGACCAGGCGGCGCCTGGCCAATGAGTGAGGGGCTCGTGCTCCAGTGTCGCAGCCGAGAAACTCAAGTGCGGATATTAGTCTGTAACTGGGAGAAATTCAGCCTTCCAACTCAACGTAAATCTCAACTTGTCATCACTTTCCGGACTCCAAGAAATGGCCATGGCGGTGTTTGCATCCGAGCCTCCAATGCATAAGGTCTTGAGCATTGCATCAGGCAATACATAACAGTCGCCATGCGGCGTCTCAAACTCGAATACAGGAACATCGTTGACGAGCGATATGATGCCTGTTCCGTTCGCTGCATCACCCGCACCGATGACAACACCCTCTGGAAGTGGACACTTCCAGTCCTCGTGCCCCCACATGGATTCGCGCAACAATGTACCAACTGCCGAATTGCCAACCAGTACAACTGGCTTCTCACCTCGCGTTCGGTATGCGGAACAGTGCGATGCTACGTCTGTGAGAAATGCCTGCATTTCTACCCGAGAGGGGTCGTAGTTTTGACGAAGTGTGGGGCTGTTTACGGGCATTAGTGCGGCGCTCTCGACCAACTTTTCATAGCTCCAAGCCACGATTTTCTCGTGAGCCCACTCGCCTATGAACTCAGCCAAGTCCGAATCTGACCCCGTTCCGATGTGTTCGAGATAGTGCTTCTTGTTATCAATGAAATCGATGCTATTGGAATGCGCGGTCAACCCAGGGAGAAATTTTAGGGCACCAAGCGGTGGGGGGAGTTTAGTGGAGTCGAGCGCTCGCGCCGAGATACGTTGACTGAGGTCTCGCACCTTGGATTGGTCGATGGATTGCGCTCTGAGTGTGAGTTGACGCTCCTTCCGGGCAACCCCGGAAAGCGTCTTAAGTGCAACCGCAGCAGCCAACCTCGCTGAGCGAACGCGATGGGTACTTTCCAAAAACCCTTGAAGGCTGGAAACTACACTATGAGCTTCAAAGAAACTGTTGGAAAGCACTTCACGGCGAAGGTCGGCGCAGTACTGCTGCACCGACTCAAGCTTGTCAATGTCTGTCCACCACCGCTCAATCAACTTCTTACTGCGGGTAACGCTGTTTCTCCTGCATGCCGTCAACGATACAAGTAAGACAGCTTGGGCGTGCTTCATTGACTCCAAGTCCGTTGCTGTTCCGGGCCAGCTATATATCCAACCTGATACTCGAGGTGTTTCAGTGCTCCTTGGCAGTCTTTCTACGAACTCGTCAATCCGACCTACGACAGTTTCGAGTCCGAAAATATTCTCGAGGATGCTTTCCAACATGACATCGATGGAACTGAGTGAGCGGGCGTCAACTGAGCCTCCAGGACGCTGCGCGTTGCCGCGAATGAGCGAAGCTGCATACCGAAGTTCGCGGCTGTCAGCAGTCGGAGTTGCTCTCGCGCTCTGAACGAGGAGCAGTACCACGTAAAGACGCATGCTTTCCCAATACCGGAGAATCGCAATGCTGAGCGCCGATTCGGCGAACTGGATGGTGACGGGCTCGGAACCGTTCCAGAGGAAGCTCTGAGCGGCGGCCCAATCCTTGTCTGCTAAGGTCATTGTGACGTGTCGAATCTTGAAGTCTCGCTCGATATGGGCGTACTTCAGTTCGCGTTTTCGATTCCCCCACCACTTGAGCAGGTTGTCTAGCAGCCAAGTGGCTCCAGTCTCGTCGCCACGAGACACAGCTTTCAAGAACAAATTTGCGGAGTTCTCAATATGCTTAGCGTAAATAAGGGCGCGACCTGCAATAGCATGCCAGGCTTGAGCGTCATCGTCGTCGAAATCATTAGGGAGGTTGACACGGAAGTGCCCCCAGCTCCCAATGAATGCAACCACGGCCTGCTCGTACACCTTGCTCAATGGGGCGGGCAGCGTACCACTAATGGTTGTGGCGCCAGAAAGCAGGCTGGCGTCAGTTTTTTGAACCCACCAACCTGCAAGTTGGTATGCCAAGTTCATTCCAGGTAACTGTGCGTCGATGAGGAGCTTTTCCGGCCGGGAAGGCAACTTGGCTGCGATGCTCGCGGGTACAACTGCAAGTACCCTAAATAGCCTCGTATCCTCCTCAAGTCGATTGACAGCAATTTGTCCAATGTCTCGATATGGCTTCAACCACTCCATGTCAAAGCTACTGTCCCCCCACGAATAGGGTGATGTACCGATGGTTGCTGCGTTGCCCGCAACACCTTCGGAATCTGCGGCGCTTGCAAGCAGCAGCGTCGTGTGCAAACGAAGCAGGTTTCGTAGGTTTTCCTCAGCGGCGCCAAACCGTTGCTGTTCTGCGGCCGACTCAACTTCACTACCAATCTCTTCGAGCATCTTGCGTGTAGACAAGGACAATTTGCCCTGCCTTGAAGGCCTGTACACAAATGCTGTTCGTACCAGACAACGCTCCATGCGGTTCAAAGGTGGCCCGTCTTGAACCGCGCACAAGACGACTTCGCCAGACATGGCCCCGCCGACCCGGGGAGGAAAGATGAGCGTGGGAGTCTTACCTTGGGCTGATGAGGGCGAATTGACCGCCCGCCGGCTCCAAGATGTGGCGACAAGCTTCAGCAGGTGTAGATGTACATCGTGAAGCACCAAATTCCCCTTAAGGTCGCGCTTCACCACTGGACGGCTATCTCCAATGCCAAGTGCAAACATGTGAACCTGTGGCGTGGCACCGTCGCTCGCGCCGATTTCCGTAAAATACCAATCGGATTGAGGCGCATTGACAAAGATGTGTTGTTTCACGGCCGAGATGAGTTCGGAGCGCAGAACTACGTCGACAGCAACCCGCGTAAAAGCATGACGTTGCTCATCTTCTTGGATGAAGTGAATGGTGCGACTTAGGAAGAAGCCAGTCAGCAAGACGTTGATGAGCAGCCACGTCCCGTTCATGATGAGCAACGGTGCTATGTATTCGGCCAGAAGCGCAGATGTGCTGTATGGGGCCGCAAAATACTGGACTCCCATTGCTACCAATAGTCCGACGGAGCTTGCACCTGCTGGGACGATGGCCGAGTCTAGTACGTAAACACGTAACGCGACGGTCGAGTGCGCTTTACGTTGGAGCATTAATGCAATGAAGGACAGTACGATGGGGTAGACCAGGGCTACAAGAGTGGCCTGGATGCTCCATGGCACACCGGTATACGCGCCGATATCGAAGTCGTTCTTTAGTTTTGGGGCAGTCAGGCGCCAAGGCGTTGTCCACTCTTGAACCGCAACAAGGTAGGCGATGCAAGCGGCTGCTACGCCGGCAGCAAGCGCAAAGACCATTGGGTGGTCAGTGCTCCACATAAGAAGTCGGCGAAATATCCCGTACTGAAACGTGCGTAGTGTTGCATTGTTCTTGGTCCAAGAGCGAACCACTCGCCGAGCTCGCGGCTCGATACGCCCGGTAAGCCAGGCGGGAAAAAATTCCAGTAGGCGTGCCAACAAAAGGTGCCCTTTCTGCTTTGTACGTTTTTCGATTGCGGGGGAGCATTGGCACGCTGCAACCCTATACTGCTGAAGTGTAGCATTTGCCAGTCCGATGAAGTTTGAGTCAGTACACTTGCCATTGCTGGATAGGTGAACGAACCGGCGAAGGGCTAACGTTCGTACGACTGGGCGCGGCTGGCGCGCCAAGGATACCCCGGCTCTCGCCGGGGTATTGAATGAACAGCTCGTATATGCCTTGTTTCGATATCTCCTATAAATTGACCTCGAGGTTGCTAACCCAATTCAGGGACCCATGGCAGCATTGCCAGAGCACCTGAAGCATAATTTCCTAATCTTCGCCGCTGGTTAAGCCGCTGACTTTCGCCAGGGCTGTCCAGCCATTCCACAACCGGCATCGCTCACCCGGGCGCCAACCCGTGCTCACGTTTTTTAGCCGGCGTGGAAGCCGGTGAATGCCCGCCAAGGCATCCATGCTCCATCACCCCCGCCAAGGGGTTCTGGTTTCACTACGCTCGCCAACTTCTCATCCGACTCGGCTCTCGCCGGCCACTCGATTGCATACTCAGGGAAACATCTTGTCCGGGGAATGACCCCCGCCCTTAGGCGCCGATACTTAGGCGCTACGACAGCAATCGGCTTATAGCCCTTGGTTTGCGGGGAGCCAACAATCCCCCGCACCGCGGACTATTTTGTATTGGTTATCCACGCGAAGCTCCTACGGACAGACCACCAGTCTCTCTCGAACTGTATTGCTTTCCGGCGCATCCCCGGATTTCACCGCCCCGACCCCATTAAGCAGGTGGCTACTCATCGCAATCTTCTCAGTTCAATTCCAAGAATTCCAGGCACTGCAGGCCCTAGCTGGTTCTTATCCTCCCAATGCCCTCGCGGGCAATTACACGCTTTTGCTCCAGACAACGCATAAGACTTCCCGGCGCGACCCGGTTCATCTCGTGCTGCTGTGCATACCCCTACGCCGATTCAAGTCGGTTTCGTGTATGCCCGTGGTCTACGACGCTGATGCGCCTCGACTCACCCCGTCTGACTACGTGTGGGCTTTCCGTCGTGCGTCTGCTCCCTCCTGGGAGCAGGTGGCACGCCGACGAACAGGCTCTACTGTTATTTCGCATGTCGAGAGCTCGCACCGACTGACAAGGTCGGTGGTCACAGGCTTGCGCCCCATTGAATAATCAATGTCTATGTCCCAATCGCACGGGTTCACGCACACATGTTCGCGCACAGTTTTTGTGCGAGGAAGTGTGCGCCAGTTTGCTATGCCACCTGCATTGCGGCGGCACATCCATGAAGTAGGCACGGAGGATTAGTCGTCCCTCAGGACGGGGTTACTCTCCGTGCCCCTTCCGGCACGTAGCGGGCACCTACTTGGGATGCACTACGCGCTGTGGCACCAGGTGGCTAACCTGGCTCACGCCGGATGAAATGTTGACGATGCAATGCTGAACGGTTTGGCGACCGGTTCAGCACAGCGAGCATGGTGAGGCTATGTTCGATGGTGCTGGCGTTGGCGCGCCGTCTGGTTCAGTGCGAGGCAAAGTCGCATATTGACCTTCACAGCTGTATAGCGAATGGTCCCGAAAAAAATGGGTTCAGTTTCAGCCAACACTATCGCGTCTGCACACGGCCCCTGTGGGGCCTCTCTGCGCGCTAGCTATACGCGTCATCTACAACCACAATGCCGCTCGGGAGACGCACCATGAAAGCAGCCGATACCGCCCTTAAAATCAAAATTCCTCGCAACAAAACGTCACTGATGCAGCTCGTGCAATTGCTGGTCGTGCGCCGCCACTACTGGTGGTGTGGCGGCATTATCAGCACCGAAAAGCTCGGCGCCCTGGTCGCGAAAATGGCGCTCAGGTACCCGATTACGCGTACCGCTCGGGGCCGCGCATATGACCGGACGCGGGGCTTGGCGGCGGTGCATTTCATCGCATACCCGGTCACAAAAACTCAGATTGCGTGGTGGCTGTTGTCCGATGAAGGGAAGGGAGGGCTGGCCGACCCGGCCACGCCCGATGCGCATGTCGCAGCCAACGCCATGGCTGCTGGCGGACATGTTGGGTTCGGCGACTACGTTCTTCATTACGCCCACAAGAAGAACGCGCGGCAGCTTCCAGACAAGAAAACGGGCAAGGACAAGCTGGTGTTCAAGGACGTCTCAACCTGGACCTGGAAGCTCACGGATGGGGCATTCAACGAGACTAAAGCGTCCCTGGAGCGGGCTGCCGCCAACCTCGAGTACGGCAGCGAGGGGCATAGCGGAACGGCCCCAAGGGGTGTCCTTGGCATACTGCTTTTTCAGCGGTCGCGCCCGCTGTTTTCCGGTGTTCGGAATCAGGTGATTGCTTTGCATCGGCATGCGGATTCGTGTTGGGGCCGCGTGAAGAGGAAATGGCAAGGACTGCATTCCGCACAATGTGCGCTTGGGAATGAGCGTGCCGGGGAGCTTCGTTCAGTGAAGGAAATCATGAGCCAGCACCTTCCGAAAATGATTCGGATGGCGATTTACGGTGAAGCGCCAAAAACGATTGGAGACTTGTTGATATGTTCGCCGGCTCATACCGTTGAAAGGGAAAAATAGGCAGAATCCGAGAGCGGATTCTGCCTTTGAAATGAAGATGATTTTGAGGGTCTTTGTCGATTTCCTTATTGCAAGGAACCCTTCTCGTACTATAGGTGACAGGTTGGTGGGACCCTGGCAATTGCAGCCAAGAGCTGGTTATTCATCCCAGTAACAGTCATCGTCCCAGCTCTTGCCATGGTTAACCAAATCGTGCTCCGAAAAATGCAGAGACACCGGGTCTCTCGAGCGCCATCCGGTATCGCGAATTTTATGCCTGGGCGGGATAGGGCCTATAATCCGCTCGTAGATATTTCGTGCTCCCCGTTGATTTCTTGCCTGGATAAAGGCGAGAGTCGAGGAAGCGGTCGATACGGCAAATATGCGCTGATTGTGGTTCCTGCGGTTCCGCTTCATAGCAGATGTCCTTTTCGTAACGGTTATGTGGCCTACTTTACGTATAGCTACACCCTGCAAAAAAGCACGCGTCAGAGCAGAAGTATTTTGCCGCGAGCTATCGGAAAAACAGTCCTTTGCAAGCTTCGATTTATTCTGTTTCGTTTGATGGATGGAGATGCTAGGATGAGCCTCCCTTCAAAAAAATAAAAACAGAAAGGAGTCAGCATGAACCTCCTATCGCGCTTCTTCCAGGCGCTCGCAGATGGGCTACGCGCCCCGGCCACAGGCACCGCTTCGCAGTCCTTTAGCCTTGCAACTCATTCGGACGATGACAATCACTGGATGACCATCAATCCGGCATCCGGCTTACCAATGATGGACCGCTCCTTGGATGTGGCCGGCAACCCTTTCGGAGTTGACCTGTCCGCCGCCCCTTCCCACAGTATGTTTGACGACTTCGGCAGCATAAATGACAGCATGTCCCACGATATGTTTGGCGACTGTGGCAGCTCGGGTGGTGATATGTTCGATTAGCACGCTCTCTAGAGATTTTCTAGAGAGCGTGAAACCATCGCTCCTTATCGGGGGATGGTTTTTCCGTATGGATATCGAGGGGAGGGCTTCGTGTCAGCTGTGCTGGAAGGGCTCGAGAAGGTGCCCAGTGCCGGGGGAGGGCGGGAGGCACGGGCGGCGCGGAATTATGCCTGCACTATGTTAGTCGAGGCGCCAATGGCCAATAATCCAGCCATTTGCACCGTCGAACTTATTTCATTTTGGTGCTGTTGTTGGTGTCGACCACAGCCCGCAGCCGCTTCAACCTGCCGAGGGTGGCTTGGCATTCGGCGACGAGGACTTTGCCAGTCGAGTCGACTTGGTACCACGGGTAACGCTCTCGAGGATTTGTGCCAAATACGCATGCACTTTCAACGACGAAGTCGAGAATCATGTAGCGGTTCATCAGGTTGGGAATGGTTGGTGCCGCCATCACTTTCGCCTGGGGGTCATACGCACGCTCATCGACGGGCAGTTTCGCGAACATCAAGGAGTTCAGTGTCACGGGTGCGCTGGCGTCAAAGCGGCCATTAACCCACGCGCCGGCATTGATAGGTAAGCCGTTTACATCGACATTGTTCTGAGGGTACTTTGCGGCGCCGGCTGCGGCAATTACGCGCTGCACATCCATGGTGGGCAGGTCGAACTGAACGCCGAACCAATCGAGAGCGTTCTTGATTTCGTGCATGTCATCCGAATAGCCGTTAAAGAATGGGCTGATATTGCTGTTGATGGACCCGGTCAGGATTCTCATGTAGATGCTCAGGTCGTCCAGATGGAGCATGTTGGCGCTGTCGAGTTCCAAAACAGCGCGCATACCTGCTTTAAATGCATCGGGCAGAGCCATACCCTGTTTTGCCTTGATTGCCATGATACGTGCTGCCAAGTCCGATACTGTCGTAATCACGTAATGACTGTTGCCCAACGTCACATACGGCGTCACAACTTCCAAGGAGTCGATACGCTGCAGTGAACCATCGGTAAGGCGCAGGATAGTGCCGCCGGAGGCGACTACACGGACCATACCGGATGGCGCAGTCGCCAGATTGAGCGTAAACCCTCCATTGCTGGAAACCACCGGAGAGGCCAGCGAGGGCCCCGAGCTGCCATCCGCCTGAACCGCGTAGGCGGTCACCGTCGCCCCAGGATAGGCCCGACCAGTAATCGTGGCGGTCGCGGTGCCGGCGGAGGCCCCTGTGAATGGGTCTTGCACCGTTGCACCGCCCGAGGTGCTGGGTGTAGGGGTGACAGGCGCTGTTGTAGGGGGATGTGACGTTGCACTTGCGCCGCCAGCACCGCCGCATCCGGCGAGCAAGGCGGCAAGGGCTGTCGCAACAAGAATCTGCTGTATGGTGTTTTTCATTATTGGGGTTCGCAAGTATTGCGGTCAAGGATGGATATGCTGGATACCGAGGGTTAGCATCCGTCCGGCTGCCAGTCCCACTTTCCGGTGACAGGGCTGAAGCAGTACGGCGCGTCGAATTTCACTTGGCAGCCATTTTCGAAGGTGCGTATGCAGGCGCCGTTGTTGCACTGGGTTGTTGAGCGAACGGTTTTTCCTGTAGGGGGGCTGCAGGCCTTGGGCTTGGCGGTCGCTACCTTGGGTGGTTCAGGGAAATTCCAGTCAGCCCACATGTTTATCCTGGACAGACATTCGGACTCGGAATTGTTGGCTTCATCCAAGCAGCCTTGAATTGCTGCAGAAGCAGCCTTTCCGAAGTCGGAATACCCTGCCGAAACCGTACAGGTCTTATCGCATGACAGGGCACCATAGCCATCGCTTTGTGCCCTGTACCATATCGAGCATTTGGTCCCTTTAGCCGCCTTAAGTTTCTGACATCCTGCCAATGCTGATGCATCGGCATGGGCTTGGGAGGCGGAGCCGTAATGGACGTAGCTGGCCCCAGGTGCACTGTCCGGACGGGCAAGGGCCGTGTATGCGTTCGAATTCTGGGTTACAACAGCGAGAAACGTCAGCACGGCAATCCGAAGTAAGTTTTTCATTCGCATATCTGGGGTATTGGGTGGTGCCGCTGGGAGCACTGGCGAGCATCTCGCCAGCACCGTGAACGCTATTTGTGCCGGGTTTGATTAACTGCGGCTGGGCATTGCGGCCGCTGAGTGAGAGCCCAGTTCCGGCTGGCCTTCAACATGAATAGCCGTCGTCTTCGCCGCCGTTTCTATGGCCTCGACCATTTCCTTGATGGTTCGTTCAACCCACGCCTCTGGTGTGCCAACGATGGCGTCGGCGGTGCGTCGCGAAATCTCGTGCAGCCCGCCGGTCTGCTTGTTAAACACAGCGTACATGTCCAGGTTGTAGCCGCCCTTGTACTTGTATAGGCATGTGTGCAGCGTCAGAGTGTTGTAGCCGCTGACATCGCGTATCGCCTTCGCGGTCCAGACCGCGCCGTCGCAGTTGGCGGTCTTCAATGCAATATTTCCTCCGCTGGCACCCGCCATTTTCAGGAGCGCTCCCGTTTGGCCACCGAGCATGCTGGACATGTCGGTCAGCGTAAAGCGTCCAGGCGCGTCTGGAACGACCTTGCCGAGCTGGAGGGGCATGGCGGATTCAACCCTGTTGGTGTTTCGCGCCAAGCCGTTCGCTGCGGCCTTCGCGACGGTCGACGTGTCGGCTTGGGTCTTGATATCGAAGATGTGATACATCTCCACGGTTTCGGCGCGGCTTGCGGCGAATTCATTGACGCTCCCACATCCTGCAAGCGACGTGGCGATGATTGCGGAGAGTGCGGTTTTAAGAATTTTCATATTTGCCCAGAGGAGATTGTTGGATTCCATTGCTGTGCACCTCATGACAAGAGGGCGGCAGCACTGAACTAGGTACACAGGAGTAGGGAAAGGGCGGAGAGCAAGCAACGTTGTTGTTCGGCAATATTTTGCATTGTTAAATTTTAACCAAGATTAAATGCTTCGTAAATAGAGAGTTTTGATTTATTTACGAAGTGGACGGTGGGGGAGCCTCAACGCACTCTTACGCCATATGCACACACCCATAAATGCCGAAGAACTCCGTGAGCGGATAGCATTGCACTTGATAGTGCGACGCAAGGCGAAGCGCATGTCCCAGGAGGAGTTCGCCAATGACTCTGGTCTTGACCGCTCGTTCGTCGGCCATGTCGAGCAGGGCCGACGTAACCTGACCTTGGACAACCTAGTACGCCTTGCCAATGCGCTGGAGATTGAGCCTTACGAGCTTCTGCAGCCCATTTCCATTACGTCCACCGGGGCAAACTGACCATTCTTTGGTAGTCCCTTGTCCGCGCCGTAGCGGGCGGTCCGCAGCACCTGCGCATTTCTTTTGGACGTTCGCTATACCTCACAGGTCACCACTGTGGAGGAGCGATGAGGAATTTTTTCGAGAACTTATTTTTATTCAGCTATATAGCGATTTACTTCTGGGTGTCTTGGCGGGTGCTTACCTACTTTATTGAGTCGGTGCATATCTTCCTGGATGCGTGGAAGCAGTTCTGGAAACGTAGGAAATGATGGTGGCGGGGCTCCGCTGTTGCGGGGCCCTAGTTTTTCTTGTACAGCCGGTGAACACCAGAGGTGCCCGAAATCGTCATTTCGTGGTCTGTGCTTACGCTGACATTTTTAGATTTGGTTTGGCGGGTGCACTCATGCGCCGGGGGCTACCGTAGCTCTCATCGCATCCTTCATGGTCGAGATGCTGACGGACATCTGCCTTCAAATTCAGCGCGACTCTGGCAGGGCCAGATGCTCGGAGCTTAAGAATGGAGATGTCGAACTAGATTTGCTCTGCTATGAGTATGACTAGGTTCGCGTCACAGCATAGAAAAGCATCGCCATGTGCGCTTTGGGCGCCTGCCCTTATGCTGCCGCACGTTTCCGTTTCTACCGTTGGTGCGGACGAGATGTGGGGTGAAAAGCGAAGTTTGCTCGACGTGCTTGCACGACGGTTCAGCGCTAAATCGCAGACCGCTGGCTTTGGTTCGGCCAGTCTAGGCGAAGAGTCCGCCAACTACATCGCGCATGTCCAGTCGCATGCATTTACGTAGCAAGATGCGTAAATGCAGCATTGAAACATTGGGAAAAACGCATCCACTCGTGTGTCCGTCTACTTCTTTCAACAATCGCTTGCGGCAACGTTGCAAAGAAAAATCGTATTCGGTCGCAATAGTTAGGGAAATCAACGAGCGTGCAAATTGCAGCTTGTGTACCGCAAATACCTAACTACCGTATCACTGCCGAGGCAGTGCCAGAAAATGCCAAACTTCGACTGCGTTCCTCCCAGCAATAGTATAGCCTGACTAGTATGCGGGCCTCAACTCTTTCTTCCACAGCTGGGACCCAAGTAGATTGGCAGAATGCCAAGCGAAGAACCAGTCGCCTTCGTCGATTGCGGTTAGAAACCTATCGCATCGAGCATTTATGTCCTTCTCGCCTCCAAGGCGAAGGACTTGTTTGGCAAATAAAATTTTGACGTCCCTTGCAATGTGTGGGCATCTTAAATAATCGAATGTCAACATAGTTAGATTAGCAGATGATACTAAAGATTTTTGCGAAGTAAAACTCTGTACTAAAGTTTGCAAATAGTCTTGAACAGCTAATCTCAAGTCGCTGTACTGTGCGTCAGTACCCATATAGTGAAGCAGTGAAACTATTTGAAAGTAACGGAAGTCATTTTTAACATGAAGCTTTTTTTCTTTGTTTATACACACTCCAAAAAAATCAGATAATTGTTTAGTAGTCAAAGAGTATCGGTCGCCTAGTGAGCGGAGAAATATCAATAAATTAAGCATTTCAATATTGTCATCTTCGCCAATGTCCGTAAACGTGAATATAGTCATTCTCAACTGCGCTGCAATTTCGCCCAAGATAGAATCTTTTGCTTCAGATTTCAATTGAGATGAAAATTGGCTTAGTCCGAGACAAAGCTGGCATATCTGATAAGTAGCCCTTACCCTAGGCGACATCGAGAGTATGAAAAATATTAGCTCAAAAATTGCCTTGTTAAATCTAATTAATCTCTCTATTTCCTTGTCTGAGGCAGTGCTGGGCTCTATTCTATCTAATAATTCCAATGTCTTTTTTCTAATGATTGAAAAGAAATAATTAGATACGTAATCAAAGGAAGTTTCGTTTTTATGAATTACACTCTTTATTCGCCTAATGTAGGTTGCTGCAAGGACGTTGGGGTTTCCAACATAGCGAACTGGAAATGCATCTTTCGAATGTATGTGCGATTCAATTTCAGATAATTCATCTGATACGCCAGTGGCGGGGACGTCGTTCGTTTCACTATTGACTGCATCATTTTTTTCTTTTATTTCCCTACGTGAATAAATATGTTGCGAGAAAAAATCATCAACAATGGCTGCTATTTCCAGCTTAGCTGAAGTCTGGCCTGTTAAGAATGGGCGTGAAATAGTCTCTGATTTTGCTTCATTCAGGTAAAGCTTGTACTTTTCCAATTCCTCAGCAATTATTCTCTCTATTTTATTCAGAATATTACTTGAGTTGGAAAATATGAAGTAGTCGTCAACGTAGCGTCTAATCGCATAGTCATGTTCATGCTTCAAATTCTCCGAAATTTGCAGGTTTTGTTGAATATCGCTGTCAATGCGCTGAAGAATTATCTCTGCAAATATACGCGATGTTTCCGCTCCCACGAGAATCCCGTTTGTTTCGTTGTGGTTGGAGAAACGCATTAACTCGTCAAATTTGCTATCGAAAGTATTTTTCGCTTGCGTATTTTCTTTTGCAAAATCCTTGCTACGAACTGCCCAAGATATCGAGTGAGTGTAGATATGAGGAAAACACTTGGATATATCTAACGTTCTGAGTAGTTTGAATCTACGCTCAAATCGGTGGAATTCATCCGATTCATAAAACTTATGAATAAGAGTGTAGCTTTTATAAGTGAAAAAAGAGGAGGAGTTCTTTTGTTGAGCGTGTTGACTATTTTCTGCACTTTCCACATTGTCATCGTTGATAATATATCGTGATGCATGATTTCTTTCGTAATAATGACTGGCAACCCTATATGGGCGGCGCAACGAAAATTCGCTCTTATTACATAGTCCTATTATTAGGTGTGAATATTGTTTATAGAAGGCCGCAACGCGTTTTTGTATGGCTGGGTGCATAACACCCAAAGTTCGGGTGGAGAACGCATCTTTCTTTATTTTGTAAATATAAGGAAGCGTTGAATATCCATCGTTAAAAAAATCAAAATTTGCCGCTGATTTTATTTTTTCTTCAGTTCCTTTGTTAATTCGCTCGTAATAACCATCGTTCGAAAACAGTAGTGGAACTTCATAGGGGAGAGTATCAGTTAGAATTGCTCTATTGTAGTCCGACCGGCGGAATTTTATTTTCTTTATTTTAGACATAGGCCCAACATTTTTTTATTTCCTTCAGGCGGTCTGGCGAGAAATTGCACATTATTTTATTTTTAAATCCAGTTTTAAAGCAATGTTTTGCCAGTTCCTGTTTTTGGGCTGCAGTTAGTCGAGAGGATATTCTTTCACCGAAGGCCCCTTTTTTTGCATATATGGCATTTGATAAAAAAGTGGAAATTCGTTGAAGGTCTTTGATGGAGCTCTCATCGATAAGGCGATAGTTGTAATATATTCCAGAAAGTAACCTGCCATTATTGTTATCGCTTTTCATCTGGCAATTGCCACTTAGGAATCGTAATCTATCTTTTAAAATTCCATAATCACCATCTGAAAGAAATTTAAAAATAGACAACATTATTCTATTTTGTATTTTTTTAATTTTAGTCGGGGCGATGCTAACGACTACTGCGCTTCTATCCCTTTCTGGTTCTCGGTCAAAATTAAAATTGTAACCAAGATAATCAAATTCCTTCACTTTAACGTTAGTGACGCATCTTCCTTTTTTGTCAAATTCAAATTTCCGAGTTTTTTTGTGATTTAATTTCAATCCAGGTGGCAGTGATTCTTCCGCGTTTTTTACAATGTTGTCAGAATTGTCGTGGCAGAAAATTATTATATCGTCAACGTAGCGTGAATAGAAATAAATTCCTGGGAATCGTCTTACTTTTGAGTCGAAGGCCTGCATATACATCTCGGATAGCGTTGCGCTCACGCCTAGGCCACGAGGGAGCCCTCTTTGCTTAAAGTAAGTTGTAGTGCCCAGTAAAGAATGAAGGTGTTGCCGACTCCGATAAGAGAGACTGAAATCAGCAGTAATTCGATTAATTAGTTCTTTTCGATAAATAGATTCATAAAAGCTTTTGATATCTAGTTTAATCACAAAGAAAGGAATTACCTCTCGCATCAGACAAATTACTTGCTCTATGATTTCACTTCGATTAGCTTGACGAATATCGTACACTCGTGCCAAATTATGATTTAATTTGCGTAGTGCGAACTCGTCAACTCGGCTTCCTGCTGTATATACTGCCTTTCCCCCTCGACTAGATTTAATAAACTGGCCAAACGTGAATTCATCGTTAATGAGTTCATTGTTAATTTCCTCTAATGTTGCAATATATTCTTTCCGGTCTCGTCCAAGCTGATACTTTTTAGGGTCTAGCCGGCTAGTAAGACGGAGGAGGGATTTGGCCGTATAGGATTGGTCTATCATATCGATGGGGCAATTTTTGACATTTAATCGATGCTACTGTGTAACGCTTCACTTTGCATATTTTGTTGTCATAAGGCTACAGATTTTTCTGGGCGGCTGCACAAGTATTGTCAAAATAACATCCATTGCACTCTTTTTTTATGGAGCGCTGTACCTACTGGTAGACTAGTCAGTTCAATTACGCTCCGTAGTCATCGAAACCAATGCTTACATCTCTAGAAAAGCTTCAAACGGATGCGTGGCGCACTGCGGGGGCCAGGTACAATGCTGCTCGACGGCTGCGTCGCCGCGAGTTTCTCGCCACCGTTAGTCTTTCTCTCATGTCTGCGCTGACGGTCGCCGTTGCTTTTATTCAACGAGTCTACGCAGTTCCTTCTTCATCGGCAGATAATTACCTCTCTACTGTGTCGGCAGCTCTAGGAGTCTTCCTTTTGACATTGAGTTTGGTCGAATGGGGGGGGAAGGCAGGTTCGGTTGCGGAGTCACTTCACCAGAATGCGGAAAAATTGAACGCCTTCTGGCGACTTGTTGCTCTGCGAATTGCGTCTGTACGAGGCGGCGAGGTAATTACTTGGGCGGCAGTACGAGAGCTTTTTCTGGAGTATGAGACGCTCAAGTCGGATAGTCGTTTCAATCACGAACCTATAGATGATGGCTATTTTTGTTTGCATCACAGGCATGATTTCCCGCATATTGGGAGATTCTCCCGTTTTGTTATTACGAGCCAATGGAATCTTGCGAGCACCGGCTACATCGCTTGCCTGTGGCTTATTTTGTGTGGATTGGCGTATCCGTTAAGCGGAAAGAACTTTTGGGTGATACCTAGCAGTACCATAGCAGTGACCCCATCCGCCGTTGATAAATGACTCAAACGCAGAGGGCTTCGTTCGCGCTTCGGTCGCTGAGTGGTGAAAATTGTCAGCAGCGATAAGGTTGTGGCATTTTTCGTACCGCGCCGGCTTCCGGACGTTTTCTGACGTTCGCATAAATGCTGTGTGTCGCCGGCTTCCGATGACCCGCCGGGAATGCATAGTGGCGGGACCGCTAATACAGCTGCCACTTTTGGTATAGCCCTGGAATTGACGACTGCCCCTTTGTTTGTCGCCGCAGTCATTCTTTGGCGACAGCCGATAGGTTCACCCATGGCTGTCAAACGCCGACGATACATATGTGGGGGCATCTGCCCCCACATACTGCAATTATGGAATTAACGCCCCGCGAACAGCGGAATCACCTTTGCCGTCTTGCTCACCGCCTCTTGCGACGCCTACGGCGCTCGAGCGGGTGCATCAGCCGCGATGCGAGCCATGCTGAGCCCCTGCCCGGCACGGATACGTTTGCGGCCACGATGGTACTGGGTTAGCGTGTTGTCGCTTTTTCCGGCGAATGCCTCGTCAAGCTTTCCTGCCAGCTGCGTCGTGCACAAGTGTGCGTAGCGCAAAAGCATCCGGACGTCACGATGCCCGCTGAATGCCTGAAGGTCAATCAGCGAGAATGCCGATGTTTCCGCCACTCGGCTAATACCCTCATGGCGGAGGTCGTGACCATGCAAATCTTCGATACCGGCACGTGTCATGATGCGGGTCCAGGCATTTTGCAACGTGTCCACAGTTATTGGGAAAACATAGCTGCTGTCACGCGGAAGGCGCCCCAGCATGTCCATGAGCTCCGTACGCAAGGGGAGCTTGCGGGGGCGCCCGTTCTTGGTTTCAGCCAGGTACGCGCTGCGGAGCTCGAAATCGACATCACCCCATTGCAAGCTAAGCGACTCGCCCCGACGAGCAGCGGTCATAATTTGAAACTGGATATAGGTTTCATATAACGGGATATGGACGTAGCTGGCGTTTGCGGATTCGTTGGCAATTTCCAAGGCCTCCTTGATATGTTTCTTTTTGGCATAGGTTGTTGGCAAGGTTTCCGCATGCTTGCGCTCGACCACCATCAGCTGCTCAACGCGCAGTTCAATTGAGCGGAGGCGGTCTTCCTCGATGGCCGCAGTCAGAAGTCGTGTTTCCTCGTCACCCCTGAAGCGGCGGTCGCGCTCGTTGAAATATTTAGGACGACGGACGCCATCCATCGGGTTATCGCTCAGACGATGCTTCCAGACTTTCGTAGCGACCGTCAAAATGGCCCGGATGACATCCAGTTCCCGGTCGATGGTGGCCGGTGCCACATCGAGCGCGCGGTCCCGTATGTATTCTTCGATGTCCATGGTTTGAATTTCGGCGAGCGGCTTGCGCATCCACTGAATTGCCGTGGCCGGTTTGCGCATCATAGTACGTACCGTTGTGGCCCCGCCTTTGGTCTTGGCGGCTTTGCCGGCAGTGCCGTCAAGGTCTTCAAGCCATCCCAAACATTTGTATTTTTCGACCTTGTCCCAGCCCTTATTTTTTGGGCCTTCCTCTTTGATGTAGCGGCGCAGCATGTCCTCGAAGGTTACGTTGTGCGCTTTGGTGTAATCGATAAAGAGGCCGGTGCGGCGCTCCGCTTCGATGCGCGCGATGGTATCTTCGGCCTCTTGAAGTGAGCCGAAGGTGAAGCTTAGTGTGGGATAGCCACGTTGGCGCATGCGGCCCAAGTACGTGTTCGTGCCCTGTGAGAGCAGCGGCTTTAGACCTTGTGCCAGCAGCGTCATAGCGTATTGCTTGGCTTGCTTGAGATTCGCAAACTGGAATTCGCGATAGAGTTCGTCGCGATGCTTAACGTTGACGGTATAGCGGCTGCGATTTTCGATGGTTGCCATGTTGGGTTCCTTTGGTTACGTGGAACCTCATTTAGATAACGCGGGTTAGATTGTTATCCGATTCGATGAAAAATTGTAAGTATTTGTAACCGCACCAGTCGATAGGCGTTCATGTGGCCGTCAAACATCGGCGGTACGCATGTGTTGGGGAGCCTCCGTCACCCCAATACGTTGGACTTGCCGTATCAACGCCCCGCGAACAGCGGAATGACCTTTGCCGTCCTATTCGTCTTTGCTTGTGGTGGCTGTGGTGTTTGAGTGGGGGCATCCGCGGCGATGTCTGCCATGCTGAGTCCCTGCCCGGAACGGATACGTTTGCGGCCACGATGGGAGTAGGGCAGTGTGCCCTGGTCTTTTCCGGCGAATGCCTCGTCAAGCTTGGCTGCCAGCTGCGTCGTGCACAAGTGGGCGTAGCGCAAAAGCATCCGGACGTCTCGGTGCCCGCTGAATGCCTGAAGGTCAATCAACGAGAATGCCGATGTTTCCGCCACTTTACTAATCCCTTCATGCCGAAGGTCGTGAATATGCAAGTCCTCGATACCCGCTCGTGTCACGATGCGAGTCCAGGCATTTTGCAGCATGTCCACAGCTATCGGGAAAACATAGCAGCTGTCACGCGGTAGGCGCTCCATCATATCCATAAGCCCTGCACGCAAGGGGAGCTTGCGGGGGCGCCCGTTCTTGGTTTCCGCCAGGTACGCGCTGCGCAGTTCGAAATCGACATCATCCCAGCGCAAACTGAGTGTTTCGCCTCGACGAGCCGCCGTCATGATTTGAAACTGAATATAGGTTTCATATAGCGGGATATGGACGTAGTCGGCGTTTGCATATTCGTTGGCAATTTCCAAGGCCTCCTGTATATGTCGCTTCCTAGCGTACGTTGTTGGCAAGGTTTTCGCATGCTTGCGTTTTTCCGCCATCAGTTGTTCAGCGCGCAGCGCAATTGAACGGAGGCGGTCCTCCTCGATGGCTGCCGTCAGTAGTCGTGCTGCCTCGTCACCCTTGAGGCGGCGGTCGCGCTCGTTGAAGTATTTAGGACGCCGGACACCATCCATCGGGTTATCGCTCAGGCGATGCTTCCAGACTTTTGTAGCGACCGTCAAAATGGCCCTGATGACATCAAGTTCCCGGTCAATGGTGGCAGGCGCAACATCGAGTGCGCGGTCCCGCATGTAATCTTCGATGTCCGTGGTTTGAATTTCGGCGAGCGGCTTACGCATCCACTGAATTGCTGTGGCCGGTTTGCGCATCATAGGACGTACCGCTGCTGCATTGCTTTTGGTCTTGGCGACTTTGCCGGCCTTGCCTCTATTGCCAGTGCCTTCAAGGTCTTCAAGCCATCCCAAGCATTTATATTTCTCGACCTTGCTCCAGCCCTTGTTCTTTGGACCTTCTTCTTCGATATAGCGGCGCAGCATGCCCTCGAAGGTGACCTTGTGCGCCTTGGTGTAATCGGCAAAGAGGCCGGTGCGGCGCTCCGCTTCGATGCGCGCGATGGTGTCTTCCGCTTCTTGACGGGTGCCGAAGGTGAAGCTTTGAGCGGGATAACCGCGTTGACGTATACGGATGAAGTAAGCGTCCTCACCCTGCGTAAGCGCCGGTTTCAGACCTTGCGCCTGCAGCGCCATGGCGTATTGCTTGGCTTGCTCGAGATTCACGAATTGGAATTCGCGACAGAGGTCATCGCGATGTTTGACATTGACGGTGTAGCGGCTGCGATTTTCAATACTGGCCATGCGGGGCTCCTTGTTATATGGAACCCGTCAAGCGAGCAAGACTTTGATTTGAATGCCACAACGTTGCCACAGTTTTGCCACAGGGGGCACCAACAAGCTCTGGCTAAGTGCGAATCGCGTTCGTATCTTATTGAAAATAAAGGGATTTTCGAATCGGGGTGACTGGATTCGAACCAGCGACCTCTACGTCCCGAACGTAGCGCTCTACCGGGCTAAGCTACACCCCGACGGTGTACATGCCTGTTGGTCAATTATTTAACCAGAATGGAATTGCGTTGGCAAGTTGACAGGATTGATTGTTGCGCAGCTAGCGCACGGGCTCCCTTCGATTTAACAAGCCGTGGCTTTTTATGGACAAGACAGTCGATATTGCAAACCGCCAATTTCTTTTTGAGTAGAATGAACTGGCAGTGTCAGAAGGTTCTTACCCTATGAAAGAAGATTCCCATTGAGCTCACTTCTGGACAGTTCCGGCGGCCGTCTCTATCCCGCCGTCCTCGCAATTGCCGGCGCCCTGATGGCGCTGTTTTGGCCCGGCGCAGGTTGGCTGGGTATCGTTGGAGCCCTCGCATTCATTGGTGTTGGCGTGGCGGCGTGGTTGCAGCTGGGTGTGGCTGCGCCGGCCGGGCGCGATGATGTGCCGGCTTACCTCGAACAACGCCAGGCGTTCAGCGAAGCCGTGATGCCGGTGTGGTGCCGCCAGATCGAAGCGTCGCGCAGCCAGATGGAAGACGCGGTGGCGGAACTGGCCGGCCGCTTTTCCGGCATCGTCGACAAGCTCGACACCGCCCTGCATTTATCGAGCGCCACCGACCATGGTGAAGCGTCATTGTCGCAAGTGTTTTCGCACAGTGAAACCCAGCTGGGCGAAGTGGTGGCCACCATGAAGGCGGCGCTGGAATCGAAGCACGCGATGCTGGCGCGGATCCGTGAACTGGAACAATTTACCCGCGAGTTGCGCGACATGGCCGAAGGCGTGGCCAGCATCGCGGCGCAGACCAATTTGCTGGCGCTGAACGCCGCGATTGAAGCGGCGCGGGCTGGCCCGGCCGGACGCGGCTTCGCCGTGGTGGCGCAGGAAGTGCGGCACCTGTCGAACCGCTCGGCCGAGACCGGGCGCAGCATTAGCGACAGGGTCGGCAAGATCAGCTCGGCCATCGTGTCGGCCTGCCATGCCGCCACCGAATCGAGCGCCGCGGAAGATGAAGCTATGCGATCTTCAGAAGGCACCATCGACAACGTGCTGCGGGAATTCCGCAACCTTACCGACGCCATGGCACAATCGTCTGAACTGTTGAAACAGGAAAGCGTCGCCATCAAAGGCGAGGTCGGTGAGGCGCTGGTGCAACTGCAATTCCAGGACCGCGTCAGCCAGATGCTGGGCCACGTGCACCACAACATGGAAATGCTGCCGGTGGTGATGGACGAGAACCGGCGCAACTATGAAGCAGGGGCGGAATTGCAGGCGCCGGATGCGCAAGTGCTGCTGGGTGAGCTGGAGAAAACCTATGCAATGGCGGAAGAACATGCCATCCACCGGGGTGAAATGGCGACCGCCAAAGCCTCTGATGAAGTGACCTTTTTCTAGGAATACACAATGGCTAAAACCATCATGGTGGTCGACGATTCCGCTTCCCTGCGCCAGGTGGTCGGCATTGCGCTCAAAGGCGCAGGCTACGACGTGGTGGAGGCAATGGATGGCATGGACGCGCTGTCCAAACTCAAGGGCCAGAAAATCAACCTGGTCGTATGCGACGTGAACATGCCGAACATGGATGGCATCACGTTCGTCAAGGAAATCAAGCAATTGCCGAACTATAAATTCACGCCCGTGATCATGCTGACCACCGAGTCGCAGGAAGGCAAGAAGAAAGAAGGGCAGGCGGCCGGCGCCAAGGCCTGGGTCGTGAAACCGTTCAAACCGGAAGTGCTGCTGGGCGCCGTGGCGAAGCTGGTGTTGCCATGAGTACCGGCCATGTTGCCATCGATGGCGAACTCAACATTTATCGCGCGGCGGATTTGAAAACCCTGCTGCAGGGCGAACTGGCGCGCAGCAATGTGCTGGAAGTGGACCTGGCCGGCGTGACCGAAGTCGACAGCGCGGGACTGCAAGTGCTGATGCTGGCCAAGCAGACGGCCAGGGCGGAAAACCGCGAACTGCGCCTGGTCGGGCACAGTCCGGCGGTACTGGAAGTCTTTGAATTGCTGGACCTGGGCGCGTGGTTCGGCGACGCCCTCGTGATCGGCCCGCGGGCTGCTTAATTTCTGGCGTTAACAGGAGCAAGGACAATGGATCTGGACCTGGCGTTACAAACGTTTATCCTGGAAAGCCGCGAGCTGCTGGAAGACATGGAAAATGCGCTGCTCAATGCCGAACAGGCGGGCGGCCATGAATCCGTGCATGCGATCTTCCGCGCCGCCCATACCATCAAGGGTTCCGCCGGCTTGTTCGGCCTCGACCACATCGTGGCCTTTACCCACGTGGTGGAAAGCTTGCTCGACGATGTACGCGACGGCAAGCTGGCGATGACGGATGAGCTGATTGTGTTGCTGCTGTCCTGCTGCGACCACTTGTCCGGCATGATCAACGCCATCGACGCGGGCCAAACCGATCCGGACCCGGAGATGCTGGCGGCGGGAGCGCCACTGCTGGTGCAACTGCGTGCGTACATGGGCGAAACCGATGATGGCCACGGCGCGGCGCCGGCTGCCAGTGCGCTGGTGGCGGAACCGGATCACCCGGGCGTGGAACGCATTGAAGAGCAAGGCGGCGGTTCCAGCGACGCCTGGCATTTGTCGCTGCGCTTCGGTCCCGACGTGCTGCGCGACGGCATGGACCCGCTGTCGTTCATCCGCTACCTGGGCCAGATCGGCCGCATCGTCGGCATCGTCACCTTGACCGATGCGATTCCCGCCGCCGACAAGATGGATCCGGAAACCTGCTACCTCGGGTTTGAAATCGCGCTGGAAACCGAAGCGGACAAGGCGTCCATCGAAGGCGTGTTTGAATTCGTGGCGGACAATTGCATGCTGCGCATCTTGCCACCGCGCACCCGTATCGATGAATACGTGCGCCTGATCCGTGAATTGCCGGAACAAAAAGCCATGCTGGGCGAAATGCTGGTGCGCTGTGGCGTCATCACCCAGCGCGAACTCGACAATGCGCTGCACGCCCAGGCCCAGGCTGGCGCCACGCCGGCCGCCACGCCGCCGCTGGGCGCCGTGCTGGTGGGACAGGGCGCGGCCGAGCCGGCCATTGTCGAAGCCGCGCTGACCAAGCAAAAACAATCGGTGGAAACCACCAAGCCGGCAGAAAGCCGTTCGATCCGTGTCGATGCCGACAAGCTGGACTTGCTGATCAACCTGGTCGGCGAACTGATCATTGTGGGCGCGTCGGCCAACCTGATTGCGCGCCAGGTGCGCAACAGCGAACTGCTGGAATGCACCTCGATGTTGTCCGACCTGGTGGAACAGGTGCGCGATTCCGCGCTGCAGTTGCGCATGGTGAAAATCGGCGCGACGTTCAACCGCTTCCAGCGCGTGGTGCATGATGTGGCGCGGGAGATCGGCAAGGATATCGGCCTGGCCGTCAGCGGTGAAGATACCGAACTCGATAAAACCGTGGTGGAGAAAATCGGCGATCCGCTGACGCACCTGGTGCGCAACGCGATCGACCACGGGATCGAACCGGCGGAAGTGCGCGCCGAGCGCGGCAAGCCGTTGCGCGGCACGGTGCGCCTGAATGCCTTCCACGATTCCGGCAGCATCGTGATCGAAGTGTCGGACGATGGCGGCGGCCTGAACCGCGACCGTATCTTTGCCAAGGCGGTCGAGCGGGGTTTGGTGGAAGCGGATCGCAAGATGAGCGACACGGAAATTTATGGGTTGATCTTCGAGCCGGGTTTTTCCACGGCGGAAAAAATCACCAACCTGTCCGGCCGCGGTGTCGGCATGGATGTGGTGAAGAAAAACATCACGGCCTTGCGCGGCACGGTGTCGGTCGACAGCGCGCCGGGTCTGGGCACCACGGTCACCGTGCGCTTGCCGCTGACCCTGGCCATTATTGATGGCTTCCTGGTCGGCCTCGGCGATTCCACTTTCGTGGTGCCGCTCGACATGATCGACGAGTGCATCGAGTTCGCGTCCGAAGCGGGTCACGATTACACCAACTTGCGCGGGCAGGTATTGCCGTTCATCCGCCTGCGCGACTTGTTTGGCGTCGATACGCCGCCGCCGCGGCGCGAAAGCATCGTTGTGGTCAAGCACGCGGGCCATCGGGTCGGCCTGGTGGTCGACAGCCTGCAGGGCGAATTCCAGACCGTGATCAAGCCGCTGGGGCGCATGTTCAGCCAGCTGCGTTGCATCAGTGGTTCCACCATCCTCGGTAACGGCGAAGTGGCGCTGATCCTCGACGTGCCGGCAATTGTCGGCCAGGGCTCCGGCATCACGGCCGAAGTGCCGCAACTGGCCGCTTAATCAGGAGAATTTTTATGACCGCAGTCGCACATGTAAGCCGTAACGCCGTTGCCGCCTCCGCGGCGGAAGACAGCCAGCAATTCCTCACCTTCATGCTGGGCGGCGAAGTATTCGCCATCGGCATCCTGGCGATCAAGGAAATCATCGAGTACTCTGGATTAACCACGGTGCCGCTGATGCCGGAATGCGTGCGCGGCGTGATCAACTTGCGCGGCGCGGTGGTGCCGGTGATGGACCTGGCGGCGCGCTTTGGCCGCCCCGCCACGCAAATCGGCAAGCGCACGGCAATCGTCATTGTCGAGATCGATGCGGATGGCGAACAGCAGGTGGTGGGCGTGATGGTCGATGCGGTCAATGCCGTCATCGATATTGCACCGGCCGACATTGAAAAAGCGCCCCAATTTGGCGCGCGTATTCGCAGTGAATTTATCTCGGGCATGGGCAAGGTGAATGGCAAGTTCGTCATCCTGCTCAATACCGACCAGGTGTTGTCTGTTTCCGAACTGGAAGCCATGGCCGGCGTCTCGAACCTGGCCGGCGCGGAAACCTAAACCCAGCGACAACATCATCAGTCTATCGCCCCGGCTCCCGGGGCGCGGTCTTCCATTGTTTTGCGAGAACAAGGAGTTGTTGCCATGACTGTTGTCCAGCGTCTTTCCATCCTCATTGGCGCCGTTGTCCTGGGTCTGTGCACCCTGGCCGGCGTCGGCCTGTACCAGACCGAAAAGGTCTACACCACCACCAATTACACCAATGTGAATGTCGTGCCCAGCATCCTCATGCTGGACAAGGGCTTTGCCTCGCTGGCGCTGCTGCGCACCCAACTGTGGCAATACATCATGCTGACCGATCCCGCGAAAGTCACCGAATGGGAAGGCAAGATGGCCACCAACGCGCGCGGCGTGGAGTCGGCGCTGGCCGAGTATGAGCGCACCATGGTGTCGGACGACAAGGACAAGGCGCTGCTGGCGGCGGATAAAGCCGGCTTCGTCGAATATGAAGCCGTGCGCGCCCGCGCCATGGCGCTGGCCCGGTCCGGCAAGGCCAACGAGGCACGCGACCTGATCCTGGCCAACCAGGGGCTGCTGGCCAAGGTGTGGGATGCGTTCGAGGCGCACCGCCAGTACAACGCGGACAATGGCAAACGCTCGGCGGACGAGGCGGCGGCGGCCAAGTCGCATGCCATTACGCAAGCCATGGTAATTGGCATCGTGACCTTGTTGCTGGTGGTCGGCATCGGCGTCTACATCATCCGTTCGCTGATGCGGCAACTCGGTGGCGAGCCGGCCTATGCGGCCAAGGTCGTGGAAGAAGTTGCCCATGGCAATTACACGGTCGATGTGAAGCTGCGCGACGGAGACCAGTCCAGTCTGCTGTATTCGATGAAAACCATGGTCGACAACTTGCTGGCGCAGATTGGCGGTGAGCCGAAGTATGCGGCCGGCATCGTGCAGGAAGTGGCGAAAGGCAATTACGACATCGATGTGCGCCTGCGCGACGGCGACAAGTCCAGCCTGCTGTATTCGATGAAGCAAATGGTTGACCAGTTGCTGGCGCAAATTGGCGGCGAGCCGTCGTATGCGGCCGGCGTGGTGCAGCAGGTGGCGCAGGGGAACTTCGCGGTGGACGTCAAGCTGCGGCAGGGCGACCAGGCGTCGCTGCTGTATTCCATGAAGCACATGGTGGACAAATTGCTGGAGCAAATCGGCGGCGAACCGGCGTATGCGTCGCGCATTGTCAGTGAAGTGGCGCGGGGGGATTTGACGGTACAGGTGCAACTGCGTCCTGGCGACCAGAGCAGCCTGCTGTTTGCCATGAAAAACATGGTGGACAAACTGGCCTCGGTGCTCAGTGAAGTCAGCTCCGGCGCCGTCTCGCTGGCCAACGCGTCCGAAGAAATTTCCGCCACCGCGCAATCGCTGTCGCAAGCCGCCTCGGAACAGGCTTCCGGTGTCGAACAGACCAGCGCGTCGGTCGAGGAAATGACGGCGTCGATTGCGCAAAACACGGAAAACGCCAAGATCACCGATTCCATGGCCGGCAAGGCCGCGCTGGAAGCCAATGAAGGCGGCTCGGCCGTCAAGTCCACGGTGGAAGCGATGACGCAGATCGCGAAGAAGATCAGCATCATTGATGACATCGCGTACCAGACTAATTTACTGGCGCTCAATGCCGCGATTGAAGCGGCGCGCGCCGGCGAGCACGGCAAGGGCTTCGCGGTGGTGGCGGCCGAGGTGCGCAAGCTGGCTGAACGCAGCCAGATCGCGGCGCAAGAGATTTCCGAAGTGGCCGGCAGCAGCGTGGACCTGGCGCAAAAGGCCGGCAAGCTGCTCGATGAAATGGTGCCGTCGATTAAGCGCACGTCCGACCTGGTGCAGGAAATCACGGCGGCATCGGAAGAGCAATCGTCGGGCGTGGCGCAAATCAATTCCGCCATCAGCCAGTTGAGTCAAACCACCCAGCAAAACGCGTCCAGTTCCGAGGAGTTGGCCGCCACGGCCGAGGAGATGAGCGGCCAGGCGGAACAGTTGCAGCAGGCGGTGGCGTTCTTCCGCGTATCCGGCAATCTCCAGCGCCGCCCGGTCGCGCCCGTCAAACCGGCGCGCGGCGGCGGCAACAGCAAAACCATCAACAGCAACCACCGCGCCGTCTTGCAGGACGAAGCAATGGACGACGGCAGTTTCGTGCGGTTCTGAAGTCAGAATGAGGCGGCCGCCACGTGACGGCCGCCATGTTTCCAAGGGGAGGGGGCTATGTTGAACACTTTGACGGTTCGCGCCAAGCTGATTTTATTGATTGGCGTTGGCTTGGTGACTTTATTGCTGGTGATGGGCGCTGGTGTCTATGGCTTGAAAAAGAATGCCGAGTCGATCGATGACATTGGCCGCAACCGTATGCCCTCGATCTTAAACTTGATGCAGTTACAAAACAGCCAGGCGGCGTTGCGCTCGGCTAACCGCGTGATTGACAGCATTGCCGCCTATCCCAAGGAAATTAGTGAAATCGAGCGCCAGTTGAAACGCAAAAAAGATTTCTGGGGCGAAGCGGACAAGGCGTGGAAAGCCTATGAAGCCATGAGCCGCGATACCGAGGAAGAGGCGTTGTGGAAGCCGTTCGTCAAGGAATGGGAAGCGTGGAAGGCATTGGACCAGAAGTTCGACGCGATGGCGGAGGAGCTTATCAAGGCGCCGGAAGAAAAGCATGACGCGATGTTTGCTGAGATGCACAAATTCCTGTTCAACTTGCGCAAGGAATTCCTCGCGGCCGAAGCGGGGCTGGACAAGCTGGTCGAGCTGAACAACAAAGCCGGCACGGCGTCCGTGATCACTGCGGAAGAAAGCGCGTCGCGGGCGCTGACGCTGATGTATGTGCTGGCCGTGGTGGCGTTCCTGGGACTCATCTCGCTCGGCTACATGATCTTGCGCGGCATCTTGCGCCAGTTGGGTGGCGAGCCGGCGTATGCGGCGGGCGTGGTGCATGAAGTGGCGCAGGGCAATTTTGCGGTGGACGTCAAGCTGGAAGCCGGCGACCAGTCGTCGTTGCTGTATTCCATGAAAATCATGGTGGATAAATTGCTGGCGCAAATCGGCGGCGAACCGGCGTACGCATCGAAAATCGTCAGCGAAGTGGCGCGGGGCGATTTGACGGTGGATGTGAAGCTGCGTCCGGGCGATGAATCGAGCTTGCTGTTTGCCATGAAAACCATGGTGGACAAGCTGGCCTCGGTGCTGACCGAAGTGTCGAGCGGCGCGGTGTCGCTGGCCAATGCCTCGGAAGAAATTTCCGCCACCGCGCAATCGCTGTCGCAGGCGGCGTCGGAACAGGCGGCCGGTGTCGAGGAAACCAGCGCCTCGATCGAGGAAATGACGGCGTCGATTTCGCAGAACACGGAAAATGCGAAAGTCACGGATTCAATGGCGGGCAAGGCGGCCAATGAAGCGGCGGAGGGGGGCTCCGCCGTCAAGTCCACGGTGGACGCGATGAACCAGATCGCCAAGAAGATCAGCATCATTGACGATATCGCCTATCAAACCAATTTGCTGGCGCTCAATGCCGCGATTGAAGCGGCGCGCGCCGGTGAACACGGCAAGGGCTTTGCCGTGGTGGCGGCCGAAGTGCGCAAGCTGGCCGAACGCTCGCAAGTGGCGGCGCAAGAGATTTCCGAAGTCGCCTCGTCCAGTGTCGAGCTGGCGCAAAAGGCCGGCAAGCTGCTCGATGAAATGGTGCCGTCGATTAAACGCACCTCGGACCTGGTGCAGGAAATCACGGCCGCGTCGGAAGAGCAATCGACCGGCGTGGCGCAAATCAATTCCGCCATCGGCCAGTTGAGCCAGACCACCCAGCAAAATGCTTCCAGCTCGGAAGAGCTGGCCGCCACCGCCGAAGAAATGAGCGGCCAGGCCGAGCAATTGCAAGTGGCCGTGTCGTTCTTCCGCGTCAATGGCGGGGAAGTGCGCCGCACAACTTCCCGCAAGCAGGTCAACGTGCCCCGCACGGTGCGCCCGGTCGCGCGCCAGCGCAAGAACGAAGTGGAAGAAGATGTGGATGACGCCAGCTTCGTGCGGTTTTGATGTTCCATGACACCGGCTGGCGCGGCTTGCACGCGCCGCCCGGATCGCCTAGCATGGCGGCCTTCGTTGACGCGTTAAGGAACCGCCATGGCCATCACTATTTACCACAACAATGCCTGCAGTAATTCGCGCGGCGCGCTGGCGCTGATCCGCGCCACCGGCGTCGAGCCGGAAATCGTTGATTATCTGAAAAACCCGCCGACCCGCGAACGCCTCGCTGAACTGATCAAGGCGGCCGGTCTGACGGCGCGGGGCGCGATGCGCGACAAGGGCGACCTGTACGAGCAACTGAACCTGGCCGACCCGGCGCTGTCCGACGATGCGCTGCTGGACGCCATGATCGCGCATCCGGCGCTGATCAACCGGCCGTTCGTAGTGACGGACAAGGGCGTGCGCCTGTGCCGTCCGCCGGAGACGGTCAACCAGATCCTGTAAAGACAAACGGCGCCAGAAGGCGCCGTTGTTCATTGGAGAAGGACCGCTTAGTGATTGCGGTCCAGCGCGAAGCGCGCCAGTTGCAGCAGCGCGGTTTTATACACGCTTTCCGGCAAATCCTGCACCGCGTTCAACGCGCGCTCACCGGCTTCTTCCGCGGCGCGGCGCGTGTAATCGAGTGCGCCGCTGTTGGTGATGGCCGACAGGATGGCGTCGAAATGCTGTTCATCGCCATTTTCAATGCAGGAACGCACCAGGTCGCGCTGTTCCGCCGTGCCATGCTTCATCAGCCAGATCAGCGGCAAGGTTGGCTTACCTTCACGCAAATCGTCGCCCACGTTCTTGCCGATTTCCGCCGCGTCGCCGGTGTAATCAAGTACGTCGTCGATCAATTGGAACGCGGTGCCCAGCGAGCGGCCATATTCGCCGGCGGCGGCAACCTGGTTGTCGTTGGCGCCCGACACCAGGGCGCCCAGTTCCGCCGCGGCTTCGAACAGCTTGGCGGTCTTGGAGCGGATCACTTGCAGGTAGCGTTCTTCCGTCACGTCCGGGTCGTGCATGTTCAGCAATTGCAGCACTTCGCCTTCCGCGATCACGTTGGTGGCGTCGGACAGGATGCTCATCACGCGCATCGAATCGAGCGACACCATCATCTGGAAGGCGCGCGAATACAGGAAGTCGCCCACCAGCACCGACGCGGCATTGCCGAACAGGGCGTTGGCCGTGGCCCGGCCACGGCGCAGCGACGATTCATCGACCACGTCATCGTGCAGCAGGGTCGCGGTGTGGATGAATTCCACCACGGCGGCCAGCTCGTGATGCGCCACGCCTTGATAAGAATAGGCATTGGCCATCAACAGGACGAGGACAGGGCGGATGCGCTTGCCGCCAGCGCTGATGATGTATTCCGCGATCTGGTTTACCAGCGGCACGTCCGAGTGCAGGCGCTGGCGGATCACCACATTCACCGCGTCCATGTCGGGCGCGATGGTCTGGATGATGGTGTTTTGATTGGCGTGTTGGGTAGCGGCAGACAAGGCAAACCTGCAAGGGCTAGTAAGAAGTGCCGCGATTATACGTCATGGCAGTTGCCGCTGGCGATCAGGGGAGCACGCAGGCGGCACGCTGGCTCGCGGGGCATGGTGGATGACATACCATGGCAGCCGTGAATTTGGAATAGTCTTTGACGCAAATTTTCAATCTGTGTATAATCGCAGGTTCTCCCCGTTGTTAGTCGCCTTGCATGCAGTTCGTACGGCCATGCGCGGAGGAGGTTTTTTCAACATTTGATGAGGTTTCAAATCATGTACGCGGTCATAAAAACCGGTGGCAAACAGTATAAAGTTGTCGCTGGCGAAAAACTCAAAGTAGAACAGATACCTGCTGACATCGGTTCCGAACTCACCATCGATCAAGTTCTCGCGGTAGGCGCGGGCGAAGCCCTGAAATTTGGCACGCCACTGGTCGCAGGTGCAACGGTACAAGTGAAAGTAGTTTCCCACGGTCGTCACGACAAAGTACGTATCTTCAAGATGCGTCGTCGTAAGCACTACCAGAAACACCAGGGTCACCGTCAGAACTACACGGAAATCCAGATCGTTTCGATCAACGGCTAATCTGCTATTTTTTAACCATTAAGTCATATTTAGGAGCATCTAAATGGCACACAAAAAAGGCGGCGGTACTACCCGCAACGGCCGTGACTCGGAATCAAAACGCCTGGGCGTTAAAGTGTACGGCGGCCAATCGATCAACGCTGGCGGCATCATCATCCGTCAACGTGGTACCCCAGTGCGCGCCGGCGAAGGCGTAGGCACCGGCAAGGATCACACCCTGTTCGCCCTGGTGGACGGCAAAGTGAAGTTCGTGGTCAAGGGCCCGAACAATCACCAATTCGTGACCGTGGTAGCTGCTTAATCAGCCAACCAAGGATCGCAAAGTAAGGCGCAAGCCTTCGATCGAAAGGCTCTGCCATCGGTAGGGCCTTTTTTTGTTTTTAGCCAGGTGTGCCGGGCCTTCAGGCCGGGCATCCTCATTTTGGCGGCACATCATGAAGTTTATCGACGAAGCACGAATTGAAGTCATCGCCGGCAGCGGCGGTAACGGTTGCGCATCTTTCTGCCGGGAGAAATTCCGTCCCTTCGGCGGACCTGACGGCGGCGACGGCGGCAAGGGCGGCACCATCTGGGCCGTGGCGGACCGTAACGTCAACACGCTGGTCGACTACCGTTTCTCGAAAGTCCACCGCGCCAAGGATGGCGAAGCGGGCCGTGGCTCCGATTGCTATGGCAAAGGCGCTGAAGACATGGTCTTGCGCATGCCGGTCGGCACCCTGATCATCGACGAAGTCAACGGCGACATCATCGCCGACATGACCGAACATGGCCAGATGGAAGTGCTGGCACAGGGCGGCGAGGGCGGCTGGGGCAACATTCACTTCAAAACGTCGACGAACCGTGCACCGCGCCAGAAAACCGAAGGCCGCGAAGGCCAGCGCCGCGAATTGCGCCTGGAACTGAAAGTGCTGGCCGATGTTGGCCTGCTGGGCATGCCGAACGCGGGCAAGTCCACCTTCATCACGGCCGTGTCGAATGCACGTCCGAAAATCGCCGATTACCCATTTACCACCTTGCACCCGAACCTCGGTGTGGTGCGCGTGTCGCACGAAAAGAGCTTCGTGATTGCCGACATTCCCGGCCTGATCGAAGGCGCGGCGGAAGGCGCCGGCCTGGGCCACCAGTTCCTGCGCCATTTGTCGCGCACCGGCCTGCTGCTGCACATCGTCGACCTGGCACCGTTCGAAGCCACGGTGGATCCGGTCAAGGAAGCCAAGGCGCTGGTCAAGGAACTCAAGAAATACGACCCTGCGCTGGCGGACAAGCCGCGCTGGCTGGTGCTGAACAAGCTCGACGTGGTGCCGGAAGACGAGCGCAAACAGCGCGTCAAGGACTTCGTCAAGAAGTTTGGCCACAAGGGCCCGGTGTTCGAGATTTCCGCATTGAGCCACGAAGGCACGCAAGACCTGGTCAATGAAATCTACAAGCACCTGGAGCAGAAGCGCCACGAAGAACAGCGCAGCGAAGAAACCCAGATGACGGAAGAAGCGCGCGGCATCTCGTCGATCGATCCGAACGACCCCCGCTTTAAAGTCATGGAATAATCTTCCAACAACACTGCAACACCGGCATAATCCGCTAAGCGCTGATTTGCCTTCTCCACAATCATATCGGCCCGCCATCAGCGGGCCGATATTGTCTGCGGCAAGCTGGGTCACCCACCCTTCGAATCAAGCCTGGTATTCACGCGCGCGCATGCCCCTTGCGCCGCCAATTGATTAGAGAACTGCCGCACAATGAATTCCGTCATACAGAAAGCTACCCGCGTCATCATCAAGGTCGGTTCGTCCCTGGTCACCAATGATGGCCGTGGCCTGGACCATGCCGCCATTGCCCGCTGGGCCGCCCAGATCGCCTCGCTGCGCGCGCTGGGCAAGGACGTGGTCCTGGTTTCGTCCGGCGCGATCGCCGAAGGCATGCTGCGCCTGGGCTTCGACAAGCGTCCGACCGATATCCATGAATTGCAGGCGTGCGCCGCGGTGGGCCAGATGGGCCTGGCGCAAATCTATGAAACCAGTTTCCGCGCCCACCAGATCGGCACCGCGCAAGTGCTGCTGACGCACGCCGACCTGGCCGACCGTGAACGCTACCTGAACGCCCGTTCCACGCTGACCACCTTGCTGCGCATGGGGGTGGTGCCGATCATCAACGAGAACGACACGGTGGTTACCGATGAAATCAAGTTCGGCGACAACGACACCCTGGGCGCGCTGGTGGCCAACCTGATTGAAGCCGATGCGCTGATCATCCTGACCGACCAGCGCGGCCTGTTCAGCGCCGACCCGCGCAAGGATCCGCAAGCGTACCTGATCACGCATGGCCGCGCTGGCGACGAAACCTTGGAAGCCATGGCGGGCGGCGCCGGTTCCTCGCTGGGCCGGGGCGGCATGCTGACCAAGATCCTGGCCGCCAAGCGCGCCGCGAAGTCCGGCGCACACACGGTGATCGCGTTTGGCCGCGAAGACAATGTGCTGGTGCGCCTCGCCCAGGGCGAAGCGATCGGCACGGAATTGTCGGCGCAGACCGGGCACCTGACGGCCCGCAAGCAGTGGATGGCGGACCATTTGCACACGGCCGGGCAAGTGGTGCTCGACGCGGGCGCGGTGCAGAAATTGAAGATGGATGGCAAATCGCTGCTGCCGATCGGCGTCATCGACGTCAAGGGTGAATTTGGCCGCGGCGCGGTCATCACCTGCATCGGCGAAGACGGCGCCGCCGTGGCGCGCGGCATGTCGAATTACACCAGCGCGGAAACCCGCAAGATCATGCGCCGGCCTTCCAGTGAAATCGAGGGCATCCTTGGCTTCATGGAGGGCAAAGAGCTGGTGCACCGGGATAACATGGTGCTGCTCTGATGTGATGTCACACCGGGGTCAGACCCCATTTATGACAAAAGTGGACATATCCGTGCAAAAAATGTCCACTTTTGTCACATTTGGGGTCTGACCCCAGGGTGTGACATTGGGCTCAGGCGTTGGCCGGTGTCGGGGTTTTTTGCTTGAAGTCGCACAGGTCCGCAATCAGGCAGTTCCAGCACTTCGGCGTACGCGCCACGCAGGTGTAGCGGCCGTGCAGGATGAGCCAGTGGTGCGCATCCTGCAGGAATTCCTTTGGCACGAACTTCAACAGCTTTTGTTCGACGATGTCGACATTCTTGCCCGGCGCCAGCCCGGTGCGGTTCGACACCCGGAAGATGTGCGTATCGACCGCCATGGTCGGTTCGCCAAAGGCGGTATTCATCACCACGTTGGCGGTTTTACGCCCTACGCCGGGCAGCGCTTCCAGCGATTCGCGGTCGCGCGGCACTTCGCCGCCATGCAGGTCGATCAACATCCGGCATGTGGCCAGCACATTCTTGGCCTTGGTCTTGTACAGGCCGATGGTCTGGATATAGCCCGTCAACTCGTCCAGCCCCAGGTCCAGCATCGCTTGCGGCGTATTCGCCACCGGATACAGCTTGCGCGTGGCTTTGTTGACGCCGACGTCGGTCGCCTGTGCCGACAGCAGCACGGCAATCAGCAACTCGAAGGGCGTCGTGTATTCCAGTTCGGTCTTGGGATGGGGATTGGCTTCCCGCAGGCGGGAAAACATGTCGTGGCGTTTGGCGTTATTCATCAGTCTTGTTCTGGGCTGCCGCCGCGGCGGCTTCGGCTTCTTTCTTCAGGCGCGCGCGCTCCATGGCGGCGGCAATGATGGCGCGCTTGCGCTCTTTTTCGGCGGCGTCGGCCGCCGTCGCGGGATCGATGGCTTCCACGGCTTTCAGCTTGTCCTGCGCCTTGGCGGCCAGGCGCGCATCGTTTTCCTGCTTTTCCCGCTTCAGGCGGAACAGGCGGAAATCATGGCGTTCGCGCGCCGCATCGGCATCGGCTTGCAGCCAGGCCTGCCAGCCCGTGCTTTCCGTGACTGGGTACATGACGATGCAATCGACCGGGCAGGGCGCCAGGCACAGGTCGCAGCCGGTGCACAGCGAGGGCGCGACCGTGTGCATCTGCTTGGCGGCGCCGACGATCGCATCGACCGGGCAGGCCTGGATGCACAGGGTGCAGCCGATACACAGCGTTTCAT
The DNA here is from genome assembly GCF_058807115.1 of Pseudoduganella sp. GW821-FHT12E03. Lineage (NCBI taxonomy): Bacteria > Pseudomonadati > Pseudomonadota > Betaproteobacteria > Burkholderiales > Oxalobacteraceae > Pseudoduganella > Pseudoduganella sp. GW821-FHT12E03. The sequence goes on along the minus strand of NZ_JBXAQJ010000003.1, from coordinate 537,019 downwards.
CGATATACGCGACGGCGCGCGGACGCTCGGCGCCATTGACGGGATTGAGCGGAATAACGGGATAGCCGGTCACGCGCGCCAGGCGCGCAATGCCTTCGGCGCCGCCGGGCGGGCACTGGTTGATGCCCGCGCTGCCCGACGCAATGGCTTCGGCGTAAGGGCGGCAGCCGGCATAACCGCACTTGGTGCATTGCGTCTGCGGCAGGGCATCTTCGATGCGGTCTGCAAGGGATGAGGACACGTTGACGTCGTTTGTAACAGTAAAGCCACATTATCCGCCATCTGCGCCGGTCAGGGCGCGAAAATCCTGCATTGAAAGTGTCTAATTTAACAATTGATTTGTAGGCAATGCGGTTTTATGGGAGCATGTCCGGATTCGCTGAACCTGCCGCTTGAAATGATTAACGTGTTGAAGAAGTTGTGGCTGCCGGGCTGGCTTTGTCTGGCGCTGGCCGCCCCCGCCGGCGCGGCGCCCCATGCGCCGGCCCAGGCAGCGCTGCAATTTGCGTCGAATGAGTGGCCGCCCTTTGTCTCCAGTACCTTGCCCGCCAATGGCATGGCGGGTTCACTGCTGACTTCCGTGTATGAGCGCATGGGCGTGACCGCCCGGATCGAATACTTCCCGTGGAAGCGCACCATGGAGTTGGGCCTCAACGATTCCCGTTATGCGGGTTTCCTTGCCGTGTGGCGCACGCCGGAGCGGGAAAAAGTGTGCCACTTCTCGCACTCCATCGGCAACACCACGACGGTGCTGGCATACCTGAAAGAGTTGCCGCTGCAGCCGGCCACCCTGGCCGAATTGCAGGGCATCCGTATCGGCACCGTGGCCGGTTACACCAATGGTGAACAGTTCGACGCCATGGCCGCCGCCGGCGTGTTGCAGACCGAAGAGGCCTACAGCGACGAACTGAACTTGCGCAAGTTGTTGAACAAGCGCTTTCCCGTGATGGTGATCGAAAAAAGGGTGCTGCGCCATTTACTGGGCAGCGAGCGGTTTACCCGGGATGAGCGGGAGCGCATCGGCTTTGCCGAAGGCTTGTTCCGTGAGCGGTCGATTCACGTGTGTTTCAAGCGCACGGCGCAGGGCCTGGCACAGCAGCGCGCCTTCAATGACGCGGTGCGCGATATCGACTTGCACAAGGCCGAGCGCGATTACTGGCGGCGTATCGGGGTGGAGTTGGCAAGGGCACAGGCGCGCGTGTTGCAGCAGCCCTGAAAAACAAAACCCCGGATAAACCGGGGTTTGATATCAACCGTGTTTGCGAATGAATTCGCCGATCTTCGGGCAAATCACTTCGCGCCAGCGGCGGCCCGAGAAGATGCCGTAGTGGCCGGCGCCGGGCGCCACGAAGTCTTGCTGCATGTCGGCCGGGATATTGCTGCACAGTTCATGCGCGGCCTGGGTCTGGCCAGCGCCGGAAATGTCATCCAGTTCGCCTTCCACCGTGAACAGCGCCACATTGGTGATGTCTTGCGGACGCACCAGCTGGCCGCCGACTTTCCACGTGCCTTGCGGCAGTGCGAAGTCCTGGAACACGGTCTTGATGGTGTCGAGGTAGTACTCGGCCGGCATGTCCAGCACGGCGTTGTATTCGTCGTAGAACTTGCGGTGGCTTTCCGCGTTCTCGTCGTCGCCCTTCACCAGGTGCATATAGAACTCGCGGTGGCTTTGCGCATGGCGGCCCGGGTTCATGGCGATGAAACCGGTGTGCTGCAGGAAGCCGGGATAGACCTTGCGGCCAAAGCCCGGGTAATTCGGCGGCACCGAATAAATCACGGTGTTTTCAAACCACGAGAATTTCTTTTCCGTCGCCAGGTTGTTGACCGAGGTCGGCGATTTGCGGGGATCGATCGGGCCGCCCATCATGGTCATGGTCTTTGGCAGCTTCGGATCCTTGGCCGAGGCCATCAGGGAAATCGCCGCCAGCACCGGCACGGTAGGCTGGCACACGGAAATCACGTGCAAGTCCGGGCCCAGGTGGCGGATGAAGTCTTGCACGTAGAAGATATAGTCATCGAGGTGGAACGGGCCGGCCGACATCGGCACCATGCGCGCATCGGTCCAGTCGGTGATGTAGACGTCGTGTTCTTGCAGCAGGGCCGATACCGTATCGCGCAGCAAGGTCGAGTGGTGGCCCGACAGTGGCGCCACCAGCAGGATGGTCGGCTGTTTCAGCGCGCGCATGTCCTTGTCGCTCAAGTCTTTCTTGAAGTGGATCAGGCGGCAAAACGGCTTGTTGATGACCACGTGCTCGATGATGCGGACGTCCTTGTTGCCGACGGTAACGCTATCAATTTCAAAGGCCGGTTTTTCGTAATCTTTGCCTAAGCGGTACATCAGCTCATATCCTGCTGCGATCCGCTGGGCGAAGGGGGTGTGCGCCAGCGGAGAGACGGGATTGCTGAACAGCTTTGCGGACGCATCGGCCCACTGCATCAGTGGCGTCAAGAAGGTGCGTTGCATTTCATGCAGTTGGTAAAGCATAATCGTTCCCGGTCGTTATCTCGATGTCAAGTGGTATCTGCCATCGAATTGATCAAAATCATGAGCTCATTATAGGATATTTGTACATGACGTAAAGCATTTCGCGATAACCAATGGAAAGGTTGTTTTCCTGCGAGAATAACCCCTGTAAGGCTGATGCAAGGTCCGTCTGAGCCCGTCCTGATTGAAACGATAATACTGGAAGACCTTTAAGAAAAGCAGCGTTTCGGCTGCTTTTGTGTAGGACGGCTCCGAGATGTGGTATCAGTCGAACATTGCGGATTTCCCGTATTGCGCGATGCACAAACATGGTGAGTTTTTCTCATGCCAGGCGCTGTTTCATGCGATTTCTTGCATTTTGCACCTGCAAAAAGAAATGGGTGCCGGGCCGTCAGGCCGGGCACCCACCTTTCAGCTGGCACTCGGGTTACTTCACCAGCAGTTTCAGCTTGTCTTTGACGTCGCGGAAATTGTCGGCATCCGGCAGCGGGGCCTTGGTTTTCGTGATCGAAGGCCAGTTGCGGGACAGGTCCGCATTGATCTTGATGTATTGTTGCTGGTCCGCCGGGGTGTCTTCTTCAGCAAAAATCGCGTTGACCGGGCATTCCGCGACGCATACGGCGCAATCGATGCACTCGTCCGGATCGATTGCCAGGAAGTTCGGGCCTTCACGGAAGCAATCCACAGGGCACACATCCACGCAATCGGTAAACTTACAGCTGATGCAGGATTCGGTAACTACGTGCGTCATAACAGTCCTTATAGATGATTTGCGGCGCCATGGTGCTGCAAAACTGCCAATACACCTACAGCAAAGCTCTGATTTTAAGGCAATTTGCACCTGAGAACAATTCGGCCTTATATACAATCCACATAAGCAAATACGGCGGGCCGCGTTCGGAGGCGGCCCGCCGCGTCCTTCATGCCACTGTGGCGCCTCAGTTGCGTTCGCGCGCCGTGTAATGTTGCTGGCACCACGCCGCCAGCGCTTTGCGTTCCTCGTCCAGCACGTCTTCCAGCTCAAAGTACTCGGCATGGTTCATCGTGCCGCAGCAACTGCGCCGGTCTTGCGGCAGGCTGCTGTCCGGCTCAGGCGCCAGGGTGCGGGCATCCTCGGCCACGTTGACGGCGCGTACCGTGAAGCGCTGGCGGATGAAGGCCTGGTATTCCGGCGGTTTGCCGTCGCTGCCGGCCAGTTGCAGCATATGGCTGGCCACGTGCGCATAGGTGGCGCCAAAGTCGGGCGCGGCCATCAGCGCGCGCAACACCAGGCCGCACAGGTATTCGCCGGTGCGGTACAGCAGCGCGGCATCGTCGAGCAGGCCGGGGCGGCGCTCAAACGCAAACATGTCGGCCAGGATGTCGTACACGGCCCCGGTAAACACTTGCGACAGCGCGTGTACTTCATTGCCGGCCTGCGCCAGGGTCAAATCGTTGTCGGCGTTGCGCAGCCCGTTGGGCCGGCCCAGCGCCAGGCCGAATTGCTCGGCCATGTCGGCCAGGAAGGTTTTGTCGTGCAGGTCGGCCTTGGTTTGTGCGATGACGGCTTCGGCCTGGTCCAGTTGCGACAGCGCCAGGAAAATCGCCGTCAAATCGCCAAAGGCTTCGTGCAGGCCGCCGGTTTGCGGCGGATTGCGGCGCAGCAGCCAGCGCGGTTTCAGGCCATCGAGCACGGCGTGGCCGGTTTCATGGGCCACGATATCGAACGAGCGGCAGGTATACACGCGGCCGGTTTCGCCGCTGGGCACGAAGTCGCCGAACTTCAGCGCCCGCTCGTCGCGGCTGTAGTACGCATTCATCACGTCCGGCAAGCCATGCGGGAACACTTTCAGCGGATCGGTGTTGCGCGCGGAATTCCATTGCCAGGGCATTTGCGCCGGCGCACCGCTGGACGCCAGGGCGCGCTGGTACAGGGTCAGCGTCTGGCGCACCACGGCAAAGGTGTGAACCGCATCGAACTGTTCGGTGTCGGGCGGCAGGATAAAGTCGCCAAACGCGTTGGGACTGACCGGGGCGATGCCGGGCACGCCGTTGGCAATGCGGGCGTCGCGCGGGCCCGCCAGGATCACGCCGGGCAGGAAGGCTTTGCGGGTGCCCAATTCACTCACGGACGGGTCTTGTTTCCAGATCAGCACCCGCGCGCCCAGCGGTGCGCTGGCGGCGGCGTTGCTGTGGCGCGGCAAGCCCGGTTGCTGGGTCAGCTGGGCCGCCTTGCGGTGGGTCCGGTATGGGGCGGACGGGGTGGGGACATAGCTGACGGGGGCGGTGGCGGGGGTGTCACACAGGGGAGCGGTCAAGGCGGCTTTCATGGTTTCTCCGGGGGCGAGAGCGCTGGCGGCATGCCGGCGCCGGAATTGCCATGGTCCCCCTGCCGGCGCGGGTGTTGCTTGCGCGTGCGCAAAGCATGTTGCTGCGTTCCATGGGAGCGGGCGCCGGCGTAGAATGGTTCGCAGCGGCAGGCCGGGCCTGTACAATGGCGCCGGCTAAAAGAGGAGAGAGTCTATGCCCAACGTACACATCGTCCAGGAACATACCCTGACGCCCAAAAAAGCCCGGGAAGCGGCGGAAAAGGTCGCGCTCAAGCTGGCCGAGGAATTTGACCTGGAATATGAATGGGAAGGGGATGTGCTGCATTTCGAACGCAGCGGCGTCAACGGTTCGCTGACCCTGACCAAGCACAAGGCGGAAATGCTGATCAAGCTGGGATTCCTGTTCGGCGCCTTTGCCCCGGTGATCGAGGCCAAGGCGACGGAGAAAATGCAGAAGATTTTCAGCGGCGTTAAATAAAAAGGGCGGGTTTTGAACCCCGCCCTTTTTATTTAGCCTGTATCAGCCTTTGAGTTCTTCGATCAAATCGATGTACTGTTGCTGCGCTTCTTCTTTTGCCGTGCCCTTCAGGTTGGCCCAAGCGTCGTACTTGGCGCGGCCGACCATGTCGGTGAAACCTGGGCGGGAACCTTCGACGTCGCCGGTGGAACCTTGCTTGAACAATGCGTAGATTTTCAGCAGGGTCATGTTGTCCGGACGTTCCGGCAGGTTTTTCGAATCGGCCATTGCTTGGTCGAATTGTGCTTGCAGGCTCATCTGTCCTTCTCCTCGTGCTAGAGTGATGTCACTAAAGAAACTTTGCGCACGTCTGTGCGATAACGAGATAATACATTTCTATAAACGGTAGGCCCAACTGGAACTATAGAGGAGAAGCTCGAATGTTGTCGAAAGCGTTGTCGGCCCTGGGCCGCAGAAAAATGTCCGCGGTCGACACGGCCTGGTTGCGCATGGATTCGGACAGCAACCAGATGATGATTGTCGGCGTGGCCATGATGGCGCAGCCGATCGCTCCGGACGGGTTGAAGGAAGCGCTGGAAACGCGTTTCCTGGCCTACCGCCGTTTCCGCAGCCGCGCCGTCACGGACCTGGCGGGATCCTGGTGGGAAGAACAGGACGTCGACCTCGACGACCATGTGATCCATACCCGCATCGATGGCCACAATGGCGACTCCAACAAACCCGCGCTGCAGCGGCTGGTGGGGGAGTTGTCGCAACAGCCGCTCGATCCGGCCAAACCGCTGTGGCAAATGCACCTGGTCGACAATTGCATCGGTACCGACGGCAAGGTGCGGCAAGCGCTGATCGTGCGCATCCACCACTGCATCGCCGACGGCGTGGCGCTGGTACGGGTGTTCATGTCGATGTTCGGCCAGCATCCCGATGAGCATCCCGCGGCAGTGCCGAGCGCGGCGCGGGAAGCCGCGGAAGCCAATCCCTGGGACCAGATCCTGTCGCCCCTGACCGCCACCAGCGTCAAGGCCATTGACCTGTCCTCGGCCATGTTCCTGAAATCCATGTCGATGTGGGCCGATGTCGACAAGATGGCCGAGCGCCTCGCCACGTACGGCCAGACGGCCGCCCAGCTGACCAACGACGCCGTCAAGCTGACCACGATGGCGGATGACAGCCATACCCTGTTCAAGGGCAAGCCAAATGGCACCAAGCATGTGTCGTGGAGCGAGCCGCTGCCGCTGGCGGAAGTCAAAACCATCAGCAAAGCCTATGGCTGCTCGGTCAACGATGTCCTGATGTCGGCCGTGGCCGGCGCGCTGCGCGGCTACCTGCTGGCGGCCGGCGGCGCAGTGGCCGATGACTGCGAAGTACGGGTGATGGTGCCGGTCAACCTGCGCAAGGACAGTCCGCGCCAGCGGCTGGGCAATGCCTTCGGGCTGGTGCCGCTGGTGCTGCCGGTCGGCATGGAAGATCCGCTGGCGCGCCTGGCCAAAGTGCAGCGCCGCATGAATGAGCTCAAGGGCAGCTATACGGCGCTGGTGGCGATGTCGGTGCTGGGTGTGCTGGGCGCGTCGCCGAAGCAGGTGCAAAATGAAATCCAGAACTTCTTTGCCCGCAAGGCCACCGCCGTGATGAGCAACGTGCCGGGCCCGCAAACGCCGCTGTACCTGGCCGGCAGCCAGCTGGACCAGATCATGTTCTGGGTGCCGCAATCGGGCGATATCGGGGTCGGGGTGTCGATCCTGTCGTATAACGGCGGGGTCCAGTTCGGGATCGTCACGGACGATGCGCTGGTGCGCGACCCGGACAATGTGATAGCGCGCTTTGCGCCGGAATTCGAGAAACTGGTGCTGCTGGCGCTAATGGACGGCTGCCCATAAAAAAAAGCGGCGGTTCAAAACACGGCGCTGCGCCTTGCCTTGAACCGCCGCTTCCGAAGAAGTGAAGCGTAATGTCGATTACTTCTTCTTAGGCGGGTTCACTGCTGCTTTCAGCGTGGCGCCAGCCGAGAATTTCGGGGTTTTCGACGCTGCGATTTTGATCGCTTCGCCGGTTGCAGGGTTGCGGCCTTTGCGTGCGGCGCGCTTGGCGACGGAGAAGGTGCCGAAGCCGGTGATGCCAACCGTGTCGCCTTTTTTCAGGCGCTCGGTAATGATGGCAATCAGGGTGTTCACTGCATCGTTGGCGGCAGCGCCGGACAGTTCGGTGCGCTTAGCAAATTCTGCGATCAGTTCGCCTTTTTTCATTACTACCTCCTTGGTTAATAGAGCGCGCAGATTAGCACAGAATTATTGCCGGATGTGAGTTTCGTTGATCAGAATTTGTGGAAGAAACCCATACACCGTATGGCTTGCGAGGATTTTGCACCACGCTGATACAAACGCATGCTGCACCTTTTCAGCGCGCGGGGTTATGATCGATGCTAGCGAGGACACAGACATGGGCTTTTCCGATGACATCCTGATGGCGTATGCCGGCGGCAGCCTGGACCAGGCGACCCGCGCCGAAATCGAGTCCGCCATGGAGCGCGACGCCGTGCTGGCGCAGCGCGTGGCGACTTATCAAGCGCAGCTGCAGCGCCAGGCGCAACCCCGGATGGCGGCGCCCCGGCGCGGCGCCACGGTGGTGCAACTGGCGGCGGTGCGGGCCACCCGGGCCGCCACCCAGCAAGCGGCGCGCCGGGCGCGCAAAGTGCAGAGCTGGTCATGGCTGGAGTGGAGCGCGGTGTTCATGGCGCTGGCGCTGGGCGCGGTGGCGGGCAAATTCCTGCTGACCGACTGGCAGCCCGAAGCGCAGGCGCCGGCCAGCGTCACCTGGCGCGACGGCGCGCTGATCGCCCAGGGCCGGCTGGCGCTGGCGCTGGATCAGGCGCCCGGCGGCGCGGCCGGCGTGTATGGCGGCACGGTGCGGATTGCCTCGAGTTTCGTGGCGACCGAGGGCAGCTATTGCCGTGGCTTTACCGCCACCAGCGGCGGACAGGAAATGGCGGGGCTGGCATGCAAGAGCGGCGGCGCCTGGAAGTTGCCGGTCTGGACGCAATCCACCAAGCCGGCGCAACCGGGGGGACTCAAAGCGGGGACGGAATTACCGGCGGCCGTGCAGGCCGTGATGGAACAGAAGAGTGGCGGGCAGTTGCTGGACTCGGCGGGCGAGCATGACGCGATGCAGAAAGGCTGGGTGCGGTGAGGCGTCGGCGGTCTGCATGGCGGCTTCGCGCTTTGCGCCAAACCGCCCTACGGTACGAGGTCCATCAGCGTTGAGCCATGCTCGTACCGCTGAATGCGTAGGGCGGTTTTGCCGGAGGCAAAGCCGCCAAAGCAGCCCCGGGACGGAATTAAACCGCCAGCAGTTCCACATCAAAGATCAAGGTGGCGTTCGGCGGAATCACGCCGCCTGCGCCGCGCGAGCCATAGCCCAGGTCGGACGGGATGATCAGTTGGCGGGTGCCGCCCACTTTCATGCCTTGCACGCCTTCATCCCAGCCGCGGATCACCATGCCGGCGCCCAGGGCGAATTCAAACGGGTCATTGCGGTCTTTGCTGGAATCGAATTTCGGGCCCTTGGAGCCATCGTCGTTGCGCAGCCAGCCGGTGTAATGCACGGTGACATTCTGGCCGGCTTTCGCCTCGGCGCCATCGCCCACGTTGATTTCGTCGTATTGCAGGCCGGAGGCCGTGGTGATAATGGACATGAGATGTTCCTTTTTGATTGACAGGTAAGCCACTCATTGTAGACGCTGAGCGGCTTATCTGCCACGGTTCGGCCATGAAGGCCCTGATCTAAGTCATTTTTAAGGATATTCCGCCGCATGCCCCACCATTTATGTCGGCAATTGGCCATTCTCCAGTACGGTTTGCACTTAAAATAGGGTTTTGCTTTTACCCGCGCTTGTCAGCGCGATTCCCGTCATGTTCCGCAGTCTTCGCCGTATCGCTTTATCCACCGTATGCCTGGTTGCCGCTGTCAGCGCCCAGGCCAATGTCGTGGTGGTCCTCAATTCCCGCGACGCCACTGTCCAGCTGCTGGACCAGACCACCTATAAGAGCTTGCAGACCTTTGCGGTCGGCAAGGAACCGCACCACTTGATGCCGACGCCGGACAACAAGTCGCTGATCGTGGCCAGTGCGGTCGGGAATGAACTGATTTTCCTGGATCCGAAATCGGGCCAGGTCCAGCGCCGCATCAAGGACGTGCTCGATCCCTACCAGATCGGCTTTTCGCCGGACCAGAAATGGTTTGTCGCCACCTCGTTGCGGCTGGACCGCATCGATATCTACAAATTCGATGGCGCCAATGTCACCTTGTCCAAGCGCATTCCCATGCCCAAGCTGCCGAGCCATATCGCGTTTGATGCGAAAAGCACGATGGCCTTCATTACCCAGCAGGGCAGCGACCAGATCAGCGGCGTGGACTTGAAGACCCAGCAAATCAAGTGGACCATCCCGGTTGGCAAGCTGCCGGCCGGCATCACCATGACGCCCGACGATAAATACCTGCTGGTCGGCATCATGGGCAGCGATTATGTCGAAGTGATCGACTGGCGCACGCAGAAGACCGTCAAGCGCATCAAGGCCGGCGACGGCACCCACAACTTCCGCGCGCAGGGCGACAACCGTTATACGTACGTGTCGAACCGGGTGTCGAACACGATCAACATCATCGACCAGAAAACCCTGGAAAACGTCGGCACCATCAATGTGCCGGGTGGCCCGGATTGCATGGAAATCACCGACGATGGCAAGACCATGTGGGTCACCCTGCGCTGGATCAAGAAGGTTGCCGTGATCGACCTGGCCAGCCGCAAGGTCGTCAAGCTGATCCCGGTCGGCCGTTCGCCGCACGGCGTGTTCTTCGCCAACGCGGCGCCACGCATGTGAGGTGGCCCGTGCGCGGCCGGAGTGTCTGCAGCGGCGCCGCCGCTTTCCTGCTGATGGCGGCGACCGGCGCCGTTGCTGGTTCCGTTGCCGGCGCTTCCGGCAGCGCTTCAGCTGCGGAGGCTGCCTGCAAAGGCACCATCTACCTCACGTTCGATACCGGCAGCCAGTCGCAAGCCGACCTGATTGCCAGTGTCCTCAATCAGCATCACGTCAAGGCCACGTTCTTCCTGGCCAGCGAAAAAACCGTGCGCGGCGATTATTCGCTCGACCCCGCCTGGGCGCCCTACTGGAAGGCGCGCGTGGCCGAAGGCCATGCATTCGGCTCCCATACCTTCGATCACGTGTACTGGATCAAGGATTTGCCACGCGGGAATATGCGCGTCAAACCGCAATTCGGCGCCCAGGCCGGCAAGGTGCAGGACTGGAGCGCGCAACAGTATTGCGATGAAATCCGCCGGGTCGACACCCGTTTTGTCCAATTGACGGGGCGCCACCTGGACCCGATCTGGCGCGCCCCGGGCGGCAAGACTTCGGCCAATACGCTGGCTGCCGGCAAGACTTGCGGCTATGCGCACGCGGGCTGGGCGCCGGCCGGCTTTTCCGGCGATGAAACGTCGAGCGAGGCCTGGCCCAATGCCGTGTTGCTGGACAGGGCGCTGCGCGGCTTGCGCGGCGGCGATATCTTCATGGCCCATATGGGCATCTGGTCGCGCAAGGATCCGTGGGCGCCCGCCAACCTGGACCCTTTGATCACGGGCTTGAAGCAAAAGGGTTTTTGCTTCGGCACCCTGCGTGACCATCCGGATTACAAAAAATGATGCAACTGTTTATCGACTGGCTGGGAACGGCGCAGGGCTGGCTGTTCGAGGCCGCGGTGCAGCCGCTGCTGTTCCACCTGGGCTGGGGCGACATCACCGAGGAAGCCTTTGAAGGCACCGAGTGGCTGCTGATCGGCCTGTGCGAACTGGTGGTGCTGTTTATCGTGCTGCGCCCGCTGGAAGCGCTGATCCCCGTGCACGCCTTCACGGACAAGCGGGCGCGCTGGAACGACTTTATTTATACGGTGCTGCAGCGCATCGGCGTGTTTCCGGTCTTGATCTTCTTTACGCTGGATCCGTTGCTCGATGCGCTGATGGGCTGGCTGCGGCTGGAAGATGTGCAACCGGTCAGCCTGGAAACCATGTTCCCCGACATTTCGCCGCTGGCCAGTTTCGCCCTGTATCTGCTGATCCTGGACTTCGTCGATTACTGGTACCACCGGGCGTCGCACCACTTCAACTGGTGGTGGGGCCTGCACAGTCTGCACCACAGCCAGCAAAACATGAATTTGTGGAGCGATGACCGCAACCACGTGCTCGATGACCTGTTGCGCGACACCGTCATGGGCCTGGTGGCGATCGCCATCGGCGTGCCGCCCGCCCAGTATGTGCTGCTGGTGTCGGCGTCGCGCATGGTGCAAAGCCTGCAGCATGCGAATGTGCGCATCCATTTCGGCAAGATCGGCGAGCGCTTGCTGGTGTCGCCGCGTTTCCACCGCACCCACCACGCGATCGGTGTCGGCCATGAATCGCATGGCAAAGGCACCCTGGGCGGCTGTAACTTCGCCGTCCTGTTCCCGGTCTGGGACATCCTGTTTGGCACCGCCAACTTTGCGCAGGATTTTGCCCGCACCGGCGTGCGCGACCAGTTGCCGCACACCGCGCCGGATGGCACGGTGATGCCGGGGCGCGATTACGGCAAGGGCTTCTGGCGCCAGCAGTGGCTGGGCTTCAAGCGCATGATTGAATTTTTCGGAAAGACACCAACGTAACCATGAAAGCTGTATTGAACGCATATGGACGCGCGCTGCGTTCGCAAGTGCGCGGCAGGATGCTGCTGCTGTCGGTGGCGCCCACCGTGCTGTCGCTGGTGCTGTGGGCCGTGATCCTGTATTTCAGCTGGGACCCGGCCTTCAATTATGTGCAGGGCGAGTTTTTTGAACATGAACTGTACCGCTACAGCAGCAGCTGGCTGGCCAGCCTGGGCCTGGCCGCCGTGAAAAACATCATCGTGCCGCTGGTGATGATCCTGGCGCTGGTGCCGCTGATGATCCTCACCGCCATGATTTTCATCGGCGTGGCCGCGATGCCGGCCATCGTGCGCCACGTGGGCGGTGAACATTATCCGAAGCTGGAAATGAAAAAGGGCGGCACCCTGGCCGGCAGCGTCGCCATGGCGCTGGGCGGTTTTTGCATTTTTGCGGTGATCTGGCTGCTGACCCTGCCGCTGTATGCGTTCCCGCCCGCCGCGCTGGCGCTGCACGTGCTGCTGTGGGGCTGGCTGACGGCGCGCGTCATGGCGTATGACGCGCTGGCCGACTATGCCAGCCCGGAAGAATTGCAGCAGCTGCGGCGCGACCACCGCTGGGGCCTGGTCGCGATCGGCGTCGTGTCCGGCGCCGCCGGCGCGATTCCCGGCATTGTGTGGCTGGTCGGCGCCGCCATCAGCATCGTGTTTTTCCCGTTCCTGGCGGCGATTTCCATCTGGCTGTATGTGCTGATCTTTCTCTTCACGGGCCTGTGGTTCCAGTACTATTGCCTGGAAGCGCTGGCGAAGCAGCGCGCAGCTTAGGAGTACGGCATGGCAATCGGGTTATTGATCATTGGCGATGAAATCCTGTCCGGCAAACGGGCCGACCAGCATTTCCCCAAAGTGGTGCAAATGCTGGCGGCGCGCGGTTTGCAGCTGGGCTGGGCGGAATTCCTTGGCGACGACCGCGTCCGTATTACCGCCACCCTGAAGCGCACCATGGCCGGCGGCGATATCGTGTTTTGCTGTGGCGGCATCGGCGCCACGCCGGACGACCACACGCGCCAGGCCGCCGCCGATGCGCTGGGCGTGCCGCTGGTGTTGCACGAAGAAGGCAAACGCCTGATCCAGCAGCGCATCGTGCAGCTGGCGAGCGAAGCGGGCCACCAGGCTGATTTGAACTCGCCGGAAAACCTGCACCGCCTGCACATGGCGGAATTCGCGCAGGGCGCCGCGCTGATCCCGAATCCGTACAACAGCATTGCCGGCTTTTCGCTGGGAACCCATTATTTCGTGCCGGGCTTCCCGGTGATGGCGTGGCCCATGATCGAATGGGTGCTGGACACTTGCTATGCCGACTTGTTCAACCGCGAACCGCGCGCCGAGCACGCGCTGCTGGTCTTTGAACAGGCCGAATCGGCGTTGACGCCGCTGATGGAAGCGCTGGAAACGCAATTCCCCCTGATTAAAGTCTTCAGCCTGCCCAGCGTGGGCGACGCCCATACGCGGCGCCATATCGAACTGGGCGTCAAAGGCGAACCGGGGCAGGCGGCGCTGGCCTTTGCGGAAATGCGCGCGCAGCTGGACCGGCTGGCGGCGGAATACCGTCCCGCCTGACCGACAACCCTCTCAACGGTGCGCCACCCCGTGCCGGATTGCTGTCGAATTCAGCAAGGCCTGCGGGCAGGGCGTGCGCCCAAGCGCGCCTTATGACAGCAGGATGACGGCAAGATCGCAGGGGTTTTGAGACAGCGTTGTTTTTTTGCGAAAAAACTCTGCAGCCACATCAATATTTCGGCCCCGCGACCCGTGCACAGGGTGCCGATGTGGTGCAATGTAACTCAGGCGAGTCGCCCTGATTCACGATGGTTTGAGCAATATGTTAAGCAATCGACGTTTCCGCAAACCCCGCCTGATGGTGCGGGCCGTGCGTACCCTGCGCAATATCCGGGACACTGGCGCCGCGGCATTTGGCATCAAGCGCCGGCCCCGGCTGCGCGTGGTCAAACCGCAGACCGCCGTGCTGCTGCACGCGCAACCGGCCGCCCCCGAGCCGCCCGCGCCGCGCCGCCGGCGCACGCGCAACTCCCTGATCCTGGCGCTGCTGGTGTTGCTGTCGGTGCTGGTGTGGTGGGGCGTGCACGAAGTACGCACGTCTTCCATGCAGGCCAGGTTCTTTTCCGAGCTGATGGCCAAGGTCCACTACAAGGTCGAACCCGGCCCCAGCAAGGCGATCCGTTTCCCGCACGACAGCCCTTACGATGAGCGCCTGGGCTATGCCAACATGCCGGATTACCTGACCAAGCTGAAAGCGCGCGACTACGAAGTCGCGGCGCAGGCGCGCTTCTCGCCCAAGATGGTGGAACTGTCCGACATGGGCCTGTTCACCACCTACCGCGAAAAAACCCGCACCGGCCTGAATATCGCCGATTGCCGCGCCCAGACCCTGTTCTCCGCCACATATCCCGAACGGACGTACGATAATTTCAAGCAAACCCCGACCGCGCTGGTGCAAAGCCTGCTGTTCATTGAAAACCGCGAGTTGCTCGATAACACCTATCCGAAGCGCAATCCGGCGGTGGAGTGGGACCGCTTGTCCAAGGCCGTGCTGGAAAAAACCGTGAACTCGGTGGCGGGCGGCGGCCGTGCGGCCGGCGGCAGCACCCTGGCCACGCAGATCGAGAAATACCGCCATTCGCCGGAAGGGCGGACCGGTTCGATGAAAGACAAGCTGCAGCAAATGATTTCCGCCTCGCTGCGTGCCTACCAGTCCGGTGAAGACACCACCGAGGTGCGGCGCCAGATCGTGGTCGATTACCTCAATACCGTGCCATTGTCGGCCAAGCCGGGCTATGGCGAAGTCAATGGCATCGGCGATGGCATGTGGGTATGGTATGGCCGCGATTTCAATGAAATCAACCGCCTGCTGTCCGGCAAGATGGACCAGCCGGGCAGTGCGCGGGCCTTCAAGGAAGCGTTGTCGCTGCTGATCGCGCAGCGCCGCCCCAGCTATTACCTGGGCGATGGCGACGCCGACCTGGAAACCCTGGCCAACAGCCATTTGCGCGTGCTGGCCCAGGCCGGCATCATCACGCCGCAATTGCGCGACGCGGCGCTGGCCGAGCGCCTGCATCCAGCCGCCGGCAATGGCCTGGCCGCTGCCGCGCCGATGTCGTTTGTCGAGCGCAAGGCATCGAATTCCGTGCGCAACCACCTGGCCAACTTGCTGGGCGACAACCGCATGTATAACCTGGACCGGCTCGACCTGAACGTGGTCAGCACGCTCGATTCGCAGGCGCAGCGCGTGGTGACGCAAGTGCTGCAGGATTTGCGCAACCCGGAAACCGCGCAAAAGGCGGGCCTGACCGGCAAGGGCATGCTGGGCAACGGCGATCCGGCCAACGTGGTGTACAGCTTCACCTTGCTGGAAAAGGGCAAGGACGTGAATTACCTGCGCCTGCAAACCGACAACTATGACCAGCCGCTGGACATCAACGAAGGCGCCAAGCTGGACCTCGGTTCCACCGCCAAGCTGCGCACCCTGGTGACGTACCTGGACATCGTCGACCAGCTGCACAAGCGCCTGTCGCCGTTGAGCCCGGAAGAATTGAAGAAAACCATCGTGGCGCCGCAGGATAAATTGAGCCAGTGGGGTGTCGAATACTTCCTGGCCAAGCCTGCCGACATGAGCCTGGAAGCCATGCTGCAGGGGGCGCTGGACCGCAAGTACTCTGGCAATCCCGGCGAAGCGTTCTTCACGGGCGGCGGCGTGCACACCTTTGGCAACTTCTCCAAGGATGACGACAGCCGCATCATGCCGGTGCGCGAAGCGCTGCGCCGCTCGACCAACCTGGTGTTCGTGCGTTTGATGCGCGATATCGTCAAGTACTACATGTTCCAGGCGCCGGGTTCGTCCGCGTCGCTGCTGCAGGATGCCGACGATCCGCGCCGCGCCGCCTACCTGGCGCGCTTTGCGGACAAGGAGGGCAAGGAATTCATGTACCGCTTCTGGGCCAAGTACAAAGGCAAACCGGCGGCGGAACTGGACAAGGTGCTGGTCGCCTCGATCCGCCCGACCCCGGTGCGGCTGGCCAATATCCACCGCACGGTCTACCCGAAGGCCACGTTGGCCGAGTTTTCCGCCTTCCTGAAAGACAATCTGCCGTCGCAAAACGAAGTGCCGGACGAACGTGTGGCGAAAATGTACGACCAGTACGCGATGGATAAATGGTCGCTGGCGGACCGCGGCTACCTGGCCACGGTGCATCCGCTGGAACTGTGGATGGTGGCGTATATGCGCGCCAACGAAGGGGCGCCGCTGGCGCAAGTGGTGGCGGCCAGCGAGAAAGAACGGCAGGAAGTGTACCAGTGGCTGTTCAAGACCCACCGCAAGCATGCGCAAGACAAGCGGATTGCCGGCCTGGTGGAAATGGAAAGCTTCATGGCGATCCACCGCCAGTGGAAAAAGATGGGCTATCCGTTTGAGTCGCTGGTGCCGTCGTACGCGACCACCCTGGGCGCGTCGGCCGACCGGCCTGCCGCCCTGGCGGAAATGATGGGCATTATTATCAACGATGGCGTGCGCCAGCCGACGCAGCGCATTTCGTCGCTGCACTTCGCTTCCGGTACGCCCTACGAAACCCTGGTCAAGCGCGGTGGCACCACCACCAAGGAACAAGTGCTGGCGCCCGAAGTCGCGCACGCGGTGGCGGCCGCGATCCGGGAAGTGGTGTCGGACGGTACCGCCAAGCGGGTGCGCCAGGCCTTCGTGAAATCCGATGGCGCGGTGATTCCGGTTGGCGGCAAGACCGGTACCGGGGACCAGCGCTTTGAAGTATATGCCGCCGGTGGCCGTGTGATTGAATCGCGCTTCGTCAACCGCTCCGCCACCTTCGTGTTCAACATCGGCGAGCGTTTCTTCGGCAGTATGACGGCTTACGTACATGGCCCGGAATCGAAGAATTACGATTTCACCAGCGCGCTGCCGGTGCAATTGCTGACGGCGCTGGCGCCCAGCCTGATGCCGCTGATTGAACCGGATGCGACGCCGAAAGGGAACGTGATCGCGGTGTCGCACAACCCGGCCAAGCAGGCCGCGATCCCGAAAGCCCCCTTGGCCGCCTGTGGTGGTTAAGTCTTGCGGCTGAAAACCCGTAGGGCGGTTTCCGCAAAGCGGAAGCCGCCATGCCGGCGCCATGCGCCAGTCTCCTTGCATCTTTTGCCATAGTTTGGCATCGTGGTGGCCATGAAACCCATGCGCCACCACATGAGCAAAATCCTTGCCTTCACCCGTTTTTCCCTGCGTGACCTGCTCGTCACGGCCGCTCCCGCCACCCTGGCGATCGCCGCGGTCTGCCTGTTGGCGTACTGGCTGGTCGATCCGATGCCGCCGCGGGTCGTGACCTTGGCCACCGGCCAGGAAAACAGCGCCTATGAAGTATTTGGCAAAAAATATGCGGAAGCGCTGCTCAAGCATGGCATCAAGGTCCAGCTGCAGCCGTCGCAAGGCTCGCTGGACAACTTGCAGCGGCTCAATGGCGGCAAAGTCGATATCGCCTTTGTGCAAAGCGGCTCCACCAGCCAGGATGACGCGGAACGGCGCGGCCTGGTCTCGGTCGGCAGCCTGTTCACGGAACCAGTCTGGCTGTTCTTGCGCGACAGCGTCAAAGCCAGTGAACTGAAACAGTTGAAGGGCTTGAAGCTGAATTTGGGGCCGGAAGGCAGCGGCGTGCCGCGCCTGTTCCGGCAAGTGCTCGATGCCAATGGCGTCGCGCCGGAAGACATCACGTCCAGCGCGCTGGAAAACACTCCGGCCACGGTGGAATTGCTGGAAGGGCGCATCGATGGCCTGGTCTTCAGTTCCGCGCCCGACGCGCCGCTGGTGCAAATGCTGTTGATCACGCCGGGCATCCGGTTGTTCGACTTTACCCAGGCCGAAGCCTATACGCGCCGTCTGCCCTTCCTCAGCCACGTGGTGCTGCCGCGCGGCATTGTCGACCTGGGACGCGATTTGCCGGCGCATGACGTGCACCTGATCGCCCCCACGGCCACCCTGGTGGCGCGCGATGACTTGCACCCGGCGCTGGTGGATTTGCTGGTGCAGGCCGCCGCGCAAACCCATGGCGGCGCGGGCTGGTTCCAGCAGCAGGGCCAGTTTCCGTCGCCGCGCTATACGGAAATCCCGGTGGCGCACGAGGCGGCCCGCTTTTACAAGGATGGCCCGCCGCTGTTGCAGCGCTACATGAGCTTCTGGCTGGCGAATTTCTTTGACCGCATGTGGGTGCTGGTGGTGGCGCTGGGCGCACTGATTTTGCCCCTGTCGAAAGTGGTGCCGCCGCTCTACGTGTGGCGCATCCGCTCCCGCGTGTTCCGCTGGTATGGCCAGCTGCGCGCGGTCGAGCAGGCGCTGGCCGCCGCGCCGCCGGAGCAGCGCGATGCCGTGCACGCGGAACAATTGGCGCACCTGAGCGACATCGAAGACAAGGTCAATCAGGTGTCGATACCGCTGGCGTTTGCCGATGAATTGTATGGCTTGCGTAGCCACATCAACCTGGTGCGGCAGCGGATCGGGGGCGGGCTGATAGGGTAAGTATTAATACGTATTTCTCATCGATAAGCGTTGTATATCGATGCTTATGACAGAATTTACTTTGACTTGGCATTTGCGACCTCGCAATATTGTTAAACGCTTACGCAGAGAAGCGGACGTTCTTTCACTATTGCAGCCACATAAAACGAGGTAGTAATGCAGAGAAACGCTATTCCCCACAAGCGCAGCATGGCATTGGCCATTGCCGCAGTGTTCGTCACCGGCGCCGCCAGCGTCACCGCCGTCCAGGCCCAGCAATCCAGCGAAGACACCACCACCGTGGTCGTGACGGGTACCCGGGTTGCCAACCGCACCGCCACCGATACCGCCGCGCCGATCGACATCATCAGCGCCGAGACGCTGAAAAACACCGGTGTGTCTGAAGTATCGCAAGCGCTGTCGGTGTCGCTGCCCTCGATGAACTTCCCCCGCCCCGGCCTGTCGGACGGCACCGATACCGTGCGCCCGGCCTCGCTGCGCGGCCTGGCGCCGGACCAGTCGCTGGTCATGGTCAATTCCAAGCGCCGCCACAGTTCGTCGCTGGTCAACACCAACCAGACCATTGGCCGCGGTTCGTCGTCCGTGGATTTGAACACGATCCCGAGTGCGATCATCAAAAGCATCGAAGTGCTGCGCGATGGCGCGTCCGCGCAATACGGTTCCGATGCGATTGCCGGCGTGGTCAACCTGCGCCTGCGCACCGATAAGACCGGCGGCGAAATCACGGCCAGCTATGGCGAACGCCGCACCGATTACGACTTCATCGCCGGTGCGCTGCCCACGGGCGCCACCTGGGACGCGAAAACGTCGCGCAAGCGCAATGACGGCGGCACGGCCACCATCAGCGGCTGGAAAGGCCTGGAGCTGGGCGAGGGCGGCTACCTCGTGATTGCCGCGGAATACAAGGACCAGGACCACACGGAGCGCAGCGGCTACGACATCCGCCAGCAATACCCGCTGGTGGCGGGCGCCTTCGATCCGCGCGAAAAAACCATCAACCGTTTCAACGCCTGGTATGGCGAACCGGAATTGCAGCAATCGACGGTGTTCGTCAATGCCGGCATTCCATTGTCGGGTGGCGCAAAACTGTATGGCTGGACCAGCTACCAGCAGCGCGACGCCACCTCGGCCGGCTTCTTCCGCCGCGCGCTGCAAGACCAGAACATCATTTCGATTTATCCGGACGGCTTCCTGCCGCTGATCGCGCCGGACGTGTCCGACTTTGCCGCCACCGGCGGCGTCACCTGGACAGTGGGTGAATGGGACTTCGATGCGTCGCTGGGCTACGGCAAGAACCGCATGGAATACACCATCAAGAATACCTTGAACCGTTCCATCGGCCCGACCAGCAAGACGGTCTTCGACGCGGGTGGTTACTGGTATGACCAGCTGGTGGCCAACTTGTCGGCCGTGCGCAGTGTCGAGGCCGGCCTGGCGTCGCCGCTGAACGTGGCGGTCGGTGCGGAAGCGCGCCGCGAAGGCTATAACCTGTTTGCCGGTGAACCGGATTCGTGGCGCTATGGCGGCCAGGTGCTGGCCAATGGCACGCCGGCCGCGCCGGGTGCGCAAGTGTTCCCGGGCTTCCGTCCGGCCGATGCGTCGAAGACGCACCGCACCGCGGTGTCCGCTTATGTCGACCTGGAAGCGAACCTCGCGAAAAACTTCCTGGTCTCGGCGGCGGTGCGCGGTGAACACTACTCGGACTTTGGCAACAGCCTGTCCGGCAAGCTGGCCGGCCGCTATGACTTTGCGCCGGAATTCGCGCTGCGCGGTTCGGTGCAAAACGGCTTCCGCGCGCCATCGCTGCAACAGCAAAACTTCACCACCACTTCGACCAACTTCATCAACGGCGTGCCGTTTGAAATCACGACTTTCAAGCCGAGCGCACCGGCCGCCATTGCCCTGGGCGCGAAACCGCTGGATGCGGAAAAGTCGGTGAACTTCTCGCTCGGTTCCGTGATCAAGGCGGGCAAGGGCACCATCACCGTGGATGCCTTCCACATCAAGATCAAGGACCGCATCGTGCTGTCGGAAAACCTGACGGCCACTAATGTGCGCGATTACCTGACCAAACAGGGATTCATCGGTGTCGGCGGCGGCCGCTTCTTCATCAACGGTGTCGATACCACCACCCAGGGTGTCGATGTGGTCAGCAGCTGGCCGGTCAATACCGGCGGTTATGGCAAGCTTGATTTCACCCTGGCGGCCAATTACACCAAGACCGACGTCGACAAGGTGCCGACCACGGCACAGCTGGCGGCCCTGTCGCCGGCGCCGGTGCTGTTTGACCGCATCAACGTGCTGACCTTCACCGATGGCACGCCGAAGACCAAGTTCATTGCCAGCAGCACGTGGAGCCATGGCCCGTTCGGCTTGACCGCGCGCGCCACCCGCTATGGCAAGATCCTCGCGCCCGGCACCACGGCGGCGCTGGACTTCTGGCTCAGCGCGAAAACGCTGGTGGACCTGGAAGGCCGCTATGCGTTCACCAAGAAGCTGTCGCTGGCGGTGGGCGCGGATAACGTGTTCGACAAATACCCGGACCCGTTCCCTGCCACCTTGAACACCACCGGCAATGCGCCGTTCTCGAACTATTCGCCATTCGGACGGTCGGGGCGGTATGTGTATGCGCGCCTGAATTACACGTTGTAATTACAGGAAGCAAAAAACAAACCCCGGCAAGCCGGGGTTTGTTTTTGATGGATTAAGCGCCGACCCAGGGCAGCCCCGCCTTGCACCAGCCGCCCACCGTCTTGCGGTGGCCCGCGCCATCCTTGTCGCCCTCGAATCCTTCCAGGATGTCATAGCACCGCGTGTAGCCGGCTTCCGTCGCCAGCTTGGCCGAGTGGCGCGAGCGCACGCCGGAGCGGCACAGGAACAGCAACACCTGGTCTTTCGCCGCAACGGCATTGAGCTGCGCCACGAATTCCGGATTCGGTACGCCGCCCGGATAGGTGCTCCACTGGACCGCGCCATGCTGCCCTTCCGGCAAGGCCACACGGCCGACCCAGTCGCGCTCCGCGTTGGTGCGCACATCGATCAGTTTCACTTGGGAATCCGCTTGCAGCAGTTCAAAGGCTTCCTGCGGGGTGACCGCGCCCGCATAGGGCAGGGAAGTATCGCGCTGGCTTGCGCGTTGCAAAATGATAGCAATAGTACTCATGGCGATTTTCCCACTGAAGGTGACAATATTGCGTTTATTATAGTGCGCGAATCGGCTGCGCCAGATCATGGCAAGTATTGCTCAACACACGCCCACGACATGTTGCACCAGATTGATGCATTTTGCCGTTGTCATGATTTTTCGCACCAAGCTTGTGCAAATTTTTGAATATGCACTGTTTTGGTGCTATGTTGAGGATGCGCAAAAGTAGTGCATTGACGCGCCGCTCGATTCCGGAAGTCGTTGTTTGCAGAATGAAAGCAGTCTGTTCGTCAACATTGTGGCTTATGCTGGCACACTTCCTGCTTATACGTTTTACGAGTTTTAAGTCGCACGCACTACTGACCAGCGTGGGCTGACCCACTTTTTCACTAGGAGATACGCATGGCAATTACCGCCGCAGAAGTCTTGAAAATGGTTGAAGAACACGAAGTTAAATTCGTGGATTTCCGCTTTGCCGATACCCGTGGTAAAGAACAGCACGTCACCGTGCCGGTGTCGCACTTCGACATCGACAAGTTCGAATCGGGCCACGCTTTCGACGGTTCGTCGATCGCCGGCTGGAAAGGTATCGAAGCTTCGGACATGATCCTGCTGCCGGACCCGAACACTGCCCGTATCGACCCATTCTTCGAAGAAACCACCCTGTTCATGCAGTGCGACGTGATCGAACCGTCGGACGGCAAGGGCTACGACCGTGACCCACGCTCCATCGCCAAGCGCGCTGAAGCCTACCTGAAAGCTTCCGGCCTGGGCGACACCGCCTACTTCGGCCCGGAGCCGGAATTCTTCATCTTCGACTCCGTCAAATGGAAAATCGACATGTCGGGTTGCTCGGTCAAGATCGATTCCGACGAAGCTTCGTGGTCGACCGACAAGGATATCGAAGGCGGCAACAGCGGCCACCGTCCAACCGTCAAAGGCGGCTACTTCCCAGTGCCACCAGTCGATTCGTTCCAGGACATGCGTTCGGAAATGTGCCTGATCCTGGAATCCCTGGGCATTCCAGTCGAAGTGCACCACCACGAAGTGGCCGGCGCCGGCCAGAATGAAATCGGCACCAAGTTCTCGACCCTGGTCGAGCGCGCCGACTGGACCCAGAACATGAAGTACGTGATCTGGAACGTGGCCCACTCGTATGGCAAAACCGCCACCTTCATGCCAAAACCTATCGTTGGCGACAACGGTTCGGGCATGCACGTGCACCAGTCGATCTGGAAAGACGGCAAAAACCTGTTCGCCGGCGACGGCTATGCAGGCCTGTCCGACTTCGCGCTGTACTACATCGGCGGCATCATCAAGCACGCCAAGGCACTGAATGCGATCACCAACCCAGGCACCAACTCGTACAAGCGTCTGGTTCCAGGCTACGAAGCACCAGTGAAACTGGCTTACTCGGCACGTAACCGTTCCGCATCGATCCGTATTCCACACGTGGCCAATCCAAAAGGCCGCCGTATCGAAACCCGCTTCCCGGACCCACTGGCAAACCCATACCTGTGCTTCGCAGCACTGATGATGGCCGGCCTGGACGGCGTGCAGAACAAGATCCACCCGGGCGAAGCAGCGTCGAAAGACCTGTACCACCTGCCACCGGAAGAAGATGCACTGATCCCAACCGTCTGCGCATCGCTGGAAGAAGCCCTGGACGCACTGAACAAAGACCGTGAGTTCCTGACCCGCGGCGGCGTCTTCACCGATTCGATGATCGATGCCTACGTCGACCTGAAGATGACGGAAGTAACCCGCATGCGCCAGACCACGCACCCGGTCGAATTCGACATGTACTACTCCGTTTAACGGAGCCAGGCGCCTGTCCCGGTACGCCACGGGGCAGGCTCCACAGCAACGCGAGGACAGCCATGCTCTCCTCGCGTTTTTTTTACCGGATGTTGTATAGTCGGGGCATGACTAACTGGACCAGACCCGTCATTGCCGCCACGCTGATGTTGATGTTGCAAGGTGTGCAGGCGCAGCAAATTTTCCTGTGCGTGGATGCCGCCGGCCATAAGGAGCTGACGGATACCCGCAAGGGCCCGCATTGCCGGCCACTCGACGTGCCGGGCGGGCAAATTGCCGCGCCCAAGGCCCGCTCGGACAGCGCGCAGCGCCCTCGTGCGGCGGCCCAGGCCGCCACGGCGCCGTCGGACTTTCCCCGCGTCGACACCAGCGAACAGCGTGCGCGCGACGCCGACCGGCGCCAGATCCTGCAAGAGGAATTGAACGGGGAACTGGGCAAGCTGGCGGAGATGAAGCGCGAGTACAACAATGGCGAGCCTGAACGGCGTGGCGACGAGCGCAATTATGCGAAGTACCAGGAGCGGGTCGCCAACCTGAAAGACAGCATCAGCCGGTCGGAAAAAAATGTGGAAGCCTTAAGGCGGGAAATTTCAAATATCCGGTAAGGCGGCGGCGCCAATGCCGCTCCACGTGGAAGGAAGGCAAATGAGCCTGATTACCAATCTCGCCCGCAGCGGCGGCCGGCCGTCGTATGCCGGCCTGGATCTGCTGGCATCTGGTGTGATCCTGCTCGACCTGGGCGGCCACATTGTGTACGCCAATGCGGCAGCGGAAAACTTGCTGGAAAGTTCGCTGAAGGCGCTGTCGCGCCAAAAGCTGTCCGCGCTGTTTTCCAATCCCGATGAACTGGCCAACATCATCGCGCAGGCGCGTGAACATAAATACTCGGATTTGCGGCAAGACTTGACCCTGGAGCGGATCGGCAAAGACCCGCTGCAAGTCCACACCATCGTGGCTGCGCTCGATGAAGATGACCTGATCCTGATTGAATTGCGTGAAAACGTACAGCAACTCAAGCTGGACCGGGAAGAGCGCATCCTCGACCAAAGCCAGGTCAACAAGGAATTGATCCGCAACCTGGCCCATGAAATCAAGAATCCACTGGGCGGCTTGCGCGGCGCCGCGCAATTGCTGGAAATGGAATTGCCGCCGCGGCACCTGGCCGAATTGCGCGAATACACGCAAGTCATCATCAAGGAAGCGGACCGCCTGCAAACCCTGGTGGACCGCCTGCTGGCGCCGCACCGCCGCCCGCACATCGTGGGCGACGTGAATATCCATGAAGTATGCGAACGGGTGCGCAGCCTGATCCTGGCGGAATTCCCCACCGGGCTGACGATCCGCCGCGATTACGACGCCTCGATTCCGGAATTCCGGGGCGACAAGGAACAACTGATCCAGACCGTACTGAACATTGCGCACAATGCCGCGCAGGCGCTGTCCGAACGGATTGCGCAAGGCGATGCGGAACTGATTTTCCGCACGCGGATCGGGCGGCAAGTCACCCTGGCGAAGGTGCGCTATAACCTGGCATTAGATTTGCATATCATCGACAACGGACCGGGCATTCCACCCCAGATCCGCGACCGCATTTTTTATCCGCTGGTATCCGGGCGGGATGGCGGTAGCGGCCTGGGGCTGACATTGGCTCAAACCTTCGTGCAACAGCACCTGGGGGTGATCGAGTGTGAAAGCCGGCCCGGGCTGACGGATTTCCGGATCTTGCTGCCGCTGCCTTAGATAGTGGTACCTGACACCTGTGGTATCAGGCACCAGGAATGGCATGTAGCAGTTTCCATTGACGATCGATAATGCGGGAAGTACAGAATACATGAAGCCAATCTGGATAGTAGACGACGACGAATCGATCCGCTGGGTACTGGAAAAAGCGCTGGCGCGGGAAAACCTTGCCACCCGCAGTTTTGCCAACGCCCGCGATGCGATCGCCGCGCTGGACCGCGAAACGCCGCAAGTGCTGGTGTCCGACATCCGCATGCCGGGCGATTCCGGCCTGGACTTGCTGGCGGTGGTCAAGGAACGCTTGCCGGCATTGCCCGTCATTATTATCACGGCGTTTTCCGACCTGGATTCCGCCGTGGCGGCGTTCCAGGGCGGCGCCTTCGAATACCTGGCCAAGCCGTTCGATATCGACAAGGCCGTGGAATTGATCCGCCGCGCGCTGGAAGAAAGCCTGCGCGAAGCCAGCGTGGAATCGGGGCCGGCCGATACGCCGGAAATCCTGGGCCAGGCGCCCGCCATGCAGGAAGTGTTCCGCGCCATCGGCCGCCTGTCGCAATCGAATGTCACCGTGCTGATCACGGGCGAATCCGGCACCGGCAAGGAACTGGTGGCGCGCGCCTTGCACAAGCACAGCCCGCGCGCGTCGCAGCCGTTCGTCGCCATCAACACGGCGGCGATCCCGAAAGACTTGCTCGAGTCCGAATTGTTCGGCCACGAGCGGGGCGCGTTCACCGGCGCGCAAACCACGCGCCGGGGTCGGTTTGAACAGGCGGAAAACGGCACCCTGTTCATGGATGAAATCGGCGACATGCCGTTTGATTTGCAAACGCGCTTGCTGCGCGTGCTGTCCGATGGCCATTTCTACCGTGTCGGCGGGCACCAGCCGCTGAAGGCGAATGTGCGCGTGATTACCGCGACGCACCAAAATCTGGAGCAGCGTGTCCGGGATGGGCTGTTCCGGGAAGACTTGTATCACCGTTTGAACGTGATTCGCTTGCGGCTGCCCTCTTTGAGGGAGCGGCGCGAAGATATCCCCATTTTGGTGCGCCACTTCTTGGTGCAAAGCGCCAAACAGCTGGGCGTGGAAGCCAAGCGCATGAGCGACTCCGCACTGCAATTTTTGTGCAGCCTGGAATTGCCCGGCAACGTGCGCCAGCTGGAAAACCTGTGCAACTGGATTACCGTGATGGCGCCCGGCCAGACCGTGGAAGTCAAGGATTTGCCGGTCGAACTGTCGCAGGAGCAGGGCGGCGCCGGGCAGGCGCCAAGCGCACCGCCAGCGCCGAATGCGGCCTGGCATGCGCAGGAACATGGCGGCATGACGCACCACGGCACCGTGCACCCGATGCCGGGGCAGGATGCCGGGCATGGCGTGGTCCATGGCGCCGCGCATGGCAGCGCGAATGGCCATGCGGCCCATGGCGGCGCGGGCGGCCCGGATGGCTGGCTCAACTTGCTGGAAATGCAGGCGGCCGGCATGCTGGCCAGTGGCCAGCAAGATGTGATGGATGTGCTGGGGCGGCAGTTCGAGTCGACCCTGATCCGCGCGGCGCTGCGCCATACCCATGGCCGCAAGAACGATGCGGCGGTGCGCCTCGGGATCGGCCGCAACACCATCACGCGCAAGATTGCGGAACTGGGTATCGACGGCGCCAAGGACGATTGACCCGCTACGCGCGGCGCACTCCTCAGGGACCTGCGCCGCGTGGTAAGCTCCGGTTTTTTGCCACAGATACTCCCATGCTGATCAACTGCTGCGCCTACAAGGAAGGCCATAAACTGGCCGATATCGATGTCGAAGCCATCAGCGACTACATCGAGCGCGGCGACTGCTTCGTGTGGGTTGCGCTGCGCGACGCGGAACCGGCCGAACTGGCAAAAATGCAGGAAGAATTCGGCCTGCACGCACTGGCGGTGGAAGACGCCAGCCGTGGCCACCAGCGTCCCAAGATCGAGGAATACGGCGACTCGCTGTTTACCGTCGTCAAAGTGGTGGAACAGCATGGCGACGAACTGGTGGTGGGCGAAGTCGATATCTTCGTCGGCGCCAACTATGTGCTGTCGAACCGCCAGAACAGCCGCCAGGATTTCCTCGGCGTGCGCTCCCGTGCCGAACGCGAACCGCACTTGCTCAAGCAGGGCCCGTCGTTTGTACTGTATGCGCTGATGGATGCCGTGGTGGACCGCTATTTCCCCATCGTCGATGCGATGGAAGTCGAACTGGAAGCACTGGAAGAACGCATCTTTGCCAAATCGGCCCAGCGCGACAATATCGAACGCCTGTATGCACTCAAGCGCAAAGTCATGATGATGCGCCACGTGGTGACGCCGATGCTCGATGCGGTCGGTAAATTGCATGGCGGCCGCGTGCCTGCCATTTGTGGCGATACGCAGGATTACTTCCGCGACGTGCAAGACCATTTATTCCGCATCACGGCATCGCTCGACACCATCCGCGACACCATCGTCACCGCGATCCAGGTGCACCTGTCGATGGTGGCGCTGGAAGAGGGCGAGGTCAATAAACGCCTGGCGGCTTGGGCCGCCATCTTTGCCGCGCTGACGGCGTGGGCCGGCCTGTGGGGCATGAATTTCAAGTTCATGCCGGAACTGGAATGGAAATACGGCTATCCGATGGCGCTGATCCTGATGTTTTCCACCTCGTACACGCTCTACCGCCGCTTCCGCAAGTCCGGCTGGCTATAGGCTACGTGTTCCCCTGATGGCATGTTGTCATTGGCAACAATCTTGTTGCCAGCTTGTGAAAATGACCAATTGGCGGATGTACAATGTGACATCCTGTAGTGCTCCCTCCGGACGCCCGCCAAGAGGCCGACATGAGCCAAGACGACGATGACATGCTGTTTGACGACGATGCGCCGTCGCAGGGCCCCGTCTCGGGTCCGGCGCCATGGGACATCCTGATCGTCGATGATGAAAAGTCCGTGCACCAGGTCACGGAACTGGTGATGGGCGATTTCACGTTTGATGGGCGCCCGATGCGTTTCACGCATTGCTATTCCGCGGCCGAAGCGCGCGCCCAGCTTGATAAACCCAATCATTTCGCCCTGATCCTGCTGGACGTGGTGATGGAAAGCGAGCACGCGGGGCTGGACCTGGTGCGCCATATCCGCGAAGAGCTGGGCAATAACACCGCGCGCATCGTGCTGCGCACCGGCCAGCCGGGGCAAGCGCCCCAGGCCTACGTGCTGAAATCGTTCGATATCAACGATTACCGCGAAAAGACCGACCTCACGCACGCCAAGCTGACCACCGTGTTTTATTCCGCGCTGCGGGCCTACCGCGACCTCATGCGTCTGGAACGGGCGCGCAACGGCTTGCGCCGCTCGATCGATGCGATTACCCACGTCTGTGACTCCGATAACTTGCGCAGTTTTTGTTCAGCCGTGCTGGAACAGGCCAGCGCCTTGCTGGGCCATGACGGCGAAGGCGTGTGCGCCAGCCGGGTCAATGCCTATGCCGCCGCGAAGCAGGGCGAGAGCCTGAAAGTGCTGGCCGTGACGTCGGCCTATGCCGGGCTGCAATCGGATGAGACGCTGGACCATTTGCCGGTCCCGGTGCGCCACGCCTTCATGCGCTGCATGCGCGAGCGGCGCGACCACCACGGCGACAACTGGTACGCCTGCTATTACCGCACGCGCGAAGGCAATGAAAGCTTGCTGTACATGGCGTTTTCGGACGCCATTGGTGAAGATGACCGCGAATTGCTGGCCATGTTTTCCGCCAATGTGGCCAGCACCTATGAAAAGCTGGTGCAGCGCGAAGAAAGCGCGGCCACGCAGGAAGCGGTCATCGGCATCCTTGGCGAAGCGCTGGAGCGGCGCTCGGCGGTGGCCGGCGCCCATGTGGTGCGGGTCGGGGAAATCGCGGCCATGCTGGCCTGCGCGGCAGGCTTGCCGCCGCCGCTGATCCGCCAGTTGCGGCTGGCCGCCGGTTTGCACGATATCGGCCATAGCGGCGTGCCCGATACCGTGCTCAATACCCCGGGCACGCTGAGCGACGAGCAGTGGACCTTGATGCGCAGCCATTGCCAGACCGGGCGCGAGATGCTGTCCCGCTCGCAGCAGCCGGTGCTGCAGCTGGCCGCCACCATCGCCCATGAACACCACGAACGCTGGGATGGCGGCGGTTATCCGCGCGGCTTGAAGGGGGAGCGCATCAGCATCGCCGGCCGTATCACGGCGCTGGCGGATTTTATCGACGCCATGGTCAGCCCGCGCTGTTACCGGCCGGCCTGGCCGCTGGAACACACACTGGAACAAGTACGGCAGGAAAGCGGACAACGCTTCGATCCCGCCCTGGTGCCGCTGGTGCTGGCACAAACCGATGCGCTGCGCGCACTGTATGCGCGCCTGCCGCCTGCATAAGAGGAACCTGGCATGGACAGCCCTGCCTTATTTGACGAACACGATGGCCGCTTGCTGGCGGAAGCGGCGCTGCGCGGTATCACCGCGTCCACGGCGCGCCTGCGCGGCGAAGAATTCATGCGCACGCTGGTCAAGGACCTGGCGCAAGCGCTGGACGTGACGTATGTGATCGCGGGCCGGGTGATCCGGATGCCGGACGGCGGCGAAGGCATCCGCACGCTGGCGGTATGGGCCGGCCAGCAGCACATCGACAACATGGAATATGGCCTGCTGCACACGCCGTGCCAGGATGTGACCGACCAGACCATGTGCTTCCACGCATGCGGTATCCAGGCCGATTATCCGAAAGATACGCTGCTGGTCGACATGTGCGCGGAAAGCTATATCGGCATGCCGATGATCGATACAGAAGGCAAGACGCTCGGCATCCTGTCGGCCATCGACACCAAGCCGATGGATGAAAACAAGCGGCTATTGGCGCTGTCGCTGCTGTCGATCTTTGCCGCCCGCTGCGCGGCGGAACTGCAGCACCAGGACCGCGAAGCGTTGCTTGAACTTCTGGTGCAGCAGCGCACGGAAGCGTTGCGCGCGACGCAGGCCAGCATGGTGGAGCAGGAAAAAATGGCGGCGCTGGGCGCGCTGGTGGCGGGCGTGGCGCATGAAGTCAATACGCCGATCGGCGTGGCCGTGACGGCGGCGTCGGGCATGAGCGCCTATGCGGATCAGATGGTGGAGACCTTGAACAGCCCGAAAGTCAGCCGCTCGGAGCTGCTTGGCGTGGCGACGCGGCTGAAGGGAGCGGCCAGCCTGATCGAACAAAACCTGGCGCGCGCCGCGGAATTGATCGGCAATTTCAAGCAGCTGGCGGTGGACCAGGGCACGGAACACGTGACGGAGCTGGCGCTGCACGACTATGTGCATGGCGTGGTGTCGGCGCACAGCCCGGAATTGCGCAAGGGGACGATCCACGTTGAACTGGATATTCCCGACACCTTGCGGCCCCGTCTGCCGGCTGGCAAGGTGTCGCAAATCCTGTCGAATTTCCTGATGAATTCAGCCAAGCATGGCTATCCGGAAGGCGGTCCGGGCCTGGTGACCATTTCCGCCCGCGAAGAGGCGGCGGAGGGCGCGCGCTGGCTGAAGATGGAATTCACCGATGACGGCATCGGCCTGGCGCCCGGCATCCGCGAACGCGTGTTCGAACCGTTCTTCACCACCAAGCGCGGGCAGGGCGGTTCCGGCCTGGGCATGCATATCGTGTACACGATCGTGCACCAGATGGGCGGCAAGGTGTGGGCGGATGCGGACGTGGAAAAGGGGTGCCGGTTCCACGTCCGGTTGCCATTGAAACCGTAGGGGGGATTCCGCGCAGCGGAAGCCACCATGCATGCGCTGCCGCCAGCGCGTGCGGCGGCGCGATGCGTGCGCGGCGGCTTTCGCCTTTGGCGAAAACCGCCCTACGATTTGTCGGCAGCTTGCATGGCCAGCGCCACGGCTTCGGCCACCTTGATGCCATCGACACCGGCCGACAAGATCCCGCCGGCATATCCTGCGCCTTCGCCGGCCGGGAACAGCCCGCGCGTATTGAGGCTCTGGAAATCATCGTCGCGGCGCTTGATGCGGATCGGCGATGAGGTACGGGTTTCCAGGCCGGTCAGCACCGCGTCGGCCTTGAAGTAACCCTTGACCTGCTTGTCGAACGCCGGGAACGCTTCGCGCAGCGCGGTCACCGCATATTCCGGCAAGATGGTGGCCAGGTCGGTCAAGGTTACTTGCGGCTTGTACGACGGCACCACGGCGCCGAAGTCCGTCGATGGACGGCCCGCCACGAAGTCGCCCATCAACTGGCCCGGCGCGCTGTAGTTGGAGCCGCCCAGTTCAAACGCTTTTTCTTCCAGGCGGCGCTGGAATTCAATGCCGGCCAGCGGGTGGCCAGGGTAATCTTCCGGCGAAATCGACACCACGATGGCGCTGTTGGCGTTGCGTTCGGCGCGCGAATACTGGCTCATGCCGTTGGTGACCACGCGGCCCGGTTCCGATGCCGCCGCCACCACGGTGCCGCCCGGGCACATGCAGAAGCTGTAGACAGCGCGCCCGTTCGAAGCGTGGTGCACCAGCTTGTAGTCGGCCGCGCCCAGGAGCGGGTGGCCCGCGTTCGGGCCGAAGCGGCACTGGTCGATCAGCGATTGCGGGTGTTCGACGCGGAAACCGATCGAGAACGGTTTGGCCTCGATGTACACGCCGCGTTCATACAGCATCTCGAAGGTGTCGCGCGCGCTGTGGCCGATCGCCAGCACCACGTGGTTGGTGGCCAGCTTGCCGCCGTCAGCCAGTTGCAGGCCGCGCACGTGGCGCTCGCCATTGATTTCTTCGATGTCGATATCGGTGACGCGCTGCTCGAAGCGGATTTCACCACCGAGCTTGGTTATTTCCTCGCGCATCGCTTCCACCATTTTCACCAGGCGGAAGGTGCCGATGTGCGGCTTGCTGACGTAAATGATTTCTTCCGGCGCACCGGCCTTGACGAATTCCGTCAGCACTTTGCGGCCGTAATGTTTCGGGTCCTTGATCTGGCTGTACAGCTTGCCGTCCGAGAAGGTGCCGGCGCCGCCTTCGCCGAACTGCACGTTCGATTCCGGATTCAGCACGCGCTTGCGCCAGAATCCAAAGGTGTCCTTGGTGCGTTCGCGCACGGTCTTGCCGCGTTCCAGCACGATCGGCTTCAAGCCCATCTGCGCCAGGATCAGCGCCGCGAACAGGCCGCACGGGCCCATGCCGATCACGACCGGGCGCGGCTGTTTGCCATCGGCGTTGACGCCGTGCGCCACGTATTTGTAGCTGGTGTCCGGCGACGGCATCAGGTGCGTGTCGCGCTGGTTGCGTTGCAGGATGCCGGCATCGTCCGTGGTTTCCACGTCCACCGAATAGATCAGCACGATATTGGCCTTCTTGCGCGCATCATAGCTGCGCTTGAAGACCGTGAAGCCGGTCATCTGGTCGGCGGTGATGCCGAGGCGGGCCAGGATCGCGGCCGGCAATTCTTCTTCGGTGTGGTTGAGGGGCAGTTTTACTTCGTTCAGTCGCAGCATGGGGAGTCCAGTCCGTAGTTATCGGGCAGGTTGATCAATGGGGAAACCGGGTATTGTACCGCTGCGCGGGATGCGCCGCCACCGTGTAGGGCCGCAGCAGGAAACCAGGTTCGTGGCCCAATTCCGTAGGGCGGTTTTGGCCGGGGGGCGCCGAGCCAAGGCAAAGCCGCCATGCCCGCAAACCGCTACATTCCGCCCCAGACAGCATTCAGGGCAGAAACGGCCGCCAGCGCCGCCGTTTCGGTCCGCAACACGCGCGGCCCGATCGACAACGCCAGCGCGCCATGCGCCAGCGCCGCGTTTTCCTCTTCGTCGGTAAAGCCGCCTTCCGGCCCGACCATGATGGTCAGTGCCTGCGGCGGCTGGTGGCGCGCCCAGTCGGCCAGCGACTGGGTCGCGCGCGGCGACAGCAGCACGCGGCGGTGCATATCCTGCTGGCTGATCCAGTCGCGGTAGTCCGCCACGGGCGCCAGTTGCGCCAGCCGGTTGCGGCCGCACTGTTCGCTGGCGGAGATAATCACGCCTTGCCAATGCGATAATTTTTTCTCGGCGCGGTCGCCCGCCAGCTTGACCACGCAGCGCCGCGCGGCCAGCGGTTGGACCATCGAGACGCCGAGTTCCACGGCTTTTTCAATGATCCAGTCCATTTTCGACGCTTCCGGCAAGGCCTGGGCCAGGGTGATGGAATACGGCAATTCCGTGTCCTGCGGCGTATAAGCCTTGATGGTGGCGCTGGCGCGGCGTTTTTCCACCGTGTCGAGCACT
The DNA here is from genome assembly GCF_058807115.1 of Pseudoduganella sp. GW821-FHT12E03. Classification (NCBI taxonomy): domain Bacteria; kingdom Pseudomonadati; phylum Pseudomonadota; class Betaproteobacteria; order Burkholderiales; family Oxalobacteraceae; genus Pseudoduganella; species Pseudoduganella sp. GW821-FHT12E03. The sequence goes on along the minus strand of NZ_JBXAQJ010000003.1, from coordinate 503,554 downwards.
GCCGTGTATTCGCCGCCATCGCCATTGAACAGGGTGACGCTGTCGCCGGGCGCCAGTCGCACCACGTTGACGTGGTGGGCGACGGTGTCCGGCAAGTCGAGATGCAGGCCGATGGCCAGCGGTTGTGGGCAGTGGAAGCGGGGCATGGATAAGCTTTGCGGTTATAAGTAAATGCGCGGTTGAACGCGCAATTTTAAGCTCCGGCCCCCACCTCTGGTAAAATACTTGGTTATTGCCAGCGGGCTTGCCGCTAAGCCTGTACCTGTTGCACAGATTTCCAACCTTCCGCACTCATTCACAAATGACGACTACGCTCCCTACCACTCAGATGGCCAATGCGATCCGCGCACTGGCAATGGACGCTGTACAAAAAGCTAATTCCGGTCACCCTGGCATGCCGATGGGCATGGCCGAGATCGCGGTGGCGCTGTGGAGCGGCCACCACCGTCATAACCCGACCAACCCGAAATGGGTCAACCGCGACCGCTTCCTGCTGTCGAACGGCCACGGTTCGATGCTGCACTACGCGCTGCTGCACCTGGCAGGCTACGCCGTGACGATGGATGACATCCGTGACTTCCGCCAGATGCATTCGAAGACCCCGGGCCACCCGGAAGTTGACATCACCCCGGGCATTGAGACCACCACCGGTCCGCTGGGCCAGGGTATCGCCAACGCGGTTGGCATGGCGCTGGCCGAATGGCTGCTGGCAAGCGAATTCAACAAGCCTGGTTTCGACATCGTCGACCACTACACCTATGCATTCCTGGGCGACGGCTGCCTGATGGAAGGCATTTCGCACGAAGTGTGCTCGCTGGCCGGCACCCTGGGCCTGAAAAAACTGATCGCCCTGTACGACGACAACGGCATTTCCATCGACGGTAAAGTCGAAGGCTGGTTCACCGACGACACGCCGAAACGCTTCGAAGCGTACGGCTGGAACGTGATCCGCGACGTCGACGGCCACGATGTGGCTGCTGTGGACGCCGCCATCGCCGCCGCGAAAAAGGCCGACAAGCCAACCCTGATCTGCTGCAAAACCATCATCGGCAAAGGTTCGCCGAACCTGCAAGGCGGCGACAAAGTGCACGGCGCCGCGCTGGGCGACAAGGAAATCGCTGCTGTCCGCGAATACATCGGCTGGGACGCCGCACCGTTTGAAGTGCCGGCCGGCGTGTACGCCGCCTGGGACGCGAAAGACGCGGGCGCCAAGCATGAAGCGGAGTGGGTGGCCAAGCTGGAAGGCTACAAAGCGCAATTCCCGAAAGAAGCCGCCGAACTGGCGCGCCGCATGGCGGGCGACCTGCCGGAAAACTTCGATGACGTGCTGAAAGCCGCCATCGCCGCCACGGTGGAAAAGAAAGAAACCATCGCCACCCGTAAAGCCAGCCAGAACGCGATCCAGGCGCTGGCCCACGCGCTGCCGGAATTCCTGGGCGGCTCGGCCGACCTGACCGGCTCGAACCTGACCAACTGGAAAGAAATCGTTCCAGTGCGTTCCGGCCAGCCAGGCAACCACATCAACTACGGCGTGCGCGAATTCGGCATGTCCGCGATCATGAACGGCGTCGCCCTGCACGGCGGCTACATCCCGTTCGGCGCGACCTTCCTGACCTTCTCGGACTACAGCCGCAACGCGCTGCGCATGGCGGCCCTGATGAAACAGCGCGCGCTGTTCGTCTTCACGCACGACTCGATCGGCCTGGGCGAAGACGGCCCGACCCACCAGTCGGTGGAACACGTCTCGTCGATGCGCCTGATCCCGAACCTGGACAACTGGCGTCCGGCCGACACCGTTGAATCGATGGTGGCATGGGGCGAATCCATCAAGCGCAAGAACGGTCCAAGCACCCTGATCTTCTCGCGCCAGAACTTGCCATATCTGGAACGCAGCCAGGCTGTGATCGACAATATCGCCCGCGGCGGCTATGTGCTGAACGACGTGGCCGATGCCAAAGCCATCCTGATCGCCACCGGTTCCGAAGTGGAACTGGCTGTGAAAGCCGCCAGCGCGCTGGCCGCCGAAGGCATCAACGTGCGCGTGGTGTCGATGCCGTCGACCGAAGTATTTGACCGCCAGGACGCCGCTTACAAGGCCAGCGTCCTGACGAAGGGTGTACCGCGCGTGGCGATCGAAGCCGGCGTGACCGATTTCTGGTACAAGTACGTCGGCCTTGAAGGGGCTGTCGTTGGTATCGACACGTTTGGCGAATCGGCGCCTGCAGGCGTGCTGTTCAAGCACTTCGGCTTCACGGTGGACAACGTCGTGGCCAAGGTTAAATCTGTAGTGGTTGCATAACAATATTTTTTATTCAATCAGGAGCTAAGTATGACGATCAAAGTTGCAATCAATGGCTACGGCCGTATCGGCCGTAATGTGCTGCGCGCTTTCTACGAAGGCGGCAAGAAGCATGACATCCAGATCGTTGCGATCAATGACCTGGGTGATGCCAAATCGAATGCGCACCTGACCCGTTATGACACCGCACACGGCAAATTCCCTGGCACCGTCACGGTCGAAGGCGACAACATGATCGTCAACGGCGATCCGATCCGTGTGTTCGCACAGCGCAATCCAGCGGAAATCCCATGGGGCGAGCTGGGTGTGGACGTGGTCCTGGAGTGCACCGGCTTCTTCACCACCAAAGAAAAAGCCTCGGCCCACCTGAAAGGCGGCGCCAAGAAAGTCATCATCTCCGCACCGGGCGGCAAGGATGTCGATGCCACCATCGTGTACGGCGTGAACCACGGCGTGCTGAAAGCATCGGACACCGTGATCTCGAACGCATCGTGCACCACCAACTGCCTGGCCCCGCTGGTCAAGCCGCTGCATGACGCGATCGGCCTGGAAACCGGCCTGATGACCACCGTGCACGCTTACACCAACGACCAGGTACTGTCCGACGTGATGCACGAAGACCTGCGCCGCGCCCGTTCCGCGACCCAGTCGATGATCCCGACCAAGACCGGCGCCGCTGCCGCTGTTGGCCTGGTGCTGCCGGAACTGAACGGCAAGCTGGACGGTTTCGCGATCCGCGTTCCAACCATCAACGTCTCGCTGGTCGACCTGTCGTTCATCGCTTCGCGCGACACCACCGTGGACGAAGTCAACGCGCTGATGAAGGCCGCCGCTGAAGGCGACCTGAAAGAAGTGCTGACCTACCAGACCGAACCACTGGTCTCGATCGACTTCAACCACAACCCGGCATCGTCGAACTTCGATTCGACCCTGACCAAAGTGTCGGGCCGCCTGGTGAAGGTCTCGTCGTGGTACGACAACGAGTGGGGCTTCTCGAACCGCATGCTGGACACCACCGTGGCGCTGATGAACGCTAAGTAATCGGCTGTCGCAGTCACGAAAAACCCGCTTCGGCGGGTTTTTTTACGCCCCAATACTATTGAACCCTAAGCGAATGATAGTACTTTTGGGGCCAGGCCCCTGAAAGACGGCCGCTAAAAGAAAAAGCCCCGGCCATTGCTGGCCGGGGCTTGGGACGGTCAGGCATCCCGCAGGATGCCATTGACGCCATTACAGGCTGACGCGCACGCCCATGTAGTAGCGGCGGCCGATTGCATCGTAGGTCGATGCGTCGGTTTCGGTACCGGTGTCGTTGCCTGGCAGGCCGCTGATGATCGGAGGCGGCTTGACGTTGAACGCGTTGTCGATACCCAGGTACAGTTCGATGGACTTCTTCACAGCGTACGTCATCTGGAAGTCGTTATACATCTTCGAACCGATGCCGATCGACTTGGCTGGCAGGTCATACTGCTTCAGGAACTGGTCGTCCAGCGAAGCTTTGCCGATGTAGGTCGTGGACGACGTGATGCCGAACTTGCCCCATTTGTACGCCAAGTTAACAACCGCTTTGTTCTTCGATGCGGCCGTTTCACCTGCGGACTCATCCAGATCCGCGCCTGGCAGCGCCTGGTCCCACAGCGTTTTCAGGTGGGTGTACGCGACGTGGGCCGTCAGGCGGCCTGGGCCGACACGGTCTGCCCACGTTGCGGTGATGTCCACACCTTCAGTGCCTTTGCCACCGCTGTTCGACACGGCGGTGTCGGAGTAGCGGATCGCGCCGGCGCTGCTGCTGCCGACGAAGGTTGGCCAGCGGGTGATGAATTTGCACAAGGTGGTGTTGCCGCCGCCGTAGCACTGGTCCAGCGAGTACTGGCGCGGGGTGCTGACGATCGCGTCTTCGATACGGATCTTGAACCAGTCAGCCGTGAAGGTGAACTTGCTCAGGACCGGGATCGAACGCGGGGTCACGATCACGCCAACGGTCGACGATTTGCCTTTTTCCGCTTTCAGGTCAGGGTTGCCGCGGTTGTAGCCGGACACGCCCTGGATGTCAGCCTGGGTCAGGGTGAACACGCCGTTGCGCTGGATGTTGGCCATCACGCCTGGATCGGCGCGGCAAGCGCTATCCTTGGTGCCGGACGACGTCGCGGTCACGCCTACGCACGGGTCAGCCAGACCGGTTGGGAAGTCCTGGCTTGGCGGCGAGAACAGTTCGTTGATGTTCGGGGCACGGGTCGATACTGCTTGCGTACCGCGGAACTTCACGTCGTTCGAAGGCGCCCATTCGAAGCCGGCATTCCAGCTGTTGGTTTTGCCAACGGTGGAATAGTCGCCGTGACGGAATGCCGTCAGCAGGCTCAACTGCTTAGCAAACGGTTTGTCTTTCAGCAGCGGAATACGGGCTTCGGCGAACGCTTCTTTCACGTCATACTTACCGAAGGTCGGTGGAATCGCATTACCCGCGTTCAGGCCAGCCTGGGTCAGCGGATCGGCGATCGACGACGATTCTTCCTTGCGGTATTCATAGCCCAGCGCCACGCCCAAGCCGCCGGCCGGCAATTGCAGCAAGTCGCCGCTCAGGGACACGCCAGCCAGTTTCTGGATAATCGAGTTATCCAGTGAACCTGGTGCAATCACGTATTTCAGTGCTTCCGGCGAGATCGAATTGAAACCGAACACATTGATCGGTACGCAACCCTGTTCGCGCGCATTGGCGTCACGGCACATGACGCCGCCGGCCGGGTTCGGGATGGCTTCCAGCGCATTGCGGAAGTTCAGCACGTTAACCTGGCCTTGGGAAACTTGCGATTCCTTGGTTTTACCGTAGGAAACGAAGGCTTCGTAGTTCCAGTCTTTGATCGAGCCTTTCAGGCCGGTTGCCAGGCGGAACGTGCCGCGGTCGGCTTCCGAGTGGCGGCTGCCGACTTCGGACATACGGCGGGTGAAGTAGTAATCGCGTGCGCCGTCACCATCGGTATCGCTGATGCGGTCCCACAGGTATTGCGGCACGATCGGGTTGCGCACCATGCTGCCGCCCACCATGAATTCAGCCGGCACCTGGCCGCCCGAAGCAGGGAAGATCGCTTCCGCGCCCAACGGGAACGGTTCGATGTTGGTGGACACGTGGGTTTGCGCGTAGGTACCTTCGAAGAAGGCCGAATGGTCTTCATTGAACGCGAAGTTGCCGTTGGTGGCGAACAAGTAGCGCTCGGTCGGCACCGCGATGGCACGGAATTCGGAACGGTTGAAACCGGTGGCTGCCAGGGTGGCGGAACCGTTGGTGCTCCAAGGGATCACATTACCATTGCGGTCGTAGGTGAACGTGCCGGTGTCGTGGTAGAAGCGGCCTTGCGGGGCAAAGCTGGAGTAGAACGGCCGGGTCGGCACGAAGGCATCGGCGGCTTCGCCGGTCGAACCCACCATTTTCGAAATCTGGTCGACCGCCGAGTAGGCGCGATCCTTCGACATGACCGCGCCTTGCTTGGTGTAGCCGAAGTGGGCCATCACGTTGCTGTTGCCGTCGCCGGACGTGGTGCCCCAGGTCAGAGCGAATTTCTTCTTGAAGTCATCGCCCTTGTCGCTCTTGCCCAGCGACGAGTCCAGCATGACGCCGTTGAAGTTGCGCTTCAAGATGATGTTGACCACACCAGCCACCGCGTCGGAACCGTAGGTTGCCGATGCGCCACCGGTCAACAGTTCAACACGCTCGATGAAGTCGGTTGGGATGGTGTTCAAGTCGACCGCGGTGTCGCCCGGCACGCCGGAAACAAAACGGCGGCCGTTGACCAGGACCAGCGTACGGGAATCGCCCAGGTTACGCAGGTTGACGGTGGCGGTGCCGCCGCCCGAGGTCAGGAAGTTGGAGTTGGTACGGCTGAGGGTTGGCGTACCCAGCGTAGGATTCTTCTGCAGCAATTCTTGCAGATTGGTTGCGCCCGAAGACGCAATGTCCGCCGCACTCAGGATTTGCAGTGGCGATGGCGATTCAGCGTTCGGCGATTTAATGCGCGAACCGGTCACTTGCACCGTCTGGATAGCGTCCGGCGTGACTGGCGCCTGGGCTTGTGCGGAGGCAGATTGCACGGTCAGTGCGAAACCGCTCAGGCACAACAAGCGTATGGAATTCGATAAAACCCGTTCTCTCATCATTGCTTCCTTCTCGGTATTAATTAACGATAAAGCAAGCCAATGTAGTCATGGTCGTGTAGCGCAGTCAACGATGCGCATATATCGAATTGTATAAGCTTGTTTCAGGGAAACTTCCGAACACTGCCGTGAACGTCAACTTGGCTGGACTGCTGACTATTAATTCAGCAAGGTGCTCGATATTTCCGAGTGGAAATTTTTAACTGAATGATAGCGCAACATTAATATTTTATTCAGTTTGATCAGCGGTTTACGTGCGCTTAGTTCTGCCACGTACGGTATTCCCGTAACTTATTTTCATCGGCAACGGGCGAATAACCATGGGAAAGACATGACGAAAGGTGCCTTGTTGTCATGATTTCGTATGTTGGAGATGTAACAAAAGTTTCAGTATTGCATGTGGTGATTTGTTGTGCGATTACAACGTTTAGTGGTCGGTATCCCGCATTGCATGGTGCAAGCAAGTTATGTCTCGAGGAATGAAATGTTTCAAAGTGGAATAAAAAATCCCTGCCGCAGCGGGGGATGTGGGCGGGATCGCCATGTAAGTGATTTACGTATTTGGCTGGAACAGTGACGCCCACAATGCCGCCACATGCCGTGCATGGAGCGTCACCCGGTCCGGATCGACCCGCGCAATTACTTGTAGACCCCTGAACCAACCAGGATATCGTCCACCCGTTCCACGTAGCCGGATTTGGCTTCAACGGTCTTGGTCACGGGATTGGGCCATTGGTAGTCGACCCAGCCGCTGCCTTTTTCCTTGACCACTTTGACCATTTCCTGGATCAAGGGCTTGCCTTCGTTGTCCTTCATCGACAGCAAATTCTTGCCCACCATCTTGGGATTGGTGCCATGTGCCAGCGAAACGCCGTTCAGGTCATAGACGTAGACATATAAGTCGCGGTCGTGGAAATCCTTGTTGGCCGGGTCGGCAAAGGCGGCAAAGGCTTTTTCCCTGCCATCGGACTTGATCAGGGCGACGGCTTTTTTTACCATCGCCATCGCTTCATTGGCCGAACCTTTGTCCGCCGCAAAGGCGGGAGTGGCAAGCGCGCCCAGCGCCAGGGCGGCGGCGCAGAGGAATGCTTTCATTGGAGTCTCCTTAGTATATTTCTGTAGGTCAATATGCCAGACGCATCCCAATGGCCTCAAGTATTTCGATTACGTACGTAGCACTACCTAAGCAGTTTCAATGGAATAGCGACTCCCAAAGCTGCGTCACATGCCGCGCATGGTCCGTCACCCGGTCCGGATCGACCCGCGCATTTTCCTGCCCCTGCAGCCGCAGCTGGTGTTGCAGCTTGCGGTACGCGCGGTAGGCGTTGGCCGCGTGCGCGCCCAGTTCCACATCGATCAGCCCCAGTTCGCCGCACATTTTCAACAAGGCAATGTTGCCGACATTGCCCGTCAGCTGCGCATAGGTCGAGGCATGCTGCAGCACCAGGTATTGCACGATGAATTCAATGTCGATCATGCCGCCCGCGTCCTGCTTTAAATCAAACAGGTCGGAGCGGTTCGGTTTCGCATCGGCCATGCGCTTGCGCATATTGAGCACTTCCGGCTTCAACGGGCCGTCGGCCGGGCGCTCCTTGCGCAGCACCTTGCAGCGGATTTGCTCGAACTGTTCGCCGATGGCGGTGTCGCCGGCGCAGAAGCGGGCCCGGGTCAGCGCCTGGTGTTCCCAGATCCATGCCGAACTGTCCTGGTAGCGTTCGAACGCCTGCACCGACGACACCAGCATGCCGCTGGCGCCATCGGGGCGCAGCGCAATATCGATGTCGAACAGGATGCCGGCCGAGGTATGCGACGTCATCCAGGTAATAAAACGCTGCGCCAGCTTGGCGTACTGGGCCGGTGCATCCTGGTCGTCATCGTCGAACAGGAAAATCACGTCGAGGTCGGACACGTAGCCCAGTTCCTTACCACCCAGCTTGCCATAGGCAATCACGGTAAAGCGCGGCACCTCGCGATGGCGCGTGGCGACGGTCTGCCACACGGCGTTGATGGTGGCCGCCACGATCACGTCGGCCAGCGCCGATAAATGGTCGGCCAGCTTTTCCACCGTCAGGTCGCCCGCCAGGTCTTGCGCCAGCAAGTGGAACAGTTGCGCGTGGTGCACTTCGCGCAAAATATCCATTTGCCGTTCCGTATCGCCCGCCGCCAGCCGCAACTGTTCATCGAGTTCCGCCGCCAGGGTCACCGGGTTGAAGACCGCGTTATGGATGCGGTCGTCCAATAGTTCGTCCAGCAGGATCGGGTGGCGCGTGAGGAATTTCGCGGCCCAGCCACTGGCATGCATCATGCGGATCACCCGCTCCAGCGTGTGCGGGTATTCGGTCAGCAGCGATAAATACGCGGAACGGCGTGCGATGGCTTCCAGGAAGTCCAGCAGGCTGCCGAGGGTGACCAGCTGGCTGCCGACCGCCGATTGTTCGGCGATGGTGGCAATCAGCGGCAGCGCCATATTGACCAGCGATACCAGGCGCTGGCGCGACGCTTCCGGCAGCGATTGCAGTTTCGGCGCCTGCCAGGTGGCGATCAGGCGCTGCGCGGCGCCGGCCGGGTCTTCATAGCCCAGCGTGGCAAAGCGCGCTTCGATGGCTTCGCGGTTGTCCGGGTCGGTGCATTCGGCGTCGGTTTCCGCATCGCGCTCGCTGTCGCTCTTGTCGGCAAAGATCGCATCGAACTGGCTGGCCACGAAAGCGCGGTGGCGCGCCAGTTCGGCCAATAATTCCGGCACATCGGGCATGCCCATCCAGTGCGCCACCACGTCGCGGTCGGCGTCGCTGGGGGGCAGGGTGTGGGTCTGGCCATCGTCGATGTATTGCAGCCGGTGTTCCAGGTTGCGCAGGAATGAATACGAATCGAGCAATTGCCCGACGATCTCGGCGGTGAGCAACCCTTTTTCAGGCAACAGGCGCAGGGTGGCGCGGGTCGAGCGGTCGCGCAGGGTGCTGTCGCGCCCGCCCCGGATCAATTGAAACACTTGCGCCAGGAATTCGATTTCACGGATGCCCCCCCGGCCCAGTTTCACGTTATTGCTGCGGTCCGGGTGCAAGCGTTCCTGGCGGTTCACCTCGGCGCGGATTTGCGCATGCATGTTGCGGATCGCATCGATGACGCCGAAATCGAGATAGCGGCGGAACACGAAGGGCCGCACGATCGCTTCCAGCGCCGCGATGTCGGCCGGCTTGCCGGTGACGGCGCGCGCCTTGACCCATGCGTAGCGTTCCCATTCGCGGCCCTGCACGATCAGGTATTGCTCGACCATGCCCAGGCTGGCGGCCAGCGGGCCGGAATTGCCGTTCGGGCGCAGCGCCATGTCGACGCGGAAGGTAAAACCGTCTTCGGTGATTTCCGCCAGTGCGGCAATCAGCTTTTTGCCCATGCGGACAAAGAATTCATGGTTCGACAGCCCGCGCTGGCCGGGGCCGGCCTGGGTATCGCCATCGTCCGGGTATACAAAGATCAGGTCGATATCGGACGAGACATTCAATTCCGCGCCGCCGTGCTTGCCCATCGCCAGCACGATCATTTCCTGCGTATCGCCGGTTTCCGCCGAGACCGGCACCCCGTGCGTCGCTGTCATCTCCGCATACACGTCGGCGCAATGCGCCTGCACCGCGAAATCCGCGAAACGCGTCATGGCCGTGACGACTTCATGCAAATCGGCCTGGCCATCGAGGTCGCGCTGAATAATGGTGCACACCAGCAAGTTGCGCAGGCGGCGCATGGCGCGGCCCAGCGGCAGCGGCTGTCCGCTCGCATCGGTCTGGTCCGCCAGGCAGGCGGCCAAATCCAGTTCATGCAACGGGCTGCGCGCGAGGGCCGCGACTTTGGCGGGGCGGGCGGGGTCGGCGCTGGTCCAGCGCTGGAAATACCGGGATGCGTCGGTGTGGGACATTAAGTGTAAAGGACTGGTAAAGGACTGGTAACGTAGTGTAATCGGAGCGGAGCGGCTTCAACCATCGGTTAAAATGACAACTTATGGCGGAAGTCACAAACGATTTTAGCGATTTATAACAAGCCGGACTTGAATTATTAGCGTATTGATGCAAAAACCGCCAGCAGTACCCGAGACCGGCAGCATGCCCCTGGCTGTGCGCTGGCAACGGCTTCGTGCGGCTTATCGGGTCTGCAACCTGGCCACCCACCACGTGCTGGGCTTCACTTTAAAGCTGGCGCTGGTGCTGTACTTCGCATTTGGCATCCTGTTCCTGTCGTTGCGCTACCTGGTGCTGCCCAATATCGACCATTACAAGGCCGATATAGAAAAGATGGCCAGCCAGGCGCTCGGCAATCCCGTCACCATCGACCGCGTTTACGCTTCCTGGACCGGCCTGCACCCGACCCTGTTCCTGGGCGACATGCGCCTGCGCGACAAGGGCGGCCACCAGGTGCTGGCGCTGCCCAGCGTGTCGGCGACCCTGTCGTGGTGGAGCGTGGCGGCGCTCGATGTGCGTTTCCGTTCGCTGGAACTGATCCGGCCCAACCTCGAAGTGCGGCGCGCCGAAGACGGCAAACTGTATGTGGCGGGCGTATACATCGACCTCGACCGCAAGGGGGATGGCAAGGGCGCGGACTGGCTGCTGGCGCAGCAGGAAATTGTCATCCGCGAAGGCCGGCTGGACTGGACCGATCAAATGCGCGGCAAACCTACGCTGTCGCTGAGTAATATGAACCTGGTGCTGCGCAACCAGTGGCGCCGCCACCGCGTGGCGCTGCAGGCGACGCCGTCACAGGGAACGGTCGCCCCCGGCCGCGCCGAAGCGAACCTCGGCGGCCCGGACCTTGCCGGCCCCAACCTCGGCGGCCCCATCGATGTGCGCGCCGACTTCGTGCACCCGACTTTTGCACAGCGCCCGTCCGACGTGCGCCTGTGGCAGGGCGAAATTTACGCCGACGTGCAAAAAGCCGACCTGGCCGCATGGAAAACCCACGTCAATTATCCGCTCGACGTGCACTCGGCCACGGGGTCGGTGCGTGCCTGGGTGCGGCTGGACCATGCCAAGCTGGCCGCGTTTACCGCAGATGTCGGCCTGCAGGATGTGACGGCGACCCTGGCGCCGGGCTTGCCCGCGCTGGACCTGGAACAGGTGCAGGGCCGCATTTCCGCCCGTGAAGAAATCCCGGCCGCCCTGCAAAGCGGCCAGCCCGCGTTTGGCGCGCTGGGCCATTCCGTGACCCTGACCAACTTTTCCTTGAAAACGCGCGACGGCCTGGTGATGGCGCCGACCAATTTGTCGGAACGCTTTGCCGCCGCCACGAAAAAATCGCCGGAACGCATGGAAGTGTCGGCCAGCGTGCTGGATTTACAGGTGCTGGCCGCGCTGGCCGCGCATTTGCCCTTGTCCGCGCAGCAGCGCCAGGTATTGGCCGACGTCGACCCGACCGGCAAGCTGATCGACGTGACCGCCACCTGGTATGGCGCCTATCCGGCCCTGAATGCTTACCTGATCAAGGGCCGGCTCGACCACCTGGGCATGAAGCCGCGCGCGGCGCGCCTGCCGGTGCCGAAATCCGCCCATGCGCCGGCGGTGCGCGGCATGCCGGCGCTGCCGGGCTTTGACGGCTTGTCCGGCACCCTGGAAGCCAGTGAAAAAGGGGGCAACTTCACGCTCGACGCGGACAAATCGGTGCTGCGCATGCCCGACTACTTTGCTGATGCCAACATGCCGTTCGACCGCCTCAATGGCAAGTTCAGCTGGTCGTTTGACGGCAATGAGCGCTTGAAAGTCGACGTCGATAACCTGGTCTTCAGCCAGGAAGGGCTAACCGGGTCGCTGACTGGCAAACACGTGGTGCCGCTCGATGGCAAAAGCGCCGGCGTGGCGGACTTCACCGGCAAGCTCGATGGCTTTGACGTGAAAAAAATCGGCCGCTACCTGCCGGTGGCCACGCCCGAACATTTGCGGCACTGGCTGACGGGCGCGCTGGAAGAGGGGCGCGCGGACGATGTGCACTTGCGCCTGCGGGGCGACCTCGCGCATTTCCCCTTCGCCGACAAGGCCAAGGGTGAATTCAAGATCGGCGGCCGCATCCACAATGGCCGTCTGAATTACGATCCCGGCTTCTATGCCAAGGATGGCAAGTCGCCGCTGTGGCCGGTGGCCGACAAGATCAAGGGCAGCTTCCTGTTTGAAGGCGTGCGGATGGAAATCCGTGGCGATACCGCCGTGACCGGCAATGTCGCGCTGGCCAACGTGAAAGCCGTGATCCCCGATCTCGCCATCCACGACAGCATGCTGGAAATCGATGGCACGGCGCTGGGCGCGATGCAGGATTATGTGCACTATGTGGCGGCCAGTCCGGTACTGGAATGGATCGGCCACTTCACGGATGAAACCACCGCCACCGGCAACGCCAAACTGGGCCTGAGCCTGCGGCTGCCGCTGGCCAACATGCATGACTCGAAAGTACTGGGCGTGCTGCAATTGCTGGGCAATGACGTGACCCTGTGGCATGACATGCCACCCGTGCTGGGCGCCACCGGCAAGATTGAATTCAATGAAAAAGGCGTCAACCTCAATGGCTTGTCCGGCGCGTTTGTCGGCGGCCCGGTGGCGGTGTCGGGCGGTTCCCAGCGCGACGGCTCAATCCAGGTGCGGCTGGCCGGGGCTGTCACCGCCGATGGCTTGCGCAAGACCTGGCCCGCACCGGAAGTGCAGCGCCTGGCCAGTCACATCAATGGCAGCGCCCGCTACAGCGGCCTGGTGGTGGCGCGCGACCACCATTACGCGGTCACGATTGATTCCAACCTGGCCGGACTGGGCCTGGACTTCCCCGCGCCGCTGGTGAAAAACGCACCGGACCTGTTGCCGCTGCGGGTCGTGCTGTCCGGCGATACCGGCACGCAAGTCAATGGCAATGTGGTCATGCACGACGACTTGCGCATTGCGCTGGGCGCCGGCATGTCGGCGGCGTACCAGCGACAGCGTGTCAACAAGGGACCGTGGAAAATGCTGCGCGGCGGGATCGGCGTCAATGTCCCGGCACCGGAACCGGACAGCGGCCTGGCGTTGAATGCCAGCCTGAAAGCGCTCAATGTCGACCACTGGATCGACCTGGCCGACCATATCGCCGGCAAGCCGGATCCAAACGCCGCGCCGCAGGCCGGTGCGGCAACCGGCACGGATATCGCCCAATATGTGACGATCGATGCGATGGCGGCGCGCGCTGGCGAACTGGTGCTGGGCGAACGCAAGCTCGACAACGTGGTGGCCGGTGTCACCAACCAGAAAGGCATCTGGCAAGCCAATGTGGAGTCGCCGCAAGCCGCCGGCTACATCACCTGGAACACCAGTGCGACGGGGCAGGGCATCGGCAAAGTCACGGCGCGCCTGTCGTCGCTGATCATCCCGTCGTCGTCGGCCAATGAAGTCAAGGATTTGCTGGAAACCAAGGGTTCGCAAGCCGTGATGCCCGCGCTCGATATTGTGGCGGAACGCTTCGAACTGTTTAACAAGCCGCTGGGCCGCCTTGAATTACAGGCGTATAACGCGCCGGCATCGCATGAATGGAAAGTCTCGCGCCTGTCGCTGGCGAATGCCGATGGCGAATTGAAAGGGACAGGGCGCTGGGTGGTGGGCAAGGATGGGCTGCACCAGAGTAGCCTGAATTTCGAGCTCGATATCCACAACGCGGGCAAGTTGCTGGACCGTTTCGGTTTTACCGATACCCTGCGCAATGGCAAGGGCACCTTGAATGGCGAGATTGCGTGGAAAGGTTTGCCGTATGCGTTCGACATCCCGAGCCTGTCGGGCCAGTTGAAGCTGGATGTGACCAAAGGCCAGTTCCTCAAGCAAGACCCGGGCGCCGCCAAATTGCTGGGCGTGCTGAGTTTGCAAGCGCTGCCGCGCTTGCTGAAACTGGATTTCCAGGACGTGTTTTCAGAAGGGCTGGCGTTTGACGGCATCACCGCCAATGCCGCCATCCAGCAAGGCATGGCCCGTACCGACAACTTGAAAATGCACGGCGTGGCCGCCACCATCATGATGGCGGGAACGGCCGATATCGCCAACGAAACCACGAATTTGCACGTGCTGGTCATGCCGGAAGTGAACTTCGGCACCGCGCCCCTGATGTATGCGCTGGCCGTCAACCCGGTGGTGGGCCTGGGCAGTTTCCTGACCCAGCTGTTCCTCAGCCAGCCGCTGTCGAAAGCGTTGGCCTATGAAATGCAGGTGACGGGACCATGGAAGGCGCCCGTCATTACCAAGATCGATACCCGCAAGGAAGCGAAACAATGAACATGGTTGCTGCGATCCAGATGGTTTCCACGCCATCGGTTGAAGACAATATCGCCACCGCGCGCCGCCTGATCGAACAGGCCGCCGCAACCGGCGCGAAACTGGTGCTGTTGCCGGAATACTGGGCCATCATGGGCTTGTCCGACAGCGACAAGGTCAAGGTGGCCGAACCGCTGGGCAAGGGCCCGATCCAGGACTTCATGTCGGCTATGGCGCGCCAGTACGGTATCTGGCTGCTGGGCGGCACCTTGCCGCTGGCGTCAAGTGATCCGGAAAAAGTCGTCAACACCACGCTGGTCTATGACAGCGAAGGCGTGCACGTGGGCCGCTATGACAAGATCCACTTGTTCGGCTTTACCAAGGGCACGGAATCGTATGACGAAGCGCGCACTATCGTGCCGGGCCGCAACGTCGGCGTGGTGGACACGCCGGTCGGCAAGGTCGGCATGTCGGTCTGCTATGACTTGCGCTTCCCCGAGTTGTTCCGCGCCATGGGGCCGCTGTCGCTGATCGTGGTGCCGGCCGCGTTTACTTACACCACCGGCCGCGCGCACTGGGAAGTGCTGTTGCGTGCGCGCGCGATTGAAAACCAGTGCTATGTGCTGGCGGCGGCGCAGGGCGGCGAACACGTCAATGGCCGCCGCACCTGGGGCCACAGCATGCTGATCGACCCGTGGGGCGAAGTCAAAACCGTGCTGGCCGAAGGCGAGGGCGTGGTGCACGGCGAGATCGATGCCGTGTTCATGGCGTCGGTGCGGGAAAGTTTGCCGGCGCTAAAACACCGGACCATGTGACGCGCGCCCCCTATACGCCATACAATGGCGGGATCTACTAACAAGGCCTCAACCACTATGACCCCATTCGAACCCAACCTGTCTTCCCTGGCTGTCGCGCGTGAATTGCTGCTGACGCCATTCGGACTGGATGAAGCCAAGCTGCTGAAAGCGTTGGGCAGCATGTTTACGCACAAGGTCGATTACGCCGACCTGTATTTCCAGTTCACGAAAAACGAAGGCTGGAGCCTGGAAGAAGGCATCGTGAAAACCGGCAGTTTCTCGATTGACCAGGGTGTCGGCGTGCGCGCCGTGTCCGGCGAGAAAACCGCGTTTTCCTATTCCGATGAAATTTCCGAGCGCGCCCTGCTCGATGCCGCCGCCGCCACCCGCACCATTGCCCGCGCCGGTTCCGGCAAGGTCAAGGTGGCGGGGCAGACCTTCCACCAGGGCGGCCGCTCGCTGTACCTGCCGAACGATCCGCTGGCGTCGCTCGACGCGACCGCCAAGGTGAAGTTGCTGGAACGCGTTGAAAAAATGGCGCGCGCCAAAGACCCGCGCGTGGTGCAAGTGATGGCCAGCCTGGCCGGCGAATATGACGTGGTGCTGGTGGTGCGCAGCGATGGCGTGCTGGCGGCCGATATCCGCCCGCTGGTGCGCGTGTCGCTGACCGTGATTGCCGAGCAGGATGGCCGCCGCGAAGTGGGTTCGTCCGGTGGCGGCGGCCGCTACGATTATGCGTACTTCACCGATGATGTGCTGGAAAGCTATGCCGACGATGCGGTGCAGTCCGCCATCGTGAACCTCGACGCGCGTCCGGCGCCGGCCGGTCCGATGACCGTCGTGCTGGGCCCGGGCTGGCCCGGCATCCTGCTGCACGAAGCGATCGGCCACGGCCTCGAAGGCGATTTCAACCGTAAAGGGTCGTCGACCTTCGCCGGCCGCATTGGCGAGCGTGTGGCGGCCAAGGGCGTTACCGTGGTCGATGACGGCACCTTGGCCGACCGCCGCGGTTCGCTGAACATCGATGATGAAGGCAACCCGACCCAGTGCACCACCCTGATCGAAGATGGCATCCTGAAAGGCTATATCCAGGACACCATGAATGCGCGCCTGATGAAAATGCCGGTGACCGGCAATGCCCGCCGCGAATCGTTCGCGCACTTGCCAATGCCGCGCATGACCAATACTTATATGTTGGGTGGCGACAAGGACCCGCAGGAAATCATCGCGTCCGTGAAAAACGGGCTGTATGCGGTGAACTTCGGCGGCGGCCAGGTCGACATCACCAACGGCAAGTTCGTGTTCTCGGCCAGCGAAGCGTACATGATCGAAGACGGCAAGATCACCTATCCGGTGAAAGGCGCAACCCTGATCGGCAATGGCCCGGATGTGCTGAACCGCGTCTCGATGATCGGCAATGACATGAAGCTCGATTCCGGCGTCGGCGTGTGCGGCAAGGAAGGCCAGAGTGTACCGGTCGGCGTCGGCCAGCCGACCTTGCGCCTCGATGGCGTGACGGTGGGCGGCACCGCTTAATTTTCCCGCTGGTTTCCCCGTAGTTTCCCCGTAATTCCCCTTCTCCTGCAACGGGCGGCGCACTTTCCGCCGCCCGTTGTGCCAATTTCTGCACGTTCCATGCGTATTTCTCACGAGAAACTTTTTGTGGGAAAAATTCGCATTTTGTCAACAAATTCATCTCAACGTTGCAACGTAACAAATTGTGTATTTTCAGATTGACCTTGTTGAAACATCATGTTTCCATGGCATCGCTTGCGGCTTAAAAGGCTAAATTAAATAAAGCAAGTGCCCGTCATAAACGATAATAATTCAGTACAAGGATCAATAATGATTAATGAAACAATCCTGGCCCGGTCTGTTCGCATGATTTTCGCCGGTGGAGTGGTAATGGGGGTTACGCTGCCTGCGATGGCGCAAACGTCGGCGGAAGCACCGGTGCAGCGCGTGGAAATTACCGGTTCCGCTGTGAAGCGTATCGCTGTCGAAGGTGCTTTGCCCGTTCAAACGCTGTCTAAGGCGCAAATTGAACAAACCGGCGCTACCACTGTGGCGGACCTGGTTGCCACCCTGCCTTCCATGCAAGGTTTCGTCACTTCCTCGACCTCCGTCAACGGTGGCGGCGGCGGCGTGCAAACCGCTTCGGTACACGCGATCGGCACCAACTACACCTTGGTACTGTTGAACGGCCGCCGTGTCGCGCCGTACACTTCCGGTTCTTCCGTCAACCTCGCTTCGATCCCATTGTCCGCCGTTGAGCGCGTGGAAATCCTGACCGACGGCGCATCGGCACTGTACGGTTCCGACGCGATTGCCGGCGTGGTTAACTTCATCCTGAAGAAAAACTCGCAGGAGGCCAGCATCGAGCTGACCTACAACCGTCCAAGCAAGGGCAGTGCTGGTGCGACCTCGAACGTGGCCATCTCCAAAGGCTTTGGCGATTACGAAGCGAATGGCTTCAACGTGATGCTGTCCTATAGCCACGATACCCAGTCCGAATTGAATGCACTGGATCGTCCGTTTAGCGCACCGGGTGGCGTGCATGCCTTCTCCAGCGGTGGTAAGAACTATTCACTGTACATGCTGTCGTCGAACTCCATTCCTGGCAACGTGGCTGTCAAGGATGCATCGGGCAAAACCCTTAGTTCGTTTAACCCGGGCCTGATCAACTCCGGTTCGTGCGGCGCACCGAACACCTTCAAGGTTGGCAACCGCTGCCTGTTCAACTACGGCTCGACCGTGCAACTGCTGCCAGAGTTGAAGCGCGATGGTTTCTTCGTCAATGCCAATGTCAAGATCAACGATAACTTGAGGTTCTTCGCCGAAGGCCTGTACTCCAAGTTCACCAGCACCGCGCGTTACGCGCCACCGGCACAGGCGCTGGGCCTGGACGTCAACTCGGCGCTGTTCAAATCCAACGTGGTGCCAGCGCTGGTGAAACTGGGTGTAGATCCGACCCAAGTCCAATCCGCCACCATGAACCTGCGTCTGGTTGACGCCGGCGGCCGTACCGATGGCTGGGAAACCAACGCCAAACACCTGGCGCTGGGCCTGGAAGGCACCCACTTCGGCTGGGACTGGACCACCGCCTACGTTCACTCGGAAAACAAAGCGGTCGACAACGCTGTAGCCGGCTATACTTCCGGCGACAAGCTGGACGCGCTGATGAAAGCAGGTACCTACAACCCATTCATCGTACCGACTGCGGAAACCAAAGCAGTCTTGGCTTCGGCCGTGTTGCACCAGGAACTGGACGTCACCACCTCCAAACTGGATGTGCTGAACCTGCGTGGTTCGCGCGAAGTGTTCCAGGCTGGCGGCGGCGCCGCCATGCTGGCAGTGGGCGCCGACATGTCGACCCAGAAGTACATCGACAATCCAAGCGCCATCGCCATGGGTCCGAACAGCCTGCAGCCTAGCTGGACCGACACCAACATTGGTGGCGGCACCGGCTCCCTGCCAATCGACGCGTCCCGTAAGAACTGGGGGGCGTTTGCCGAGCTGGTAGTGCCAGTGATCAAAGGCCTGGAAGTGACCGGCGACCTGCGCTATGACAGCTATGAGGCCGTCAAGAACAAGATGAACTTCGACACCGCGGGCAAGCTGGGCGCGCCAGCCACCCAAGGTAGCAGTGCATCGAAAGCCACCTACAAGCTGTCCGCCGCATGGCGTCCGGTCAACAACGTGCTGGTGCGCGGATCCTACGGCACTGGTTTCAAGGCGCCGATCCTGACCGACGTGACCAAGCCCATTGTGAACGGCGGTTCGTCCAGCTTCCATCCTTGCCCGATCACCTCCGGCCCGCTGCTGAATTTGTGCAACGGAAACGCTGAATACGGCCTGCTCGACGGCGGTAACGCGCTGACCGGTACCGGTGGCCTGAAGCCGGAAACTTCGAAGCAAGCCACCATCGGCTTCCGCATCGAGCCGATGAAGAACCTGTCGGTTGGCTTTGACCTGTGGGACGTGAAGATCCAGGATCAGATCAAGAAACTGCCTGAGAACGAAGTGTTCAACAATCCGGCCAAGTACATGAGCTTGTTCTCGTCGTACTACGATCCGATCCAGAAACAAAACGTATTGGTGGCGTCCCTGACCCCGTTCAACCTGGCCAGCTCGCATTACCAAGGTATCGATTGGGATCACACCTTCGCCATGAATGCCGGCGTTGGCAAGCTGACCTTCAACTGGACCGGTACCTACATGCTGAAGGCGAACCAGCAGGCGCTGGCGACCGAACCGGTGAAAGGCTCTGTGGGCCGCTTCGACTCGTACAATGACGTTGTGTTCCGCTTGATCACCAAGGGTATGGTGACCTGGCGTCAGTCTGACGCTCTGTCGCACTCGCTGACCGCTGTGTACAAGTCGGGCTACCATGACATGCCGATCACCGAGGACGACGGCGCCATTCGCGCAGTCAACACCGACGGTTCGATGGGCGACTACGTGGGCGTGAAGCGCGATGTGAAGTCGTACACCGTGCTGGACTGGCAAACCAAATGGAAGTTCAACAAGAACCTGACCATTACCGGTGGTATCAAGAATCTGATGAACACCGAGCCTCCGTTCTCCCAGCGTATCGCTGGCGGCGGCAACCAGCTGGGCTACGATGGCCGTTACACCGACCCACTGGGTCGTCAGTTCTACGTCGTCGGTTCCTACCGGTTCTGATCGCGTAAGCTGATCGCAGCCTAAGGCGTCAATGTCGTTCAGCGCAAGCTGAACGGCATTTTTCATTTTGGGCCTTTAGCCGATAAATCTCTTGCCAGGCGACGCGGATTGTTGTTATAGTTGTTTGATACTTACGGATTTGTAATGACCCATTTCTTCTTTACCGGCTTTTTTTACTTTAGCAATTCCAACCCCAAGGCGGTGGAGTAGCGGCCGGTTCACGTAGAAGCGAGATCCCAGCAAACCCAGACTAAACCGCCGCCCAGGCGGTTTTTTTTTATCCAGAAATAATATCAACCCAGGAGAAACCACATGCAACGCACCGACGACTTGCGCATCCGCGAAATGAAGGAACTGGTACCACCATCCCATTTGATCCGCGAGTTCGCGTGCACCGACGCCGCCAGCGAGACCGTGGCCGAGGCGCGCATTGCCTTGCATCGCATCCTGCACGGCCAGGATGACCGCCTGATGGTGGTGATCGGCCCGTGCTCGATCCACGATCCGAAAGCGGCCATGGAATATGCGCACCGTCTGGCGCCGCTGCGTGAAAAGCTCAAAGGCGACCTGGAAATCGTCATGCGCGTGTACTTCGAAAAGCCACGCACCACCGTGGGCTGGAAGGGCATGATCAACGACCCGTACATGGACAACAGCTTCCGCATCAATGACGGCCTGCGCATGGCGCGCGAACTGCTGCGCAACATCAATGAACTGGGCTTGCCGGCCGGTACCGAATACCTGGATGTGATCAGCCCGCAATACATCGCCGACCTGATCAGCTGGGGCGCGATCGGCGCCCGCACCACCGAGTCGCAAGTGCACCGCGAACTGGCGTCCGGCCTGTCGTGCCCGGTGGGATTCAAGAACGGCACCGACGGCAACGTGAAAATCGCCGTGGAAGCGATTAAAGCCGCCTCGCAGCCGCACCACTTCCTGTCCGTCACAAAGGGCGGCCACTCGGCCATCGTGTCAACAGCCGGCAACGAGGATTGCCACATCATCTTGCGCGGCGGCAAGGCGCCGAACTATGACGCGGCCAGCGTCGATGAAGCCTGCAAGGCGATTGGCGGCTATGGCCTGGCGGCGCGCCTGATGATCGATGCGTCGCACGCCAACAGCTCGAAGAAACCGGAAAACCAGGTGCCGGTGTGCGCCGATATCGCCGGCCAGATCGCGGGCGGCGACCAGCGCATCGTCGGCGTGATGGTGGAATCACACCTGGTGGCAGGGCGCCAGGACCTGGTGCCGGGCAAGGAATTGACCTATGGCCAGTCGATTACCGATGGCTGCATCGACTGGGAGGCCAGCGTGCAAGTGCTGGAAAACCTTGCGGCGGCCGTGCGTCAGCGCCGTCTGAAAGCCGAGGATTAAGACGTAAAAAAGCCTTTCGGAGTTTCCTCCGAAAGGCTTCTTGGTTTGCTGCTATGTGGGTGCCCGGCCTGAAGGCCCGGCACCCATGTCGTCCAACCCAGTATTAGAACTGGTAAGCAGCGGTCAGGTAGTACGCACGGCCCAGCGGGTCGGCGTAACGGCCATCGTAACCAATCTGGTTACCGCCACCGGCGTTCTGCAGCGAACGTGGTGGTTCACGGTCGAACAGGTTTTTAACGCCTGCGGTGATCGTGATGGCCTTGTTGTACTTGTACTTGCCTTGCCAGTCGAACGTGGTGTACGACGGAACGTCCAGGCCTTCGAAGGCGGTGGTCGCACCGGTCGAACCGTTGGCGTTAGCCAGGAACACCGAGGTGCCCGCAGCATATGGCTGGTCCTTGTAGCCCGACTTGAAGTGCGCGCTCAGCGTATTGGTGAACGGGCCGGTATCCAGCGTCAGGTTCAGGTGGGTCTGCAGGCGGAATACGACGGCATTGTCCGGTCCGAACTTGCCCAGCGAGGTCAGCACTGCACCGTTTGGCTCGGTGGTGTAGTTCTGCTTCAGCATGTAGGTACCATTCCACTGGGCCGTCAGCGAACCGAAGCCAATGTTGCGGTTACGGTAGACGAAGTCCCAGTCCAGGCCACGGAAGTTCGCCACGCCGCCGTTCAGCGGTTGCAGCTTGTACGCGATGGTCATGAAACCAGCCGGGTCGGCATACGGGTTGGTAAACAGGTGCGCGTACTGGGTCGGGTTGGCGAAGCCGACGTTTTCAGGGATACCAGACGACAGCACCTGGTTCTTGATCTGGACATTCCACACGTCCATGCCCAGCGACAGGCCGGTCATCGGTTCAACACGGCCACCCAGGGTCCACTGCTTGGACTTCTCAGGCTTCAAGCCGGCTGCACCGCTCAGGCCGTTAGGACCATTCAGCAAGTCGTACTGCGCGCTGCCTGGCAGGCAGCCCACCGAGCCCGGGAACGGGCAAGCGTAGGAACCCGAGGTGCTGCCGTTGAACGTGGTCGCGCCGGCGATATCGTTGATGTTCGGCGCCTTGAAGCCGGTACCGTACGCGCCGCGTACCAGGATGTTCTTGGTCGGGGTCCAGCGGAAGCTGGCCTTGTAGGTCGACGAGTTGAACGTGTTGCCCAGGTCGGCATTGGCGATACGCTTCTGCAGACCGCTCACCGGATCGGCGGCGGTGTCGAATACCCAGCGGCTGTGGGTTTTTTCGTACTTGTCATAGCGGCCGGAGACGGTCGCTTCGAAGGTCTGGTGCAGCGGCAGCAGCAATTCGCCGAACAGGCCGTAGTTGTCGCGCGATGCATCGAACGGTACCTGGCCGTAGCTGCCGCCCACTGGGTAGTTGGCCGATACAGGCTGGGTGTCGAAGCCCGATTGCGACAAGATCATGTCGTGGTACGAAGTGCGGTAGCGGGTCTTGGAGTAGTCACCGCCCAGCGACACGATCGACATGCCGCCGCCCATATCCATGACGTCGTGCTGCGCGCCGAATTTCACGGTATTGAGCGTGGAGGTGGTCTTGGAGAACTCCGTGCCATTCACCAGTGCCGGACGCAGCGATTCAGCGCCGGTGCCCATGACCAGGTCATAGGTGCCTTTGGAGACCAGGTCGCTCAGCATGTTGAAGTCGGAATAGCCGCCGGCCGCCGTGTCAGTGATCACGCTGCGCGACATCACCATGCTGGCGTGGTAGCCCCAGCCCATGGCATCGCCTTTCACGCCGAACGCCAGGTGACGGGCAGTGGTTTCGTAGTCGTCGGCGCGGCCGCCCACCAGTACCGAGCGGTAACCCAGGGTGCCGGAGGTGGCGGTCAGGTTATTCGCGGTCAGGAATGGCTGCACATATTTGCTCCACAGGCCCGGGAAGCGGGTGGTCGCGTTGATACCCATCGGCTGTGCCGATGGTGCGTACTGCGCGGTCATCAGGAAGCGCGACAGGACTGCCTCGCCCCATACCTCGGTGTTGTCATTGATCTTCAGGGTACCCTTCAGCAAGCCGCTGTCGCGCTCGTTGGCAGGGATGTTTTGCACGGTGGCCGCGTAGTTGAAACGGCACGACGTGGCGTTGCCACTGATTTGCACACCGGCCAGTGGGCCGCCGCAATTGCCATTGGCTGCGTAGTACGGGTTGATGGTGTACGACGACGGCGCTGCCGATGGATTGCCTGCCGGACGGGCCGAGAAGGTAATGTTGGCGGGTTCCGTGTTGCCGGTACGCTGATCGAAGATGTAGTTCTTGCCGCCGTAGGAGAACGGGAAGAAGGCGCCTGCCTTCGAGAACGAACGCTGCGATGCCTTCAGCACGCGCTGCTCGTCGTGGCTATACGACATCAGGATGTTGAAGCGGTCCTTCTCCAGGTCGCCGAAACCCTTGGTGATGCCGGCCGACCAGCTGGTGCCGCCGGTGGTTTCCGGTTTTTGGAACGTGGCGTAGACATTGGCGTCGGTCTTGTTTTTCTTCAGGATGAAGTTGACCACGCCGGCAATCGCGTCCGAGCCGTACAGGGCCGAAGCGCCGTCGGTCAGGATTTCCACGCGTTCCACGGCTTCCAGCGGGATGCTGGAAATGTTCACAGCATAGCCGCCGCCTTGCGACGAGCCCAGTGCGACTGGTGCAACGCGCTGGCCATCGAGCAGCACCAGCGTGTATTTCGATTGCAGCGAGTGCAGTGCCGCCGTAGTGGCGCCGGCGCCGCCGCCGTTCACGGACGACGACGATGGCACGAAGCCTTGCATCGCTGGCAAATTCTGGATCAGTTCAGTCGCGGTGGTGGCACCGCTCTTCTTGATTTCTTCCTGGCCGAGGATCTGGACTGGCAGCGCCCCTTCCTTCGCAATACGTGCAATCGAAGAACCGGTGATTTCCACGCGGGTAATCTTTTCGCCGGCTTCCTGGGCCTGGGCTTGTGGCGCCAGCATTCCCATCACCAAGGCGCCCGAGAACATCAGGCGCAGCGAACGCGACAGTACTTTTTCTTTCATCATGTGTCTGTTCCCTTACAAATTAAGCAAATCACCAGCGGTGCACTTGCGGTTGCTGCCAAAAAAGACGGATGTACTAGTACTAAATGATTCATTGATGATGAATTTATATCCCATTGATGAATCAATAAGTGACCGGCAAGCATGGAATCATAGGGAGGAAAAGTGTGTCAACGACACAACAGACTAGTTACAAACAAACAACAGTCAGGTGTAACAGAATGAAAGAATGAGGGGAAAAGACTAGTAAAAATGACAGCGCAGGAGGATGATGGTCGATTCGCCGTGGATTTAACGGTGGTTTTCACGCAACATCGGGCAAACCACGGCGCGACATTGAATCAGCAAACAAATATATTTTGCTTTGTGAGATAGGCAGGATATTTGCACACCAGTCTGCGCTTCCGCACGGACTAAACTCTTCCGGAACTGATGCCGGAGCGGCAACGACGCCGGGCTGATTGACCGGGTAATTCCTACGTTACATGAACTCGTGATCTGTTTGGAAGCGCACCTCGCCAGCGCCGCCTGAAAAGGGAGATGAAGTCGCATTCAGGTTTTCCCGGAAAAGATGTCGTGTATTGCTTAAGGGAAACGTGTGGTGGATATGCGAAGCGCGTGCCTGGGCATGGTTCCGTGGAGGGCTGCGCTTCGTTATCAGGATGAAACAAAACGATACGGAAACTGCAAGATTGTCAGCAAAATTGTAGTTTAAAAGCCACGAAAACCACGTTTATAAGCCACTATCCCGGCTCCCTTCCGTTTGACAATTGACACCATTTGAGCCGAAGTGATTTGATGTCGCCTGGAAAAAAACTTTGCTCTTTTTTCTATGACGGCGACCCCGTCTATCCATTAAGTAATAAAAAAACAACTGCCGGCGCAGCCGGCAGCGTTATTTTTGGGAGTAGTCGAAATGATGTTGGAGAAAGTATTGTCCCGCTCGGTACGCTTGGTCTTTGCCGGCGGTATCGCATTCGGCATGCATGCCGCCATGGCGCAGCAGGCTGAACAGCCAATGCAGCGTGTTGAAATCACCGGTTCGAGTATCAAGCGCATCGCCGCTGAAGCATCGTTGCCAGTGCAAACGTTCAGCGCGAAAGACATCGCGCGCACGGGCGTCACCTCGGTGACCGATTTCGTGCAGCAACTGCCTGTGATGCAAGGCTTCACCGTGGCGGCTGACTCGGTCGGCGGCAGCGGCGGCGGCATCACCACCGCATCGATCCACGGCGTGGGCGAAGCGTACACGCTGGTCCTGGTCAACGGCCGCCGCATTGCGCCTGCCACCTCCGGCACCACGGTCGACATCAACTCGATCCCCCTGTCAGCAGTACAAAGCATCGAAGTGCTGACCGACGGCGCCTCCGCGCTGTACGGCGCCGACGCGATTGCCGGTGTGGTCAACTTCATCCTGAAAAAAGGCGAATCGCCACTGACGATCGACGCCAAGTACTCCAAGCCACAGCATCCTGGCGCGCGCGACAAGACCGTCAGCATCGCCAAAGGTTGGGGCGACGTGGAAGCCGACGGCTGGAGCGTGTTCCTGTCGGCCAGCCGCCAGGAACAAGAGCGCATGAAAGCATCGCAGCGCGACTTCGCCAAGACCGGTATCATCAATTTCAATGATCCGAAGACCGGCAAGCCACTGCAATTCTTCAACGGCTCGTCCCGTTCGATTCCGCCGAACGTCACCATCCGCTACAACAACGCTGCCGGCGCTTCCAAGTCCGTCAACGTCAACCCATACCTGAAGATCAACGGCAAGTGCCCGGCTGCTCACGTCGACCTGGGCGATGGCCAGTGCTATTTCGATTACACCACCTCGGTGGAAATCTCGCCGGAAATCAAGCGCGACAGCTTCTACGGCGCCGGCAAACTGAAACTGGGCAACACCGGCTTCACCGCCTTCACCGAAATCTCGCTGAACGATTCGCACATCTTCGCCACCATCGCTCCGTATCCGGCTGAATTCTCGCTGAAGAAGACCTCGCCGCTGTTCGCGAAATACGTGTCCCCATACCTGACCGCGGAACAGCGCAACGGCATGACGTCCGCGACCGTGAAATACCGCCTGCAAGACATGGGCGGCCGTGCTTACGACTACGCTTCCAAGACCGCCAACATCGTGGCCGGTGTGGAAGGCGCAGTGGCAGGCTGGGACGTCAACGGCGCGTTCACCTTCTCGCGCAACAAGGCGCCAACCAACTACGTGGGCGGCTTCCCACTGGCTGACAAGTTCAATGCCGCCGTGGATGCGGGCACCATCGATCCGTTCCCGTACGCGCTGGGCGAAATGCCGGAAGCGATGAAAAAGGCGCTGAACGGCACCGGCTACGTGGGCAACTACAGCAACACGGAAATCGAGATGAAGGGCGTCGACGCCCACGGTTCGCGTGAACTGTTCGCCCTGCCAGCCGGCAAGGCACAGCTGGGTGTGGGCGCGGACTTCCGCAAGACCAGCTACAAGCAATCGGGCAACCCGGCTGTGAGCCACTCGGAAATCCTGTTCGACGACGACCAGCCAGCGTTCGACTACTCGCGTAAAAACGCGGGCGCGTTCGCCGAAATGGTGGTGCCAGTCATCAAGAACCTGGACGTGACCGGTTCGGTCCGTTACGACAAGATCACCAAGATCACGGACGCGCTGACCGGCAAATCGACCGGTGAAGACCAGTCGGCATCGACCTACAAGCTGAGCGCCCGCTTCCAGCCGACCAAGGACTTGATGTTCCGTGCCGCGATGGGTACCGGCTTCCGCGTGGCTTCCATGAAGGAAATCGCACAGCCGCTGGTGGACTTCGGCGTGACCGGCGGCAGCTACGCTTGCCCGCTGAGCGCGAAGAACAACCTGGCGAACCACCCACTGGCCAAGTACTGCGAATCGAGCGCCACCCAGCTGGAAGTGTTCCAGGGCGGCAATCCGAAGCTGGAGCCTGAGAAGGCCAAGCAGTGGTCGATCGGTACGGTATGGGAAGCAACTCCTTACCTGAGCCTGAAGATGGACCTGTGGAACGTGGAGATCCGCAACGCCGTGTCCAGCGTGGACGAGGCGCTGATCGCTGGCGATCCTAACAAGTACATCGCCCTGTACACCAGCAAGTTCAAGGCATCGACCGGCATCAATTCGCTGGCGATCATTGACGCGCCGATCAATATCGGCCGCCAGGAAAACCAGGGTATCGACTACGACTTCATGTACCGCGCCAAGTTCGGCGATGCACGCCTGACCGGCCGCCTGGCAGGTACCCACCTGCTGAAGTCGCGCTACACGACGCCTGGTACCGACGACAAGTGGGAAACCAGCCTGAACGTGTACGGTTCGGACGCGGCAGTGCAGTTCCGCAATACGATGAAGCTGTCGGGCACGCTGGAAATGGGCGCTTGGACCCACACCATGACCGCCAACTACAAGAACGGTTACAAGGACAAGCACCACGACATCGACAACTGCGCGGTTAACACCAACGACGCGGCGGGCGATTGCGTGGACGTGCAGCTGGAAGTGCCAAGCTACACCACCTTGGACTGGCAGACCCAGTACAAGTTGATGAAGAACCTGGAACTGACCGCCGGCATCATCAACCTGGCCGACCGCACGCCGCCACTGTCGCTGCGTAACACCGGTTCGCACCAGCTGGGCTACGACCCACGCTACGCCAGCTCGATCGGCCGCACGTTCTACCTGAGCGCCAACTACAAGTACTAATCAGTAGCCAGCCTCCAAAAAACCTCCGGTTCGCCGGAGGTTTTTTTTTGTGGGGTCAGGCGTGCGTTCGTGCATAAACCACGTGGGGTCAGGCGTGCATTCATGCATTCCCAGCCGCGCAATCGGCACCATCTGACGCGGACCGCCAGCAACGGCGGGGGGAAGGGGTTTCGGGACGGGGGCGGGGGGCGGACTTTCGTGAGCGGTTGGCCGCCGGGTTGCCTGGTTTTATGCGCGACGTTGGCGGCCGGCCTGCTGTTGCTGGGTTTCCCCGGTTTCCAAGTGCATCAATGCACGCCTGACCCCGCAAGAGTTGTGCATCAATGCACGCCTGACCCCACTGGGGGGCGCCGGGGCGAAAAAAAGGCCGGTCTTGCGACCGGCCTGTTTACACTTCCTGTTGTGCTACGTGATCAGAAGCGGTACGTCACGCTGGCCTTGAAGTAGCGGCCGATGGCGCCCGAGGCGTCCATCGGGTTGTAGCTCATGCCGCCGTAGGTCAGCGGGTCGAGCGGGGCGACTTTGTCGAACAGGTTGGAGATCGAACCGGAGATCTGCAGCGACTTGCTGAAGTTGTAGCGGGCCGACAAGTCAAGCGTCGTGAACGAAGCCAGTTTGCAACCGAATGGCGCTGGGGTGCCATCGGCGAAGGTGTTGGCGCAGGACGTATCCGATGCTTCGCCCAGGTTGCTCATCTTCGAACGGTAGTTCAGCGTGCCGGTCACGTTCCAGTCAGCCTTGTCCCACGACGCGGTCATGTTGACCTTGTCTTTCGGCGTACCGGCGCAGTTCGACGTGTCGCAGTTGCCGTGGGTGCCGGCGTACTGGAACGAACGGGTCGAATCCACCCGCAGCCAGGAGTCAATGTGGGTCCAGGTCAGGCCCAGGGTGGCGCGGCCCATGTCGCCCAGCTGGAAGCGCTGTTTGACGTCCACATCCACACCCTTGATTTCCGTGTAGTTGGCGTTGCGGTATGGCGCATTGATCACCAGCAGGGTGCCGGAGTTCGGCGTCACCACGCCGTTCACCACCAGGTTGTTATCCGAACGCAGCGCGCCTGGCAGGGCCGCTGCTTCAGCGAAGGCCACCTGGTTGATCTCGTTGCTACGCTTCAGCTTGAAGGCGTCAATCGCCAGCGAGGTGCCGTTGAACGGATCCCACACAATGCCCAGCGTGTGGCCTTTCGATTTTTCCGGCTGCAGGTTCGGATTGCCCACTTTTACGCCTGCCACGGTAATCGAGCAATCGGCGGTGGTGGCGCCGCCGGCGGCTGGTTTGCCGCCAGGGCAGCGGATCGGGTCGGAGACCGGTGCGGAACCAGCCGATTGCGACAGCGGGCTGTTTTCAGCAGGACCTGGTGCGCGGAAACCTTCCGAGTACGTGCCGCGCAGGGCGAAGGTCTTGGTCGGGGTCCACTTGGCGCCCAGTTTCGGCGTGCTCGAATTGAAGTTCTTGTATTTGTCGTAGCGCAGCGCGGCATTCAGCTCCACGCCCTTCAAGACCGGCGCGGCAATCTCGGCGAAGATCGCGTCGATCTTGGTGTCGCCGAAGGTCGACACGTACGAGGCATTGATGGTGCCGTCTTCGGTGCCGGACAGCGATGGATTGCTGACTTTCTCGTGGCGGTGTTCGACACCCCATGCCAGGCCCATTTTGCCGCCTGGCAGCTCGAACAGTTCACGCGACGCCTTGAAGTCGATGGTGGCCAGCGACGTGGTCGAGTGCGAACGGGCGGTCCAGCGGATCGCGTCGTACAGGCTGGCCGGGTTCTTCGATGCTTGCGCGCCGATGTAGTACGGGAACAGCGAGCTGGCTGGATTGTTCAGCGCCTGCTGCAGGTTCTTCATGTTCAGCATGTTGGTGTACGTCAGGTCCAATGCCGAATCCGAATACGTGATGGCCGTGTCGTAATCCCAGCCGGCCAGATTGCCCTTGGCGCCCAGTACAAAACGCTTGAACTCGTTGTTGGCGTAGCGGGTCGATGCGCCCACATCGAACGCCGAGTAGCGGATACGGGCCGTGGCGCCGAACGGGTTTTGCGGGTGGGCGGCGCCGATCGTCATCAGGGTGCCCCAGCCGGTCACGGTGGTGGGCGACACGACGGTCGGGGTGATCGATGGCGGGGTCAGTGTGAAGTGCGTGTCGCGCTTGGACCAGCCGGCTTCCGCATAGATCTGGTGATCATCGTTGACGTTGAAGGTACCGCGCGAGTACAGGTTGTGGCCCTTGATGGCCGGCTGCATCGAACGGAACTGGTCCTGGCCCCAGACGCAGCCATTGCCAGCCACTTGCACGGACTTGGAGAGCGTTTCGCAGCCCGGCAGGTAGGTGTAGGCCAAGGTCGTCGGATTGCGGATCGCACCGACCGGGTTGGCGCCGGCCACGCCACCGCGGATGTCGCCGGCCAGGAATTGCGAACCGGTCAGCGAGTAGCCGAACGGGCGCAGGTCGGCGTCGCCGATCCAGCCGCGGTCGGCGCGGTCCTTGTTCATCAATTCATTGTTTTTGTAGACTTCCGCGTTCAGCAAGATGTTGTAGCGGTCCGAATCCAGCGAACCGGTGCCCCAGGTCAGCGATGCCTTGCCCTGTTCGTTGTCGGAATATTTCGAGGTGCCGCCGGTGATTTTGGCGATGCCGCCCACCAGGTCTTTACGCAAGATCACGTTGACCACGCCGGCCACGGCGTCCGCGCCATAGGTCGACGAAGCGCCGTCTTTCAGCACTTCGATGCGTTCCACCGCTTCCATCGGAACAGTGGACAAGTCGGTGAAGGTCTTGGTGCCGTCGTCGGCGCGGGCGAATGGCGCCATGCGGCGGCCATTCAACAGCACCAGCGTGGAAGTGGCGCCCAGGCCGCGCAGCGAAATCGCGGTGGAGCCTGCGGCAAAGCCGTTGCCGAAACCGGTCGGCAGCGAACCGGCGCCGTCGGAGGTCAGGGTTTGCAGGTAGTCGGCAACGGTGCTCTTGCCCGATTTTGCCAAGTCTTCGCGGCTGATCACTTGCACTGGCGAAGCGGTTTCCGCCGACGCGCGTTTGATGCTTGAGCCGGTAATTTCGACACGCTGAATCGACGTATCCTGTGCCATGGCCGGTACGGCCAGCATACTTGCCGCTACCGCGCCGCCGGCAAACACCAGGCGCACGGAACGGGACATTACAGTTTCCATCATCATGCTTTAAAACCTCCAACTGGGGTGGGAATCAGAACTCAATGGACTCAATGGACTCGAGCAACCTTGTTGTTTGCTCAATGACTCGCAGTAGGCTCCCGTGCGCAAATGGTGTCAAGGTAAGGACATCCCGTATGCCGCGCCGAAAGCTGGGGGATCGGCGGCGAGAAGTCCGGCATTTGTCTTAAAGTCGCCGCATTTATAAGCTAAATTCGCGAAATGTCCATTTGTGGAGAAATGTAACAATGTGTTGATGGCGTTACTTTTTGGCCACAGCTATGCAGGTTTAAGCACCTCCGCACGGCACGGCTTGCCCCGTGTGGCGGCCTGCAGGCATGATGGCGCCTCAGTGGCGGAAGGGAGCTGGGATGGGGGCTTATATCGTGCGGCGCTTGTGGCAAATGGCGCCGACCATGCTGGGCGTGGTATTGCTGGTATTTATCCTGTTTAACTGGGTGGGCGGCGATCCCGCCTATATCCTGGCCGGCAAGATGGCCGATGCGGACGCCATTGCGAATATCCGCCGCCAGCTGGGCGTGGACCAGCCATATCCCATCCAGCTGGGCATTTTTCTGCGCCAGGTGGTGACCTTTGACTTCGGCAACAGCTGGGCCACGGGGGAAGCCGTGTCGGCGATCATCGCTTCGCGGCTGGGGCCGTCGCTGACAGTGCTGCTGCCGCTGACCATTCTGGAAACCCTGCTGGGCATTGCGCTGGCGCTCGCCGTCGCGCGCGTGCGTGGCAGCCTGACGGACCGCGCCGTCATGCTGGTCTGTACGGCCGCGATGTCGGTCAGCATCCTGGTCTACATCATGGTGTTCCAGTATGGCCTGGCATACCGCCTCGGCCTGTTTCCGGTGCAGGGCTGGGGCGACAGCCTGGGCGGGAATTTACTGCGCTATGCGGCGCTGCCGGTGCTGATCGGTCTCGCGGTGTCGGTGGCGCCGACCCTGCGCCTGTACCGCAGCTTCATGCTGGAAGAAGTGCAGCAGGATTATGTGCGCACGGCGCGCGCCAAGGGCTTGCCGGAGCGGCGCGTGCTGTGGGTGCACGTGCTGCGCAATGCCGCCATCCCGGTCTTGACGCACGTGATGGCGGGGTTGCCGGCACTGTTGATCGGCGCCTTTTTGCTGGAGCGGTTTTTTGGCATCCCCGGTATCGGCCGCGAAGTGATCCTGGCGGTGGAGCGCAGCGATTTCCCCGTCATCAAGGCTGTCACGGTCTGCGTGGCGGCCGCCACCATGGTCTTTAATTTGCTGGCGGACTTGCTGTACCAGGCGCTTGATCCGCGCGTGCGGCTGCAATGAGGACGCCGGCATGAATGCGTTATGGAGCATGGCGTGGCGCCGTTTGTGCGGCGACCGCGTGGCGATGGCGGCGCTGGCCGTCGTCGCGGGCTTTATCGTGCTGGCGGCATTGTCCTGGCTCGGACTGGTGGCGGCGGACTGGGAGGCGGAAGTGGCGGTCAGCTATGCGCCACCGTCGCTGGTGGCCGGGGCGGCCACCACTGCGGCGCTGGCGCCCGCGCACTCCGCCGCCTTGCCATCCAATGACTTCGATCCGCTGGCGGATGAGATTGCGGTACTGCGCGCGGCGCTGCGCGGCGGCGGCACGCTGGCGGACGCGGCAGGCGGCGCACGCAAGGCGTCCCTGCTATTCGGTGCCGATAAATGGGGCCACGACATCGTCAAGAAAACCATCAAGGGCGCGCAGACATCGGTGGTGGTGGGACTGGCGGCGGCCGTGCTGGCCGTGACGCTGGGCACGGTGTGCGGCGCGCTAGCCGGTTATTACGGCGGCTGGCTCGATGACGCCTTCAACTGGTTTTACAGCGTGTTCACCGCCATCCCGGCGATCCTGATGATCCTGGCCGTGGCGGCGGTGCTGCAGCAAAAGGGTGTCGCCACCATCGTGCTGATCCTGGGGCTGACCGGATGGACCGGGCCTTATCGCCTGATGCGCGCGGAATACCTGAAACACAAGGCGCGCGATTACGTGCTGGCGGCGCAGGCGATCGGCGCGTCCGACTGGCGCCGCATGGTGCACCACATATTTCCCAATACCAGCCACGTGGCGCTGGTGCAGCTGGCGATCCTCGCGGTGGGCTTCATCAAGGCCGAAGTGATCCTGTCCTTCCTTGGCTTCGGTGTGCCGGTGGGTGATGTCAGCTGGGGCTCGATGCTCAATGAGGCACAACAGGAACTGTTGCTGGGCAAGTGGTGGCAACTGGCGGCCGCCAGTGGGGGCATGGTGTTGCTGGTGACGGCGTTGTCGTTGCTGACCGACGCCATGCGCGATGCGCTGGATCCGAAGGTGGGGACGCGATGAGCGGGGCGGGATCGGATAAGGCCGCGGCGACTGCGGACGGCATGGCGATGACGGCTGGCGCGACTCCAACTGAATCCGCGCCAGTGGAGCGGCCGTTACTGGAGGTGCGCGATTTGACCGTGGCGTTCCGCGCCGGGCGGGCGGCGCCGGCGCCGGCCGTCAGCGGCGTGTCGCTGGCCGTGCCGCGCAACCGCACGGTGGCGCTGGTGGGGGAGTCCGGCAGCGGCAAGTCGGTGACGGCGCTGGCGGCGATGGGGCTGCTGCCGCCGGAGTCCGTTTTGGTCGATCCGGCCAGCCGCATCCTGTTCGATGGGGTTGACCTGCTGGCGCTGGCGCCGGCCGCGCGGCGCGCGCTGTGCGGCAAGGAGATCGCGATGATTTTCCAGGAGCCGATGTCATCGCTCAATCCCGTGCTGACGGCTGGCTACCAGATCGGCGAAGTGCTGGCGCGGCACTTGGGGCTAAAAGGGCGTGCTGCGCGCGAACGCACCCTGGCGCTGCTGGACGAAGTCGGCATTCCCGAGCCGGAACGCCGCATCGATGCCTATCCGCACCAGCTGTCCGGCGGCCAGCAGCAGCGCGTGATGATTGCAATGGCGATCGCGTGCGCGCCGCGCCTGTTGATTGCCGATGAACCGACCACGGCGCTTGATGTCACCGTGCAAAAACAAATCATGGCATTGATCGCGCGCCTGCAAAAAGCCCACGGCATGGCGGTGCTGTTCATCACGCACGACCTGGCGCTGGTAAGTGAGATTGCCGATGACGTCATCGTCATGCGCAATGGCGTGGTACGCGAAGCGGGACCGGCGCGCGACGTGCTGGCGCAGCCGCGCGACCCCTACACGCGGGCGCTGCTGCAATGCCGGCCGCCGGCCGAAGGACGGCCGTGGCGCCTGCCCGTCCTTGCCGACCTGATGGAGGGCGGGGCGGCTGACATGGCGCGGCCCCAGGGGCCAGGGGAGACCGGCGACGCAGCGCCGGCCGGCGGCCCGCCGCAGCGCCCTGTGCGAGGACAGCATGGCGACGTGGTGCTGGCCGTTGAACGGCTCTGCAAGCACTTCGACGTGCGCGAGGGCTGGTTTGGCAAGCGTGCTTTCCCCGCCGTCCACAACGTGTCGTTTACGCTGGCGCGCGGCGCCACGCTGGGTGTGGTGGGGGAGTCCGGCAGCGGCAAGAGCACGCTGGGCCTGACCTTGCTGCGGCTGCACCAGGCCAGCAGTGGCCGCGTGCTGGTCGATGGGTGCGATGTGCTGGGGCTGTCCGCCAGGGCATTCCAGCCGTACCGCCGGCGCATGCAGATCGTGTTCCAGAATCCGTACGCTTCGCTCAATCCCCGTTTCACGGTCGGCCAGATTTTGCTGGAACCCATGCAATTGCACGGCATTGGCGCCGGCGACGCGGAGCGCACCCGTATGGCGCTTGAACTGCTGGACAAGGTGGGCCTGCCGCGCACGGCGCTGCAGCGCTGGCCGCATGAATTTTCCGGTGGCCAGCGGCAGCGCATCGCCATTGCGCGCTGCCTGGCGCTGCGGCCGGAAATCCTGGTGTGCGATGAATCCGTGTCGGCGCTCGATGTGTCGGTGCAGGCCCAGGTGCTCAATTTGCTGCTGGACTTGCAGCAGGAATACGGATTGTCGTACATCTTTATTTCCCACGACTTGTCCGTGGTGCGCCACATGGCGGACCAGGTGCTGGTGATGCGGCAGGGCGAGGTGATGGAGCAGGGGGATGTTGAAACCCTGTACCGCAACCCGCGGCACCCGTACACGCGGGAATTGCTGGCGGCGGTTCCAGGTGGCGCGTCTGCCGGGCGGCCGGATTTCATATAACATATTGGAATCATGGCGAGCTTACTGACACTGCTACAGGAATATGGCGTACTGATCGTGTTCGCCGTGGTCCTCATCGAACAGATGGGACTGCCGATTCCCGCGTTTCCCCTGTTGATCGTGGCCGGTGCGTTGGCCGCTGGGGGCGAATTGCACTGGGCCGGCGTGTTGGCCGCCGCCTTGCTGGCCTGTTCCATCAGCGACTTTTTCTGGTTCCGCGCCGGCCGCCGGTATGGCAAGCGCATCCTCAAGCTGCTGTGCCGTATTTCCCTGTCGCCTGATTACTGCGTCAGCCAGACCGAGGACAATTTCCGCCGCTGGGGCCCGAAATCGCTGCTGGTCGCCAAATTCATTCCCGGCTTCAACACCATTGCGCCGCCAATGTCCGGCGCGATGGGCACCAGCTATCCGCGCTTCCTCGGCTTTTCCGTGCCGGGCGGCTTGCTGTGGAGCGGCAGCGGCATCGCCATTGGCGCGTATTTCAGCGCCAGTATCGACCAGGTGCTCGATACCTTGTCGACCATGGGCAGCACGGCGCTGGGCGTGCTGGGCGCCTTGCTGGCGCTGTTTGTGCTGTACAAATATGTCGAACGCAAGCGCTTCCAGCAAGCCGTGCAAATGGAGCGCATCACGGTCGACGAATTGAAGCAATTGCTGCTTGACGGCCATGAGCCCGTCCTGGTCGACGCCCGCAGCGCCACCGCGCAATCGCTGGAGCCGGCCGTGCCGGGCGCCTTGCTGGTCAATGGCGACTTGTCCAGCGTGCTGCAGGCGCTGCCGAAAGACCGCCACATCATCGTGTATTGCAGCTGCCCCAACGACGTCACGGCGGCGCATGTAGCCAAGCAAATGTTTGCCCAGGGTTATGCTTATGCGCGGCCCCTGCATGGCGGCCTCGATGCGTGGAACACCGCGTTTGCCCACGAATTGCGCCGCCCCCGCACCGCCACCGCTTTTCCCCACTGATTGCCGCTGATCACGTAGGGCGGTTTCCGCAGGAAGCCGCCATGCCCGCACGAAGGTACTGACCGTGCTGGCGGCAGCGCACGCATGGCGGCTTTGCTCCGCAAATCCGCCCTACGCAATCCCGTCCCTGATCGATGCAAAACATCCGTAGTCGTCTATACCAATCACCCCTAAAATCGGTAGTCATACTACGTGTTGATTATTGCAAAACGTAACTTTTTTCACAGTTAGGCTTTAAAATTGTACTAAAACTACAAAGAATGCTTGCGTGCGAAGTAAGAAAACCTTAAGCTTGGCCTTCACCTTTTTTCAGCACGATCATGACTTCCGAGCCTACCTCCTCCTTGCATGTTCCATTCCCGGGCGGCCCACGCCTGCTGGCGGATGTCGGCGGTACGAATGCGCGCTTCGCGCTGGAAACGGCATCCGGTGAGATTGGCCATATCCACGTGCTGGCCTGCGCCGCCCATGCGACCCTGGCCGATGCGCTGCGCGCCTATCTGGCCTTGCCCGATGTGGTGGCGGTGGCGGGCAGCGGGATCCGGCATGGCGCGATTGCCATTGCCAATCCCATCAATGGCGACCTGGTGCGCATGACCAATCACCACTGGCAATTCTCGATCGCCGCACTGCGCACCGAATGCGGTTTTGACGTGCTGGAAGTGGTCAATGACTTCACCGCGCTGGCCAGTTCGCTGCCCTTCCTGTCGGACGCGCAAAAGCGCCAGGTCGGCGGCGGAGAAGCGCAGGCGGGGGCGCCGATCGGCCTGATCGGTGCGGGCACCGGCCTCGGCGTGTCCGGCCTGATTCCCGGCAAGGATGGGCGCTGGGCCGCGCTGCTCAGCGAAGGCGGCCATGTCAGCTTTTCGCCGGTGACTCCCCAGGAAGTGGCGGTTCTCGAGCATGCGTGGACCGAGTTCGAGCACGTGTCGGCCGAGCGCTTCATGTCCGGCGTCGGTATTGAACTGATTTACCGCGGCTTGTGCAAATATCGCGGCGTGCAGCCGGAAACCATCGCGGTGCCGGAAATCGTCGGCCGCGCGCTGGCGGACGAGTGCGCGCTGTGCGCCGAAACCGTGGAAACCTTTTGCCGCATGCTGGGCACCGTGGCCGGCAATCTCGGTGTGACCCTGGGCGCGCTGGGTGGTATCTATATAGGGGGCGGGATCGTGCCGCGCCTCGGCGCGCGCTTCGACGGTTCCGGTTTTCGCGCCCGTTTCGAGCAAAAAGGACGTTTTTCCGCTTACCTGGCGCGAATCCCCACTTATGTGATTACCGCCGAGTATCCCGCCTTCGTCGGCGTCTCCGCCATTCTGGCGGAAAAACTTGCCACAAAGTAAATTCATCACGGGAGTGTCGCCCGTGAGCCGTTTTATCAGGTACAATTGTGACTGTTGGATGAAACGGCTTCACCAGACACGCAGAATCAGTCGCGGTAATATCTGCCGGTTTTCGCCCGAAAACAAACATCTCCACTTGTAGTGCTCCTGCCCAGCGCGCTTCGGCCCGGGCTTTCTTCATTGCATTTGCTGCAACCAAATATGGAAATAGCTGAGGCGAAGCAAGTCCTCGAAACCGCTTTGCTATGCGCGCAAGAGCCATTGTCTGTGCATAGCCTGAAAAAGCTCTTTGTCGCATTGGACGATCAGGAGCGGCCGCAGGATGACGGTATCAGCTCGGAGCAAATCAAGGGCATGCTGGCGGAGTTGCAGCAGGAGTGGACGGGCCGGGGTGTAACGCTGGTGAGCCTGTCGAGCGGGTGGCGGTTCCAGAGCCGCCCGGAAATGAAGCAGTACCTGGATCGTCTGAATCCGGAAAAACCGCCGAAATACACGCGCGCCACCCTGGAAACACTGGCGATCATCGCGTACCGGCAACCCGTCACCCGGGGCGACATTGAAGAAATTCGTGGCGTGACCGTGAATTCGCAGACGATCAAGATGCTGGAAGACCGTGGCTGGATCGATGTGATCGGCCATCGCGATGTGGTGGGGCGCCCGGCGTTGCTGGGCACGACGAAGCAGTTTCTCGACGACCTGGGATTGAACACACTGTCCCAGCTGCCGCCGTTGCAGCAAATTAGTGAACCGCAGGGTGGCCCGCCGGATATGGCGGCGCTGGAAGCAGCCCTGCAACAGAATTTTGAGAAGGCGGCGCAGGCCGCTTCACATGCTGGTACTGGCAGTGCAATGGCTGATACAACGGTGGCGACACCGGCAGGCCAGGACGACAGCCAGGTTGTTCGCCTCGATGAGGCGCCGGCTCGCGCCGCAATGCTGGAAGCACCGGTTGACGCTGAGCCCAACCAAGAAATGAATAATGAACAACACTGATACCCAAGAGACTGTCGCCGGCACTCCCGCCGCCGACGTGGCCGCCAAACCGAAGCGCCGCACCAAAGCTCAAATCGAAGCTGATAACGCTGCCGCGCTGGCGGCGGGCGAGCAGCCTAAACCTAAACGCAAGAGCAAGGCGGCAAGCGCTGAAGCTGGCGAAGCCGCCGCACCGGTTGCCGATGCGGCAAGCGACGCCGCGCCGGCGAAAAAGCCGCGCGCCCGGGCAGTGAAGAAAACCGCCGAAGCGGAAGCGCCTGCCGTCGTGCAGGAAGCCGCCGCCCCGGCTGCGGAAGCCGCGCCGAAAGCGCCGCGCACCCGCAAAGTCAAGCCGGCCGCCGAGGCGGCCGATGTTGTCGCCGCCGCGGCGCCAGTGCCGGCGTCAGCGCCAGTCCAGTCGGCAGTGCCGGCGCCAGCCGTGGCTGCTGATGCGGCTGCCGAAGGCAAACCGGCCCACGATGGCCAGCGCCGCCCGCGCGGTCCGCGCCAGATGCGCGAACAGCGCGCCGGCCGCGATGCCCTGCATCCGAAACCGATCGCCGTGGCCGCCGCCGCGGTGGCCGAAGGCGTCACCAGCCTGCCGCCGGAAGGCGAGGCGGTGGAGGGGCAGGAGCGTCCGCAGGGTCAGCGCAACAACAAGCGCGGCAAAGGTAAAGGCAAGGGCGCCAATGTCAGCAACGCCGGCAAGCCGCAAGGCACGCCGGGCGCGTTCGGCAACAAGATGAAGCGCAAGGCGAATGACGCCGATGCCGTGTTCTCGTACGTGACCTCGGATGCCTTCGACAGCGACGAGGCGGGCAAAGGCCGCCAGCAACCCAAGGCCGTGCGCCGCGACCTGACGGCCGACGACGATGCGCCGAAGCTGCACAAGGTGCTGGCGGAAGCGGGCTTGGGTTCGCGCCGCGACATGGAAGAACTGATCATTGCCGGCCGCGTGTCGGTCAATGGCGAGCCGGCCCACATCGGCCAGCGCATCCTGCCGACCGACGCGGTGCGCATCAACGGCAAACTGATCCAGCGTAAAGTCAGCAAGCGCCCGCCGCGCGTGCTGGTGTACCACAAGCCGGCCGGCGAAATCGTCAGCCACGACGACCCGGATGGCCGTCCATCGGTATTTGACCGCCTGCCGACCATGAAGGCCGGCAAATGGCTGGCCATCGGCCGCCTGGACTTCAATACCGAAGGCTTGCTGCTGTTTACCACGTCCGGTGATCTGGCCAACCGCCTGATGCACCCGCGTTATGGCATCGACCGTGAATACGCGGTGCGGACGCTGGGCACGCTGGAAGAAGGCATGCGCCAGAAATTGCTGGCCGGTGTCGAGCTGGAAGATGGCGTGGCGCAATTCTCGAAAATCGCCGATGGCGGCGGCGAGGGCATCAACAAGTGGTATCGCGTGGTGATCGGCGAAGGCCGTAACCGCGAAGTGCGCCGCATGTTTGAAGCGATCGGCCTGACCGTGTCGCGCCTGATCCGTACCCGTTACGGCGCCATGACCCTGCCAAGCGACTTGAAGCGCGGCCGCTGGGAAGAGCTGGAAGAAAACCAGGTGCGCGACTTGATGGCCGTGTATGGCGTCGAGAAAAAGCAGGGCGGCGGCGAAGGCCAGCAAAAACGGCCGGGCGGCCAGGCTGCCGGTCAGCCGGGCCTGCCGGCGCAAGCGGGTCAGCCACAGGGCCGTGGCCAGGGTCAGGGGCAGCGCCGTGAGCGCGACCGTGACCGTGAGCGCGAGCCAAACGGCAACCGCATGGACGTCAGCAACAAGAACGCCGATCCATTCCCGCAGCAGCCACGCGGCCAGCGTCGCGGTGGTGGCCAGCAGGGTGCTTACCTCGGCGCCGGCGGCGGCTTGCCGGAGTTTGGCCGTCCAAGCGGTCGTCCGCAGGGCGGTGGCCAGGGTGGCGGTCAAGGTGGTCAAGGCGGCCAGGGCGGCCAGGGGCAAGGTAAGGGCAAGGGCAACCGCCCACGCCAGCCGGATCCACTGCAAACCACGTTCGGCTTTGCCGGCGCCGGTGCGGGTGGGCAGCGGCGTGGCGGCCAGCCGCGCGGCGGCGCCATGGATCATGGCATGCCGCGCCGCCGTAAAGGCTGAGCTACTCAGCTGAGGCAATAAAGGCCGGGTTGGTACGGGCGCTAAGCCCGTGCAACAGCCCGTATTTCGCGCCTTTATGACCGTATTTGATGTGTTGTAAGCCTCGCCATTCCGCGATGCGGCATTGCAGCGAAATCAAGTTGCGGTTATAATGGCCATCCAATGGAAAAGTTATTCGCAGGACGTGCA
The DNA here is from genome assembly GCF_058807115.1 of Pseudoduganella sp. GW821-FHT12E03. Classification (NCBI taxonomy): domain Bacteria; kingdom Pseudomonadati; phylum Pseudomonadota; class Betaproteobacteria; order Burkholderiales; family Oxalobacteraceae; genus Pseudoduganella; species Pseudoduganella sp. GW821-FHT12E03. The sequence goes on along the minus strand of NZ_JBXAQJ010000003.1, from coordinate 462,392 downwards.
CTTGCTGCGCGGTTGCTGAGGCTGCTTTCATCTGGGTTGGAAATACAAAAGATGGGCAATTGCCCATTTTTTTTTTGGTGAACGTTTTTAGCGGTCCAGCGCACAGTCGAATTGGGCCGCGATCTGGAGAATTTCTTTGCAACTGCCGGAGTTAATTGAAACGACCGTCACGGGTCTGGGCTATGAGCTGGTTGATTTCGAACGGGCCGAGCGTGGATTGCTGCGCGTGTATATCGATTTCACCGCCGAAGACGCAGCTGAAAAAGGTCCGATCACCGTGGAAGATTGCGCGAAGGTCAGCCATCAGCTGAGCCACGTGCTGACCGTGGAAAACGTCAACTATGAACGGCTTGAAATTTCCTCGCCAGGCCTGGACCGGCCATTGCGCAAACTGTCCGACTTCGTCCGTTTCGCAGGCTGCGAAGCGATCATCAAGTTGAAGATTGCAATGCCGGGCACTTCCAACCGGAAGTCGTACCAGGGCATTTTGCATGAGCCGAATGGCGACGCGCTGGCGTTGGAATTTGAAGGTAAAGAAGGGCCGGCGTTATTGGAATTTACGCTGGCCGATATGGACAAGGCACGCTTGGTGCCACAGGTGGATTTTAGGAGTCGCAAAGCATGAGTCGCGAAGTTTTGTTATTGGTTGACGCGCTTGCGCGTGAAAAGAACGTCGATAAAGACGTGGTCTTTGGCGCGCTGGAGTTCGCGCTGGCGCAAGCCACGAAGAAGCGCTACGAGGGCGAAGTCGATATCCGCGTCTCGATCGATCGCGATAGTGGCGAATTCGAATCCTTCCGCCGCTGGCACGTGGTGCCGGACGAAGCCGGCCTGCAGCTGCCTGACCAGGAAGTGCTGCTGTTCGAAGCCAAAGAACAAATCCCCGACATCGAAGTCGACGAATACATCGAAGAGCCGATCGAATCCGTGGAATTCGGCCGCCGCTTCGCGCAAGACACCAAGCAAGTGGTGTTGCAGCGCGTGCGTGACGCCGAGCGCGAACAGATTCTGGCCGACTTCCTCGAGCGCGGCGACGCGCTGGTGACCGGCACCATCAAGCGCATGGAGCGCGGTGACGCCATCGTTGAATCGGGCAAGATCGAAGCGCGCCTGCCGCGCGACCAGATGATCCCGAAGGAAAACCTGCGTATCGGCGACCGTGTGCGCGCTTTCATCCTGCGTGTGGACCGCAATATGCGTGGCCCGCAGGTGATCCTGTCGCGCACCGCGCCGGACTTCATCATGAAGCTGTTCGAACTGGAAGTGCCGGAAATCGAACAGGGCATGCTGGAAATTAAATCGGCGGCACGCGACGCCGGCGTCCGCGCCAAGATCGCGGTATTCACCAGCGACAAGCGGATCGACCCGATCGGTACCTGCGTCGGCATGCGCGGTTCGCGCGTGCAGGCCGTGACCGGTGAACTGGGCGGCGAGCGCGTGGACATCGTGCTGTGGTCCGAAGATCCGGCCCAATTCGTGATTGGCGCCCTGGCGCCGGCGAATGTTTCGTCGATCATGGTTGACGAAGAAAAGCACGCGATGGACGTGGTGGTCGACGAGGAAAACCTGGCCATCGCGATCGGCCGTTCCGGCCAGAACGTGCGCCTCGCTTCCGAGCTGACCGGCTGGAAAATTAACATCATGACGGCCGAGGAATCGGCCGACAAAGCTGCCCAGGAAACCGCCGCGACCCGCGCGCTGTTCATGGAAAAGCTGGATGTCGACCAGGAAGTGGCCGATATCCTGGTGGACGAAGGCTTTGCCAGCCTGGAAGAAATCGCCTACGTGCCGATTTCCGAAATGCTGGAAATCGAAGCGTTCGACGAAGACACCGTCAACGAACTGCGTACCCGCGCCCGCGACGCGCTGGTAACGGAAGCCATTGCTTCGGAAGAAGGCCTGGAAGGCATGGACGAAGCACTGGTTGGACTGGAAGGCATGGACCGCATCACTGCGGGCAAAATGGGCCTGGCCGGTATCAAGACGGTTGAAGCATTTGCCGCACTGGCGTACGACGAATTTGGCGCCATCCTGGCCCTGTCGTCCGACCGTGCCCGTGCATTGATAGCCAATGAATTTGAAGATGTGACCGACGACGAGATGAAGTTGGTTGACTCGAAGTACGACGACCGCGCCAAAGGCTTGCAAGCCAAGGCATGGGCGTTGGCCGAATCCGTAAAGGCTTAATTTGAGTATCTTTATCATCTCCGCGACACATAGAAAAGAGGACTGAATGGCGAGTAACAACGTAGCCCAATTTGCCACCGAACTGAAGATGCCTGCAGATTTGCTGCTGACGCAGCTGCGTTCTGCTGGCGTCGAAAAAAGTTCGACGTCAGATCCATTGTCGAAAGATGATAAGGACAAGTTGCTGGAACACCTGCGCCGTACCCACGGCGCAGCGGCTGACACGGAAAAGAAGAAGATCACGCTGACCCGCAAGGAAACCACCGAGATCAAGCAAGCCGATTCTTCCGGCAAATCCCGCACCATCCAGGTTGCGGTGAAAAAAGTGCGCACCTTCGTGCAGCGCGATGACCCGGCGCCAGCGCCGGCGCCTACCGCCGCACCGGTCGTGATCGATGCTGCCGAACAGGCGCGCCGCGAAGAAGACATCCGCCGCCAGGCCGAGCTGATGGCGCGCCAGGAAGCGGAGTTGAAAGAAAAGCAAGAACGCCTGGCCAAGCTGGAGTCGGAAAAAGCTGCGCAAGCGCAAGCCGCCGCCGAAGCCGAAGCCAAGCGCGCTGCCGACGAGCAGGCCCGCAAGAACGCGGAAGCCAAGGCCGCCGCGGACAAGCAGGCTTCCGCCGCTGCCGCGAAGCCGGCTGAAAAGCAGGCTGACGCTGCCGCCGACGCCAAGAAAGCCGCAGCCGACGCTGCCGCCGAAGCCAAGAAAGTTGCTGCCGAAGCGGAAACCAAGAAAGCCAATGAACAGGCTGCCAAGGAAGCTGCCGAACGTGCTGCCGCCACCGAGCGCGCACGCCAGGCCGTGGCCGACGAAGTGGCCCAGATCAAGGCCATGATGAGCCAGCCGCGCCGTGTGATTAAAGCACCGGAGCCGACCCCGGCGCCAGTGGCGGCCAAGCCGAAGCTGGCCGAAGGCACCTTGCACAAGCCTGCCGACAAAAAACCGGCAGCGCCAGGCACGGCGGCGCCGGCAGCGGGCGACAAGGACAAAAAAGGCGACAAGAAATCCATCAAGTCGGCCAATGTGTCGTCGACCTGGCAGGATGACGCCAAGAAGCGCGGTGCACCGAGTGGCCAGAAAGGCCGTGGCGGCGCCAACGCCAATGCCGGCGGCCGTGATGGCTGGCGCAGCGGTGGCCGTGGCGGCCGTCGTGGCAACTCGCACTCGGATGATCGTGAATCGAACTTCCAGGCGCCGACCGAAGCCATCATCAAAGAAGTGCACGTGCCGGAAACCGTCACGGTGGCCGAGCTGGCGCACAAGATGTCCGTCAAGGCATCGGAAGTCATTAAACAGCTGATGAAGCTGGGCCAGATGTGCACCATCAACCAGGTGCTGGACCAGGAAACCGCGATGATCGTGGTGGAAGAGATGGGCCACAAAGCCTTCCCTGCCGCTGTCGATGATCCGGAAGCGATCCTGGCCGACCAGGGTGAGCACGCTCACTTCGAATCGACCCCGCGTGCACCGGTGGTGACCGTCATGGGTCACGTCGACCACGGTAAAACGTCGCTGCTGGACTACATCCGCCGCGCCAAAGTGGCATCGGGTGAAGCGGGCGGCATTACGCAGCACATCGGCGCTTACCACGTTGAAACGCCGCGCGGCATCATTACCTTCCTGGATACCCCGGGCCACGAAGCGTTCACGGCAATGCGTGCACGCGGTGCGAAAGCCACCGACATCGTGATTCTGGTGGTGGCCGCGGACGACGGCGTGATGCCGCAGACCAAGGAAGCAATTGCGCACGCCAAAGCAGCCGGCGTACCGCTGGTGGTGGCGATCAACAAGATCGATAAACCGGGTGGCAACCTGGAGCGCGTGACGCAGGAACTGATCGCCGAAGGCGTGGTGCCTGAAGAATATGGTGGCGATTCGCCATTCGTGCCAGTGTCGGCAAAAACCGGCCAGGGTATCGATTCGCTGCTGGAAAACGTCTTGCTGCAAGCTGAAGTGCTGGAACTGAAAGCACCGGTCGAAGCGCCTGCGCGCGGCCTGGTGGTGGAAGCCCGCCTGGACAAAGGCCGTGGTCCTGTGGCCACCATCCTGGTGCAGTCCGGTACCCTGAAGCGCGGCGACGTCGTGCTGGCGGGTTCGTCGTATGGCCGTGTTCGCGCCATGCTGGACGAAAACGGCAAGGCGATCTCGGAAGCTGGTCCATCGATCCCGGTTGAAATCCAGGGTCTGACCGAAGTGCCGGCCGCCGGTGAAGAAGTCATGGTGATGGCGGACGAGCGTAAGGCACGTGAAATCGGCCTGTTCCGTCAAGGTAAGTTCCGCGACGTGAAGCTGGCAAAACAGCAAGCGGCGAAACTGGAAAACATGTTCGACCAGATGGCCGAAGGCGAAGTGAAGAACCTGCCGCTGATCGTCAAGACCGACGTGCAGGGTTCGCAGGAAGCACTGGTCAGCTCGTTGCAGAAACTGTCGACCTCCGAAGTGCGCGTACAAGTGGTTCACGCGGCCGTCGGCGGCATCACGGAATCGGACGTCAACCTGGCTACCGCTTCGAAGGCCGTCATCATTGGCTTCAACGCCCGTGCCGATGCACAGGCGCGCAAAGTTGCCGAGACCAACGGCGTGGACATCCGCTACTACAACATCATCTACGACGCGATCGAAGAGGTGAAAGCAGCACTGTCCGGCATGCTGGCGCCAGAGAAACGCGAAACCGTCACCGGCCAGGTGGAAGTGCGCCAGGTTATCCTGGTGTCGAAAGTTGGCGCGATTGCCGGCTGCCTGGTCACCGATGGTGTGGTCAAGCGTGTTTCGTCGGTCCGCCTGCTGCGCAACAACATCGTGGTGTGGACTGGCGAAATCGACTCGCTCAAGCGCTTCAAGGACGATGCGAAAGAAGTCCGCGCCGGTCTGGAATGCGGTCTGTCGCTGAAGAACTACAACGACATCCAGGTTGGCGACACCCTGGAAGTGTTCGAAGTGCAGGAAATCGCCCGTACGCTGTAATAGCGGAAGGCAGCAGTACTGGCGGGTGCTTCCGCCTCGCGCAATGCGCGGGGCCGGGGCACCCGTTTTTTTGTTGGCGTATGCTCCGTAGGGCGGCTTTTACAAAGCCGCCTGCATGCATCAACGCGGCGCGTGCATGGCGGCTTCCGCTATGCGGCAAGTCACTCCGGTAGGAGTGACGTTCGTACTGAATGCCAAGGCGGGTTGGCGGGCCCCGCCCGCTAAACCGCCCTACAATATTTAGGTAACACATCATGGCTAAACATAGCAAAAACATTCCACAGCGCGGCGTGCGCGTGGCGGACCAGATCCAGAAGGATTTGTCCGAACTGATCGCCTTCGAACTGAAAGATCCGCGCGTGGGCATGATCACGCTGTCGGAAGTCCAGCTGACGCCGGACTACGCGCATGCGAAGATTTTCTTCACGACCCTGAAGGACGACAAGGACGCCATCAAGAACACGCTGGCCGGCCTGTCCGCCGCCGCCGGCTACCTGCGCAACCAGCTGGGCAAGCGCTTGCACATTCACACCTTGCCGCAACTGCATTTCGTGCACGACACCTCGACCATGCGCGGCATGGAAATGTCGGCGCTGATCGACAAGGCCAACGCGACCCGCGCCGCCGACTACGAAGGCGATGACGAAGGCGAAGGCAAGGAATGAAGCAGGCGAAGGTAAAGCGCGTCCGCGACATCGTCGACGGCGTGCTGCTGCTGGACAAGCCGGTGGGTTTGTCCAGCAATGATGCGCTGATCAAGGCCAAGCGCGTGCTCAATGCGAAGAAGGCGGGCCACACCGGCACGCTGGATCCGTTCGCGACGGGCTTGCTGCCGCTGTGCTTTGGCGAAGCCACCAAGTTTTCGCAGGATCTGCTGGAATCCGACAAGACTTACCTGACCACCGTGCACCTGGGCCAGCGCACCGATACCGGCGATACTGAAGGGCTGGTCATCGAGACGCGTGACGTCGATGTGACGGTGGCGCAAATCGAAGCCGTGCTGGCGCAATTCCGTGGTCCGATCAAGCAGGTGCCGCCGATGTATTCGGCCCTCAAGCGCGACGGCAAACCGCTGTATGAATATGCGCGCGAAGGCATCACCCTGGAGCGTGAAGCGCGCGACGTGACGATTCATCAACTGGAATTCGTGTCGTATGAAGCGCCGTTCCTGAAGCTGTCGGTCACGTGCAGCAAAGGTACGTATATCCGCGTGCTGGGCGAAGACATCGGCGCTGCGCTGGGCTGTGGCGCGCACTTGAATGCGCTGCGCCGTATCCAGGTCGGCGACCTGGTGATGCGGGACGTCGTGACCCTCGAGCAGTTGGCGGCGCATCCCGAACCGTTGTCGCTGCTGGCGCCGGTCGATGCACTGCTGTCGTCGTTCCCGCCGGTGCAGTTGACGGCGGAACTGGCCAAGCGCTTCCTGCAAGGGCAGCGTTTGCCGCTGGGGAAAGAGCCGGAAGCGGTGGTGCCGGCCGAGTATATCGGCCGCGTGCGCGTGTACCACGAGACCAAATTGCTGGGTACCGCGCAACTGCAAAAGTTCGCGATCCTGGCGCCGGAACGCCTGATCGCCACCGCTGGTTGACGGTTATCCGTGCCGCCTTGCCTGCGTCAACGTGGCGCAGGCATGGCGGCTTCCGCCGCGAACAACCGCGACAACAGGGTAAAATCCCGCATTCCGGCGTTTTCACCGCCAATCTTGTTCCCAACGTTCAGAATGTCGCCCACCCTGTGCTATACTAGTGGGTTCCAGTCTCGCACATCCTGTGCGCACCGCAGTTTCTCTGTACTTACAACGACTATGTCTAATACTAAACGCGCTATCCGCAATATCGCCATCATCGCCCACGTTGACCACGGCAAGACCACCCTGGTCGACCAGCTGCTGCGTCAGTCCGGCACCTTCCGTGAAAACCAGCAAGTCGACACCCGCGTGATGGACTCGAATGACCTCGAGAAAGAGCGCGGCATTACGATTCTGTCGAAGAACTGCGCAGTGGAATACGAAGGCACCCACATCAACATCGTTGACACCCCGGGCCACGCCGACTTCGGTGGCGAAGTGGAGCGCGTGCTGTCGATGGTTGACTCGGTGCTGCTGCTGATCGATGCCCAGGAAGGCCCGATGCCACAGACCCGTTTCGTGACCCGCAAGGCACTGGCCCTGGGCCTGAAGCCGATCGTGGTGGTCAACAAGATCGACCGTCCGGGCGCGCGCGCCGACTGGGCGATCAACCAGACCTTCGAACTGTTCGACAAGCTGGGCGCCAACGATGAGCAGCTGGACTTCCCGATCGTGTACGCATCGGGCCTGAACGGCTACGCCGGCCTGGACGAATCCGTGCGCGATGGCGACATGAAGCCGCTGTTCGACGCCATCCTGCAACACGTTCCAGTCCGTGACGACAATCCGGATGGTCCGCTGCAGATGCAAGTGACGTCGCTGGACTACTCGTCCTACGTCGGTAAAATCGGTATCGGCCGCGTGTCGCGTGGCCGCGTCAAGGCTGGCCAGGACGTGGTGTTCATGAACGGCCCTGATTCGACCCCGCAAAAAGGCCGCATCAACCAGGTGCTGAACTTCAAGGGCCTGGAGCGCGTACTGGTGGACGAAGCCGTTGCCGGCGACATTATCCTGATCAACGGTATCGAAGAAATCGGCATCGGTTCGACCGTTTGCGCGCCGGAAGCACCGGAAGCGCTGCCAATGCTGACCGTCGACGAGCCGACCCTGACCATGAATTTCATGGTCAACAACTCGCCACTGGCCGGCCGCGAAGGCAAGTTCGTGACCTCGCGCCAGCTGCGCGACCGCCTGGACAAAGAACTGAAAGCCAACGTCGCGCTGCGCGTTGCGCCGACCGACGACGACACCATCTTTGAAGTGTCGGGCCGCGGTGAACTGCACCTGACCATCCTGATCGAAAACATGCGCCGCGAAGGTTTCGAGCTGGCCGTGTCGCGTCCACGCGTTGTGTTCAAGATGGTCGATGGCGTGCGCCACGAGCCGTACGAGCAACTGAGCGTTGACGTGGAAGAAGTCAACCAGGGTGGCGTGATGGAAGAACTGGGCCGCCGCCGTGGCGACCTGCAAAACATGGAATCGGACGGCAAAGGCCGTGTGCGTCTGGAATACCGTATTCCTGCGCGTGGCCTGATCGGCTTCCAGGGTGAATTCATGACCCTGACCCGTGGTACCGGCCTGATGAGCCACGTGTTCGACGCCTACGCGCCAGTCGACAACACCAAGGGTGGCGAACTGGGCAGCCGTCGCAACGGCGTGCTGATTTCGCAGGACGACGGCGCCGCCGTTGCCTACGCCATCTGGAAACTGCAAGATCGCGGCCGCATGTTCGTGGTCCACAACGATCCAGTGTACGAAGGCATGATCATCGGTATCCACTCGCGCGACAACGACCTGGTGGTTAACCCGATCAAGGGCAAGCAGCTGACCAACGTGCGTTCGTCGGGTACCGACGAAGCCGTGCGCCTGGTGCCGCCAATCCAGATGTCGCTGGAATACGCAGTCGAATTCATCGACGACGACGAACTGGTGGAAATCACCCCGAAATCGATCCGCCTGCGCAAGCGCTTCCTGAAAGAACACGAGCGCAAGAAAGCCCAGCGCGAAGGCGCGTAATGAACCCTCAGGCCATTACCGTATGAAATGGTGATGGCCTGAAATCCGTAGGGCGGCTTGGCGCGTCGGCGCCAAGCCGCCATGCATGCGCCGCCTGGCTGCACGCATGGCGGCTCGCCAGCGAACCGCCCTACGCATTCAAAGCCCACCACCTTGAAAAAGGTGGTGGGCTTTTTTCATGCCCTTGCGCCCATGCGCCGGATAATTGTGGTCTACTTAGCGGGCACCCCCACTACCGGAGATTCGCAATGAGCAACCCGGCGTTTGGCTTGTTTGGACAGGCCGTGGAATACTGGACCGATGCCTGGCAGCGGTCCATTTTGATGATGGACGTGCTGTACCAGCGCGGCAATGAGCGCAATGCGCGTGAACACGAAACCGCGCCCCACGTCCTCACCTTTGAATTTGATACCCTGATCGATGGCCGTACTCTCGAGCGGCCCTGCAATTACAGCCTGATGCGCATCGTACCGCCGCCCGGCGTGGTGATCGATGACACCAAGCGTCCCTTCATCGTGTTCGATCCGCGCGCCGGCCATGGTCCCGGTATCGCCGGCATGAAACAGGACAGTGAAATCGGCGTCGTGCTGAAGGCCGGCAATCCCTGTTACTTCGTCGGCTTCCTGCCCGACCCGGAGCCGGGCCAGACCATCGAAGACGTGTGCCGCGCCGAAGCGCGTTTTATCGAGCACGTGGCATCGCTGCATCCCCAAGCCGAAGGCAAGCCGGCGCTGATCGCCAATTGCCAGGCCGGCTGGCAAATCATGATGACCGCCGCGCTGCGTCCCGGCATCACCGGGCCGCTGATGCTGGCCGGCGCGCCGCTGTCGTACTGGGCTGGCGTGCGCGGCAAGAATCCGCTGCGCTACCTGGGCGGCTTGTATGGCGGTACCTGGCTGACCTCGCTGGCAGGCGACCTGGGCAATGGGCATTTCGATGGCGCGCACCTGGTGTCGAATTTCGAAAGCATGAACCCGGCCAATACCTACTGGAAGAAGGCGTACAACGTATATGCCAATGTCGATACCGAAGCGGAGCGCTTCCTGGAATTCGAGCGCTGGTGGGGCAACCCGGTGCTGCTCAATGCCCACGAAATGCAATTCATTGCCGACAACCTGTTCGTCGGCAACCGCCTGTCGAACGGCACCATCCACGACAGCGAAGGCCGCCGCATCGACTTGCGCAACATCAGCGCCCCGATCATCGTGTTTTGCTCGTGGGGCGACGACATCACGCCGCCGCAGCAGGCGCTGGGCTGGCTGTTGGATTTATATGAAGACGACGCCGCGCTGGTGGCGGCGGGACAGACCGTGATCTATTCGACGCACCAGTCGATCGGGCACCTTGGCATCTTCGTGTCGGCCTCGGTGGCCAACAAGGAGCATGAGGAATTCACGCGTTCGATGGATTTGATCGACGTGCTGCCGCCCGGCTTGTATGAAGCCGTGTTCGTGGAAAAGAGCGACGACATGGCCAATCCCGACCTGGCCGATGGCCGCTACGTGATGCGCTTCGAACGGCGCGACGTGCGGTCGCTGGCGGCGATGGGCGGTAATGACGATGAAGATGAACGCCGCTTCGCCACCGTGGCGCGGCTGTCGGAAGTCACGCAGGGCTTGTACCGCACCTATGCCAGCCCGGTGGTCAAGTCGATGGCCAGCGAACCGGTGGCGGAATGGCTGCGTTTCATGCATCCGTACCGGCTGCGCTATGAAACCTTCTCCGACAAAAATCCGTTCATGAACGGGATTCCCGCGCTGGCGGAAAAAGTACGGGCGGAGCGCCAGCCAGTCTCGGACGACAATCCCTTCGTGAAAATGCAGGAACAAGTATCGGACGGCATCGTCGCGATACTGGACCAGTACCAGCATGCGCGCGACCACTGGGTGGAAAACTTCTTCCTGAATGTGTATGGCCAGCCGTTGCTGCAAACCCTGGTGGGCTTGCGCGCCGATTCCGGCAGCGTGCGCCGCCGCATCGGCCGCGATATCGCCCGTGAATCCGTGGTGGCCGCGCGCCGCACGGAACTGGCCAAGCAAATGGCGGCCGGCGGCGAGCCGGACGGCGTGGTGCGATCACTGCTGTATGTGGCGCGCAGCCCGGAAATGCGGTCCGCCGACGAGCGCGCCTTTGCCGCGCTGCGTGAAGTCCGTCAGCTGATTCCCGCCAGCCGCCGTGTATCGCTGGCCCGTTTCAAGGAAATCGTCCACGAGCAAAACATGATCTTGCAGCTCGACGAAGCGCGCGCGATGGCGGAAATGCCGCACCTGATGCCGGCCGATCCGGAAGGGCGCCAGCGCGTGTGGAACAGCATCCAGTCCATCATGACGGCAGCGGGCGAACTGAAGGGAGAAGCGGCGCGCCGGCTGGCGTATGTCGGTGAATTGCTGAACAGCCCGGCGCCGGACCGCGCCATCGCGCCGCCAACCGCGCCCGACGCGGCGCTGCCGCACGTGACCCTGGAGCTGAAGGCCGAACCGCTGGGAGCCATCCCGACCTCGGCCGCCGGCGTCAGCGCGATCGACGAGCCGGCCGGCCCGGGCCAGCCGCCCGTGTTCGTGCCGCCGCAGGCGGCGTCCAGGGCGTCCGCGAAGGCGGACGGCAAGGGTCATGGGAAAGGCCGTGGCAAGTCACCGAAATAACTGACGCCAACCCCGTGGGGTGGTTTTCGCCGGAGGCGAAAGCCACCATGCATGCGCTGTCACCAGCGCCGGTCGTACCGTCATGCCGGCATGGCGGCTCGCAAGCGAACCGCCCTACGGTTGGCCCCGCCGACACCAGTGCCAACACCAGCGCGGGCAGGCGCGGAATCTGCCTGTATAATATGCAGCCCAGTTTTCGCCCCTGCATAGCTTGCCAACATGACCATCCTGTCCGACATCGCCACCGCCGTCCCCGCCGCTACCAACGTGAACGGCCGCCGCCTGTCCGTGGCCCCGATGATGGACTGGACCGACCGCCATTGCCGCGTATTCCACCGGGAAATCACCAAACACACGTGGCTGTATACGGAAATGGTCACCACCGGCGCGCTGGTCTATGGCGACGTGGAGCGCCACCTGCGTTTCAATGAAGAAGAACACCCGGTCGCCCTGCAACTGGGCGGCAGCGACCCGGCCGACCTGGCCACCGCTGCCCGCCTGGGCCAGCAGTGGGGCTACGATGAAATCAACCTCAATTGCGGCTGCCCGTCCGAACGCGTGCAAAAAGGCGCCTTCGGCGCCTGCCTGATGGCGGAGCCGCAACTGGTGGCCGATTGCGTCAAGGCCATGCGCGACGCCGTCACCATCGACGTCACCGTCAAGCACCGCATCGGCATCGATAAAACCGAAAGTTACGACTTCGTGCGTGACTTCGTCGGCACGGTGGCAGACGCCGGTTGCCGTACTTTTATTGTGCACGCCCGTAATGCCATCCTGAAAGGCTTGTCGCCGAAGGAAAACCGGGAAATCCCGCCGTTAAAATATGACTTCGCATACAAACTGAAACAGGACTTTCCCGACTTTGAAATCCTGATTAATGGCGGCATTAAAACCGAATCGGAAATCGACGAGCATTTAAAGTATGTCGATGGCGTGATGCTGGGCCGCGAGGCTTATCACAATCCATATATGATGGCGCGTTTCGACCAGCGTTATTACGGTTCCGATGCCCCCGTGAAGACCCGCGCCGAAGTGTTGGCCGCGATGGTGCCGTATATCCAGGCCCAGTTGGCGAAGGAGGGCGCGCGCGGCCTCAAGATGAACAGCCTCACGCGCCACATGCTGGGCCTGATGCAAGGCTTGCCGGGCGCCAAGCAGTTCCGCCAGACCCTGTCCGACTCGAAAAAGCTGGCCAGCGGCGACGCCCGACTGTTACTGGAAGCCGCTGCGCGGTTACACGGCTTTGCATAATATTTAACACTTCATACTTTCTATGTGGCAATATATCGGCGCAAATGGGTTTCGGCCCGCGCCGCTATCGCTTCATTAATTAACCGCATTTTTAGCCGTTAAAAGATGAAATTCCCATGCAATGTTTGCGTTATCTTGCTTTCTCCGCAGAAAGTTAGGATGCGTAAAATTGAGGCAGTTTTTGCTTGCCCCAGGGAAAATTTTGCCACTATAATTTCGAATATACACACATAGTCACACTCTCCGCTGTGCACCCGCTGTGTACCGTGAATGCGCTGAAAAACCACACATTGTCACAACCGGAAGCGCAAGTTTTGCATTCGCAGTCATTGTTTGTTACTGTCTTTACTTGCGCGGCAGCAACGGGACTTGGCGGATGTCAATCATGCAAGATGAATGCATTCCTGGGTATTTCTTATCAATAGTGTCACTTACAAAGAAGCCGAAATGAATTTTGCAAAAATGAAAGTGGGGACGCGCCTGGGCCTCGGGTTTGCGTTGGTGCTGGTATTCCTGATCGCGGTGACGCTGGTCGGGATTATTCGCATGGCACAGATTCAGGACCGTCTGGACCACGTCGTCAGCTTTAACAGTGTAGTGACACGGCAGGTGATCGACATGCGCAATAACGTCGTCAGCCGTGGTGACCGCCTGCGCGTTTTGACCTTGATGAGCGACTCCGGTGACATGGAACCGGAAATGAAGAAAATCAAGGAAGAAGCGGAAAAGTACGCTGCTGCGCAAAAGAAGCTGCAAGAACTGTTTGCCAAGGAAGGCACCAAGGAAGAGAAGGCCCTGCTGGCGCAAATCGTCGAGCATGAAGGCGCCGCCATGCCGGCCATCGCCAAAGCGTCCGACCTGTGGATGAATGACCAGGCCGAAGCCGCCACCAAGGTCATGATCAAGGAAATCCGTCCAGTCCAGAAAAAATGGATCGAGTCCCTGGACCAGCTGTCCGCGCTGGAAGACAAGCTCAATGAACAAGTCAAGAAAGATGCGGCGGAAGGCTTCTCCGGCGCGCGTACCTTCATGATCATCCTGGGCGGCCTGGCCACCGCCATGGGCATTGCCGCCGCTTATATCATTACCCGCGGCCTGCTGAAACAGCTGGGCGGCGAACCGGATTACACCGCCGCCATCGCCGGCCGTATCGCTGACGGCGACCTGTCCGTGGCGATCGACACCAACAGCACCGACAAGGACAGCCTGCTGGTGGAAATGAAAGACATGCGTAACAGCCTGGTCGGCATCGTTGGCCAGGTGCGCAACGGCACCGAAACCATCGGCACCGCCTCGCGTGAAATCGCCGCCGGCAATACCGACCTGTCGTCGCGTACGGAAATGCAGGCATCGGCGCTGGAAAAGACCGCGTCGGCCATGGAAGAACTGACCTCGACCGTGAAACAAAACGCCGACAATGCCCGCCAGGCCAACCAGCTGGCAGCCAACGCATCGGACGTGGCGCGCAAGGGTGGCGAGGTAGTGTCGCAAGTTGTAGACACCATGAGCTCGATTAATGAGTCGGCCAACAAGATTGTGGATATCATCGGCGTTATCGACGGTATCGCGTTCCAGACCAACATCCTGGCGCTGAATGCCGCGGTGGAAGCAGCCCGTGCCGGTGAGCAGGGCCGCGGCTTCGCGGTGGTGGCGTCGGAAGTGCGTTCGCTGGCCCAGCGTTCCGCCGCTGCGGCGAAAGAGATCAAGACGCTGATCGGCGATTCGGTGGAGAAAGTCGAGCGCGGTTCGAAACTGGTCGGCCAGGCTGGCGTGACGATGGATGAAGTGGTGGATTCGGTGCGCCGCGTGACCGACATCATGGGCGAGATTGCCAGCGCAAGCCAGGAACAGAGCGCCGGTATCGAACAGGTGAACCAGTCGATCATTGAGATGGACAGCATGACCCAGCAAAATGCCGCACTGGTGGAAGAAGCCGCCGCTGCCGCACAAAGCTTGCAAGACCAGGCGTCCGAACTGGCCCGCGTGGTCAGCATCTTCAAGCTGACCGAAGGCGAAGAGCGCAAGCGGGCAGTGCCGGTTTCGACCGCGGTGGTCGCCAAGGCGAAACCACCGGTGGCGCGTCCGCCAGTGAAGAAAGTTGCCGCACCGGCCGCCAGTAAGCCGGCGGCAAAGAAAGTCGCAGCGGCCACCGCGGCCGCCGACGAATGGGAAGAGTTTTAAATAGCAGTGCGGATGGCTGCGAAGGGAGCCGCCATCCATTCAAACCAAGAGAGAATTATTGAACATGACCAAGTATTCGATCAGTTTTATCGCAGCCGCCGTTTTCAGCACGTCCGTTTTTGCAGCAGAAGTCTCCGCCGTTTTCGATGCAAAGAACTGCAAGGCTGAATACCCCAAGGCCTCGCTGTTGAATGAAGAGCAGGGCGCAGTATCGATGTCGTTCCTGGTATCCCCGTCCGGCGACGTGCTGGATTCGAAAGTCGACAAATCGAGCGGCTTCAAGAACCTGGACAAGGCAGCAGTGAAAGCGATCAGTGCTTGCAAATTCAAGCCTGGCACCAAGGATGGTGCTGTGGCGCAGACCTGGACCAAAGTCGACTACGTCTGGAAACTGTAATCCGGCGTCGTTCAACTCCAGCAGATCACACACGGGGAAATCAGATGTTTACGAATAAGCGTTGGTTGAGTGTTATCGCTGCGGTGCTCGTTTCGGGCGCAGCGTTTGCCGCAGAAGTTCCCGCCAGCTTTGATGCAAAGAATTGCAAGGCTGAATATCCGAAAGCCTCGTTGATGAACGAAGAGCAGGGTACCGTCACCATGTCGTTCCAGGTATCGGCCTCGGGCGATGTGCTGGAGTCCAAAGTTGATAAGTCCAGCGGTTTCAAGAACCTGGACAAGGCCGCCATCAAGGCCATCAGTGCGTGCAAGTTCAAGCCGGGCACCAAGGACGGCAAACCGGATATCACCTGGACCAAGGTGGACTACGCCTGGAAACTGGATTGATTTATTGCGATCGGCGTGCCTGCGCCGCTGCAACCGAACCGGCCCTGGTGGCCGGTTTTTTTTCGCGTTTTTTCATGTAACAGCCGGTAAGAAATGCGGAAAGGCGTTCCGGAATTTCCTATAGTGATAGATCAAACTGGAGTCTGTCCATGAAAATTGCGATCCCATCCTTCGGCGTCCTGGCCGCCGTTACCGCCGCCACGGTCTTGTCTGGTTGCGCCGTGCCGGCGCAGCAGCGTTATGCGCGCGCCCAGCCGGTCAACCCTTATGAATGGCATACGGTGTCGGTCACGCCGGTTGCCCCGGGCAGCCGCGTCATCGCGCGCGATACCCGGCCGACGGAATATACGACCGAAGAATTCAGACCGGTGCCGGCGCAGGCACGGGTCGAATATACGACCGAACCGGTTTCTCCCGTGTATGCGCCAGCGCCGGCGTATTACTATCCGCCGGTGACGATCGGGCTGGACTTCGTGTTCGGCAATTGGGGCCACCGCCATTATCGCGGCCGCCGCCGTTGAGGATCGGGGTTTAGTGCACGAAGAAGAACGAGGCTTTGTGCAAGACTTCGGCCGAGCACAGCAGCCAGGTGGAGAGGCCGGCCAGTCCGACCAGCAGCGATCCGAATGTGATGGGGCTAAAGCGAGTCATGGTGCGCTCCTGCAATTCGATGACGGTATGACGTCATCTTAGTAGCGCACCCGCTGGACGGGGATCAGCGGAAAGTCCTCCACCCTGTAGGACTTTGCCTCGTTAAAACTTATCTTTCTTCCATGTTATGTGATCGGACGCCGGCGCGGTATCCATCGCGTTCGACACCGTCAGCCAGTGCACCAGTTTTTCCGGGTGCTTGATGTTGATACCGTTGCCTTCGATCAGGCCGACCAGTTCCAGTTGCTTGGCGTCCAGCTTGCCCTTCGATACGGTCGGCGCCCGCATCACCATGCGGTCGTACGCCTTGCGCACCTTGTTTTCCCATTTGTGCAGGCTGGTTTCATCGAAGCGGTTGCCTTCGAAATACACCGTCAGCGTCCCATCGGGATTGCCGAAGCCGACAATGCCGCACCCCATGCGGATGGTGGCGTTGGCCGCAAAATTGAATTCCGCGGAAGGAACGAAAATACCGGCGCGGCCATCGATATCGGGGTGGCCGATGGGCGTTTCTTTGCTGTAGGTGGACAGCTGGGCCAGGATCTTCTCTTCGGCCGTCAAGGGTTTGTCTTCGGACATGGTCAGCTCGGAAAAGTGGGACGTGGTGGTGATGGCATTGTACCGTCTATTCAATGCCTTAGGGCAACGCGCGACTGCGCAGTCACAATAATATCCGGATAAAAAAAATGCCGTCCATGGGACGGCATTCCGTGCGTTGCACTTATTGGGATGCGGCTGTTGTTAGCAGCGCCCGGCAAGGCCATCGTAGTCCCTGCAGGCTACGTGGCAAGGCTCCCTGCTAGGAGCGTTATTCGGTGCTTGGTATTAAAAATTTGCAACTAAACTTTCTTCTTGGTATGTAAAAATCATACCACCGGCGCGGGAGAATGGCAGTAAAAAACCGTGCAAACCGTGTATCCATGCGCCCTCCGTTGTATTTCCGCACGCCGGGGCGCCAGCGTGGCGTGCCCCGGGATATGCAATCTTTTCTATATCTAATTTGGCAAGTCCGTGTATCATTCGGGGAAATGTTTTTATGGCAACACCCTGATGAGCAACGATCTATTTCAACCCCTGGCCGCTTCCCGTCTGGCCTTCCTGGACGGGGGCGGCGAGTGCGGCGAACGGCTGCGCGCCTGCGATTGGCGCGCGTCCCGCATGGGGGCGCCGGAGCAGTGGCCGCTCAGCCTGCAAATGGCGTTGCGCACGATCCTCGCCTCCAAATTCCCCATGGCGATCCACTGGGGCCGGGACTTGCTGACCTTTTATAACGACGCCTTTGCCCATGTGCTGGGCAGCAAGCACCCGGGCCATCTGGGCCGCCCGGTGATTGAATTGTGGCGGGAAATGTGGGATCAGCTCGGCCCCATTTTTGAACATGTGTTTACGGGCGAAACGTATTACGTGGAAAACGCCAGCTATGCGCCTGAGCGGGGGCATACCCAGCGTGAAACCTACTTCACCCATTGCCACAGCCCGATCTGGGGTGACAGCGGCCAGGTCGAAGGCGTGTTGCTGGTGCTGACGGAATCGACCCGCGAAGTGCTGGCCGAACGCGCGTTCGTCGCGCTGAACCGGCGCCAGGCATTCCAGCTCGACATGGCCGACCAGTTGCGCGCGCTGGGTTCGGCGGCGGAAATCACGGCGGTGTCGACGGAATTGCTGGGCAAGTATTTGCGGGTATCGCGCGTGTATTACTCGGAAATCCATGCCGCCAGCCACACGGCGTTCCTGCAGGGCCTGTGGACGTCGGCGGAAGGCGGCGCCTTGCCGCCGCTGCCCTCGAGTTTCAAGCTCGATGAACTGGGTCCGGAAATCATGGCCATCCTGGGCGATGGCAAACCGTTTGTGGTCGATGACATCCATATCGACCGCCGCACGGCGCCCCACGCGCACCAGTACCAGGCGCTGGGGATCGCCGCCATGGTGGTGGTGCCGCTGATGCAGCAGGGACGGGTGACGTGCGCGCTGAACTTGACGATGGCCACGCCGCGCCAGTGGACCCGCGACGATATCTCGATGACGCAGGATGTGGTGCAGCGCACCTGGGAAGCGGCGGAGCGGGTGCGCGCGGTGGCGGCATTACACGCGGAACACGACGCCAGCAAGCGCGCGCAAGCCGCGCTGCGCGATGCGGACAGCCGCAAGGATGAATTCCTGGCGATGCTGGCGCATGAATTGCGCAATCCGCTGGCGCCGATCGGGACCGCCGCGGAATTGCTGCGCCGGTTCCAGTTCGACGAAGCCACGGTCAAGCGCACCAGTGAAGTGATTTCACGCCAGGTGCGCCACATGACGGGATTGATCGATGATTTGCTCGACGTGTCGCGCGTGACGCGCGGCATGGTGGCGCTGAAAAAGGAAACGCTGGATTTCCGCACCGTGGTGTCGCACGCGGTGGAGCAGGTGCGGCCGCTGATGGAAGCGCGCCGCCACCGCTTCAATGTGCACCTGCCGCAGGAAGCCGTGTTTATCCATGGTGACAATAAGCGCCTGGTGCAAGTGCTGGCCAACCTGCTCAACAACGCCGCCAAGTACACGCCGGAAGATGGTTTTGTGGAATTGCGCGTCAGTGTGCGGGGCGAAAACATCACGGTGACGGTGCGCGACAACGGCGTCGGCATGCGTCCGGAATTGCTGGCGCGCGCCTTTGACTTGTTTGCGCAAGACGAGCGCACCCTGGACCGCTCCCAGGGCGGCATGGGCCTGGGCCTGGCGCTGGTGCAACGCCTGGCGGAAGCGCACCACGGCAGCGTGGCCGCGCACAGCGACGGCATCGGCAAGGGCAGTACCTTTATCCTGCGCCTGCCGATGGCGCAGCCGGGCGCGGACAGCGCGGTGCTGGCCGACAGCGGCGGCGCCGACCCCGTGGCCCGCAACCTGAAATTGCTGGTGGTCGACGATAACGTGGATGCCGCCAGCACGCTGGGCATGGTGTTGTCCGATGCGGGCCATACGGTCCGTGTGGAAAACCATCCGTATGCCGGCATGGATGCGGCCCGCGCCATGCGGCCGGACGTGTGCCTGCTGGACATCGGTTTGCCGGGCATCGACGGCAATGAACTGGCGCGCCGCCTGCGCGCCCGGCCGGAAACCGCCAACGCGGTATTGGTGGCGATTACCGGGTATGGACAGGAACGCGACCGGCAGGAAGCGTATTCGGCCGGTTTCGATTATCACTTCGTCAAGCCCGTCGACATGACGCGGCTGTTTGCCTTGCTGGCGCGGGTGGAGCCCTGAAAAAAAATCGCTGCAGCGGTTTGCACCGGTGCAGCGAACAGCCCCATCAACTTGGCTTAAATCATTAGGTCCATTGTAGGCATTTCGGGCGGCCTCGACTTCGATTCCCTCAATCTTTTTCATGTTGCGTGTTACTCTGGAGACAAATTGCATAAAGGGAGTGAGTGGTGTTCTCGACGTGGTGTCGGAAAGTCATGACGCTGGCGGCCATTTCCGCCATGTCTGCCGTGGCGCCGGGTTGGGCCGGCAACGAGCCGCCTGTATCGGCGGCGCCTGCGCCTGCACGGTTCCGCCTGTGTTCGATGGATGTCGACTATCCACCCTATGCGCGGGTCGATGGCACCGGCCACCTGCAATACCTGATGCAGCAAGCCGCGCGCGGCATGGGCGTCGAGCTGGAGCGCCGCGTGGCACCGCGCCGCCGCTGCGTGGAAGAGTTGAAGGCCGGCCTGGTCGATGGCATGGTTGGCGCGTATTCCGCCGAACGCGCCGAATACGCGGTGTTTCCCACGGCGGGCAATGGACTCGATGAGCGAAAAGCCATGGCCGTGCCGCGTTATTTCCTGTACCGCCGCAAGGGGACGCCACTGGACTGGGATGGCCAGCGCCTGACCGGACTGGGGGATGGCCGCATCGGCGTGGAATCCGGGTTTGTATTCATCATCGAGCGCCTGCAGCAACTGGGCGTTGCCTACGACGATGGCAGCAAGGCGCTGGACCCGAATGTCGCCAAGCTGGCGGCAGGGCGGCTCGATGGCGTGATTGCGATGGAACTCGAAGCGGACCCATTGGTGGCGGCGCGCTATGAAGGCAAGATCGAGCGGGCCGGTAAACCGTTTGAGCAAACGCCGCTGTACCTGATGATGTCGCGCCAGTTCCATGCCCAGCATGCCCGCTTCGCCGACCGCTACTGGCAGGCGCTGGCCGAGTACCGCACGACCGCCGATTACCGCCAGTATCAGCAGTCGCGTCCCTAGCCGGCGGTTACTGCCAGTCCCACACGATCACCTGCCACGGTGATCCTTGATTGATTTCCTTGAAACCGACACCGGCGTGCGCATGCATCGAGCGCAGGTTTTTACGCGACACATCGGTGGCGACGAAATCAAAGTGCGCCCGCATTTCCTCGCGCAGCTTGTGGTACAGCCCGCGGAACATGCCCTGGCCCCGGTAACCATCGGCCACGCAGACCTGGCCCATGACGAAGTAGCGCGCATCCGCTGCGCGCCAGGCGTCGACCGCTTCAAACATGTTGCCAATCTCGGGAAAGTATTCCTTCGCTTCCGGCAGCAGTACTAGCGTATAGCCGACCACCTGGCCGCCATCTGTCGCGATCACATGGCGGTACGGGCCGCACACGGATTCCAGCAGCGGCACTGTGTACTGCAGCGTCACGAACCCCTGCTCATCCTGCCCCGGCGCGGCGCCAGGCAGGTTGGCGCGCTGCAGGGCAAGGATTTGCTCGAGGTCGGCGCGGGATTGGGCGGTGGTGTAGGTGAGGGTGGGTTTCATGGTTCCAACGAGTTGGCATGGCGATGTTTCGCGCTGATTAAAGTTGACTGCTCGCCGCTTTATCCTTTGCCCTTTCCAGTGTTTCGACAGGGCTGTTGGCCTTCATTTCCTGCATAAAGGTTTTAATGCAGTCGAGCGGATAATCTTCCGGCAAATGACGCAGCACTTCCTGTTCGCAACGGGTGATTTCCTCGCACATTTCTTCCATCAAATGCAGCCGGTCCGGATCCGTCAAGCCAGGGGAATAGGTCATGGGCAAGGTGTCGAACGGAATGCCCACGCCATTGCTAGCCAGGAACTGGCCAATGCTGCGTATCGGTCCCCACATGAGGCGGCGCGACGCTTGCAGCAGGCGGCCATCGTGCATATGCGACCAATCGAGCGCCATGCAGACCAGCCAGTAATACAAGTTGGACAGCCAGGCCACTCGACGAAATGCCGGCGCCAGGATGGCGCCGTCGGCACCCTCGCATGCGCTGGGATTGGAGGGTAATGGATATGCCGGGTAGTCGGGATGCTGCGGCGGCAATTCCCATGGGTTGTCCACGCCGGAAAATGCGGGGTGCGTCCCAAGCAAAATGCCGCTGAATAATTCAAAGTGCCCGCCTTCGCCTTCGTCCTTGATCTTGCCCAGCTCGCTGCGCCAGTGCGCATAGTCGAGACCGGGGAAATGGCCGGACGTTTCCAGCTCGGTCAGCAGGTGCAGAATCCGGTCGTAAATGCTGCCAACTGGATTGAGGCGGACATAGCGGCTCAGCCAGCGGTTGACCGCTTCGCTGATCGGGTTGCTATTGTCCGGCAGGATCTGGCCGTGCGGCGCTTCGATATACGCGTACTTGGCAACGCTGCCGGGACTGAGCGGCTCCAGATGCACAGGAAACGGATAGACATCGGATTCCAGCGGGAATTGCTGGCGGCCCAGGTTGGGGCGGGCCCCCAAGGCGACCAGCAGCTGGTTCACCGTGTACAGGTGCACCATTTCCTCCACCGCCACCCCGAGCAGGCTGTTGGGCGGGCCGCCATGGCGGTGGGTGCTCCAGCCGGCCAGCATGGCATAGCGCGGCAGCTTGATGGAAAACACCGCATACAGGTACTGGATCATCAGCGAATGTTCGATTTCCGCCGCCGAGCGCAGTAGCCGGATCAGCTCCAGGTGTGCCGACGCGAACGTGCGGTGAGGCCCCTGCGCCGCCGTCTTGAAGTAGGGCTGCGGTGGCGGTGGTGGTGGCGTGGGCGCCGCGTCGGGAACCTCATCTGGATCGGCGCCGATCGCGCCGGCCGCCAGCCGTTTAATCGACGCGTAATATTTTGCATACCCCGTGCATCGGCAAAAGTTTTCGCCCAATGCGTCCTGTATCAGTTGCGGCAGCTGTTCCGGCGGGACGGGCTTGACCTTCAACTGTTCGAGCAAGCCGATGGTCGACATGATAAAGCCGGGCGCGCAATAGCCGCACTGGAACGCGAAGTTGTCGACGAATTCCTTTTGTACCTGTGCGTACTCGGTGCCGGCGACCGACTCAATGGTGTAGATGTGTTGGCCCTGGCAATGGCGTAACGGTGTCATGCAGCTTTGTTGCGCGCGCCGGTGGCCAGCCTTCGGATCGGCCACCAGCACCGTGCAGGCGCGGCATTCGCCGATTCCGCATCCATGCTTGGTGCCCCGGGCCTGGAGGCCTGGGTCGTCATGCAGCAGGTTGAGCAACGACCTGCTGCCGTGCGCCATGGTGTTCACTTCCTGGTCGTTGACTGTCAGGTGGACGTTGATTTTATCCATTAATGTTTTCCCTCAAACGCGCTCAGGATGAATTGACGGGTCAGTGGCAATTGCAATCCGTTGAGCCAGTCATAATTGCCTGACGCATGGGCAATGGCGTTAGCCAGCGCCGGTGCGACGGTGGTCATCACGGCTTCCGCAATGCCTTTCGAACGTGCCTTGGGCTGTCCGTCCGGCAGGATGCTGACACCGCTGGGCAGCGGTATCAATTCCAGCGTGTGCCGAACTGGCGCCACGTTTTTGAACCGCGGCGCCCGGTACGTATGGAAGTTCATGAAATCCGCGTCGCGCGGATCGTCGGGAATTTGTTCCGACAGCGCGAATCCAAGGCCCATGGCAAAGCCGCCTTCGGCCTGGCCTTCAACGATTTCCATGCTGATGATGTCGCCCGCGTCGAGGATGGAATGGCAGGACAGCACGGTCAAGCGGCCGCTGTTCGTGTCGACCGTCACTTCGACCAGGTGGCCTGCCGATGCATAGAGCGAACGCTGTGGCGCACCCTTCGGTGGATCTTCCGGCGTGACGGGCAGGGTGTGCCATGCGTTGGTGAATTCCGCCTGGATCGCAATCCCATCGAGGAAGACCGGGGTTTTTTCATCGTCGATGATCGCGGTGGCTTTGCGCCAGCCATTTTGGAACGCGGCGTGACACATGACACCGCTCCACAGGTGTTTGCCGCGGATCGTCTCGAGCAGCGTGGTGCGCTTGACCGGCTCCGCGCCGGGGATATGAAGCGAGTCGCCTTCCCAGCGGTATTCGCGCGGAAGGGCTGCGAGTCCCAGGATGTGCTGTGCGGCCGGCAGGAAGCCATGCTGCATTAACAGTTGGCAGGCTTCGCGGATTGGGTGCACGTGGATAAAGGCAGTCCGCGATGCGGTGCTGGAACTGTGTTTCAGCTGGCTGGTAAACGGCGCTTCGAATATGCCGGTTTCGGCGAGCTTGATGTCGTCCATGCCTGGCCTGACACCAAGCAGCGCTTCCACCACCAAAGCAAGGGAAGTACGGCTGCCTTGCCCCATTTCCGCCGCGTCGGAATAAACAATGACATTGCCATCGTGTGTCAGCCGCACGGCGCCGAACACGGGATCGCTGGATGCCCCGTAGGCTTCCATATTGGCGGCAAAGCCCACGCCGTATGCCAGACCCTGGTCACGCATGTCAATCTGGCGCTGCTTGCGGTTGATCCATATGTCATGGGCCTTGGCTGCCTCGATGACTTCGCGGTTGGCAACATGGAAGTTGAGTTTATAACCGGCCGGGTCCATGTCGCCATTCTTGAACAGGTTCCGCAGCCTCAATTCGATGGGATCGAGCTTGAGGTTGGCCGCGATCCGGTCCACCAGGGTCTCGATATGCAGGCATGCTTGCGGGATGCCGAAGCCGCGCGATGGGCCGCAGGGCGTATGTGGCCGTAATGACGCCATGCCGTGCAGGGATGTCTTGGGGATGCGGTAGGGGCCGGTCAGGTGCAGGGTGCCCAGTGCCACGATGGCGCTGCTTAAATTGGCCTGGATGCCGGCGCCCAGCACGTAATAGGACTCGAGCGCCAGGAATTCCCCTGAAACCGGGGCGGCGCGCAGGGACGACTGGACGATGGAAGAGTGCCGTTTGAGGCCGAGTAAGAATTGCTGAAAACGGTCCCAGCGCAGCCGCACCGGGCGGTCCTTGGCAGACACGGCAGCCAAGGCCAGGTAATAGACGAACAGTGAGCCGTTGCGGCCACCAAAACCACCCCCTATATCGTGGTTTTCCGCATTGCATTCGACTTTGTCTTTTTCTCCGACAGGCAGTGCAGCTTTATAGGCTTCGATTGCCGAGCCGGCATTGCCAATGTCGCTGAAGATGTTTTGACTGCCGAGCTGCAGATGTAGGCGTTTGGTCGCGGATTCGTACCAGGCCAGTCCGGACTCCGGTTCCAGGAACGCGTTATCCCCCAGCATGGTGCCGGTTTTATGCGTATACACGTTGGGATCCGGCGATGCTGTGGAAGTCTGCCGCACCGCCGCCTTGACTTCGTTATAGACGTCCCAGGCTACTTTGTCCGTGTCGATGTTGTCGTTAAAGCGCGGCATGGGCGGCATGCCGACATTGCGCGTTTTGAATCCCGGCAGGTCGCTTTTGAACGCGGGCTGCTTGTCTGGTGTTTTCAGGTAGCTGATCGCACCGGTGCTGGCTTTGGGGAGCAGCAACTGTTGCCATGCTTCGAGATCATCCTCAAGCGAGAAGCGGCGTTTGAGGCTCTCGTCATGCGCATACTTGCCCTCGAATTGGCTCAGTTCGCGCAAATACTGGTTGGCAAAAAAGGCGGTTTCACTGTCTTCGTACAAGGCGATCGCAATCGGTTGGCCGAAGAAATCCGGCTTTTTGCCAACGGTGGCAAAAAGAGGCAGGTTGCCAATTTCTCCGAGGGCCAGCTTGGCATCCCCTGGTGGCTGAAATACCTGATTCGGACGCACCGCCTCGGGCAGTTGCTGGCTATCCCATGGCTTGATTTCGTGCTCAAGGGTCCTCGAGCAGACCAGGATGGCTTCAAGCGGCGGTGGCGCCTTGTCCCATTCCTTAATATTACGTGGACCAAAGTCACTGATGAAAATGCGTTCGCCCTGGCTTTTTGCAGGCCCTTCGGTTCGTCCCATCGGTTTCCCCAGTCGGCTACAACAAGTTGCATGAAGTATATTTGACTTAGCGTAACACCGATGCCGTTGAAAGCACAAGATTGCCAAGTAGATATCTTTAGGGGAGTTTCAGGGCGGCGGGACGGGGGCTCAGTTTCGCTTCAGATTGCCAATCACGCTGGCGACCTTGGTGGTAATCACATCCACCGCCGGCCCATTGGCGCCGTGCGGCAAGATCACGTCGGCATGGCGCTTGGTCGGCTCGATGAATTGCTTGTACATCGGGCGCACGGTTTCCATGTATTGCCCGATCACGCTCTCCATGCTGCGGCCGCGTTCGGAAATGTCGCGCTGCAAGCGGCGGATAAAGCGCACGTCCGACGCCGTGTCGACGAAGATCTTCAGCGACATCTGCTCGCGCAAGTCGGCGTCGAACAGGGCAAACAAGCCCTCGATGACGATCACCGGCGCCGGTTTCACGTGAATGGTCCGGGTCGAGCGGTTGTCGATGGTGAAGTCGTATTCCGGCATCTCGATCGCTTCGCCGTTGCGCAGCGCCTGCACTTGCTGGATCAGCAGCGGCCAGTCGAAGGCGTCCGGGTGGTCGTAGTTGGCCTTGCGGCGCACGTCGGGGGCGAGGTGGGTCTGGTCGCAATAGTAATCGTCCTGCATGACGACCGACACCACGTCGGCGCCAAACGCGGCCAGTACTTGCTGGGTCACCGTGGATTTGCCACTGCCGCTGCCACCAGCGACACCGATCACAAACGGCGGGGAAGAAGTTGTATTCATTATTCGCGGGACGCGGGGAGCGTCGTGACGGTCGAATTAGCGCTAGCTTGCGCCAAACGGTACCAAATGAAAAGCCCAGCGCGAGGCTGGGCTTTGGAATTTTGGGGTGACTGATGGGGCTCGAACCCACGACAACAGGAATCACAATCCTGGACTCTACCAACTGAGCTACAGCCACCGCTGTTTTACTGCTTTACTTCTTCTGTCTTTGCTGTGTTCTGCAAGACAGGACCGAATTATATAGGCGGATACGGAACTTGCAAAGGGTAATCGCCACTTTTTTATGAAAATAGCGGCTTACTTGCAATGTTGCTTAAATTTTCAGCGTCTCCACCGCAACATCGAGCTGCAGCAGCGAACGGAACGCGGGCGCCAGCGCATCGACGCCGCCGGTGGTGTAACCGCGCAGCTGGGGCGGGTGGCCGACGCTGCCCGGACGCTGCAAGCCGCCACCTTCCAGCAGGCGCGCCAGCTGGCGCGCCACCGCGCCGCCGGTGTCGATCAGCGTCACGTCCTGCCCGCCGCCCGCCAGCACCGCCCGTTCAATCGCCGGCAGCACAAATGGGTAGTGGGTGCAGCCCAGCACCAGGGTATCGGCGCCCTGCGCCAGCAGCGGGGCGATGAACCCGGTCAGCAGCGCATCGGTGGCGGGGCTGTCGAGTTCTCCCTGTTCGATCAAATCCACCAGCCCGGGGCAGGGCTGTAGCAGGAATTGCGCGCCGGTGGCCGCTGCAATCTGGTCGCGCAGCAGCAGCAGCTTTTCACCCTGCAGGGTGCGCACGGTGGCCAGCACGCCGACCTTGCCGTTGCGCGTGGCCGCGGCGCCCGGCTTTAAGCCCGGCTCCACGCCGACCACCGGCAATTCCGGATAGTGCGCGCGCACCGCCTTGATGGCGGCCACGGTGGCGGTATTGCAGGCCACCACCAGCGCTTTGACGCCTTGCCCGGTGAGGTAAGCGGCGATCGCCAGTGCGCGCTCGACCACAAATGCCTCGGTCTTGCCGCCATAGGGCGCGTGGCCGGAATCGGCCAGGTAAATCAAGTGCTCCTGCGGCAGCTGGGCGCGGATATGGCGCAGCACGGACAAGCCGCCGACGCCGGAATCAAAGACGCCGATCGGGGCGTCCGCCGGGGTAGGGAAGGGAGGGTGTGAAGTCATTCCAGCAGTATATACGCCGCAAATAAATAAGGCGGATCATGAAGATCCGCCTTGCAGGGTGATGCGTCCGATGCCGCTTACTTGGTGACGACCGCCACGTTCAACTGCTCGATCTTGGCTTGCCACTCTTTAGGACCGGTGTTGTGCACCGAGGTGCCCTGCGAATCCACCGCCACGGTGACCGGCATGTCGACCACGTCGAACTCGTAGATCGCTTCCATGCCCAGGTCTTCGAAGCCCACTACTTTGGCGTGCTTGATCGCCTTCGACACCAGGTAAGCCGAGCCGCCCACCGCCATCAGGTAAGCCGACTTGTGCTTCTTGATCGATTCGATCGCCGTCGGGCCGCGTTCCGCTTTACCGATCATGGAAATCAGGCCGGTTTTTTCCAGCATCATGTCGGTGAACTTGTCCATGCGGGTGGCGGTGGTCGGACCGGCCGGGCCCACCACTTCGTCGCGCACCGGATCGACCGGGCCGACGTAGTAGATCACGCGGTTGGTGAAGTCCACCGGCAGGCTTTCGCCCTTGGCCAGCATGTCCTGGATGCGCTTGTGCGCGGCGTCGCGGCCGGTCAGCATTTTGCCGTTCAGCAGCAGGGTCTGGCCCGGCGCCCACGATGCGACTTCTTCTTTCGTCAGGGTGTTCAGGTCGACGCGCTTGGATTTTTCGGTATCCGGCGCCCACGACACGTCCGGCCAGTCGGACAGCTTCGGTGGTTCGATGTAGGCCGGGCCGGAACCGTCCAGCACGAAGTGCGCGTGGCGGGTGGCCGCGCAGTTCGGGATCATGGCGACCGGCTTCGATGCCGCGTGGGTCGGGTACATGTTGATTTTCACGTCCAGCACGGTCGTCAGGCCGCCCAGGCCCTGTGCGCCGATGCCCAGCGCGTTGATCTTGTCGCACAGTTCGATCCGCAGTTCTTCGGTCTTGTTGCGTGGACCGCGCTGCTTCAACTCGTACATGTCGATGTCTTCCATCAGCGACTCTTTCGCCATCAACATGGCTTTCTCGGCCGAGCCGCCGATACCGATACCCAGCATGCCAGGCGGGCACCAGCCGGCGCCCATCAGCGGGACGGTTTTCAAGACCCAGTCCACCAGCGAGTCGGACGGGTTCAGCATGACGAACTTGGTCTTGTTCTCGGAGCCGCCGCCTTTGGCCGCCACGCTCACGTCCACCGTGTCGCCTTCCACCAGTTCCATATGCACCACGGCCGGGGTGTTGTCCTTAGTGTTCTTGCGGTCGAAGTGCGGGTCGGCCACGATCGAGGCGCGCAGCTTGTTGTCCGCGAAGTTGTAGGCGCGGCGCACGCCTTCGTTGATCGCGTCGGTGACGGTGCCGGTGAAGCCTTCAAAGCGCACACCCATGCCGATCTTCAGGAAGACGTTGACGATACCGGTGTCCTGGCAAATCGGACGCTTGCCTTCGGCGCACATGCGCGAGTTGGTCAGGATCTGTGCGATCGCATCTTTTGCAGCCGGGCTTTGCTCTACTTCATAAGCGCGCGCCAAATGCTGGATGTAGTCGGCCGGGTGGTAATAGCTGATGTATTGCAGCGCGGCGGCTACGGATTCGATCAGATCGTCTTGCTTTATGATGGTCATGGTGAACTCGCTAGAGATGAAAATAAATACGCGGTCAGTGGTGCTTTGTTGTCATTGCCTGAGTTTTGGTCATCAGGTGATCCGTGTACGCGATCGCGATCGTGGACAGCAGGAATACGCAGTGAATGCCGGTCTGCGCGATGAGGGTTTTCGTGTCATACGAACTGGCATTGATAAACGTCTTGAGCAGGTGGATCGACGAAATGCCGACGATCGCCATTGCCAGCTTGGTCTTCAGCACGGACGCGTTCACGTGCGACAGCCATTCCGGCTGGTCCGGGTGGCCTTCCAGGTGCATGCGCGAGACGAAGGTTTCATAGCCGCCCACGATCACCATGATCAACAGGTTGGAAATCATGACCACGTCGATCAGGCCCAGTACCACCAGCATGATGGTGGTCTCATTGAGTTTGGTGGGGGCAGGCGCACCCGCCACGGCCACCGCGTGGAAGATGTGTTCCAGCGACGCGGCGTTGCCCATGGCCGCGCCAATCAAGTCTTTCAGTTCGACCCAGAAGTGGAACACATAGACGCACTGCGCAAGGATCAGGCCCAGATAGAGCGGCAACTGCAGCCAGCGGGACATGAAAATGAACGCCGGCAGTGGCGACATCTTGAACGGTTGTTGATTAGGATCACGGTCCGCCATTGAAAACTGACTCCTTTACTGCAGAAAATTAATGCCGACATTCTACATGTGATTGCCCTGCTGCACCGCAATGCGCCGACTTGCCGTAAAATTGCAGAAATGCTCATTCACATACCAATTAAATACCAGTTGATCATGGTTGGATGGGACTAGTAAGGCATCAGTAAGCGACTACATTTATGGTGTAGTCAAAATGATTACCACACGGAGACTTCAGCATGACATCGCAGACCACGGAACAACAAGGCCCACAAGAATCCCGCCTCTTCAATCCACCGGCATCGTTTGTGGCGAACGCCACCGTGTCCGGCATGGACACCTACAACGCGCTGTGCGCCGAGGCCGCACAAGACTATGAAGGTTTCTGGGCCCGTCTGGCCCGCGACAACGTGGAATGGAAGGTGCCGTTCACGCGCACGCTGAACGAAGACAATGCGCCATTCTACAAATGGTTCGAAGACGGCAAGCTGAACGTGTCGTACAACTGCCTGGACCGCAATCTGCAAAACGGCAACGCGGACAAGGTCGCCATCATCTTCGAGGCCGATGACGGCGCCGTGACCAAGGTTACTTACCAGCAATTGCACGAAAAAGTCTGCAAATTCGCCAACGGCCTGAAATCGCGCGGCATCAAGAAGGGCGACCGCGTGATCATCTACATGTCGATGTCGGTGGAAGGTGTGGCGGCGATGCAAGCCTGCGCCCGTATCGGCGCGACCCACTCGGTGGTCTTCGGCGGCTTCTCCGCCAAGTCGCTGCAAGAGCGCATCATCGACGCGGGCGCCGTGGCCGTCATCACCGGCGACGAGCAGCAGCGCGGCGGCAAGTTCCTGCCCCTGAAAGCCATCGTCGATGAAGCGCTGGCGCTGGGCGGCTGCGACACCATCAAGGACGTCATCGTCTACAAACGCACCGGCAACCCGATCGCCTTCACCGAGGGCCGTGACACCTGGCTGCACGACCTGGTGGCCAAGCAGAGCGCCGAATGCGAACCGGAATGGGTGGAAGCGGAACATCCGCTGTTCATCCTGTACACGTCCGGCTCGACCGGCACCCCGAAAGGCGTGCAGCACTCGACCGGCGGCTACCTGCTGTGGGCCAACCTGACGATGAAGTGGACCTTCGACATCAAGCCGACCGACGTGTTCTGGTGCACGGCCGATATCGGCTGGGTCACCGGCCACACCTACATCGCGTATGGCCCGACGTCCGTTGGCGCGACCCAGATCGTGTTCGAAGGCATCCCGACCTTCCCGCACGCGGGCCGCTTCTGGGAAACCATCGCCAAGCATAAAGTGTCGATCTTCTACACGGCGCCGACCGCGATCCGTTCGCTGATCAAGGCGTCCGACGCCGACGCGAAAGTGCATCCGAAGAGTTTTGATGTGTCGTCGCTGCGTTTGCTGGGTTCCGTCGGCGAGCCGATCAATCCGGAAGCGTGGATGTGGTACTACAAGAACGTGGGCGGCGAAAAGTGCCCGATCGTCGACACTTTCTGGCAAACCGAAACCGGCGGCCACATGATCACGCCGCTGCCGGGCGCCACGCCGATGACGCCGGGTTCCTGCACCTTGCCGCTGCCGGGCATCATGACCGCCATCGTCGATGAAGCGGGCCACGATGTGCCGAACGGCCAGGGCGGCATCCTGGTGGTGAAACGTCCATGGCCATCGATGATCCGCACCATCTGGGGCAATCCGGACCGTTTCAAAACCAGCTACTTCCCGGAAGAGTTCGGCGGCAAGTACTACTTGGCCGGCGACGGCGCGATCCGCCACAAGGACACCGGCTACTTCACCATCACCGGCCGTATCGACGACGTGCTGAACGTGTCGGGCCACCGCATGGGCACGATGGAAATCGAATCGGCGCTGGTGGCCAACCCGCTGGTGGCGGAAGCGGCCGTGGTTGGCAAGCCGGATGAAACCACCGGCGAATCGATTTGCGCCTTCGTCGTGCTGAAACAGGCCCGCCCGAGCGGCGACGAAGCGAAAAAGCTGGCGCTGGAATTGCGCAACTGGGTCGCCAAGGAAATCGGCCCGATCGCGAAACCGAAGGAAATCCGCTTTGGCGACAACTTGCCGAAGACCCGCTCGGGCAAGATCATGCGCCGTTTGCTGCGCGTGCTGGCCAAGGGCGAGGCGATTACGCAGGATGTGTCGACGCTGGAAAATCCGGCGATTCTGGAGCAGTTGAAAGAAGCTTCCTGACGCGGTAGTCCATAGAGAAAGCCCGGCCACGCACTGGCCGGGCTTTTTTTATTTGCATGGAACAGTTGTGGTGGAAGACTTGGGCCGGTGCATAGCCAGTACTTGCGCACAATTGGAATTGCTGAAAAATTAACAATTTTGTTATGCTGGCTGCTTCCTATGCGGGCATTGTTGAGCCCGACCTTTGAAAGGGAAGCCATTGCCAACCGATATAACAAGCATTTGGTCTGAACTGGGCAGGTTAGAGCAGCGACTGAGTTTTGGAAATGGCCTGCACGCCGCTTACGATAGTCTGGGGCGGGAAAAGCGTGCAAATCATTATGGACACTGGGGAAATTTTGATGAACAGCTGTCACGTGTCGAGCGCGTGCGCCGCGCATTGTTCGACTCTGGTGAGGCCGCCAAACGTATCGTCGTCGGACGGCTGGCCGGTATCGATCTTTCTTCCATCTGGCCCATCCTCATAGAGGCTTGCAAAGACATTGCGCTCATTTATGGGGGCTCGATTGCAGCAGGTGCGACGGTCGGTGCTGCCGGGGGAGCATTCCTTGGGGGAGTAGGCGCTTTTCCGGGCGCCGCTGCCGGAGCTGCGGCCGGCACCCAGGTCGGTACCTGGATAATGGCGTTACTGGGTTTGAAGTCTGTAGTTGATGAATTGCAGATATCTGTTCCTGAGGCGGTGAATTACTACGAACGCGGTTTTAGGATGGCATGGGGGCCGACATGGCGCGAACAACAGTTACGCGCGCAAACAGTCGGCGGCCTGAGTGACGGTGACGTACGCCAAGCTGCATTCGAATTTGCCAATGGCCACGTGATCTTGGTGGCTGCAATACTGACTGCGCTCACGGCTTATGTGTCGCGAGGCAGAGGTAACAAAGCCGCAGTGTTGCGAGAGATACGTGGTAGTTCTCGATTGGGGCCGAAGGTCGCTCGCTGGATCGAGGAAAATGAAAAGACATTGATAGCGCATCCTGCCTTGCAAAGCAGGCGTAACAATGTTGTTGGCAGTGAAAATGCGTCGTCCATGGCCGGGGGAAAGCGGCAGCGCCCAGCGGTGGAGGGCGAGCAATCGCTTCCAAAGGGAATGCCGTTGAAAGGAGTACCATGCTTCAAGGCGAATGATTTGCCTTCTGGAAAAATTCCGGAATTTGACCGCCAATTGGCAGGGCAGGAGACCGGCCTGAATAGAATGACGGTTGAGGAATATATTGAAGGGCGCGACGCGTTTAAAAATAAAATTTCGGTACGTGACCCACAGATAGCAAGAAATGCCAGAATAGACCATGAGCAGGTCTTAATTGAACGATTTGCAGAAAAATTCCTTGATGAAGGAATGCATATTGATGAAGCTGAAGCAAGAGCTAAGAAACTCGCTGCGCAAAAAATGGAAACATTGGCAGCGCTTCATAATCCCGATATGGTTTCGGCGGGTAAGGATGTGATCGCGGATTTTGGTGACCGCAATGTTAATTCACGTATCGGAGCTCAGTGGAGAACACGAGTATCTGAGTTGGATGCGGCTGCAAATAAGGTGCCGGAAGCAATGCGAAGCAAAGCAAACATGAATGTAAAACTTAAGCGGTGTTAAATCATATGGATGATTTTTTTGAAAAATTTCAAAGGGAATTTGGCGAGGCGATCGATAGGCGTGATGTCCCAGCCTCAACGATAGAGCGCTATCGTGGAAAGCTTCCTGATAAATTATTATCCTATTGGGAAGAGCACGGATGGTGCGGCTATGCCGACGGCTTGTTTTGGACCGTTGATCCTCAAGATTATGAGCCTGCTTTGGAAGCTTGGATCGGGGATACCCAGTTCATGGAGGACGATGCCTATCACGTTATTGCGCGAAGCGCATTTGGCGCTATTTACTTTTGGGGCGAACGAAATGGATTTGCATTTAAATTGTTCGCACCAGGGTCTTATGCGGTGGAGAGAGAGCGTAAGTCGAGTTCGCTGGAGAGACAAATTCAAACGTTCTTTGCCCTTAGAACACGTAAAGAAAATGATTTTGATGAAATGTTTGCCGGCGCCTTAAAGAAAATTGGACGCCTTCGCTACGATGAAATGTACGGTTTTGTGCCGGCGTTGGCGCTGGGCGGAGCGGCTACATTGGAGTCCGTAGAGAGGGTTAAAGTAGTTGAGCATTTGGTGTTGCTTGCACAGATTGAATCCCTGGAGATAATGTCCGTTCCGCCGGATTGAGATGGGAAGTCAGGTCCAGCCCAGCCTCCACCCGCGCCAGCCCCTCCCGTATCGCCGCCCCATCAAAACACGAAAACCCCATCACCAGCCCCGGGGGCGCCGCATGGCGCACCCGGTACGCCGACACCGGCCGCGTGACGATTCCTTGCCGATCCAGCGCACCCGCCACCAGCAGATCATCCATTCCGGCCGGCAGCAGCACCGTGGCATCCAGCCCGGTACTGATCGGCGCCACAGTCAGCAAGCCATCGAAGCGCGCCTTGCATTCCTGCTGGAACTGCTGTGCTCGCTCGCCGTACAGCAGGCGCATTTGGCGCAGGTGGCGGGCGAAGTGGCCGTCGGCGATAAAGTCGGACAGCACGGCCTGCTGGAACACCGGCGCATGGCGGCACGTCAGCGACAGCGCCGCGGCAAACGCGTCGGCCAGCCCGTCCGGCACCACCATGTAGGACAGCCGCAATGACGGGAACAGCAGCTTGCTGAACGAGCCCAGGTACAGCACGCGTCCGCTGCGGTCCAGGCTTTTCAAGGCTGGCAGCGGGGCGCCGTCAAAACGGAATTCGCCATCGTAATCATCCTCGATGATGATGGCGTTGCAGGCGTCCGCCCACTCCAGCAGCGCCAACCTGCGTTCCAAGGGCAAGGTGCCGCCCAACGGGGCCTGGTGCGCGGCTGTCACATAGGCCAGGCGGATGTCCTGCGATACCGGCAGTGGCGGCTCGGTGCGCAAGCCTTGCATGTCCACCGGCACGGCCACCAGTTGCGCGCCGGCGGCGTTGAAGACCTGGCGGGCGCCGGAATAGCAGGGGTCTTCCAGCAGCACGCTGTCGCCGGGATCCAGCAGCAGGCGGGCGCACGTGTCGAGCGCATGCGTGCAGCTGGAAAAGATGATGACCTGGCTGGCGTCGCATGCGATACGCTGGGAATAGTGCAGATGGTCGGCAATGGCGTGACGCAGCGGGGCGTAGCCGGCCGCGTCACCGTAGCCCATTTCTCGGATCAGGCGGCCGCGCGCATAGCGGGTGGACAAGCGGCGCCAGATGGACAGCGGAAACGCCGACACGTCGGGCTGGTTGGGGCGGAACGGCACCATGTCGCTTTGCTCTTGCAGCGGAAAGGGGGTGTCGGTCAAGCGCAGGCCTTGGCGGGACAGGCGCGGCTGGGCGATTGCCGCCGGCGGCGCTTTGGCGGGCGTGGCTTTGTCCGGCAAGCGCGGCGAGACGGTGGTGCCGCTACCGGTGGCGCCGGCCAGGTAGCCCTCGGCGATCAGCTGTTCATACACAGCCAGTACGGTGCCGCGCGAGATGCCATGCTGGCGCGCGAAATCGCGGGTGGACGGTAGGCGTTGGCCGGGGGCAAGCCGGCCCGATAGCACCGCGCCGCGCAATTCGCCATACAACCAGCCTTGCAGCGTGCCGCCAGGTGGGCGCGGCGCCAAGGCGAATTCCAGTTCCTGTGCACGTCGCATACCAAAGTGGCCTAATCAATTCTGTGCTAAATGGGCATATGAATCGTACCACACGACCTTTACTATTCATTCATCGATAACACATCACTGAAAGGAAGCGCCATGACGCAGCGATTCGAACCCGCCAAACTGATCCCTGAAGGCTATAAGGCGATGTATGGCCTGCACAAGCAGGTGCAGAGTTCCGGCCTTGGCCTTGGCCTGGGCCTGCTGGAACTGGTGCGGCTGCGGGTGTCGCAGATCAATGGCTGCGCGTACTGCATTGCGATGCACGTGCCGCTGGGACGCGAGCATGGGCTGACGGAACATCAGGTCAACCTCACCGCCGCCTGGAAAGATGCGCCGGTGTTCAGCCCGCGCGAACGCGCCGCGCTGGCCTGGGCCGAAGCCGTGACGGTGCTGGAAGGGCGGGAAGTGTCGGATGCCGCCTATGCCACCGTGAGCGCCGAATTCAGCGCGGAGGAAGTGGCCCAATTGACGCTGGCCGTGTGCGAGATCAATTCGTGGAACCGCCTCAGCATCGCGGCGCGCCTGACGCCCGTGCTGGCATGAGCGGAGGCTTGATGAAGACATTGAACCTGCTGCTGATTGAAGCCAGCCCGCGTCTGGCCAATGCCACCAGCGGTGCGCTGGGCCGGCGCCTGGTGAGCGCATTGCAGGAGCGTTCGGGCTGCCGCGTGGTACTGACCGAGCGCCACCTGGGCGCCCGTCCATTGCCGCCGCTGTCGGCCGAGTATGCGGAATCGTTGTTGCTGCCCTATGATGAGGCGCTGGCGCGCTATGGTGCGCACCTGGAGCTGTCCGATGAACTGGTCGCGGAACTGGAACGGGCCGACATGGTGGTGATCGCCTCGCCCGTGCACAATTTCACGGTCCCGGCCGCGCTGAAATTGTGGATCGACCTGGTGGTGCGCAATGGCGTGACGTTCAAGATCACCCCGGAAGGTAAAGTGGGCTTGCTGCGCGACCGGCCGGTGCTGGTGGCTGTCACCTCCGGCGGCGCCATGTTCCGCGACCCGCCGAAACAGCCGGACTTCTTCCGCCCTTACCTGAGCGCGGCGCTGGACGTGATTGGCTTGCGCAGCATGACCTATGTGCCGGCCACGGGACTGGCATTTTCCGAGCAACCGCTGGCGCAGGCCGCGAGCGAGGCCGATGCGTGGATCGCCGCGTCGCTGCAGGATTTTTTGCAAAGCGTGCCGGGGCCAGTGCAGGAATAAGGGATGGGCGCAGCCGGGATCCGCCATGGCGACGCGGATGCCGGTCTGCCACACGGTATCGGCGCCAGGTCCTGGCGGATCCGGTGTGTTTTTGCGGTAGAATTGTTATCGATAACTATTTCGATAACTGGAGACCGCATGACCCCACGCCGCATCCCGGTGCTCGCCGCCACGGCAGCCATCCTTGCCGCCGCGCTGAGTATTCCCGCCGCAGCCCAACTGCCCAACACCGTCCTGTTCGGCGCCGCGTATTACGACGAATACCTGCCGGTGGACCGTCTGGAGCAGGACGTGGCCATGATGCAGGCCGCGAACATCACCGTGGTGCGGATTGCCGAATCCACGTGGGGGACGCTGGAGCGTCAGCCGGGCGTGTTCGATTTCACGCACGTGGACCGCATGCTGGCGGCGATGCACAAGGCTGGCATCAAGGTCATCGTCGGCACACCCACCTATGCGATCCCGACCTGGCTGGCGCGCGCGTATCCGGATGTGCTGGTGGAGCGCCCCAACGGCAAGGCGTTGTACGGGCCGCGCCAGAACATGGACATCACCAATCCTGAATACCGCGCGGCCGCCGAGCGGGTCATCGTGGCGCTGGTCGGTCACGTCAAGGATCATCCGGCGGTGATTGGCTACCAGCTGGAC
The DNA here is from genome assembly GCF_058807115.1 of Pseudoduganella sp. GW821-FHT12E03. NCBI lineage: Bacteria > Pseudomonadati > Pseudomonadota > Betaproteobacteria > Burkholderiales > Oxalobacteraceae > Pseudoduganella > Pseudoduganella sp. GW821-FHT12E03. Next base: position 424,987 of record NZ_JBXAQJ010000003.1, on the reverse strand, counting down.
AATGAAACCAAGGCTTACGACACCAGTGGCCCGAATGTGCAGGCCGCGTTCCAGCAATGGCTGCGCAAACGCTTTCCCGACCTGGACCAGCTGAACCACGCGTACGGCCTGAATTACTGGAGTAACCGGATCAACCGCTGGGAAGACTTCCCGTCCGCGACCGGGTCCATCAACGCCAGCCTGTCGTCCGCGTTTGCGGAATTCCAGCGCGAGCTGGTGACGGATTTTCTTGGCTGGCAGGCGGATCTGGTCCGCAAGCATGCGCGCCAGGGGCAATTCGTCACGCAGAACTTTGACCTGGACTGGAAGGACGCGTCATACGGCGTCCAGCCGGCGGTCGACCACTTTGCCGCCGCCGCCAAACTCGACATCGCCGGTGTCGACATTTACCACCCCGGCCAGGACAAGCTGACCGGCGCTGAAATCGCATTCGGCGGCGACCTGACCCGCTCCATGAAAGGCAACCGCAATTACCTGTTGCTGGAAACCCAGGCCATGGGCTTTCCGCACTGGACGCCGTATCCCGGCCAACTGCGGCTGCAGGCCTACAGCCATATCGCGTCGGGCGCCAACATGGTCGAGTACTGGCACTGGGGCACCACCGCCAACGCCATTGAAACCTACTGGCGTGGTTTGCTGGCGCAGGATTACCAGCCGAATCCCACCTATGAGGAAGCAAAGCAGATCGGCGCCGAGCTGCGGCGGCTGGGACCGAAGCTGGTCGACCTGCGCAAGCGGAACCGGGTCGCGTTTTATGTCAGCAACCGGGCCTTGACCGGCTACAACGCTTTTAAACCCGCTGGCAACGCCGGCTACAACGACGTGCTGCGTCCGTTATATGACGCGCTGTACCGGATGAACGTGGAAGTCGATTTCGTCCATCCCGGCACGGAAGACTTGTCGCACCACCAGCTGATCGTGGCGCCCGCGCTGTATGCCGCGTCGGACGCGGAGATCGCCAAGCTGAACGCATTCGCCAAGGCGGGCGGCCATGTGCTGTATACGTTCAAGAGCGGCTTTTCGGACGAGCACGTGAAGGTGCGTTATGCCACGCAGCCGGGCGGCATTGCCGAAGCGGCCGGTGTGCGCTACACGCAGTTCACCAATCCGGACCACGTTGCGCTGGCCGGCGACCCGTACAAGGTTGGCAAGGAGGCGAACCAGGCGCGCTGGTGGATGGAGTTGCTGACGCCGACCACGGCGCAAGTGGTGGCGCGGTACCAGCACCCCGTGTGGGGCCAGTATGCGGCGGTGACGCGCAACGCGTATGGGGCGGGGGAGGTGACGTACGTCGGGTTCATGCCGACCGATGCCATGGCAGAAAAAATCCTGGAGTCAGCGGTGAAACGCGCCGGCTTGTGGCGTGAGCAGCAGGCGTTGCGGTACCCGCTGGTGGTGCGCAGCGGGGAGTTGAACAATGGGCGGCGGGTGCATTACCTGTTGAATTATTCCGCCAAGGCGGTGACGGTGCGCAATCCATTCGGGGCGGGGGAGGATTTGCTGACGGGGCGGCGGATTGGCGCGGGCGCCAGTGTCGGGTTGGGGGCGTGGGGTGTGGTGATTTTGGAGGAGGGGCGGAAGTGATGGTTGTGGCGGGTTCATTATTTTGGGCTTTTCGGTCCCTTGAGAGGCCGGCGCGATGACTTTGGCATACACAGATCAGTGGCATGGGCAGCCAGTCATGTGTTGACAACAGCTATACGCTCTCCTACTATTTGTATATCCATTGCATACACAAAAAGGGGCCACCATGCGTGCAGCAGCCATCAATCTACGCGCCTTGCCCGAGCAGCGTGATCTCATCGATCAAGCCGCCAGCCTGTTAGGCAAAAACCGTTCGGACTTCATGCTGGAGGCTGCGTGCGAGCGCGCGCAATCGGTGTTGCTCGACCAGATATTCTTTGGCCTGGATGCGGAGAAGTTTCGGCAGTTCACCGCCATGCTCGACGCGCCGCCGGCTGTTAATCCGGGACTTGAGCGGTTAATGGCGGTCAAGGCGCCGTGGGATGACAGCCAGGGATGAACTTGAAGCTCTCCGCACCGCAACCGCTCACCGCCACGCATCTGTTGGATCACTTCGAGTGCGGCGAGCACGCGCTGGATGAATGGCTCAAACGCCGGGCGATGAACAATCAGCTCAGCGGCGCCAGCAGAACGTTTGTGGTCGTTGACGAAGAAAATCGGGTGCGGGGCTTCTACGCCATGGCAGCGGGCGCGGTCACCCATCAGCTGGCAACGAGTGCGGTTCGCCGCAACATGCCCGACCCGATTCCCGTCCTGGTGCTTGGCAGGCTGGCAGCGGATCGCCAGGCGCAGGGCATCAAGCTGGGGGCGGCCATGCTGCAGGATGCGGTGAACCGTGCCATTGCCGTGTCGCAGAACACCGGGGTTCGTGCGTTGCTGGTCCATGCGCTCCATGAGCGCGCCAAACAGTTCTACCAGCACTACGGTTTTCAGGAGTCGCCGCAGCATCGGATGACGCTGATGCTGCGGTTGCAGGGTGTTGGGGCTTAATCGGGCTGGGTCGGGCTTTTTCGTTACCTTCGTCTAGACGCGCGTCCTTTGTGGCGCGCGTTTTATTTTCAGCAATCGAATTCTGGAGTGCTGAGTGAGAAAGAGGCCTGTTTTCGTGCCATTTCCGACTGGCGGCGAAATACGCTGTGTTTCAAAATGGACTTTCCAGTAACTACTCAGGAAAATTCCTATGAAAGCCTTGATCATCATCCGCGTGCGTAGCAGCAAGAAACTTGGCTCGATGAAACAGTCTTTGGGAATCGGGTTAACTGCCGCATGTTTGTTGCTGGGCTGTCTGGTGTTCGTACTGGTGAGTCAGCGGATGCTATAGCAACAGGGGAGCGCGAAGTCATATGGCGCGCGCTCTTTTTGTTGAGAGGGGGATTCGAATCATTTGATTTTCTGATGATATAGCTCAATAATTCAGAAGTTCGAATTTACGAATTGCCCCCAATTTTCTCTTATTCGGAAGAGAAAGCCATCCACTTTTAATGGGTTAAGTTTTAATCGTTCTCTAAATTACACTCCGTCTCTCGCTTAACCGAACCTAAAGTGTCATTCTTGCATTGTTTCATCCAGTCATGAAAAATATCAGGTGCGCCTGTATATCTTTGAAGAACTGTGGTTGTTAAGGATGCAATCCGCTCTCTGATAATTGGAATGTCATGAATGTCTAAATTGGATGAGGGGAGTGAATATTTTGCTTCGTTTAGTAAGAATTCCATGCCTACTTGAATTTCCTGAAGAATTAAATTTTTGTAATTTGGATTGCAGTTATTTAATATCCATGAACTTAAACTCAAAGCTGGGATTAAGAGTGGTATTTGTCTTTTTTGTATTGCATTGCCTAATTCAGAAATAATACTTTCAACTATTTCTGAAATGTTTGATTCTGAATTTATCCTCTCTAGCCAGTGGCATATTAATTGGCATGCCGCAGTGCAAAGATCTCGATCTCCCGATGACATATAGCTTCTTATCTTCTTTTCGACTGAATTACACAAGTCAGGAAGTTCTTCTAATAGCAGTGGATAAACTCCCGCGGAATATTGAGAGAAATCTTCATCGAAACTTTCTAACTTATTAAAGATTTCAAAGCAAAGTTCCTTGTCAATTTTTATGCTGCGAATAAGATGTGGTAAAGACTGCAAAAAATCCTTGTCCGCTTCATTGCTACCTAAGACTTTTGCTATCCGATGCATTGGTGGAGGATTTGATGTCCTAGACCAACTTAAAATAGACTCTTTGATCCATATTTTTTCATTTTCGGAAAGTTCAAAATTTTGATAATTTAATTTTGAAGCCAGAAGGCACTGAGCTATAATGTGAAGAATTCCGACTGGAGCCACTTGATTTAAGTTTACGAATTTTTTTCTGAATGCATAATTTCTTTTACTGCTAGCATTGCAAGGAAGTGAGAAGAATGCCCATGGCATGATGGCAGCATCTGGCCAGCCATCAGCATCAACATTTCCATTCTCCCAAATAGCCGAAGCTAAGTATTTCATCTCCTTATTGTTCAAATAGGATGATCTAATTAGTATCGATAATCTTTGAAGAGCAAGACCTCTTACGGTAGGGTCATTGTCGCTGGAATTATTTATTAAAAATAATATCGTCTCTTCTAATTTTGCATTTCTTTCTTTTGAAATGCCAAGTTGATGTGTTTTTCGCGGCCAATTTGATGTCGGGTCAAAACCAAAAAAATTTTCATTTTTAAGTGGGAAGGAAAAGCAAACTGGCATGTAATTTTCTAACGCATCATAGGGAAGCGAGAGGTTCAGCGCCCTAGCCAGTGTTGAAATGGATTTACTTAACTTGTGATCCGCTTTCAATACGTCATTGTGAAGAATGTGTCGTAGAATATTTATTTCGTCATCAAATCCGAAAGATCTGGTTCTAACAGTTAATCTAGCCAGTACTTCTACTGCTGTCGCTGTCCGTCGAGTGCCCCAGCGCAGGTAATCTTCTTTTGGCAATTTTAAAAGTAACGATAATTCATTAAGGGCATATGCTCTAAGTGCACGAAAATGGTTTTCTGAAAGCGCCGCAATGTGTGTCCGTGAAAGAGTTTGTAAATCTATTTCACCAGAATCAGAACCTTTAACTGAATTTATTGTACCCAACCATTGATCAGATTCAATCAATGTTAGCGCAGCAAGTTTAATTCCATTATTTGTAACAGCTACGTTTCCGCACATGCAAGGCATTCCCGATAAATCGCATAACCGCAATATTTGATATGCAAGTCGAATTTCTTCCGGGAGACCGTTAGATAAGCTGACAGAAGTATTGCGTCCACCAAAGAATGTTCTATGCTCTCTTACCTCTGGCTTTTTCCTCACTTTTTCCAAAGAAAGGTTGGACACAATTTCCTCAAAGTCTACAAAAGGATTGCAATCAAATGTGTTTAAGCTTCGGAGCCTAGTCACCGCCCCCTCATTTTTGCGCAAGGAACTAAATATGTCGTTATTTGATTGAAAAACTGATTCATGCCATAGTAACCACCCTTCTCTTGAAAGCGCAGGGTAATCAATATCACCTTTTCGTCTATTCCGACGAGTTCTATTGATTGCCATTCTGTTAGTTCTCTCAGCCATAGAGAATTTTCCAACATGAGCCAGTAGTCCAGCTTTTTTTATTGACCAACAAGTGTCAATATTAGTGACATCCCATTCATCCAGAAGTTTAGTTAAATTCTGAATCTCACCTCTATCGCGATAAATCAAAAGATCTTCATAAATGGCACTATTAAATATTTTCTCATCATGGCCGGAAATTTCTTTTACTCTATTTATCTGATTTTTTGATAACGCAAAGTCAGCAGAATTTCTCGCATCGCAAGCGATAAATAGTGTCACACGACACCATGCCGAAGTGATATGGCTCCAAGAAAATTGGGCGCTAATTTTCACATCGGCAGGATTGGAAATTGATTTTTCCTCCACTAAAACCTTGTCAGTTACTGATTTTGCGCAATTAATGACATCAAGAAAAAATGGTGCTAGGCACGTTTCAAGTCGCCAAATTAATTCATCTAAGGCGACAAGGGCATCTATTGGGTGCAAAGAATCGATAGAAGTGCATAGGGGCTCTATCCAATATTTTGTATTATTCCACAATGCATCTCGTACCGATCTGGGGGCAATAAGCCATCCGGGATAGAGATCCCTATTCCATTTCCAGATTTCTATTTGATTTTGCAAAGTTTGGATAGGTACGACTTCTGTCCCTGGAAAAACGGGCTCATCTTTAGTTATTATTTCTTGTGGCTCAGGTATTTCACCAAGGTGAGCGGGAGAGAATTGCTCTTCTCTTTGGATATTTGGCCAGCTCTGGCGATTTTTTATTCGCTTTCTACTTAAGGATCGCAAAAACCACTCGGTAGCGTTTTTGTGTCGTAAATTTTCATGCCACTCTTTGGACTGCGGTAGTTTAGAAAGGTCTATAGGGACGACATTTCTTTCCTCTAACATTCTACGTCTGTGCTGGGACAAATCTAACCAGCCTACTAAATAGATTTTCGGTGCGTTGGGGCCTAGATTGTCGCGCACCCAGCCTGTCCAATGAAGGAAGTTAGGATCATCCCCTGAGAAGCCGATTAAACAGAGCATTGACTCCATTAATGACTGTTGAACTAAGTTGACAAAAGAGGCATTGTCAGACGGATATTTTCTATAATCGTCTTCAGTAAAAACAAAGGGCTCATGAGCTGGTAATGTGCCGTGAAGCTTTACTATTCGTGGCCTTTTGGAGGATGGAATTTCTGAGTGAGTCCTGATTACATCATAATCGAACTCAAATATATCTCGCGCAGTTCTTTCTAGCAAAGTATCCCAGTTAGTTGTATGAATATCGCTCCACGGGAGGCTAAGTAAAAGCTTGTGTAGTTCTCCAGGTTCGTACTCCATATCTGGAACGATTGTTCTAATTTTTTCGTTCAGCGCTCCTTGTCCAAAGGCAACTTTGAACTCCTGCGCAAGTCGTAAAAATCCACTAGTTGAAGATAATTCATTCAAGATGCCGTTTTTTGCGTCTGACTCTATAGGGTAGAGTAAATCACATAAAGATCGAGAAAGTTGCAGCCAAGTCGGCATTGGCTTAGCCGTTGGGGATGTTGGAATGGCATTACGACTAAATCCTGCCCCAACCATAACTGCTGCTCGATTCCCTGTGGAGCTCCAAAGGGAATCCCTAATTGCATCAATCGCATACTGATCTGGAAATGTCATTTTATATGTTAGGGTTCGAAAGCAAAATATATTGCTTTCTATTATTTTGCTTATATTAATGAAATTATAATTCTTTTTAGATATTAATATTACCGATCGTTGATTTTTAAATTATTCAATATTCATTGATCAAGCAATTTCTTTTCTACGGCATGATTCGAATAATCTATAGCGTAGGTCTCTAGTAAGAATTTCTTTCCTATGGTCGAAAGTTGGTCAACGACATAGCTTTCCTTCTTTTTGTCGATATACCTCTGAAATAGCAATTGCGGCATCGCCCCGAAGCTAGCAAGAGTGGATACTCCTGCTAAAATTATTAAGAAAATCATTACCTTAGGATCCCAAAATGAAGATATAGTGTAGTATTTGTCAAAGATAAAGCTTGATATTCCTAATGTGACAGCTAACACACCGAACAGTGATGCGAAAATGACATCCCAAGTCCTTTGTATTCTAGGAAGTTGATTCACAATTGAAACTAAAATTTCTTCTTTGTCTTTTTCTCTCTCATTAGAAATTAAGGTGATTTTTTCGCTAACTTCAGAGAATTTTTCAGTTAAACTGCTCAATGATTGATGGTGCTCATTTGAAATGTCAGAAGCTTGTTTCTTTATGGATGCGAGTTCAATCTTGTTTTGCAATAACTCATCTAGAATTTCACGCTTTTCTGCTTCGTTGGCTGCATTTAAATTATGTTGCTCATCCTGAATTCTCTGCAATTCAAGGTTTTTACTTTTTTCCATTTCTACTGCAGCTTCTTCTCCAGCAGCATTTTTAACAGCTTCAATAAATTCACTTATATTATCAAGGGTAACTAAACTGGGATCTCCGAGAGATTTTCTTAGCATTACTTCTGCTCCCCTGGGAGTTCTTGACCAAATCATAAATGACTTTGAAAGTTCAGACTCATCCTCAGAAATTAACCTTATTACACGTTCCCGAACTAGTTGATCGGATTGAGGTATCGCTGCGCAGTTGGCTAAGAGGCGCTGATATGGTAATCCCGCGTTCTCGGATGAACCGTACATCAGCCATAAAATTGCTGCTAATGAACTATCAGTGACGACTGGCGGCATATCATCATCATTGTAAACTTGTTGAGCTAAAAGAAAATTTTCAGAGAGTTGTGCGAGACGGGTATTTCGAGTAATGAAAATATATTTCGTAGATGAAAAATCTTGCCTAGCAGATCGATGATTTCCACGAAGCCTAACTATCGAAGCTATTGAGCTAGCATCTCTTAGCCTTGCTGCATCTTTTGAGTAATAGCCAATATTATTTGATAAATGATTCTCTATATCAAAGCTTAAGAAGGCTTGTGAGGAACTTGATGTGGGCGCGTCAAATATGGTAAATCCTAAATCCTTCACTTCCATTTTAAGATTTTGTTGAACGGCACTAATTCTTCGAACAAAATCAAAGCTCGAAATCATCCGGATTCCGATAGCGCCATGGGAATTTCTTTCGCTATAAGCTGAAAGTGCTGCTTTAATATTATTTGAAGTCTCGGAGAGGGAATGTGAGAAAACGCCGAATTTCGCCTTAGCATGATTTAGCTGGGAAAACATTTCTTTAGCAAAAATATGCCTTTCTGGCGAATCTAGATCAAGTAAATCCATCAGCAAAGGTGTATCAAAAATAAACCAAGTATTTTGTAAATTTTTTTCGACCTTAGGGTCGCAAAAATTAAGAACAGCTTCAACGACAATCGAGCCAGTAGCCACCTTTTTAAATAGTTCATATTCTGAACTGGATGTCCCTAGCTTATTTAAGACAAAATCAGAAAATATTACGTTCATCCATTGAATTTTTCTATTTTCATCAATTTCTTCTTCACTCAATTGTGATTTTCTTGTTAAGGAAAGCGTTTTTGAGGAAGGATTTTCGGTTCGATATTGTTTCCATGTATTTTGATCGGGTAATGGAAAGCTTTGCAGGCGTGTAATGAAAGCAGCATCTAATTCGGAATTGGTAAAATCTTTTAGTCCATGTTCAGCAGTTTGATTATTAGCGAACTCTCTGAATGATTGAAAAAGTTTCTCGACGTGATTTTCATCAACATTACTTTCAATTGCGATGGTCTTGCTAACTGTATATATCGCTAAATTTGATTTGGTTTCTCGGCCAGATTCAATAAGGTAGCCAGAGTCACGTAATTTTGACGCTAAAGATCGTACGGCATATGGGTGTATTTTTGAACCGTATACCTCACTAAAACTCCTCGCTATTTGCACGGGGTCGAAAATATTTCCTCCCAAAGGCTGCAAAATGGGTGCAAACATAGGAACCAATCCGTCTAATGTGCTAATTCCGTCATCAATATGACTCTGTACTCCGAGCAAGTAGGAAAAAGTCAGTTTGCTCCGATATTCATCGTAATTCGGCATAAATTTTTATATAGATTTTTTAATGATTGATGAATGGATTTAATATTTTTAGCTGGTGTGATAGCTTGGCATTAGAGAAAAAATGAAGGGGAATAGTTTTATTGAATAAAAGAATTTCATATCGTCGGATGATGAATTTGTTTACGTGGTTAATGGTATATTGCTTACTACTTTGATGCATCACATGAAATGTTGTTTAACTGAAAACTATCAAAATGATAGCGTGGACGAAAAGTGGTATAGAGAAAACTCTACGCTTCATCATGGATAGATGCAATACGGAAATATATTCTTACTGATACATGGATGTCTTGTAAAGGAAGTTTTCCAATACCTGAATCAGCTTGGAGCTTTTTCAGAGTACAGCTCTGAAGAGTAAGGAGGAGGCTGTTATCGATAGTGCGAAGAAGCTTCTATTTTGTACACCGTCTATACACTTTATAGTCCGATTAGGTCGCTGGACAAGTAGGTATGAATACCTCCAGAACCGTGAGCAATGTACTTGCCCGAGGTTCTGGGTTTTACGATATGGAAAAGAAGGAGCAAAGCGGCTACGCTGAAGAGGGGCAGCGCAATTTATCCCTCACGTCAATACAGCGCTGTTGCCATAATGCGATTTCGGCCTCGTCCCACGCTATTGTCTTGGGGCCAATGGGAATTGGTGCTGGCAACACACCTGCTTTCACTTTACGCCATATCGTAGCGCGAGACCATCCAGTGGCCCTCGATGACAGCAGGTAAGCGGAGAAATTTTCGGGGCGTACTCATGATTACTCCTTCGGTCTCGGAACGGAAACAGAAAAACGGATGTGCTGCTTGATGCGATTGTTATTTACCTAGATAGATGGCGGTCACTTGCTCGCGAAAATGGCCCATCTCCTTCGATAATTTGAGTCTTACGTCTCGATCGACCAGTTTGTTGGCAACAGTTAGTTGCTTCGAAGAGATCCCTCCACTTGCCGGGCACGGCCAACCAGACAACTCCGCATAGCGTCGTTGTGCATACTCATGCCGCAACCCATGCACACCATGGATGCCAGCCTTATTGCACTGCGCCCGAAAACGGTTCAACTGATCCCTATACCGCATCTCCGCCGGAATCAGGCTGCCTTTCCCTGCCAGCGCCTTGGCCGCGTCCAGCACAGCACGCTGCTGCGCAGTGGTGATCGGCACCTTCCGTTCTTTGCCGCCTTTGGTCCAGCTATCCCGCAGCCGCAAGGCGTCGCCGCAATCCGCCCAGCCCGGCATGATCTTGATACTTTCCTCGCGCCGCAATCCAAACGCCGCCTGCAACTGCAAGGACATCCGTGTATAGGGATCAGTCACGCGGGCCAGCATACCTGCGTCCAGCATCTTGGCCTTGGAGACATTGGTGACAAACAACCGTTCAGCGATGCCGTAATCGCTGTTGGAGCGCGCAATGACGTTTTCCTTGCCGGTCTTCTCGGCCCACCACCGCAAGGCGCTCATGCGGTTTTTAACGGTCCCGGTGCTGATGCCATCCTGCTTCCATTTTTCGAGCAGCGCCGCCACATGCTTCGGCTTCAGGCTGTCGGCATTCAGATGCTGGAAGCCGCGTGCGACCAGGTCGTTCGCGCACAGGTTCAATAAGCGCTCGCGGTCGGCCTGCGTCGCATAGCTGCCGTCCCGGTTGCGTTGACACAGTTGCTTGAGCTGGTAGTTCAAGTCGTGCATGGCAAAGTCCTCCTTCCGATCATTGGGGTTCAACAAACATCGATGCCGCGTGGTGTAAGCCTGTCCGGTAAGTGTTTCTGGCCACCCGTACTGCCGCAGCAGGACGGGGTTGAATAAAGGCCTCGGGGCACCACCCCCCGTGTATGCGGTTGCTGTTACTGCCTGCCCGCGCCGCATGCGCGTGTGGCACCGCTGCGCGTTCCCGGAGGGAACTGCCGCAGCGGGGACTAATCACCCAGGGTCCATGGAGTGCACCTCGTGCACGGATCAACTTCAACTAATCAGCCCGAAGCGTGCAAAGGACATCGCGAGGCTTGCCTGCGATGCGGGGCGCTTGGCCCCATCACTGACCACCATCACGTGGAAGAATGCCGCTTGCCGCCAGCGTTTATGCCGCTTGCGGCGCGTCGTTACTGGCAGCACGCCGCCAGTAACGACGCGCGGGCTCGCATCCGTGACAACTGCTCTGGGTAACGCCGCTATCGCACGGTGTGCGACGGTCGCGGCGGATCGGAAGCGCCAGCGTTGGCGGTTCATGGGCGAAGTGCTGGCGTCCAGTGATAACACTGCTGGAGGAGCAGGCCAGTCGCGCAGAATGCAACGCAGGGCTTTATGCGGCCCGCAAATCACGAGGAACGTGCGGGCCAATCGGTGCAAGGAGCTTGCCCTTGCCAAGGCGCGCCGCAAGGGCGCAGATCGGTAAAACACGCCACCGGATTCCGGTGGCTTCTTCTAGTCGCTGACCACGTTGCCGTGCAATGTCAGCTTCATCGACTTACGAAAGCGCTCTCTGCGCTCAATATGCAGGCAGGTGACGACTGCGACGCCTATGCCGCCAGGCATAGGGACATGCTCGACGCATGCCCTCGTGGGAGCGATTCCCACATGTGAGGTCTTTATTCTATGCCAAGCAGTGATGTTTGCAAGAGAGGACAGTGGTAATGCGGTGAACGGCGAAGGTTGTTTGCGATCTCATTTACAATCGGGGTATCTCAATAGCTACCCGGCGCAAAGTCGAAATTAATGGATCATCGCCGCGAACATGCCAGAAGATTCCTTACCGTCCCGAGTACCGTGATTCCGTTGGATGGTAGCCCTCCGATAAGTGCGCACCTGATCGACCTGTCACGTCACGGGGTCGGCTTCCTGTCCAAAGTCCAGTTAGACCCGGACGCACGCTACGATTTGCGTTTCCAGTTCCCCGGCCAGAGCGACGTCGACTCGGTTCGGATCGAAATTGTCTACAGCAACTTGCATGAAGCGACTGGTATGTTCCGGTGCGGCGCTCGTATTTATGCGATGACCCCGGAGTCCGTGACGCGCCTGGTCGATTTTGTGACCATGCCAATTACGGATGAAAGATGATGAGGGAGGGGCGGAAGTGCCTGGCTGGTCGTCACGGGGAACCATTGCCGCGTTGCCGATGGTTGGTGGCTGCGGGCTGATCCACCGACGCGGCGGCGGACTTCATCTCATCGCGTTTGGCGACCACTTCCTTGCGTAATTCCTGAAGCCGTTCGTCGGAGTGGCCTCGTGTCAATACCTGCGATTGAAGCTCTGCCTGATAGCGAAGCACAGCCTCGTGCCACGCGAGCCAAGCGTTGAAATATTTTTCCCAGTTCGACACTTGTTCCCCACTTCCTTGAGTTTTTCCACGCCTTCAATGCTCAGGCGGGGAAGCATTCCAAGCCGCGAAGTACACGGTAAAAGCTTGGGCTAAGTGCTTAGATGCAAGCAATATGTTAAATGAAAAATCTTTGCCTGTGCGCACGACACTTTGTTGTGCAGCACGGGGCTTGCATGCCGGGCTAAGGGCATGGCCATGGTAGGTGTTGCAATTTTTAGTATTGGCGGAGTTTGGAGTCGGCATTGTCACCAGAGCGGCGCACCCGGCCTCTGGCATCTTTCATCGCGATTGCCAACTCATCGGCATTCATTCCGCTGCGCAAATAGCTTCCGGCCAGCGCCGTCGCAATGCCTTCCAGTTGACGATATATGCCTTGCAATCCGGCCTGCTCAATTTGCCGGGTGAAGGCTCGCAGGATATTGCGCTGGGCTTCATCGGCCGGAATCCGGGCCAGGGCAGGGAATAGGGTGGCTTCAAGATGGCGGATGGCGTACCGGGCAGTTTGCAAAATACTCGTGTGGACATGGTTCCAATCTGCATCGTTTAACAGTTCGTCCAAGGGAACTAGCTGCGGCCGTGGATGCAGCTTTTCATGATTGAATTCTGTGCGCGGGTCCAGTGCATGTTTCAGCATCTTGCGGGCCGTGTACATATGTTCGCGTGCCTTGGTGATGGAGACTTCGGGATACCGGCCAAACGTGAGCGCATTTTCCGAGCGGTCTTGCTGGCGGTATTTCATGCGCCAGATCTTGCTGCCGGAAGGTTGCACCTCGATGTAAAGCCCGTCTCCATCGAACAGTCTGTAGGGTTTTTCTCTTGGCATTGCTTGATCGATTTTGGCCTCGGTTAGTGGCGGAATACGTTTAGGCATGGAGGCCTCCTGTTCCGCCATCACGGCTGAAATCGTCATTGACCGGCATGAGCCGTGGCGTTTGCGGCGGCGCTCCCTTGCCGCTAACGGAATCGATGTAATCAGCCCAGTCCTGCATCATTTTGCGCCGTTCAGCGAGGAACTGCGCGCGGTCGTAAGCGCTGGCCACCTTGTCCTTCGGAGCATGCGCCAACTGCCTGTCCACGACTTCATGCCGGTAGCCCAGGCGCTCCTTGATCGTACTCATGGCCAGCGCCCGGAAGCCATGGCCGGTCATCTTGCCTTTGTATCCCATGCGCCCGAGCGCAACCAAGATTGTGTTATTGCTGATCGGCTTTTCGTGGTCGCGCTGGTTCGGGAACAAATGTTTGCTGCGGCCCGTGATGGTGTGCAGTTCGCGCAGCAGCTCCAGCGCCTGCCGCGACAGGCAAACGTGATGGTTGGTCATGTCGGGATTAACGGTCAGCTTGCCGCGCTTCATGCGCTGCCACGGAATGATCCACTCGCCGCGCTCCAGGTCGATCTCACTCCACGGTGTTTCGATCAGTTCACTGGTGCGATCTTTTCGAAGGTATTGGCGGCGCGGTCCTTTAGAAGCCGCTTGGCTTCGTCGCGCTGCTTGCCGGGTCTATCTTTTGCAGCAGCAGTCTGCGTGGCGCCATGCGTTTTAGTTGCTCCTCCTGCTGGGGATGTTCGCTTGGGGGCCGAGCGTCGGCATGTCAAGCGCTTTTCACTGCGTGGGGCCTGATTCTTGTAGGCGGGGCTTGGGGACCGCGCGGATCTGCATGTTTAACTGCAGAAGTGGTGACAAGACGCGCGCCCACGGCGCGCGGCGCTGGAAGTTCGCCGCGTTGCGGCAAACTTCCAGCAAATGGGCGATTCGGTCGCGTCCCGCGACCGCGCGTTCGCCTGCAGGCGAGACGCTTTCGAATCCCCCGCGCAAGGCCCGCAGGGGCCTTGCTTCTCTCCGCCATGAAACAAATGCAAAAAGGCTACCCGAGGGTAGCCTTTTTCACATTTGTATTCCTGGCGGAGAGAGGGGGATTCGAACCCCCGATAGGCTATTAACCTATACACGCTTTCCAGGCGTGCGACTTCAACCACTCATCCATCTCTCCTACTTCTTACAGCCTCGCTGCAAGAGAGGCCGCATTGTAGCAAAGATTCTGAAAAGTACCAATATTTTTTATCACCATTGCTGTGGCGCGTCAGTACTCGGGGCGGCGCAGCTGTGGTTGCCTTGATAACATTTTAATCAGGGCAGCCCAGGCCGCACTCGCCGTCATTCCGACACGCCTGCCTCCGCCACCAACCGCCCCCGCCGCTCCTCCGCAAACCCCACCAGCTCCGGAAAGAACGCCTCAAACCCCGCCGCAATCTCCTCATAGTGCAGCCACAAATCCGCAATCCCCGCCCGCAGCTGCTCGCCATTCCTGCTCAGCCGCAGTGAAATCCGCTGCACCGCCTTGTCCACGCTGGCGAAATCGTCATAGGCGTTCAGCCAGTTCACCTGCACCATGTGCGGCGCCATGGCGCGCAGGCGATCTGGCAGCAGGGCTTCGTGTTCGGCCAGTGCCGCATAAAAGCGGTCCAGCATGGCCTGGCGCGGTTCGTCGCACCAGCGCTGCCACTGCAGGCTTAATAAATGGTCGTAAAACACGTCGAGCAGGATGCCCGCGTAGCGGCGCCGGCCTTCGGGGAACAGCTGGGCCGAGGCTTTGACGGCGGGGTGGCTGTCGGTATAGCTGTCGATGTAGCGGTGAAGCTGGATTTCGCGCGCGATCTCCACCGGATAACGGCCGGTGACATCGGCTTTGACGAAGTCGCCCATGATGCCACCCAACATGGCGGCGCCGCTGTGGCGGGCGAGAAAGAGGTGCGCGAGGTAATTCATCGGCGTCGTCTCAGCGCACCGTGCGCAGCGCCACCGGGTGGCCGGCGCGCAGTTGCAGCAAGTCCCACAGGTTGCCGTACAAATCTTCGAACACGGCCACGGTGCCGTAATCCTCTTCCTTGGGTTCGCGGATGAAGGTGACGCCGTTGGCGCGCAGGCGTTCGTAGTCGCGCCAGAAATCGTCGGTGTTCAGGAACAGGAACACGCGGCCGCCGGCCTGGTTGCCGACGAATGGCTGCTGTTCGGGCTTCGACGCCTTGGCCAGCAAGATGGTCGTGCCCACGCCGCCGGGCGGCGCCACCACCACCCAGCGTTTGTCCTGCGCCGGCTGGTACGTGTCGTCCAGCAGCTCGAACCCCAGCTTGCCGACATAAAAAGCGATGGCTTCATCATAGTCCCGCACGACCAGGGCAATGTGAACAATGGCTTGCTGCATAGACGCTCCGCTGACAGGTGGAGCCGCCATTGTAGGCGTTCCTTGCGCGGCATGTTTCGCCGCTGTTTGCTACGATGGCGCTCTCTCCCTATTCTGAAGGAAACCCTATGCGACTCGCCGCCATCTCCGATATCCACGGCAACCTGTGGGCGCTGGACGCCGTCCTGGCCGATATCGCGCGGCGCGGGGCCGATGTCATCGTCAACCTGGGCGATATCCTGTCCGGGCCCTTGCTGCCGGGCGAGACGGCCGACCGCCTGATGGCGCTGGCGTTGCCGACCATTGCGGGCAACCATGAACGGCAAGTGCTGACGCATGCCCCCGAGCGCATGGGCGCATCTGATCTGTATGCGCACCAGCAGATCACGCACCGGCAGCGTGAATGGCTGGCGGGGTTGCCGCCGACGTTGCAGCTGAATGCGGACGTGCAGATGGTGCACGGAACGCCCGGCAGCGATCTGGTTTACTGGCTCGAGACGGTGACGGTGGAGCAGGGCATGCGGCCCGCCACGCATGCGGAAGTGGTGGAGCGCTCCGCCGGGGCGCAGGCGCCGCTGGTGCTGTGCGGGCATACGCACGTGCCGCGCGCGGTGCAGCTCGATGACGGGCGGCTGATTGTCAATCCGGGCAGTGTGGGGTTGCAGGCGTATGACGATGACATGCCGTATCCGCACCTGGTCGAGAACGGGACGCCGCATGCGCGCTATGCGTTACTGGAGAAGGGCGCGCACGGGTGGCAGGTGGAACTGGTGGCGGTGGCGTATGACTGGCGGGCGGCGGCGGAATTGGCGGCGCGTAATGGGCGGCCGGATTGGGAAGTGGCGTTGCGGACGGGGCGGATGGCTTGAGCAGGCGCGTTTCTGCATGCATGGTGGGTCTGTCAGACCCACCCTACGGAGTTACGGTGCGGCGTTGAGGTGCCCAGTGGCCTGTCAGGCCGCGTCGATTTCCTCGCCCACCAGGAAGCCCGCGATCAGCGGGTTGACCACGCCGGCGTGGGTGATCGGCGCCATGTGGCCGCCCTTGGTTTGTGCGGCGGCCGCATTGGGCAGCGCGTCGGCCAGGCAGGCGGCCACGCGGCGGGTGGACAGCGGGCTGTTGGCGCCCGACAGGACCAGCGCCGGCATGTCCAGCTGCGCCATGTCGGCCAGGGTGGCCGGTTCGTTCAGCAGCGCGTGGAAGTCCAGCTTGACTTTGGCGATCTGCGACGTGAAGCGCTGTTGTTGCGCTTCCTGCAGCGAATCGAAGGCGCCGGTGCGGTTCCAGTAATCGATGAAGGTGCGGGTGCCGTCCTGGTCGCTGGCGGCGTCGCGGATGCAGGCGACGACATCTTCGATTTCCACGCGCGCTTCGTCGGCTTCGTCCAGCAGGTGGAAGGCCACCGGCTCGAATACCGTCAGCGACAGCACGCGCGGGCGTTCCTGGCGTGCCAGGCGCAGCGCGGTGGCGCCGCCATACGAGTGGCCGACCAGGTGGAACGATTCATCCGGCGCCAGTTGCAGCGAAATCGTCGCCATCACGGCGTCGACTTCATGGGCCAGCGAAAAGGCGGGACCTGCCGCGTCTTCCGGGAAGGGGGATTTGCCATAGCCCAGCAAGTCAACCGCGATGAAGCGGAAGCTGGACTGGTGCTGGTTGATCAGTTCGGACCACTGGCCCTTGGAACTCATGGAGCTGTGCAGCAAAACAACTGCGGGCAATGCGTTGGAAGTCATTTGTGGTGAAAAAGCGAACGGCGAATCCGCGATTATATGCGGCTTTTTTGTGCAGGAGTACCATATGCCAATTAACAATTGGTAAGTTGGCATGAACACCATTTAATCCCGGCATAAACCGAATTTTCCACACCAAGCTGGTCACAACATGCGAGTAAACCCGTCCTTGCTGGTGCTTGGCTTGGCGCTGCAGTGGCTGGCGGCGGCAGGTTGCCGCGCGAACGAGCCGATCGTCGTCACCTACCATGACCGTCCGCCCTATCTGGCGCAGGGGGCAGATGGCGCACCCACCGGGTTGACGGGCACGCCCGCCGCCCATGCCTTCCGCCATGCCGGGGTGGCCGTGACGTGGCTGGTGGCGCCCACCAACCGCCAGCTGGCGATGGTCAAGGATCCGCAACAGCGCAGCTGCGCCGTGGGCTGGTTCCGCAATGCCGAAAGGGAGCGCTTTGCCCGTTTCACCAAGCCGATTTATCGTGACAAGGAATGGGTGCTGGTGGCGCATGCCGGCTACGCGGCGCGCGGCGACGCCACCTTGGACCAGTTGCTGCAAAACCCCGCCACGCGCATCCTCGTCAAAGACAACTTTTCCTATGGCCCGGAAATCGACGCCATGATCGCGCGCGGCAAGCCCACCGTCGCCGTCACCACCGGCAACGCGGAACAGATGCTGCAATCGGTTAGCGCCGGCATGGTGGATTTCATGTTCGTGTCCGAGGAAGAGGGCAACTATATGGTGTCGCGCAGCGGCGACCGTGGCGCCGGCTTGCGCCTGCTGCGGCCGCGCGGCATGCCGCGTGGCACGGAACGCTTCATCATGTGCGGCAAGGCGGTGCCAGAGAGCGTGATCGACCGGCTGAACAAGGCGATCACGTTCCGCTGACGCGGTTTGCCGCGCCGCTGCGTTACAGCGGCAGCGGGTCTTGCATCCCGATGATCGTCACGGGCCCGTTCGATACCAGGAAGTCCGGCAACAAATCCAGCGCGTTTTTCAGGGTGGCGTCGGTTGAAATGCCCGCCATCCAGTGCAGGCCCGCGGTGGTATTGACCCGGTACGCCTCGGCCAGTTCCGGCGTCGCCAGGGCCGCGGTGTATTCCAGCGCTCCCACGACCTTGTTGCGCACCGTGACCGCATCGCTGCCGGTGGCGCCGATGATCATGTATTGCGCCAGCGTGGCAAAGTCGAGCTTCTGGTCGCGCAGCATGCCGGTCCAATACAGCAGGCCCGCAGTATCGCCGCCGCGCCCGAACAGGTTCGTATACAGCGTGTTGACCGCCAAGGCATCGTCGCCCTTGCCTTGCCACTCCGGCAGCGATGCCAGTTCAGTGGCCAGCGCGGCGGGATCCCTTTGCGCCAACCATTTCTGCAGCGCGTCCGGCGCGGCGGGGCGGTTCAGCATGGCGACATACACCTGTTCCACCGTCAGCTTGTCCAGGATCGGCGGGATGTGTGGGCCGTCGTTCTCGCTGTACGGATCGATGTCGCCGACGTCGACGGCGGCGACTTTCGCTTTGATGGCGGTTTCCGTCCATTGCGGCAGCAGCGTGGCGGCTTTGTTTTGCGCCACCGCCCGGGGCAGCGTATCGGCCAGCTCGTCCAGCATGGCGCGCACCTGGGTGATATGCGCCAGGGTGGCATAGGTGTCGACGCTGGCGCCGATGCCGGTGCCGGCCTGGGTGACGGCGGCGCCCATGATTTGTTTAAAGGCGTCCAGGGTGGCGCTGCTGATCGAAGTCGGCGACGTGATGATCGTGGCATCGGCCTTTAACAGCAGCGCGGCGGCGTTGTTCAGCACTTGCAGCGCGGTGGCGCCGCTCTCCAGCGCGACGCTGCCTTTCGCCGCCGCCAGCACGCCGGCCATGCCGTCGTAGGCTGCCCGCATGGCCGCGTCCAGCGACAGTTTCGGCGGCTCGTAGCGGATGCCATCCAGCGGCAGGCGCGCGCTCAGCATCTGCAAGGTGCGCGCCACCACCTCGGCAATGGCGTCGATTTCCGCATGGATGGCGTGGATGGACAGCGGCGCGGTGCGCGCGCCGCTGTCGGCGTCAAACGCGGCGGTCAGACTGTCCGTGGCAGGACTGATTTTCACGCCGAACGCCGTGGCCAGGACGGCATCCACGGCATCGGCTGTCGTGCCGGTGCGCACCAGCGCATCGCGCAAGGTCGTCATGGCGCTGGCGGTGGCGCGCACCAGCGTGGTGGCCGGATAACTGCCCAAATGTTGTTGGGTGTACGTCAGCGACAGCGTGCCGTTGTGGGCGCGCTGGGTCGCCAGGTCATAGCCGCCCGTGACCACGATGTGCTGGTCCCACGAGGCCGGCGACTGCGGGAAGTCCGCTATGCCGGCGCTGGCCAGCAGGAAGTGGCCATTGGCGTCTGTTTTGGTGGGGAATTCCGTCGCGTCGAGCATGCCATTGCCGTTGAAGTCGACGAAGACCGTGGCGTCGCGCAGGTAACCCACGCCTTGCGCCTGGCCGCTGATCATCGTGGTGCTGGTGCCGGGGTTCGCCAGGTATTTCGCCAGTCCAGCGCGCGCGGTTTGCAGCGAGGCCGCGTCCGTCACCTGTTCCAGCCACATGGCGGAAATCGGGCCGATATCGCGGTCCGCCACATAGCGCAGCAAGACGTTGACGCCCGCGGTCCACTCTTGCGCCAGCACGGCCTTGTTGGCCAGTACGGTGGCATCGCTGCCTTGCGCGCCGCGCAGCAGCGCGAGCGCCACGTTGTCCGGCTTGACGGCGCCGCTGTCGAGCAGGCCGCTCCAGTACGCAACCCCGCCCGCATCGCCGGCGCGGCCAAACAGGTTGTGGTACATGGCTTTGACCATCTCCCTGTTGCTCATGTTGGCGTAGCGCTGCGTGAATTCAGGCGACGTGGAGAACGTCGCCGCGATGACGGCTTGCGGGGCATCGACGCTGGTCCAGTATTGCAAGCCCTCCGGTTCGGCGGGACGGTTGAAATAGGCGATATACAGTTGTTGGACTTCGGTTGCAGTAGGTTTCATGGTCGTTCCTTGAAAGATGCGCCATGTTAGAACCGCGTGACCGGTAAAAATGTGATTGTGATCACATTGCTATATTGGTAACTTTTTGCAAGTTGCCGCGCGAAGTCACCGCCCGCGCCTCAGTGCTGCAGCCAGCGCCGGAACGGTTCCAAATTCATGCCCGGTTCCACGTACCACGCCTTGCGCGACCAGTCGAACTTCGCACCGAGCGCCTTCACTTGCTGCGCTTCGTGGATGGTCGCACTGAGGTAACGGCGGGCCGGTGTCATGTCGCGCGAGGCGGCTTCATTGCGGGCCATCGCCTGTTCCGCCGCCGCGCCGATCGCATTCAATTTCAGGCGCGCCAGGTACGGGCTGCGGCGCTGCGCATCGTCCGGCGCAAGTAACGTCAGGCGCATTTTCGCGCGCGTGGCGGCCACATAAAACAAATTGTCTTCTTCGCGCGGATCGGCCAGCGCGGCCGGGAATTCGCCGGCTTCGAGGAAGGGCAGGATCACGTGTTCGTACTCCTTGCCCTTGGCGTTGACCGCGTAATCGATGGTCACCACGTCCTTGTCGCGCTTGCGCCCTGCGAAGGCTTCGGCGGCATTCAGTTCTTGCCAGAATCCGGCCAGGGTATGGCCCGATGCCTGCGCCGCCGCCATGAAACCTTCGATGGATTTCGCCACCGCTTGCGCGTCGTGTGGGCGCACGAAGATGCGGCGCGCCGCCAGTTCCAGGTTCATCGTCTCGCACACGGCGCGCAGCACTTCGTGCGCCGGGGTTTCCGGGGTGTGGCTGGCCGCGCAATCGATGGCGGCCTTGATCGGGCTCGGACGCCCATGATCGAGGTAGCGTTCATAAAAGCCGTCCAGCAGTTGCGGGTGCTTGGCGATATCGCGCTTGGCCTGCTCCAGCTGTTCATGCGAATGTTCCACTTCGCCAAACACCGCCAGCGCTTCCACGATCGCCATCCGCACGTCCTGCGACTTCACCGCCGCCAGGTCTTTCAAGGCAATCGCCATCATGCCGCGCAAGAACAGGATTTCATCGCGCTGCAAATAACCCGCCATCGGGGGCGTGCGGTAGCCGATTTTTGCGTGCATCAGCGCCTGTTCCACGGCGATGGCCTGGTGCCGGTCGCGCAGCAGCACGGTGCAGCCATCGATTGGATAGCCTTCTTTTTTCCACGCCTTGATGGCGGCCACGATCTTTTCGCCGCACCCGGCGGGATCGGCATACTGCGCCTGGCGGATTTCCGTATGCAGCGGCAAGCCCGATTGCACGGTCTTGGCCTTGAATTCCGCCATCGCCAGCGCCAGGTGCGGGCCATGGCGCCAGGTGATGGTCAGCGGATATTGTTTGACGTTGCCATGGTCGCGCGCAAAGCGGCTTTCCATGAATTCGCCGCTGGCGCCCAGTTTCGAGTGGATCACCTGGTCCTTGTCGCCCGCGCCGACAAACCAGCAATCGGGCTGCGCCAGCAGCGCCGACAGGATGCGGTAGCCCGCTTCATTCAGATCGTGCAATTCGTCACACACCGCCACGCGGTAGCGCGGCAGCGACCCAGCCGCCTCCGGCGCCTGCGCCAGCAGCTTCGCCAGGTCATAAGTGGCGTCGTATGGGCCGCGGAATTGCGCGCTGCCATCGCTGTCGCTGCGCAGCGTTTCATATTCAATCGTGGCCAGGTAATCGGCCAGCGGGGTTTTCAACAGTTCCGCTGCTTCTTCCACGCCGACATATTCCACGTCCACGCTGTCGAGCTGCATGGTGGCCTTTAACGCCAGTTGCACGTCGATGGCTTGCGACAGCGCGATGTTGTGGGTGCGGATATCGAGGTATTCGACCTGGCCCAGGTAGCGCTGGCCGACCCGGCGCAGCGCTTCCAGCAGCCATGGTTTCATGTCGCGCAAATGGCGCAGTCGGGCGACGTCGCCGTGTTCCAGGTCCGCCAGCGTCGCTTCCGCAAAATCTTCAAACGTCGCCACCCGCACGGCGGTCGCCAGCCCGTACGGAATGCCGAGGTCGAGCAGACGCTGGCGCAGCACGTCGCGCGCTTCCGGCGTGAACGTCAAGGCCAGGATCTGTTCCGGCGGCAAGCGGCGCGCCAGCGCTTCGCCGATGCGCAGCGCCAGGGTGGTGGTCTTGGCCGCGCCCGCGTTGGCGGCCACCAGCGAAATGCGGTTTTGCGCCAGCTGGATGGCGGCTTGCTCCGAGGTCGGAATCAAGCCCTGGGGGTGGAAGCGGGGTGCGGCGGTGTCGGACATGCGGAGGTCGGCGTTGGCGGAGAAAGGCGTATTATCGCCCGCCGGACAACAATGCCCAATATTCTCTCTATTCTCACTCGTGCAGGATGGTGGCCACCGTCTGCGCCGCCACTTCGCGCAGCGCCGCGATGGCGATCACCGCGCCGGGCGACATGGTGCGGTCAAACAGCTGCACCACGCCCACGTCCGTCGAAATGCCGGCCAGGCCGGCCACGTCCAGCATCGCCAGCTTGCCATCGCGCACGGCTTCCGTCACGGCGGCGTGCGTGGCCAGCATCACCATGTCGCTGTTGAGCGTGGCATGGACCAGCAACGGAATCTGGTCGCATTGCAAGCGCACCGGCAGCGGCGCGTCCTGCGACAGGCCGCAAATCTTGTACACCAGCGGCCGCACGCGCTCCGGCAAGGTCACGCTGGCCAGGCCGTAGTCCAGCAAATCCTCCACGCGCAGCGGCCGCGCCAGCAGCGGATGGCCGGCGCGCACCAGCAGGCAGCCATATTGGCGGAACAGCGGGGTGATCGTGATGTCCGGCGCCGGTTCGATGTCGTGCGTATCGGCGATGAAAAATTCCAGCTGCTCGCTGCGCAATTGCGCCAGCAACTGGCGCCAGTTGTTGGTGGCAATCGAAACACGCAAGCCCGGATGCCGCTCGCGCAGCAAATCCGTCAGGCCCGGCACCACGCTGGCCATCAGGAACGGGCCGGCGCCAAACGCCAGCTCGCCGCCGTCGCCGCTGCGCAGCAGCGCCATGTCGCGTTCCAGCCCCCGCATTTCATACGCGAGCTTTTTTGCGCGCGCCAGGAACACCGCGCCCACGCTGGTGATGGCGACATTGCGGTTGTCGCGGTCGAACAACAACACGCCCAATTCTTCTTCCAGGGTCTGGATGCTGCGGCTCAACGCGGGCTGGCTCAGGTTCACCTTGTCGGCGGCCCGGGCAAAGCTTTTTTCCTCGGCGACAGCCAGGGCGTGGCGGATGCGCTTGAAGTCCATGAGGCCTTATTGATGGGGTAATTGAGGCGGTGATTGATGCAAAATTTGGATCATACGCATAAATATAATGCAATTTACGCTGAAAAACACCCTCCCTATACTTTCCAACAAGGTCCGCGATCACATGACGGTACCTCAAAACAGGAAGGTCAGGAGAACATGCAGGAATTCGACTACGTAGTGGTGGGTGGGGGCTCGGCCGGCGCGGCGCTGGCGGGACGCCTGTCCGAAGACGCCTCGGTGACGGTGTGCCTGCTGGAAGCGGGCGGTCCCGATAAGAGTGTTTTTATTCACGCCCCGGCGGGCACGGTGGCCATGTTGCCACGTCCGCTCAATAACTATTGCTACCACACGGTGCCGCAGCCCGGCCTCAATGGCCGCATCGGCTACCAGCCGCGCGGCAAGACCCTGGGCGGCAGCAGTTCCATCAACGCCATGCTGTATGTGCGCGGCCACCGCTGGGATTACGACCATTGGGCCGGGCTGGGCAACCCGGGGTGGTCGTATGACGAAGTCCTGCCCTTCTTCAAGCGCTGCGAACACAACGAACACTTCAACGACGCCTATCACGGCCAGGGCGGTCCGCTGAACGTGACCTATCCGCGCCACGGCAGCCCCGTCAACCAGATGTTCCTGGACGCGGCGGCCGCCTGCGGCCTGCCGCTGACGCCGGACTATAACGGCGCGCAGCAGGAAGGCGCCTTCCTGTACCAGGTGACGCACAAGAACGGCGAGCGGTGCAGCTCCGCCAAGGCGTATTTGACGCCGAACCTGCAGCGCCCGAACCTGCGCATCATCACGCACGCGGTGTCGTCGCGCATCTTGCTGGAAGGCCGCCGCGCGGTCGGTGTTGCCTATCACCTTGGCGCGCAATCGCGCGAGGTGCGGGCGCGCCGCGAAGTGCTGCTGTCCGGCGGCGCGTTCGGTTCGCCACAACTGCTGATGGTGTCCGGCATCGGCCCGCGCGCCGAACTGGCGGCGCAAGGCATCCCGGTGGTGCATGAATTACCCGGCGTGGGCCAAAACCTGCAAGACCATATCGATTACGTCCAGAGCTGGCACGTGCCGGCCGACGACCGCACGTTCGGCTTGTCGATGAAGGGCGCGGCCTATATGGCCAAGGGCATGCTGGAATGGCGCCGTGAACGCACCGGCCCCGTCACGTCCACCTATGCGGAGGCGGGCGCCTTCATGAGTTCCGAGCCGGGCTTGCCGGCGCCGGACTTACAACTGGTGTTTGCGCTGGCGCTGGTCGACGACCATGCGCGCAAGGTGCACCGCGGCCACGGCTTCTCGTGCCATGTCGACGTGCTGCGTCCCTACAGCCGTGGCACGGTGGGCCTGGCCAGCCGCGATGCGCGCGACATGCCCCGCATCGATCCCGCCTTCCTGTCGGACGAGCGCGATGCCGCGCTGCTGTTGAAAGGCGCGAAAATGCAGCAGCGTATTTTCGAATCCGCGCCGTTCGATGCGATCCGGGGCGAGATGCTGTACCCGGTCCCGCCGGGCGACGATGCCGCGCTGATGCAGGATATCCGCAACCGTGCCGACACCCAGTACCACCCGGTCGGCACTTGCAAAATGGGCCCCGCCGGCGACCCGCTGGCGGTGGTGGACGAGCGCCTGCGCGTCCACGGCTTTGAAGGCCTGCGCGTGGTGGATGCTTCCATCATGCCCACGGTCATTGGCGGCAATACCAATGCCCCTTCCATCATGATCGGCGAAAAGGCGGCGCACATGGTGCTGGCCGACGCCCGCGAACAACAGGCGGCAGCAGCCGTCATCTGAGGAGAAATACATGAGCAAGATTTCGTACCAGCGCGGCGCGCTGGCGATGGCGGTCGCCCTGACGCTGGCCAATCCGGTCCATGCGGCCCATGCGGCCAACCTGCCGCAGCCTGCCAGCAGCCACACCACGCAAGCCAATAAAGCGTTCGGCGCGGCGCTGCCGCTGGCCGACCAGCAGGATTTCCAGGATGCGCAGCGCGGCCTGATCGCGACCCTGCCGGACCGCCTGATCAAAGCCGATGCGGGCGGCGTGGCGTGGGATGGCGCCGGCTTTGACTTCATCAAGGGCGAGGCGCCCGATTCCGTCAACCCGAGCCTGTGGCGCCAGGAAAAGCTGAACAACCAGCATGGCTTGTTCAAGGTCATGGACGGCTTGTACCAGGTGCGCGGCTATGACATTTCCAACATGTCCATCATCGCCGGCAAGGACGGCTGGATCGTGGTTGATCCGCTGACGTCGGCGGAAACCGCGCGCGCCGCGATGGAACTGGTGCAGCAAAAGCTGGGCAAGCGCCCGATCACGGCCCTCATCTTCACGCACGGCCACGTCGATCACTTCGGCGGCGTGCGCGGCATCGTCGATGAAGCCGACATCAAGTCGGGCAAGGTGCGCGTGGTGGCGCCGGAAGGTTTCATGGAATCGGTTGTGGCGGAAAACGTCCTGGCCGGCAACGCCATGTCGCGCCGCGCGCAATACCAGTTCGGCATGGTGCTGCCGTGGAACGCGCAGGGCGCGGTGGGCACGGGCCTGGGCAAGACCGGTTCCAAGGGCAATATCGGCATGATCGCGCCCAATGAAATCGTCTCGAAGACCGGCCAGGAACTGACCCTGGACGGCGTGCGCATGGTATTCCAGATGGCCAACGGTTCGGAAGCGCCGTCGGAATTCATGTTTTACCTGCCCGACATGAAGGCGCTGTGCTTTGCCGAAGTGCTCAACAACACGATGCACAACATCTACACGCTGCGTGGCGCCAAGGTGCGCGATGCGCTGGGCTGGAGCAAGTATATCAACGAATTGCTGGACGCCTACCCGGATGCGGAAACCGGCTTCGCCAGCCATCACTGGCCGGTGTGGGGCAAGGAGCGCGTGCGCGGCCGCATCACCAACCAGCGCGACATGTACCGTTTCATCCACGATGAAGCGCTGCGCCTGGCCAACAAGGGCGTGACGATGGCCGACCTGGCCAATGCGTCGTATTACCCGAAAGCGCTGCGCAGCGACTTTTCCACGCACGGCTACTACGGCACCCTGAGCCACAACCTGCGCGCCGTCTACAACTTCTACCTCGGCTACTACGACGGCAACCCGGCCACCCTGAATCCGCTGCCGCGCGTGGACAGCGCGCAGCGCCACGTGGCGGTGATGGGCGGTGGCGCCGCCGTGCTGGCGAAAATGAAGGAAGCGCATGGCAAGGGCGATTACCGCTGGGCGGTGGAACTGGGCAACCACCTGGTGTTTGCCCAGCCGGACAACAAGGCCGCGCGCGAACAGCAGGCGGCGTCGCTGGAGCAACTGGGCTACCAGGCGGAGTCCGGCGTGTGGCGCAATGAATACCTGACGGCGGCGCAGGAATTGCGTATCGGCGTCAAGAAATTCACCATCAACACGGCGGGGGCGGACCTGGTGCGCGCCATGCCGATGGAAATGCTGTTCGATTACCTGGCCGTGCGCCTGAACCATGAAAAAGCCGATGGCCTGGCGCTGGGCATCAATGTGCGCTTCACCGATACCGGAGAGCGCTATGCGCTGGAGCTGTCGAACTCCGTGCTGCACAACACCAAAGGCCGTGAACTGAAGCAGCCCAATGCGTCGCTGGAAGTGAGCCAGGCCGCCTTGTTCAAGCTGCTGCTGAAGCAGGCCACCCTGCCGCAGCTGATGCAGGGCGGCGAACTGAAATTGTCGGGCGACCCGCAAGTACTGGGCGCGCTGTTCGGCAAGCTCGATGAATTCGAGAACCAGTTCCCGATCGTGACTCCCTAACCGCCAAGCCGCGGGCGGTAATCCCCGTAGGGCGGTTTGGCGTGAAGCGCCAAGCCGCCGTGCGTGCGCCGTCGCTGACGCAACCAGCACCGGCCCGCACGCAATGGCGGCAAGCCTTCGGCTTACCGCCCTACAGCGCATACCAATAACTAATCGGACATACGAACCATGAACATGAGAGATGCCGGCGTGACGCAACTGGAAGCGGCATTTACCGCGTTGCGCGCCGCCAGCGCCCAAGACCGCACGCCTTTGTTTGCCACCCGCATGGACCGGCTGCGCCGCCTGCTGGCGCTGACCGTGCAGCACCAGGACCGCATCCTGGCCGCCATCAACGCCGACTTTGGCCACCGCTCCACGCATGAAATGCAGCTGGCGGAAATCTTCACCACCATGTCGGCGATCCGCCACAACATGCGGCACCTGCGGCGCTGGATGAAACCGCGCCGGGTGGCCACGCCGCTGCACATGCTGCCGGCCAGCAGCCGATTGCTGCGCCAGCCGCTGGGCGTGGTGGGCGTCATCGCGCCGTGGAATTACCCGTTCCACCTGGCGCTGGGCCCGGCCGCCGCCGCGCTGGCCGCCGGCAATACGGTGCTGATCAAGCCCAGCGAACTGACGCCGCGCCTGTCGCAGCTGCTCAAGGAACTGGTCGAGCAAACGTTTGCCGCCCATGAAATGGCGGTGGTGACGGGCGATGCGGAAGTTGGCGCGGCCTTTTCCGCACTGCCGTTCGATCACTTGTTCTTTACCGGCTCGACCCAGATCGGCCGCATCGTGGCGCAGGCGGCGGCGCGCAACCTGACGCCGGTGACGCTGGAATTGGGCGGCAAGTCGCCGGTCATCATGTCCGCCGATTGCGACTTCGACGTGGCCGCGCCGCGCCTGGCGTTCGGCAAGACCTTCAACGCGGGCCAGACCTGCGTCGCGCCCGACTATGTGCTGGTGCCGCGCCAGCGCGTCACCGAATTCGTGCAAGCCATGCAGCGCGCCACGTGCGCCATGTATCCGTCCGTGATGGACAACCCAGACTACACCGGCATCGTGTCGCAGCGCCATTACGAGCGCCTGGCGCTGCTGCAGGAAAACGCCTTGCAGCAGGGCGCTTCCGTGGTGCCGCTGACCGCCATGGAAAAGTCACCGGGCTTGCCGGGCATGTCCTGTACGCCTCGCAAGCTGGCGCCCGCGCTGCTGCTGAATGTGAACGATGGCATGCAAATCATGCGCGAAGAAATCTTTGGCCCGCTGTTGCCGGTGGTGCCTTACGACACGCTCGACGAGGCGCTGGCGTACATCAACCGCGGCGACCGTCCGCTGGCGCTGTACTGGTTCGGCAAGTCGCGCGCGGAACGCGAGCGCGTGCTGAAGGAAACCATCGCCGGCGGCGTGACCGTCAATGACGCGGTGTGGCACGTGGCGCAGGAAAACCTGCCGTTCGGCGGCGTCGGCGCCAGCGGCATGGGCAGCTACCACGGCGAACATGGATTCCGCACTTTTTCCAAGGAAAAGCCGGTGTTCCTGCAAACCCGCTGGAACGCGTTCGGCATCTTCCGCCCGCCCTATGGCCGCCTGTTCGAGCGCACGCTTGGCGCGCTGAAAAACCTGTTCTGACCTGAGACTATCGAGGATTAACCATGCTTGGATTGATGCAAGACCAGCCGCTGATCGTGTCGCACGTACTGCAACACGCCGAGCGCAACCACCCGAGGGCGGAGATCGTCACCCGTACCGTTGAAGGCCCCGTGCACCGGACCACCTACGGCGACGTGGCGCGCCGCGCGCGCCGCCTGGCCAATGCGCTGACCACCCTCGGCATCAAGCCGGGCGACCGTATCGGCACGCTGGCGTGGAATACCTACCGCCACATGGAACTGTATTTCGGCGTGTCCGGCATGGGCGCGGTGCTGCATACGATTAACCCGCGCCTGTTCCCGGAACAGGTGGAATTCATCGTCAACCATGCGCACGATGAATACGTGTTCTTCGACATGACATTTGCGCCGCTGATCGCGAAAGTCGCGCCGCTGCTGCCGAACGTCAAGGGCTTTGTCGCGCTGGCCGACCGCCTCACCGTCAATGGCCTGCAAATTCCCCGCTTGCTGTGCTACGAAGACTTGCTGGAAGGCGCCAGCGAAGACTACAGCTGGCCGGAACTCGACGAGCGCAGCGCCTGTTCGCTGTGCTACACGTCCGGCACCACGGGTAACCCGAAAGGCGTGCTGTATTCGCACCGTTCCACCGTGCTGCATTCGATGGCGATGTGCAGCGCCGATGGCGCGGCGCTGGCCTCCACCGATTCCGTGATGGTGGTGGTGCCGATGTTCCACGTCAACGCCTGGGGCTTGCCGTATGCGGGCGCCATGTGCGGCGCCAAGCTGGTGATGCCGGGACCGGCGCTTGATGGCGCCAGCGTCTACAACCTGTTGCGCGACGAGCGCGTTTCGCTGGCGCTTGGCGTGCCGACGGTATGGCTGATGCTGTTCCAGCACGTGGACGTGATGGGCTTGAACCCGCGCACCGAACTGCAATTGCGCCGCGTCGCAATCGGCGGCTCCGCCGTGCCGCGCACGATGGTGGAAGGCTTCATGAACAAGTTTGGCGCCAGCGTGCTGCACGCCTGGGGCATGACGGAAATGTCGCCGCTGGGCACCTTGTGCCGCCTGTTGCCCAAGCATGACAAGCTCGATGCGGAAGGCCAGATGCAAGTGCTGCTCAAGCAGGGCCGCGCGCCGTATGGCGTGGCGCTGCGCATCACCGACCCGGACGGCAATGTGCTGCCGCATGACGGCAAGGCGTCCGGCCACCTGAAAGTCAAGGGCCCGTGGATCCTCCAGCATTACTACGGCGCGGAAGGCGAGCAATTGCTTGACCAGAATGGCTATTTCGACACCGGTGATATCGCCAACATCGATGCCGACGGCTACCTGCAAATCACGGACCGCGCCAAGGATGTCATCAAGTCCGGCGGTGAATGGATTTCCTCGATCGACCTGGAAAACGCCGCCATGGGCCACGCGGCCGTGGCCGAAGCCGCCGTGATCGGCGTTGCGCATCCGAAGTGGCAGGAACGCCCGCTGCTGATCGTGGTGCGCAAGCCAGGCCAGCAACTGAGCCGCGAATCCATGCTGGCTTACCTGGACGGCAAGGTCGCCAAGTGGTGGCTGCCGGACGACGTCGTGTTCGTCGAGGAATTGCCGCATACGGCCACCGGCAAGGTGCAGAAACTCAAGCTGCGCGAACTGTTCAGGCATTACCGCCTGCCGCAATCCGAGGCGGCATAAGGCCGGCCCCCGGCACGCTCGGAATACAACGATAAAACCACCCCAGGAGAACCCATGAATCACGAAGTACAGCAATTACCGCAGCAGCGCGGCAGCCTGCGTCCGCGCGCCATGGCGGCCGCATGCGCCATGGCATGTGCGGCACTGGCAACGCTGGCCGCGCCGGCGCACGCCGACACCTTCACGCTCGACAATGGCGTGGAAGGCCGCTGGAACCTGAACCTGTCGCTGGGCCACAGCATCCGCACCGCCGACGCCGACAAGAACCTGCTGTCCAAGGCCAACGGCGGCACCGCCGGCAATGGCCAGGATGACGGCAACCTGAATTTCCGCAAGAACGATCCGATTTCCACCGTGGCCAAGGCGGTCGGCGAACTGGAACTCAAGCATGAGAACATCGGCATGCTGGTGCGCGCCAACGCCTGGTACGACTATGTCACCAGCAACAAGGGCATGCGCCATGGCAGCGTCAATAACGGCTATGTGCCGGGCGCGCGCCTCAGTGATGAAGGTTTCGACAAGCTGTCGACCTTCAGCGGCGTGGCACTCGCCGATGCTTACGTGTTCGGCAATTTCGACCTGGGTGGCAACCCGCTGCAAGTCAAGGCCGGCCAGCAAGTGGTGAACTGGGGCGAGAGCCTGTTCATTCCGGGCCTGAACGCGATGGGCGCATTCGACCTGACGGCGGCGCGCCGTCCGGGTGCGCAAGTCAAGGAAATCCTGCGTCCGCTGCCGCAACTGGTGGCCAATATGGGCCTGGGCAATGGCGTGTCGGTGGAAGCGTTTTACCAGTTCAAATGGAAGCGCACCGTGCTCGATGGCTGCGGCACGTACTGGTCGGTGGCCGATTCGCTGAATTGCCCGCCGGGCGCCGTGGTGTTTGGCGATTCGGTCGGCAGCGACCGCATGCAGTATGACGGCGTGCCCCTGCTGGCCAAGCTGCCGGCCGCGTTGCTGTCGACCGTGGGCCTGACCCCGGGTTCGCTGGTGAACTTCCGCCTGACCCAGGCGCCGCAAAAGCACACGCCGAAAGACAGCGGCCAGTTCGGCCTGTCCAGCCACTACTTCTCGGATGAACTGGGCACCGACTTTGGCGCGTACTTCGTCAATTACCATGCCCGCATTCCAATGCTGATGTCGGTCAAGGGCAAGTCGCCGATCCCTTCAGTGTTCTCGGGCGCCGTGGCCGACCTGGCCGCCAAGCTGCCGCCGGCCGCCGCCGCGCAACTGGGCTTGCTGGCCAAGATGCCAGCCTCGCAACTGGCATGGAACTACGACATCGAAAGCATCAAGGCTTTCGGCGTGTCGGCATCGACCACCGTGGCGGGCGTTTCGCTGTTCGGTGAACTGGTCCACACCCGCGACGTGCCGGTGCAAATCAACGTGCCGGACATCCTGGTCGGCGCCGCGCTGGGTATCGGCCCGCAAGGCTGGATGGCAAAGATGACGCGCGATCCATCGGTGACCGACGGCACTCTGATCGGCGGCTATGACCGCAAGAACAAGACGCAGCTGCAGGCGTCGTTCATCAAGCAATTCCCGCAAGTGCTGGAAGCCGATGCGCTCAACATCATTGGCGAAGTCGGCGTACAAAAGTGGAGCGGCATCGGTTCGTCCTATAACAGCACGCGCTACGGCCGTGGCTTCCTGTTCGGCTTTGGCGACTATACCGGCGTGCCATCGTGCGCCGGCGTCAACCCGTATGCCGGCTATTGCACTTCCGACGGCTACGCGACCCGCTCCGCATGGGGCTACCGCGTGCAGGCGGAGCTGACGTATCCAAACGTGTTTGCCGGCGTGACCCTGAAGCCGCGCGCGTTCCTGTCGCACGATGTCAGCGGTGTTTCCGCCGACAACACGTTCCTGAAAGGCCGCCGCAGCGCCGCCATCGGCTTGCGCGCCGATTACATGAACCGCTACTACGCCGATTTCACGTACACCCGCTACAACCATCACGCCAAATTCGATCAATTCCACGACCGCGACTATGCATCGCTGGTGGTTGGCGCCAACTTCTAAGGAGACCTGACATGAGCATGATGAATATTCATACCCTGCTGAAAGCCGCCGCGTTCGCAGCCCTGGCCACTTCCGGATCCGCGTACGCCGCGTTGTCCCCGGCCGAGGTCGAGCGCCTGGGCAAGGAACTGACGCCGGTTGGCGCGGAAAAGGCCGGCAACAAGGATGGCTCGATTCCTTCGTGGGAAGGCGGCATCACCAAGGCGCCGGCCGGCTTCGATCCGAAGGCCGGCTACGCCGATCCGCTGGGCGACGACAAGCCGCAGTACACCATCACGTCGGCCAACATGGCGCAATACAAGGACAAGCTGGCCCCGGGCCAGATGGAAATGCTGAAGCGCTATCCGACCTACAAGATCAACGTCTACAAGAGCCACCGCACGGCGGCCTTGCCGCCGTCGATGTATGACGCCATCAAGCTTGAGGCGGGCAAGGCGGAACTGGTGTCCGGCGGATCGGGGGTGCAAAACATCCAGAAGTCGTCGGTGCCATTCCCGCAGCCGAAGTCCGGCGTGGAAGCGATCTGGAACCACGTGATGCGCTACCGTGGCGGCAGCGTGCAGCGCTTCTCGACCGAGTTCCCGGTGCAGGCCAACGGCGCCTTCACGCCGGTAACCCGTTCGGAAACCATTGCCTTTGCCCACGCCATGGCCAAGCCGGAAGCCAACCGCCTGCTGTACTACACCGGCGCCATCACCGGCCCAGCGAGCATGGCCGGCGAAGCCATCATGGTGATCGACCCGCTTGACCAGGTGAAGGAAGCGCGCCTGGCCTGGTCGTACAACCCGGGCCAGCGCCGCGTGCTGCGCGCGCCGGACATCGCCTACGACTCGCCGGGCCAGGGCGCGGACGGCTTGCGCACCACCGACGATTACGACGGCTTCAACGGCGCGCCGGACCGCTACGAGTGGAAGCTGGTGGGCAAGAAGGAAATGATCATCTCGTACAACAACTACAAGATCACCAGCAAGAGCCTGAAGTATGCGGACATCGTGCGCCCGGGCCACGTCAACCAGGACATGGTGCGCTATGAACCGCACCGTGTGTGGGTGGTGGAAGCGACCCTGAAGGGCGGCAAGCGCCACGTGTACGGCAAGCGCATGTTCTACCTCGACGAGGACACCTGGCAGGTGGCGCACACCGATGCGTATGACGGCCGTGGCGAACTGTGGCGCGTGCATGAAATCGGCGCGATCCAGTACTACGACGCCTCGACGCCGTACATCGCGTATGAGACGCAATACGACTTGCAGGCGCGCCGTTACCTGTTGACGGGCCTGTCGAACCAGGAAAAACCGATCAAGTTCGGCCTCAAGCTGGAGCCGTCGTACTTCACCCCGGACAACCTGCGCCGCCTGAGCAACTGATCGCGGCGGCAACGGGCACCAACACTGCACTGCAGTGTCTCCTTTGCGCTCCCTCTCAGTTCCCGGGGGGAGCGTTTTTTTTCGGGATGCAAACATGCAAATGACTAAACATTGGGCGGCAGCGCTCGGATTGGCTGTGGCCGCGCTGTGCGCCCAGGCCGCCGAGCCGCTGGACACGCCCGCGCGCGTGTCGGCACGCGCGCACAAATCGCTGCTGACCGGCGTTGCACTGGCCGGCAAGCGGCTGGTGGCGGTGGGGGAGCGCGGCATTGCCGTGTACTCCGATGACCAGGGCGTGAACTGGATCCAGGCCAAGGTGCCGGTCTCCGTCATGCTGACGGCGCTGCAATTCATTACGCCGGCCAGGGGCTGGGCGGTGGGCCACGATGGTGCGGTATTGGCCACGGAAGATGGCGGCGCCACCTGGAAACGCCGCTTCGACGGCGGCCAGGCCAACAAACTGATGCTGGAAGGCGCGCAGCGCATGGCCGAGGCGGCCCGCGCGGCCGCCGGCAGCCAGACTTCCGGGCCGGCGGCCGAGGCGCTGACGGCGGCGGAAAACGCCTTGGGCGATATCGAAGCGGCGGTGAAATTCGGCCCATCGCGCCCGCTGCTGGCGGTGTGGTTCCGCAATGAACAGGAAGGCTATGTGGCCGGCGCCTACGGCCAGCTGTTCCGCACCACGGATGGCGGCGCCACGTGGGAATCGCTGGCCGCCCGCACCGGCAACATGGAGAGCCTGCACTACAACGCCATCGCGGCAGGCACCGGCAACACGCTGTTGCTGGCGGGCGAGGGCGGTAAGGTGTACCGCTCGGCCGATGGCGGGACCACGTGGAAAGTCGCGGACACCGGCTACAAGGGCCACTTGTACGGTGTGCTGGCGGCCGGCGAGGCTTGGATCGCGTATGGATTCGGCGGCAATGCCTTCCGCAGCACGGATAACGGCGCGACCTGGCAAGCGTTGCCGCGCGTGGTGCGGCGCAGCCTGGTGGCGGGCGCGGCCCAGCCGGACGGCAGCCTGCTGCTGGCGGCGCAGGATGGCCGGCTGCTGCGCA
Source organism: Pseudoduganella sp. GW821-FHT12E03 (assembly GCF_058807115.1). NCBI lineage: Bacteria > Pseudomonadati > Pseudomonadota > Betaproteobacteria > Burkholderiales > Oxalobacteraceae > Pseudoduganella > Pseudoduganella sp. GW821-FHT12E03. The sequence goes on along the minus strand of NZ_JBXAQJ010000003.1, from coordinate 389,874 downwards.
GCACGGACCAGGGTAAAACCTTTGCCATCGTGCAGCCGGAGAGCGGCGAACCGGTGGCGGCGATGGCGCTGCAAAGCGGTGGCAAGGCAGTGCTGGCCGGCGCCGGTGGTGTGCGCATGGTTGGCAGCGGAGGAAAATAATGAAAAACGATATCAATGACCACGGCCACCAGAAATTCGGCGCCGTCGAGCGCTTCCTGGAACCGCGCCTGTTCAAGCACCGCTTGGCCGTGCTGCTGTTCTTTATCGTCGCCTCCGTACTGATGGCATGGCAGGCGGCGCAACTGAAGCCGGACGCCAGCTTCGCCAAGATGGTGCCGGCGTATCACCCGTACATTGCGAATTACTTCAAGTACGAAAATGAATTGCGCCCGCTGGGCAACAACATCCGTATCGCGGTGGAAGCGCAGGATGGCGATATCTACAGCAAGCAATACCTCGAGACGCTGAAGAAGATCACCGACGAAGTGTTTTACATTCCCGGTGTCGATCGCGGCAACTTGAAGTCGCTGTGGACGCCGAACGTGCTGTGGATGGAAGTCACCGAAGGCGGCATGAACGCGGGCCAGATCATTCCGCAGGGCTTTGACGGTTCGCCTGAAAAGATTGCCGAAGTGCGCGCCAACGTGCAGCGCTCCGGGCGTATCGGTTCGCTGGTGGCCGCCGACGGCAAATCCACCATCGTCCATGTGCCGCTGCTGGAAACCGATCCGGACACCGGCAAGAAGCTCGACTACGGCCTGTTCTCCGAGCGGCTGGAAAACCTGGTGCGCGACAAATATGAAAGCCAGGGCGTCAAGATCCACATGGTTGGTTTTGCCAAGGTGGTGGGCGACCTGATTCACGGCGCGAAAGCGATTGCCCTGTTCTTCGCCATCACCATCGTGCTGACCATCGTGGTGCTGCTGTGGTATTCGCGCTGCTGGCGTTCGACTGCCGTGACGGTGCTGTGCTGCGGGCTGGCGGTGGTGTGGCAACTGGGCGTGGTGCGCATGCTGGGTTTCGGACTCGATCCGTATTCGATCCTGGTCCCGTTCCTGACCTTCGCGATTGGCGTATCCCACGCGGTGCAAAACATCAATACCATGGCCTCGGCCAAGCTGGGCGGCGCCTCCAACATGGAAACCGCGCGCCTGACGTTCCGCCAGTTGTTCATCCCGGGCACCATTGCGCTGCTGTGCGATGCGGTGGGTTTCTCGACCCTGCTGGTGATCAAGATCGGCGTGATCCAGGAACTGGCGATTTCCGCCAGCGTGGGCGTGGCGGTGATTGTCGCCACCAAGATGTTCCTGCTGCCGGTGCTGATGTCGTATGTCGGCGTGTCCGACGCGTGCCTGCGCCACCAGGCGAAGAAAGCCCGGAGCAAGCACACGGTGATGCGCTTCATTGCCCGCTTTGCAGAACCGAAGCTGGCCAAGGTGGCGGTGCTGGTGGCGCTGGGTGTTTACGGCGCCGCGTATGTGATGAGCCGCGATTTGAAAATCGGCGACCTCGATCCGGGCGCGCCGGAATTGCGCGCCGATTCGCGCTATAACCGCGACAACGCCTTCATCGCTTCGCATTATTCGACCAGCCCGGACGTGTTTGTCGTGATGGTGAAAACCCCGGCCGGCGAATGCGGCAGCTATCCGGTGGCGGAAGCCGTGGACCGCTTCCAGTGGGAGATGGAAAACGTGCAGGGCGTGGAATCGACCACGTCGCTGTTTACCGTGATGAAAAAAGTCATCGCCAATGTCAATGGCGGCGACTTGCGCTGGCAGGCGCTGTCGCGCAACCGTTTCGTGACGAATTCCGCGCAGCGTTCGGTGCCGTCCGAGTTCTATAACAACGATTGCTCGATGACGCCGGTGCTGGTGTTCCTGGCCGACCACAAGGCCGATACCCTGACCCGCGTGGTGCAGGCTTCGGAAAAATTCGCCCAGGCGAACAACACGGAAAACGTGCAATTCATCCTGGCGGCAGGTAATTCCGGCATCGAAGCGGCCACCAACATCGTGATCAAGCAGGCTGAAATCACCATGCTGTTCCTGGTGTATGCGATTGTCGCGGCCCTGGTGTTCTGGGAATTCCGCTGCTGGCGCGTGACCCTGTGCATCATGCTGCCGCTGTACATCACGTCGGCGCTGTGCGAAGCCATCATGGCCAAGCTGGGCCTGGGCGTGAAAGTCGCGACCCTGCCGGTGATTGCGCTGGGTATCGGTATCGGCGTCGATTACGGCATTTACATCTATAACCGCCTGCAGCACTTCCTCGATGAAGGTCTGGCGCTGAAGGACGCTTATTTCGAAACCCTGAAAACCACCGGCGTCGCGGTGGCGCTGACCGGGGTGACGCTGGCGCTGGGCGTGATGACGTGGCTGTGGTCCGACATCAAGTTCCAGGCCGACATGGGCTTGCTGCTGGTGTTCATGTTCCTGTGGAATATGGTGGGCGCCATCATCATGATCCCCGCGCTGGCCTGCCTGCTGTTGCCCGCCAAGCGCAAGGAAACCGGCAAGGTGCCGGTGCCGGCGTAAGTTCTTTTGTCGGCGGTGCCTGCCGCGTAGGGCGGTTTCCGCTTTGGCGGAAGCCGCCATGCCCGCATCCCGGTGTTGTCAGCCATTGTCGGCGATAGCGGTTGAAATTGTTACCTAGTGAGGAGTCACGATGCGTCTGCTCAACCTGAAAATCCGGGGCCGGCTGGCGATAGGCTATGGCGGTATTGTGCTGGTCATGGTGGTGCTGTCGGTGGGCGGCATGGGGGCGATGCTGGCGGCGCGTTCCCGGACCTTCGATGCGCTCGACCAGCACCTTGTGAAACTGGCGCAATTGCGCGCCGAGCGCGACACGCTGCTGCAATCGCCGTCGTCCACGCCGGCGCAGCTGGCGGCGCTGGCGTCGCTGGTGCAGGCCGAAGCGGCGGCGCGCGACGCGGTGCTGGAAAAAAGCGAGACCGATACGCGCGGCCGCCAGAAAGTCATGTACGGCGTGCTGGCGTTGCTGGCGCTTGGGATTGCCGCGTTCAGCCGCATGGTCACGCGCGGCATCACCCGGCCCCTGGCAAAACTGCAGCGGGTGGCGCACGGCATTGCGGAAGGGCGGCTGGGGCGGCATGTCCCGGCCGGCGGCAGGGATGAAATCGGCGATGTGATGCGCGCCATGCAAACGATGGACGGCGCGCTGACGGGCATGGTGTCGGGAGTGACGGCATCGGCCGGTGCGATCGCCTCGTCCGCCCGCGAACTGGCGGCGGCCAATGGCGACTTGTCGGTGCGCACTGAAAGCCAGGCCGATTCGCTGGCGCAGACGGCAGCGACCCTGGCGCAACTGACGCAGGCGGTGCAGCGCAATGCGCAGCACGCGCAATCGGCTAGCGGGATGGTGGACCAGGCTGCGGCAGCGGTGCGGCAGGGCAGTTCGGATGTGCTGCGCGCGGTGGACGCGATGCAGGCGATCCGCGATGGCTCGCAAGCGGTGGCGGCGGTGACCAGCGTGATCGACACCATCGCGTTCCAGACCAATTTGCTGGCGTTGAACGCGGCGGTGGAAGCGGCCCGCGCGGGCGAGCAGGGACGCGGTTTTGCCGTGGTGGCGGGCGAAGTGCGGACCCTGGCGCAGCGCGCGGCGGCGGCCGCACGGGAAATCCGCGAACTGGTGGAGGCGTCCGGGCAGGAAACCGATGCCGGGGTCGAGCTGGTGGGACAGGCGGGCGGCGCCATGCGCGATGTGGCCGATGAAGTGGCGCGCATCAGCACCCTGATGCAGGACATCGCGCGGGAAAACCGGGACCAGAGCCAGCGCATCGCCACCGTCAATGGCGCGGTGGAACAGATGGATGACACCACCCAGCGCAATGCCGCGCTGGTGGAACAGGCAGCGGCGGCGGCGGCCAGCATGCACGAACAGTCGGCGGCGCTGCTGGCGGCGGCGCGCCGCTTCACGGTGGCGGAGGGAGTATGACGGTGCGGAACATGTCCGTGGGTTACCGGCTCGGCGCCAGCTTTGCCGTCCTGGTGCTGGTGATGCTGGCGGCGCTGGTGGTGGTGACCGGGTATGGCAATGTGGTGCGCCAGGATTTCCGCGCGGCGGCGGCGGATGCCTTCCTGCGCGCCGGCCTGGCCGACACCATGGTGGCGGCGGAGCTGGAGCGGTTGCACCGGCCCGCTGCGGCGGAGCAGGCGGCGCGGCGGTACCGCGAGGCGCTGGAACGGCTGATGGCGTTGCCGCCGCCGCAAACGCAGGACGCCGCGCAGGCGCGGGAGGCACCGGAGGGTTCGAACGGGCCGGCGGCGCCATCGCAGGAAGCGCAGGCGCTGCTGGCGCAAATCGCGGCGGCGCCGGAATCGGCCGGACGGGTGGCACTGCTGCGCCGCTACATGTCGGCGCAGCAGCAGGTGGAACATGACGCCCGCGCCGCGTGGGTGAACCGGTGGCGCAAGGTGGTGACCGGCGTCGTGATCGAGACCGTCACCATGATCGCCGTGGCGCTGGCGTTGCTGGAGCTGGCGCGGCGCGGCATCGTCGGTCCGCTGGGGCAGGCGGCCGAGGTCACGCAGCGCATTGCGCAGGGAGAGCTGGGCGTGTCCGTGCCGGTGGAGCGCGGCGACGAACTGGGGCAATTGCAGCACGCCATCGGCAACATGAGCGCGGCGCTGACCGGGACCGTCACGCAGGTGCGCATCTCGGCGCAAACCATGCGCGTGGCCACCAGTGAAATTGCGGCCGGCAATGCGGACCTGGCGCTGCGCACGTCCGGCCAGGCCACCGCGCTCGATGACACGGCGGCTGCCATGCGGCAACTGGCCGAGGCGGCGCGGCGCAATGCCGACCATGCGCAGGAAGCGGACCGGCTGGTGCAGGCGATGTCCGGCCTGGCGCGCCGCAGCGGCGGCGTGGTGGAGCAGGTGGTGCGGCGCATGGAGGCGATTCAATCCAGTGCGGCGCGGGTGGCCGACATCACGGGCGTGATCGACGGCATTGCGTTCCAGACCGGCATCCTGGCCTTGAACGCCGCAGTGGAGGCGGCGCGCGCCGGGGAGCGGGGCAGGGGTTTTGCCGTTGTCGCCCAGGAAGTGCGGGCGCTGGCGCAGCGCGCGTCGGCCGCGGCGCTCGACATCAAGCGCCTGATCGGCGTGGCGGCGCTGGATGTGGCGCGGGGCGCGCAATTGGTGGCGTCGGCCGGCGGCGCCATGGACACCGTGGTGCGGGCGGTCGATGGCGCGGCGCGCCTGATGACGGAAATGGCGCGCGAGGGCGCGCGCCTGCAGGAAGGTATTGCCGGTGTGCATACTTCGATCGGGCAAATCGATGGCATGACGCAGCAAAACGCGGCCATGGTGGAGCAGGCGGCGGCCGCCGCGCAGGCGACGCTGGAACAGGCTGAAGGGCTGGAGCGGGCGGTGGCGGGATTTCGCGTCGTTGCGTAAGGTGGTGTAATGAAAGCCGGCGCCGGCCGGGGGCGGGTGCATAATGGCAGGCATGCCTGCCCCGCACAAAACCAATGCCACCAGCATCGTCTGGTTGCCGCAACTGGACGGCGCGCCGCCCCGCGCCACGCGCATCCATGGGCGCGAAGCCATGGTGGTGGCGCTGGCGGGCGAACTGGCGCTGCGCCGCATGGTCACCATTACCGGCACCGGCGGCATCGGCAAGACCACGGTGGCGCTGGCGGTGGCGGAGCACATGCATAAACAGTGGCGCCAGGGCGTGGTCTATGTCGACCTGGCGCCGCTGGCGGACGGCCGTGGCCTGGCGCCGGCACTGGCGGCGGCGCTGGTGATGGAGCGTCCCGCCCAGCGCACCCTGGACGATATTACGGAAGCGTTGCGCAGCCACCATATGTTGCTGGTGCTCGACAGTTGCGAACGGCTGCTGGATGACATATCGGACATGGCCGATGCGCTGCTCGATGGCGCGCAGGGCTTGCGCCTGCTGGCCACCAGCCGCGAGCCGCTGGGCTTGTCCGGCGAGTGGGTGACGCAACTGCCGCCGCTGGCCGCGCCGCCTGATGACGTAATGACCATGGAGCAGGCCATGCACTGGCCGGCGGCGCGGCTGTTCGCCGACCGCATGGGCCGCGTGCCGACGGACGACGAAGCGCCCGGCATTGCCGAGATCTGCCGCCGCCTCGACGGCATTCCCCTCGCGCTGGAACTGGCTGCCGCCAACGTTGGCGTACTCGGTGTGCGTGCGCTGGCGCGGCGCCTGGGCGATGGGCTGCACTGGCACGGTGGACGGGGCGGGCAGGGTGGCCACAGCGGGCGCCATCGCACCATGGAAGCGGCGCTGGACTGGAGCTATGCGCTGCTGGGGGAACAGGAGCGCCAATTGCTGCAGCGGCTGTCGCTGCTGCGGCGTGGTTTTTCACTGGAAGAAGCGCTGCACCTGGGGGCGGACAATCTGGCCGCCTGGGAAGATACGCTCGACGCCTTTGCCGGCCTGCTGCGCAAATCCATGCTGGCCACCATCAGCGATACCGATGCGCACCGCTACCGGCTGCTGGAAACCACGCGGCGCTATGCGGCGGCGCGGCTGGCCGAGGGGAGCGATTACCGGCAGGTGCTGGCGCGGTTTGAGGCGATGTGATGGCGTGGGTTCAGCATTGCGGCCCAGGCGGGGACTGCGGCCTTCCAGAAGGTGTCGATGCTGTTGGCTTGCACATCCAGTCCGAGGAAGCGCGCCGCCGGAATCAATGCCGACGCCACCAGCGCTTCCGGATCGCCGCCGCCGTCAAACGCCAGCGCCCCGGTCTGTTTCGACAATTTTCCCCCATCGGCATTGGCGACGACGGGCACGTGCAGGTATTCCGGATGCGGCAAGCCCAATACATCTTGCAAAAACAACTGGCGCGGCGTGGAATCGAGCAGGTCGGCGCCGCGCACCACGTCGGTCACGCCTTGTTCGGCATCGTCGACCACCACCGCCAGCTGGTATGCCCAGAAGCCGTCGGCACGGCGGATCACGAAGTCGCCGACGTCGGCGGCCAGATACTGGCAAGTGACGCCGACCCAGCGGTCGTCAAAACAGTATTCATCGTCCGGCGCATCGGGCACGCGCAAGCGCATGGCGCGCGCGGTCTTGCCTGCGGCCAGGCCGCCGCGGCACGTGCCGGGATAGACCAAGCCCATCGCACCCGTTGCGCTCTGGCCCAGGCGCAATTGCGAATCCGCGATTTCCTTGCGCGAGCACGAACAGGGATAGGCCGCGCCCCGCGCCACCAGTTGTTCCAGCGCCACATCGTATAAACCGGTGCGCCGCGTCTGCCAGGTGACGTCGCCATCCCATTGCATGCCGCAGCGTTGCAGCGACGCCAGGATGTGCTGGTCGATGCCAGTCACGTTACGGTCGCGGTCCAGGTCTTCCACCCGCACCAGCCATGTGCCGTAGTGTGCTTTGGCGTCCAGGTAGCTGGCCATGGCGGCCACCAGGGAACCGAGGTGCAGGGGACCGGTGGGGGAGGGGGCGAAGCGGCCTACGTATTGGCCGGATTCGGGAGCGTTGCGGGATGGGCGGACGGACTTCATGTTCGGAAGTATCCCCGACCCGGCCATCGACCGTCAACGGGCGTCCGATGTTGCAGCGCGCAACGGCCGCGCGGCATTCTTCGCATACAATGCCCGCCTGCGGCGCCGGGCAATCCCCGCCCGCCACCACCCCCGATCAACACTCGACCACACTCGACGAGACACCATGCAGAAATTGCTCACGACCCTCGCCGCGACCGCACTGGCCACCAGCCTCGCGTTCGCATTCCCGGCCCATGCCGCCGGCGGCAAGAAAACCGGCCTGTTCACCGTGCAGGAAGCGCCGTTGCGCGCGCACCTGGCATTCCTGTCCAGCGACTTGCTGGAAGGCCGTGGCACGGGCCAGCGCGGCGGCGACCTGACCGTCGCTTACCTGGAAAACCAGGCGCTGGCGGCGGGTTTGAAGCCGGCCGCCGGCAACAGCTTCCGCCAGGCCGTGCATATCGCGGGCGTGAAATCGCTGCCACAAGACAGTTCGCTGCGCCTGGAAGCCAATGGCGCGCCGTTGCCTGCCGCCTTCGGCAAGGACTGGGTATGGGCGCCGGGCGATGCGCAGGCGTCGCACAGCATCGATGCGCCGCTGGTGTTCGTGGGCTACGGCATCACCGCGTCGGAAGAAGGCTGGAATGACTTCAAGGGTGCGGATGTCAAAGGCAAGGTTTTGGTCATGCTGGTCAACGATCCGCAGCCGACGGCGGAAGAACCGAATCGTTTCGGCGGCAAGTCGCTGACGTATTACGGCCGCTGGACCTATAAATTCGAGGAAGCGGCGCGCCTGGGCGCGGCCGGGGTGTTGCTGGTGCATACCACGCCGTCGGCGTCGTATGGCTGGAGCGTGATTCAGAATAGCTGGGACGGCGTCGAGCGCTTCCAGTTGGCACAGGGAGAACTCGGCACCCCGCTGCAAGGCTGGATGACGGAAGACACGGCGCGCAACCTGTTCAAGGCCGGCGGCCAGGACCTCGACGCCTTGCGTGCGCAAGCCGAGCGCAAGGACTTTAAACCAGTGGCGCTGAACGCCAAGGTTGGTGGCGACATGAAAGCCGCCGTGCGCAAGGTGGACCAGTTCAACGTGGCCGGCATCGTGCCGGGCACCGATCCGCAACTGAAACAGGAAGTGGTGATTTACAGCGCGCACTGGGACCACCTGGGGATGCAGGGGACTGGCGCCGACACGATTTTCAATGGCGCGGTGGACAACGCTTCCGGCAGCGCGGCGCTGCTGGCGATGGCGCAGGAAGCCGCGCGCCGCCCGGCCAAGCGCAGCCAGATGTTCCTGTGGGTCGCGGCCGAAGAACAGGGGCTATTGGGCAGCGCCGCCTATGCGACCGCGCCACTGTGGCCGCTCGATAAAACCGCCGCCAACCTCAACCTGGACAGCCTGAATTTCGCCGGCGTCACGCGCGACATCGCCACGCAAGGCAGCGAACGCACGGAACTGGGCAAGCTGGCCGAAGCCACGGCCAAGGCCATGAACATGCGCATTGCCGACGCCAAGCCGGACCTGTCGGGCGGCTACTTCCGCAGCGACCATTTCAGCTTTGCCAAAGTCGGCGTGCCGGCGTTTTCCATCACGCGGGGCAGTGATTACCTGGGCGACCAGGCGGCGGCCAAGGCAAAAAATGACGCCTATTCCAAGCGTTACCACCAGGTCAGCGATGAATACGACGCCAGCTGGGACCTGGGCGGCATGACGCAGCAAGCGGCATTTACCCTGAACCTGGGCCAGGCGGTGGCGAATGCGCCAAAAATGCCGCAGTGGAAAGCCGGCGACGCGTTCGGCAAGGTGCGCGCGGCGAAGTAAGCGCACGCGGTATCCTGTGCTCCCATGCCCTGCGCGATGTGATGTCGTGCAGGGCATGCTAATATTATTTAATTGATAATATTAAGTGGGAGGAACCGGGATGACCGATACCAGCCATGCCGCCGTGGTCGAGTGCTATGTGGCGGCGTATAACGCATTCGATGTGGACGCCATGCTGGCGCTGCTGACGGACGATATCCATTTTGAAAACCACGCGGAAGGCCGGCTGACGGCATCGGCCAACGGGATCTCTGCCTTCCGCGAACTGGCGCAATATGCGTGCACCCTGTTTGCCACGCGCGAACAGCGCATCGCGCGGCTCGACAGCCATGGTGACCGCGCTGTCGCCGCGATCGATTACAGCGGCACACTGGCAGCCGGTACGGCGCTGGCGCTGGCCGGCACCACGGAATTCACGTTCCGTGACGGCCGCATTTGCAAGCTGGTGGACCGCATCTGAATGCGCCAGTGGGATTGTGTGAGTTTTGGCGCCCGTGCGCCAACCTATAATGTCCGGTTCCCCATCCCGTAACTTCGTACAACCATTCGTATTATGACCAACCCCTACGCGACACCCGAATCCGACCTCACCGCAACCATCAGCAATGACGCCGCGCCCGTTTATGGCGGTTTCTGGCGCCGCCTGTCCGCCGTCATGATCGATGGCCTGTGCATATCGCCACTGATCGCGCTGCAGTTTTTCCTGATGGCGCAAGGCCGCTTTGGGATGGCGTATGCAATGGTGCCCATGATCGCGGTGCCGCTGCTGTACAACGTTTACCTGGTCAAGCGCTATGGCGCCACGCCGGGCAAGCTGGCCATGAAAATGCGTATCACCATGCTGGACGGTTCGCCGGTGACGGGACAGGCCGCGCTGATGCGCTACCTGCCTTGGGTTGTTTTTGGCGCGCTGCAAACCCTGGGAGCGGCACTGGCCGCGCTCAGCATGACGGACGAAGCGTATGCAACGTTTGGCTGGGTGGAGCGCAGCACGCAGCTGGAACTGGTACAGCCGGTATGGGCCACCTATGTGGGCCATGCAATGAAGGCATGGTCGCTGGCGATGCTCATCTCGCTGCTGGCCACCAGCAAGCGCCGCACCCTGCATGATTTCCTGGCCGGCACGGTGGTGGTGCGCAAGCCTGCCTGATACGGTATGCTGTGCGGTTTGTTTGTCACGATTGAGAGTTCATGCAATATAACCGCTACCTGATGGCTGGCGCCGCCGCCAGCGGCGCTGTCGCCGTGCTGCACCTGTTGTGCATTGTGTTTGGCGCCGCGTGGTACCGTTTTTTGGGCGCGGGCGAGCACATGGCGCAACTGGCGGACGCCGGCAGCCCCGTTCCTGCCATGATTACACTGGGAATTGCCGCGCTGCTGTCGCTGTGGTCGGCCTATGCGCTGGCCGGCGCGGGCGCGATCCGCAAGCTGCCGTTTACGCGGCTGGCCTTGTGTTTTATTGCTGGCATTTACTGCTTCCGGGGTCTCGCGTTTCCTTCGCTGATCTTTTTCTTCCCCGGTAACAGCTCGGCGTTCTGGATGATCAGTTCTTCGCTGTCATTCGGCATCGGTATGCTGCACGTGTTCGGGTTGAAGCAGATGTGGTGGAAGCTGTGAGAAGCCGCCGGCCTGCGGGCATGGCGGCTTGACCCTCGGTCAAACCGCCCTACGGAATCACGCCGCCATGCCTGCAGCCCGCCGGCGTTATTTGCGGAACGACAGCGAAATCACGGTCCCCGTCAAATCAATCCCCTTGATGGAAATACTGCCGAAGCTCGGGCCTTCCGAGCCGCGCACCCGGATGTTGGCAAAGCTGATTTCACCGATCGAGGTGGGCAGCGCCAGGGTCAGGGTGCCATCCTTGCCGAGCGTCGCGGTGGTCTTGCTCGGATCGTAGACCACGTTTTTCATTGTCACGTCCGAGTCCAGGAAGCCCAGCACCGGATTTAAGACCTTGGCCATGTCGCCCAGCACTTCGACCCCATTGTCCTTCATCTGCTTTTGCACTTGCTGCACCAGTTCATCGTGCAAGCCCTGTGCCGAGGTGTCGCCCATTTCTTCTTCCGACATCGGTTTCAGTCCGCCGAAGGAAGGCGCCGCTGCCGAAGGTGGGGCAAGTGCGGCAGCGCTGGCAATGGGCGCGCCGTCACCGGACGCCTGGCCGCTGTCGCTGCGCAGCACCACCGGCGCCGTCACGGCCACCGCCGGCACGGCGGCCGCCGCGTAGGTTTCCAGCGGCGCCACCAGCGCCGTCACGATGGCGGCGGCCAGCCGCAGGTGCCGCTGCTTGCGCAGGGCGTCCTGGACGTGCTGGTGCGTCACCAGATTCCATTCGGCGAAAATGTCACCGAGGCGCTGGCCCGTGGTGCGCTGCAATTCAATCGCGCGCGCCAGCTGTTCTTCCGAAATCAGGTTCTGCTTTACCAGCAGTTGACCGATCAGCGCCTTATTCTGGTCGTGCTTGAACCAACTCATGGTGACTCCCTCGCATTAAGCGGATTTGCGCGATGGCGCGTGGTTGACGATATCGGACGGCGTCATGCCGAACCAGCGCTTGCAGGCCCGGTAAAACGCGCTGGGTTCGGAAAAGCCCAGCTGGAAACTCAGCATCTTCAGCGACAGTTCCCCGGTGGACAGCGACTGGCGCGCCAGTTCGCGGCGCGTTTCATCGACCAGGGTGGTAAAGCTGGTGCCTTCTTCCGCCAGCCGGCGCTGCAAGGTGCGCTCGCTCATCATCAGGTGCGCGGCCACGTCTTCGCGGTGCGGCGGGCCTTTCGGCAGCATGGCCGCCAGCATGCCCTGCACCCGCGCCGCGACCGATGGCGGCTGCGCGTGGGCCAGGCTGGCCAGCACGCCGGCGCCATTGCTGCGGTAGTCCGGCAGCGCCGCCACCAGGTCGGTGTCGGCAAATTCCATCACATTGTGGGGGCGGCCGAAATGCACCGGGCAGCCAAAGGTCTCTTCATAAAAGTCCGCATTGGCCGGTTTCGGGAAGGCATATTCGACCAGCACCGGCGACGCGTCATCGCGGCCGGCGGCGCAGCGCAGGCTGCGTAATAGCACGCACCAGACGAAATCGTAGCGTTGCTGAGGCACGTCGCGCTGCGCGCCGGGCAGCACCAGGCCGACGCGCGTGTGGCCGTGGCAGCGCTCGATGGAGCTTTGTACGGTCGGCGACACCAGCATGATGTGGCCCATCACGCCCAGCCAGCCAAGGCGGTGCGGCGTCGAGATTTTCAGGCCGATCAGCGGATCGCCGGAATGGTCGACCAGCAGCGACCACAGGTGCGACAGCTTGTCCGACAGGGTCAGCGCGTCGCAAGCGAGGCCGTCGCCCTCATCGAGGCCGGCCATTTTGAACAGGGCGTCCGCAGCGACGCCGGAATGGGTGAGGCGCGACTTCACGCCGCGCACCAGGTGCAAGGCCGATGAATAGGTCATGCCGGCATCTCCGCTCATTGGGCTACAGCCGCGCGCAGGCGCAGGCCAATGCGCTGTTTCAAATCCTGCAGCTTGGGATTGACCACCGGACCGGAATCCGTGGCCACCGCTTCGCCCAGGTTCTTCTGCAATTCCGGCAGCAGCGCTTCAAATTTTTGTTTTACCGGCGACTCCAGGATGGCGATCATTTGTTTCAGCTCGTCTTCGGTGAAGCGCTCGGCCAGCAGCGGGGCCACTTTGGTCGGGATCAGTTTTTGCGCACTGGCGCGCACGGCGGGCGTGGCGTCGGCCATGAATTTCTTGGCTTCCTCGACGATATCGGTCATGGCCGCATCGCGCTTTTCCGCCGAGGCACGGCCTTGCAGCATGGCGCGCGCCTGGCCGACCGCGTCGGTGACCGGGGCTTGCAGCATCGACTGGCCGATGCTGTCCATGTGCCACAGCGACAGCACCTTGTCGATCAACACCTGCTTCGATGCCGGGATGGCGGCATTGGCGGCGGCGGCGGGCGAGGCCGGGGTGGAGGGGGCGGACGACGCCGCATGGGCGTTGCCGCACAGGGCCATCACGATGAGGGTGTTACGTAGTACTTGCATGGTGTGGTCTCCTTAGAATTTCTTATTGAGGGTGAATCCGACATAGCGGACATGGATATCACCCGTCACGTCCATACCGGCGAACGGGTTATAGATAATGTTGGTAAAGGTGTTGCAGTTCATGTTGCAGCTACTGTTGGCGGGCGCATTGAATTTGCCCTTCAAATACGACCCGGTCAGGCTGATTTCCGTGCCGCTGGCAAAGCGGTAACTGGCGCCCACGCCAAACAGCTTGGTGTCCGGCAGCGGTGCGATCAAATCGATCTTGTCGGCCGGGACGGAGCTCTTGCGCGGCTCCAGCCCGAAGCGCAGGGTCAGCTTTTCAGTGGGGAACAGCTGGATGCCATAGCCGAAGTTCACCAGGCTCTTATAGCCGCGCGGGATTTTCAGCTTGGACGAATCCGGGATGCCGTACAGGCGTGCCACTTCCAGCAGCTTGATGCTCTGGTCGAATTCAAACGTCAGCGCGCTCCAGTCGGCCCAGGTGGCATAGCTGGCGTCCACATTGACCTGGACGTAGCGGATCGGTTTGAGCTTGATGCCGACCTGCACGTGCGTGGGCAATGGAATGGTGGCCGTCATGTTGCCATGCTGGACTTCCGGGATCGAGGTCGGGAAGCCCAGCACGGCGCCGGCGATCGGTCCCAGCAAGCCGGAATTCAAGCCTTTGACGAAGTTGCGCAGCATCGGGTCCGTATTGAACACGTACTTGCCCGAGTAGCGGGTTTTCGCGCCGCCCTGGTACACGGCGCCGATGGAAAACCACGGTTTCGGTTCCCACAGCACCCCGAGGTTGATGGTGGGGTCGAACGGCGCCGTCATTTGCAGGTGCATGTTGGCCGCCTTCTTGAACGGGCTGACCATGCCTTCCTTGCCGCCGCCGCACAGGCCAAAGCCGAACGTGTCGAGGATGTTGCCGCCGTTCTCGGGGCACCAGCCCTGCTGCAGCTTGCCGAACACGCCCAGCAATTCATTCGGGAAGCGCATGTCGGTATCGACGATGAAGGCGGCGTGGGCGATCGGCACGGACAGGCCGAACTTCAGCGTATCGGAATAGTCATAGCCGATCGAGGGCGACGCGTACACCATGCGCTGCACCTGCACTGTCTTGCCCTGGAAACGGGCAGGGTCGTTGAGGTCCGTGCTGCGGTCCACGCTCATCGCCTGCGCCATATAGGAATTGGTGGCGAAGGTGAATTTCGAGCCTTCCTTGTGCCATGCAAAACCCAGGCTGGGAATCACCACGCCCGGCAGGCGCCAGCCCGGCTTGCCGTAGCCCGGCACATACATGACCTGGCGCACCGGCCCGGTCCGGGTATTGTTCAGCGGGTCTTCGGTCCAGCCGCCGACATCGAAGTTGGGGCCCTGTTTAAAACTCGCATGGGTGCGGATCGACGCGCCGAACGAGGAGTGGGCTTCGCGGTCTTCCTTGATGCGGGCCAGTCCGGCCGGGTTGAAGTGGACCGAATCGATGCCGGGCGGATCGGCAGTGACGGCATTGCCCAGCGCCATCGCGGTGACGCTGGTGGTCAGGTTTTCCACCAGGGCCGCGTGCACCGGCGTGGTCAACCCTGCCGCCAGTCCGGCGCACGCCAGCGCAATGCGCAACGGCCGCAATCGGAAAGGCGATGGCGGCGATGGAGGTATTAGTGCGCGCGCCATGGTCAGAAGGCCAGCGGCAAGTTCATACCTAACGTCATGTTGGGCGAATCCGCGGTGACGCCGATGCCGACCGACAGGTTGACGGTGGTTTTTGGCGACACCCGGTAGCCCAGGCCGAAGTTCAGCATGCCGGACGTTTGCATCGACGTCTTGGCATTGAGGCCGTCGGCAAAGCGCAACTTGGACCCGGCGGCGATGGCTTGCTGGAACGACAGTGTGGTGGAAATGCCATACGACAGCGCGTAGGCGAAGCCCATGCCGAAGCCGACGTTCATGCCGGGCGCCACGCGGGTCAGGATGCGGGTGCCGTTGACCTGGTACAGGTCTTTGGCGGGCAGCGCGGCGCCCAGCGACAGCGAACCAAACAGCGCGACGGGGTCGACGATGCGGTTCACGTTCAAGCCGGCCGAGAATTGCGTGACGCCGCTGCCGGTGGCCTGGCCGCTGCCGGCCACGATCTTGAACGGGCTGCGGCCCGATGGCAGGCGCACGTTACCGGTGACGGTATAGGTGGCCTGGTCGCGGCGCGACTCCAGCGGCTGCCAGCGCGCGCCCAGCGACAGGTCGCCGATCGAATTGGAAATGCCGGCGTGGCCCTTGGCGCTGGCGTAGCGGGAAATCACCGGCACCGTGACATTGCCGGTCAGGTTATTCAAGACGCCATAGTCGGCGGACACCGTATTGGTGACCGTGTGCGAGCTGACGTTTTCAATTTCAAACAGGGTCAGGCCGGTGGCGCTGATATCGGTGACGATTTTTTCCTGGCCGATGTAGGCATAGTTCAAGTCATAGGACACTTGCACCTGGCCTTTACGGATCATGCTGTATTGCTTGTCGATGGCGGTCAGCGTCTGTTTCAGCAGCGCGCTCTGGTCGCCTTCGCCTTCCTTCTTGGCCAGCGCATCGCGCGCATCGGCGGCCGATGGCTGCGCCGTGGATTGGGCCAGGGCGGGCGCCATCAGGGTGGCGCCCAGGATTGCGAGCGTCATGTGGCACGCGCGGCGCGCGTGAATCATTGGAAACTTCATGGGACTTCCTTATTGACGGTGCATCCAGGTACCGGCGGCGCCCGAGTTGATGGCGCGTTCCAGCAGCAGGGTGCGATTGTTGATGCCGCCAAGGCGGCCATGATCTGTAATACGGTCCATGTCGACCACGCCCAGCTCCTTGTCGGTCAGCGCCAGTTGCGCGATGGCGGGGCGGTCTTTTGGCGGCGACAGGATGAACAGCGTGTTCTTGTCCCACAGCCGGGCGAATTCTTCGAGCGAGAACACGATGTTGCCGGCCGAGGGATCGGCAATGAACACCACGCCGCCACGGATGCCGCGCAAGATCACGAAGTGCTTGAAGCCGGCGTAATCGATCGGCACGATGGCCGGTTCGGTCAGGGTCAGCAAGTCTTTGACTTCGGCGCGGAAGCCGGCGCCATTGACGCCGAGCGAGGCCACATAGCGCTTCATGTCCAGCAGCGAAAAGCCGCGCCGCTCGACGATCTTGTCCTTTTCACCTTTGTCCAGCATGCCTTCCATGGCAGCCTGTTCATCGACCATGATGCCGAGGTGGTAATTGAGGATGGTCACCAGCGCGGCCGAGCCGCAGCTGTAGTCGAACGCCTGGCGCACGATGTTGCGGTACTTGAGTTTCGAGTACGGCTCCATGACGACGGGTTCGCTGTAGGCGCCCTGGCCGGCCAGCAAGGTATGCGGCATCTCGAACTGGTCTTGCGGCCGGTCCTTCGGTTCCTTGCGTTCGACCACGCCCGCGCCGCCGATGGCTGCGGCGAGTACGCCCAATAGCAGCATCAGCATGGCAGTGGCTTTTTCATGACTGCGCGGCGGCGCAGGGTGGGGTGGACGGGGTTGCCGCGATGCACGGTCCCCTGAGGCGTCTGGCGCCCCAAATTCGCTTGCTTCATTTCCCATGTCTCCAGTACGAACGGTCGTGCTATTTGTGCACGTGCCGCTGTTTGTCTTTTTTGTAAGAATATTAAGCCACGCTTTGCGGCGGGTCAGCATCTAAATAATTAGACCTGTTCCTCTAGCGTGCGAATGTCGATTGCATGCTATCGCATGCCACACCCCGCAAGCGCGCCCGCCGCTCTGGGTGTCTCCGGCGGTCATGTGGTTGGCTTTGCCAGTCATCGCATGGCCATGGACTGTTGCGGATCAGCTCTCCTATGATGAATTTAAGTTGCTATCCGAGCAATGACTTTCCGCCAAGGTACTTGCATCAAAAGCAAGGCTTGGCAACGGGAACGCCACTACTACAACCACATGGAGATACCCAGCATGAAACTGATTCAAACCGCCGTCGCAGCCGCCCTGTCCACCCTGGCTTTCGCCGCTTCCGCCATGACCCCGATCCAGGATGCAGACCTGTCCGCCGTGAGTGGCCAGGACGGTGTGTCGATCGCCGCCAACCTGAACGTGAAAATCGATTCGTTCGTGTACACCGACACGGACGCGGTTGATGCACAAACCGGCCTCGGTGGTGGTTCGGTCGCCTTCAACGGCATCAAAGTGAATGGCCTGATCGCCGCCAGCATCGACATCCTGTCGCGCGCTTCGTTCCTGCAGGCCGCCGGCGCGGCGGGCGTGACCAATCCAGGCACTTTCTACAACCCGCAAACCGGCGGCGACGTGGTGCAGATCGCGATCCCGGCCGACGTGCAAGTGGGCGCCGGCAAGCTGCTGAACATGTCGGTGGACTCGATCAAGATGGGCAACAGCAACGCGTCGTTCGGCTCGATGGCCATGAACCAGGTTGACCTGCGTGGTACGACTGTGTGGATCTGGGCGCACTAATCGCGTTCCGGCGCTCGGCTCCCCAGGCACGTTGCTTGGCCTTGAAAGTCAGTGCAACACGATGGACCCGCCCCGAACCCGAGTCGTATCATAGTTTTAATTAATATTAAATAAATATTAAGACAAAGCGCCAGGCGGCGTGGCTTTACCGGGCCGAAATAGCCGCCCTGGTGCTGGAGTTGCAGTTCGCAGGAAGCAGTTCCGCAGCACAGAGAAAACCTTAATTCATTCAAAAACCAAACTGGAGATAACTAGCATGAATCTGATCAAAACCGCCGTCGCAGCTGCCCTGTCCACCCTGGCTTTCGCCGCTTCCGCCATGACCCCAATCCAGGATGCAGACCTGTCCGCCGTGAGCGGCCAGGACGGTGTGTCGATCGCTGCCAACCTGAACGTGAAAATCGATTCGTTCGTGTACACCGACACGGACGCGGTTGATGCACAAACCGGCCTGGGTGGTGGTTCGGTAGCCTTCAACGGCATCAAAGTGAACGGCCTGATCGCCGCCAGCATCGACATCCTGTCGCGCGCTTCGTTCCTGCAAGCAGCCGGCGCAGCGGGTGTGACCAACCCAGGCACCTTCTACAACCCGCAAACCGGCGGCGACGTGGTGCAGATCGCCATCCCTGCCGACGTGCAAGTTGGCGCCGGCAAACTGCTGAACATGTCCGTTGACTCGATCAAGATGGGCAACAGCAACGCGTCGTTCGGCTCGATGGCAATGAACCAGGTTGACCTGCGCGGCACCACCGTCTGGATCTGGGCGCACTAATCGGTCCGTTGTAAATTCTTAAGTAATCCCCGCGGACGCCTCGGCCTGGCTCGGCCAGGCAGGGGCGTCCGCCCCATCAGCAGGACATCCCATGCTCACGATCAAACAGGCGCGCCGCGCCTTGGCCTTGTTCGCCTGTACCGCTTGTGTGTCGCATCCGGCCCAGGCGCAATTGCAGCCCATGACGGAAGAAGACATGGCGCGCGTGCGCGGCCAGGGTTTGATTGAGATGAGCAACACCACTTATGGCGGTTACGATTTCAGCCGCGTCGCGCTCGATGCGGACATCACGCTGAACGCGAATTTGCGCAGCACCCGTTTGGGTGAATACACGGTGGCCGGCCGTAATGGCCTGGGCGCCGACATTGACATGCCGCTGCTGCAATTTGGCCGCAGCGATGGCACGGAAGCGCAGCGCTACGTGCACATCACCAATCCGTACATTGAATTCGTTTATAAAAGCGCCGGCAATGGCGCGCCCCGGGAAGTGATCGGCATGCGCCTTGGTTTCGACACCATCAGCGGCGATGTCGGTTTGAAACTCAACACGCTGTCCGGCTCCATGCGGGTGGACGGCAAGGCGGCCGATGGTTCCGCCATCGCGATGGACTCGCGCACCGACCTGGCGGGCGGCGGCAAGCGCTGGGACGGCGCCTGCACCGCGCCCTGCCTGCCCATGGCGCAAGTGGGCGGCGTGACCGCCGGCGACGCGGCAGGGCCCAGCCGGGACTTCTGGATTTCCCTGTTAAAAAATGGCGTGCAATTCGCGCCCGGCGCCAACGGCCAGGCGCCCGATATGGCGCAAGCCGGCGTCTGGATGAACTGGCGCGACAAGCTGACCGCGATCACCACCAACGGCGCGACGCCGCCGAATTTGCCGAAGGTGCGCTGAAATGAAGACTGACCTGCACGGCGCCTGTCCGCCACCGGCGGCGACGCCGGACCATGCCGGCGCGGCCGAAAGCGCGCCGGAGCACCGTTCCGGGACGAAGGGCGCCACCAGGCGCGCCAGCCCGCCGCGCCACCGCACCGCACAGCGCGCCGTGGCCGCGCGGACCGCGCTGCGCACGCGCTGGCGCGCGGCGTTACCACTGTTGCTGGCGCTGGCCGCCGCCTTTGCCGCCGGCCCGGCCCCCGCGATGCAGCCGCTGGCCGATGGTGAACTGGCGTCGGTGCGCGGGCGCGATGGCGTCAGCTTCGACCTCAATGGCTTTGCCATGAATGGCGACGTGCGCGTGACCTACATCGCGCCGAACGGCGCCAGTATTTACAGGGGTAACCTGTCCGCCTCGCGCAGCGACAGCAGCGATCCGTTTTCCGATCCTTACCGCATCGATATCGTGCCGGGCGCACCCGGCATGGCCGATGTGATGCAACTGATGTTCCCCGCCAATGGCCTGGGCGAACAGCGCTGGCAATTCGCGTACGACTGGGGCGTGCAAGCCAATGGCGTACTGCGCGACAACGGCGCCGTGGTGATGGACGATTTCGTCTACCGGGGCGGCGGCCTGCAGTTTTCGACCCCGCAATACACGGACGGCATTGCCTGGGGCGCCGCGCTGCGCGTCGAGATCGGCCAGTTGGCGTACCGGCCGATGGGCCGCGCCGATGCCAGCGAACAGATGGCGTTCAAGAATATCCAACTGGGCGCGATCGACGCCAATGGCAACTTCACGGGCGGGGCGTGGCAACTGGCGCACGTGGCGTCGCAGCCGGGCATCCTGAATGCCTACAACGATGCCGACGGCCCGCGCCTGCACCTGGCCATAGACTGGCCGGATGCGCGTTATGGCGATGGCGCCGCGCCGGCGGGTGGTCTGGCGATCGGCAACATCTCGTTCAACAGCGCGGCGGGCGGCAATGTGGACCTGGGGTCGTCACGCATCGGTTCGATGCAAATCCAGTATCTCGACATCAAATTCAGGCGCTGACACCATGCATACCTCCCTGCTGCTCCCTGCCTTGTTCTGCCTCTCCGCCGCTGCCGGCGCCACCGGCTTGAAGCCGCTCGACGACGAAGCGCTGGGCCAGGTCACGGCGCGCGATGGTGTCAGCTTTGCCGCCCACATTGTCATCAACAATCCCGAACTGGTGGGGGCGGTGACGGACAGCCGCCTGTCGCTGGGCTTTGGCGGCGATGGCCCGAACCGCTATGTCGTTATCCGGAATTTGCGGGGCGTGGTGGATATCGGCGGCGTGCACATCAACATTGAAAAGAAGCCGGACGGCGGCGAATATGTCGCGGTGTCGATGCCGACGTACGTGAAATTCTCCAGCCTGGGATTTGAATCGCTGAGCGTGCAGAGCGATCCGCTGGCGCCGGTGACCAGCAGCATGGGCAGCGTCAACGTCAACGGCACCATGAACATGCAGGGCCAGTTCCGGATCTGGGCCCACTGAGTTTCGAAAGCCCGTAACGCCGATCCGGTAGGGCGGTTTCCGCACGGCGGAAGCCGCCATGCATGCAGCCCGGCGACTCACGGCGGCTTTGTAAAAGCCGCCCTACGTTTTGCTTCCAACCTGCTGACAGTCTGTCGGGAACCACCGGATTCCCGTAAAATTGTTGGCAGTCATGAACCTTCGCCTTGCTTCCCTGCCGCTGTTGATGCCGCTGCTGCTGGCAGCGCCGCACGCATGCGCATCGGATAACGGTTCGGACGCCCCCGCGCCCCCGCCGCCGCAAAAACTGGTGGTGCTGGTCGATACCGGTTCCCACATGCCGCTGGCCGACATCACCGATGGCGCCCTGACGGGCGGCTTGCACCGTGACGTCGGCGCCGCCCTGGCGGAGCGCCTGGGCCGCACCCCGCAATTCAAGGTGTGGCCGCGCAAGCGCATCGGCGCCGCGCTGGAGCAGGGCGAGGGCGATGTCCTGTGCCTGTACATGCCCGAGTGGCTGCCCGGGCGGCTGCACTGGAGCGCGCCGTTCTTTCCCATTACCGAAGTGGTGATCACGCGCCGCGACGCGCCGCGTCCGCAGGCGCTGGCCGACCTGGCGGACCAGCAGATCGGCACCGTGCTGGGGTATGTGTATCCGGAACTGGAACATGCGCTGGGTGCGCATTTCGTGCGCGCCGATACGGCGTCCGGGTTGAACAGCTTGCTCAAGCTGGAACTGGGGCGGGTGCGGCACGCCGAAACCACGACCTTGTTCGTGGATTATTTTTTGAAACAGGGCGGCAAACTGGATATCCATCCGCCGCTCGCCGTCAAGACTTACCGCACGCTGTGCGCCGTGTCACCGCGCGGCAGTGTGGCGGTGGACGACGTCAACCGCGCCATCGGGCAATTGCTGCACGATGGCGGACTGGCCAGGATACTGGCCTCTTACCGCTAATGACAGGGGACACATGCTGAAAAAACTTACTCTGGCCACGATGTTGCTGGCTGCCTTGCCGGTCTCGATGGCGGCGCCGGTCAGCGCGCCCGCCACGGCGGCCGCGCGCCATGCGCTGGATACCTATCCAAACCAGTTGCAGGCCAGCCTGACCAGGATGGTCAGTTTTAATACCGTGGCCGATCCGGCCATCCCGGCGGAGAAAAATCCCCAGCATCTCGGTTTCAAGCAATTCCTCAAGGAAGAAGCGGAGCGCCTTGGTCTGGATTACCGCGACCACGGCATGGTGGTGGTGATCGGCCATGGCGCGGCGGAAGAGCGGGTCGGCATTATCACGCACGGCGATGTGCAGCCGGTGAATCCCGCCAAGTGGGCCAAGTCGCCGTTCCAGCTCGACGCGGCATCGGAACCGGGCCGCCTGATCGCGCGCGGCGCCGAAGATGACAAGGGCCCGATCGCCACCGCGCTGTATGCCATGAAAGCCATCAAGGACCAGCAAGTGCCGCTGCGCCGCCGGCTGGAATTGTATGTGTACATGGCGGAGGAATCGGACTGGGCGCCGCTGGAAGCGTTCCTGAAAGAGCATGTGCCGCCACAGGTGAACATCACGCTCGACGCGGAATATCCGGTGGTGACGGCGGAAAAAGGCTGGGGTGGTGTCACGGTGACCATCCCCGCCCAGATAGCGAAAAAGCCTGGCAAGGATCCCGAGGTGCGCGAATTTTCCGGCGGCTATTTCGCCAGCCAGATCCCGGAAGACGCCAGCGCCGTGATCGGCAATGCCACCCGCGCACTGGAAGCGCAAATCAAGAAGCGCGCCGCCACGCAAAAGGGGATGCGCTACCAGACCGCATGGCAGGGCAAGGATTTGACGGTGACGGCGCTGGGATTGTCGGCGCATTCCTCCAAGCCGGAAGAGGGTGTCAATGCGATTGCCATGCTGGCCGATGCGCTGAAAGTACGGCAGTGGCGCACCACTTCGGCCGGCGCGATGGTCGATTTCCTCAATGACATGGTCGGCACCGGCGTCACCGGTGAACGGTTTGGCAAGGTCGCCTACCGCGATGCGTTCATGGGGCCGATGACGGTGGCGCCGACCGTGCTGGCGCATAAAGCCGGCTGCATGGAATTGACGATTAACTTGCGCCGTCCGCGTGGCAAGAGCAAGGGTGAGCTGACCACGCAGTTCCAGCAGGCGTTTGACCAGTGGAAGCGGCTGCATGCACCGCAGGCGCGGATCAAGATGGAAATCGGCGAGCCGTGGGTGCAAACCGATGCGCCGCAAGTGCCTGTGCTGCTCGACGTGTTTTCGCATTACACCGGTATCGCCAATGCCATGCCCATCGCTATCGGCGGCGGCACCAATTCGCGCCTGTTCCCGAAAGCCGTGGCGTTTGGCCCGGCCATGCCGGGTGTCGCGTACACCGGCCACTCCGAACACGAATTCATTACGCACAAGCAGTTGCTGCTGAACTTGCAGATGTACACGGCTGCGCTGGTCGAACTGGCAAGGTAATGCCAGCCTGATATTGAAAACGGGGCGCCGGTGCGGGCGCCCCGTTGTTTTTCGTTTCCGCCGGTTTTAATCTGTTCCCTTGCGGCAAAATAAGTCTTACTATCAATTCTGATGGATCAAGACGGCCCCAGCGCCTGCCCGCCTTTCCTTTTCCCTAATTGTTAGAACTCCATGCTTGCCGGATTGACGGCAGGGAGAACTGTATGCGTCGCACTTTATTGGCAATCTGCTCACTGCTGGTGGCGGTCTGCCGTCCGGGAGTTTCGATGGACATGAATGAGCTGCACAGCGCGCACCTTGAGCGTGCGTCGGCGGCGGTAGCCGTAGCCGAGATGGATCCGCCGCGCCGTGGCGCACTGTACCGGGTGCGGCAGGAGGGCAAAATCAGCTATTTGTTTGGCACCGTGCACGTCGGTAAGCAAGCGTTTTATCCGCTGGAACCGCAAGTGACGCGGGCGCTGGCGGAATCCACGTCGCTGGTGCTGGAGCTGGATATCCGCGCCGATGCGGCATTCCAGAAAGCGCTGGCCCGCTATGCGCGCTATGCGCCGGGCGATTCGGTGCGCAACCACGTGTCTGCGGAAACACTGGCCATTTTGAACCTGGCGCTTGGCAAGGCCGGCATGTCGCTGTCCAGCATGGAACACTTCAAGCCGTGGCTGCTGGCCAATGTGCTGGTGGGCGCGGAAATTGAACGGCAGGGTTACCGGCGCAGCAACGGCGTCGAACAATACCTGTTGAGCACGGCGGAACAGCAAAGCAAACCGTTGCGCGAACTGGAATCGGCGGATTATCAGCTCAGCCTGTTCGATACGCTGGACGATGCACAGCAGGAAGCGTATTTGCGTGAAAACCTGGCGGAATTGGCCAGTGGTGTCTCGCTGACGAAAACCGCGAATTTGCTGGACGCGTGGAGCCAGGCCGATGCGCGCGGCATCTGGGCGTCGTGGAAAACGCTGACCAGCGGTGAAACCGTGTCCGCCGCGTTCATGGAGCGCACCCTGCTGGGCAAGCGCAACCCGGAAATGGCGACGTCCATCGAAGCCATCATGCGGCAAGACCAGGTCGCCTTTGTCGGCGTCGGCCTGCTGCACCTGGTCGGCGACAACAGCTTGCCGCAATTGCTGCGTGAACGCGGCTACCAGGTCGAGCAACTATATTAGATTGCATGGGTGCCGGGCCTTCAGGCCGGGCACCCACACATCAGTGACTACCGCTTATTCGCGCTGGACGGAACCATCGCGGTAGCGCACCCGGTCGCCGGACTTATAGGTCGGAATGCTGTCGAGCACCACCACTTGCGTGGTGCCGTCGTCGGCCCGCATCGTGATGCGGTACACCTTGTCGTTTGGCGAACCTTCATTCGACATGACGCCGCCCGCAGCGGCGGCGCCCGCCATCCCGACACCCATCGCGGCCGCATCCTGGCGCAGGATCGGATCGACGGCTATCACGACGCCGCTCCAGCTGTGCGCCGTGGCGGTGCTTGATCCGGAATAGGATTTGGCGCCCGATGCCGTGCCCGGTGTGGTGACCGCAGCACTACTGACGGTATTGCCAGGCTCGGGACCCGACGCCGCTGCCCATGTGGTGGAACCTGGTGCGGAAGTCGGGTCGTCGTACATGGCGGTTTTGCGGTCGCTGGCGCAGCCGGCCAGTGCTGCCAGCGCCGCGGCCGTAACGGCCACGGTAATAATCGAGGATTTCATGTTGGCTCTCCTGGTAATGAGCGAAGGCTCGTTTACGTTGGATCAGGCCATCATGCCCTTTGTTTCATTTGGAGTGAGCACGATTGAGATAGGTCAAACAGTCGGCGTGGATGAAAAGCAATAATTGCACGTCAGAAATCAATAGGGATAGACTATGCCGACTTGCTCGTCTGAAACAGTGATCAACCAATTAATCTTTGCCGTCTATGGTGCGCAGGCCGATGCGCGCCAGCGCCACGTGCTGCGGCAAGCCCTGCACGGCCTGGTGCGGCAAGCCCGTGCCGAGCAATTGCAGGAAATGCGGCGCGATGTGTGGCGCGCCAGCGGCATGGCGTGGCTGGCGCCGGATGGGTCAGGCGACTTTGTGGCGCTTCCACATAGCCCACATGATGATGACAGTCGCGATGGCTGACGTGACATCGACCACCCAATCCCCTACCGTGCCGTGGCGGTAGGGCAGGAAACTCTGCACCAGTTCATCACAAGCGCCCATGGCCGCCACGGTCAGCACGGCTTTCAGGGCGCGCGCCGCCAGGGTGCCGCTGCCACCCGTAAATAACAGGAACGTGATACCGGCATACGCGCAGGCATGCAGGATCACGCCGGAGGCGACGTGGCCGATGTCTTGCCGTGCGCCGGGGATCGAGCCCAGGATCAGGATCAGCGCAAACAGGGTCAGTGCGGTTCGGTAGCGCAAATTCGCGTGCACAGTCGTCAGGACGAATTGATGGAAGAAATTCAGCATCGCGCAACGATAGCACAAGGTAAAAAAAACGCCCGCTGGTGAAAGCGGGCGGAAGGTCTTGAACGTGAATTCGGTCGGTGCGCCGTGGCGCACCTTACTGCTTCCACACATATCGGTTGTGTGTGAAGCAGATAGAGCAAGTCTACGGGGCGCATATGACGGCACCATGACACAAGAGCACCAATAAAAAAAAAAGCCCGCTGTTGCGCGGGCTTGAAACTATTTTCTTGGAGGAGAATAGTGGAGACAGGTGTAATTATGCTGCGTCGCCACATATATGTCTAATTTCATGTTTGGATACCAGACATGCGTTATTTGTATATCTTACTTTTCCGCTTACTCGCGCACCGGCACCGTGTAGTTCAGCGCGAGGCGGCCGCCGTCGACGAACAGGGTCTGGCCGGTCATATAGCTGGCGTCGTCGCTGGCCAGGAAGGCGGCGATCGATGCGACTTCTTCCGGTTCGCCGCAACGGCCCATTGGTGTGCGCGACAAAATCGTATGGCGCGCTTCCGGGCTGCCCAGCACGGCTTTTTTCGCCAGTTCCGTCAAAATCGTGCCGGGGCCGATGCCGTTCACGCGCACGCCGTGCTGCGCCAGGTTCAGCGACATTACTTTGGTCAACTGGTTGATGCCGCCCTTCGACACCACGTACGGTACCTGGTCGGGAATCGCCAGTTCCGAATTCACGCTCGACATATTGATGATGCAGCCGCTGCGCTGGCTGACCATCACGCGCGCCGCCGCCTGGCCGCACAGGAACATGGATTTCAGGTTAATCCGCAGTACGCGGTCGAAATCGTCTTCGGTCAGGTCGAGGAAGTCGGCTTTATGCGTGACGCCGGCATTGTTGATGAGGATATCGATGCGGCCAAACACGGCCAGGGTTTCCGCCACCAGGGCGTCCACGTCGGATTTCTGGCTGACGTCGGCGGTAAAAAAGCGGGCCTGGTCGCCCAGTGCTTCGGCCGCTTGTGCGCCTTCCGGTTTGATGTCCACCAACATGACTTTGGCGCCTTCGGTCACAAGGCGTTGCGCGCAGGCCAGGCCGATGCCTTGTGTGGCGCCGGTCACGATCGCTACTTTATTGGTTAATTTCATCGCGCGTCCTTTCGGTGAGTTGTATAGCGGAATTTTACCCCAGCGATCGGTCGTCCCTGCCGGGGTATAATCGCGGGTTTGCTATTTTTTCTGGAGGGATGTCGTGACTTTTATCAATAAACTCAATGCCGCATGGGCGAGCAACGACTCCCTGCTGTGCGTCGGCCTGGATCCGGACATGGACAAGCTGCCGGCGCAATTCCGCAGCCAGCCGAACGGCATCTACGAATTCTGCAAAGAGATCATCGATGCGACGGCGGACCTGGCGTGCTCGTTCAAGCCGCAGATCGCCTACTTTGCCGCCTTGAGCGCGGAGCGTCAGCTGGAAGACATTTGCGCCTACGTGCGCGAGAACTACCCGCACATCCCGCTGGTGCTCGACGCCAAGCGCGGCGACATCGGCGCCACCGCGCGCCAGTATGCGCGCGAAGCGTATGACCGCTACGGCGCCGATGCCGTGACCGTCAATCCGTATATGGGCTCTGACTCGGTGGAACCATACATGGAGTGGGCCGACCGCGGCGTCATCATCCTGTGCCGCACGTCGAACGCCGGCGGCTCCGACCTGCAATTCCTGGACGTAGGCGGCAAGCCGCTGTACCAGCACGTGGCGGGGCTGGTGGCCAATAAATGGAATACCAATGGCCAGTGCGCGCTGGTGGTGGGGGCGACCTTCCCGGAAGAACTGGCGCAAGTGCGCGCGATTGTCGGCGACATGCCGCTGCTGGTGCCGGGCATCGGTGCGCAGGGCGGCGACATTGCCGCCACCGTCAACGCGGGCCGCACCGTCGCCGGCGCCGGCATGATGATCAACTCGTCGCGCGCGATCCTGTACGCGGCGCCGCAAGCCGGTGAAGACTTCGCCGCGGCCGCGCGCCGCGTGGCCGAAGAAACCCGCGACGCGATCAATCAGTACCGCAAATAAGAAAAGGGGCTTGCGCCCCTTCTTTGATCGATGGTGGTCGATGGGGCCTGGCCCTTTTAGCACTATCGTGCTCAATGCGAACGATAGTGCGAAAGGGGCCAGGCCCCTTTTTTAATACCGCTGGGGAGCGATCATTTCAGCGTAGTCGTACAGCGCGCCCAGCACTTCCTCGCCGCGCTCGTCCACGTTTTCCGACAACTGGTCGATTTCCGTAAACAATTGCTCGACCGTGCGGGCCCCGCCGGCGCCGTCAAACAGGCGGGCCGCGCGGTGCTGTTCCCATTGCTCCATTTCGTGTTCGGACAAGGTGTGCGGGAAGTTGCGCGCGCGGTAGCGGAACACCAGTTCCGCCAGCCGGCCATCTTCAAACGGCGGCGTGCGGCCCGCCAGTTGCGCGGCCGGCAGGCGGCGCAGCGATTCCAGCTGGCGCCGGTCGGCGCTGCCGATAAAGCCGCCATACAAATCCTCGTCGACATCGGCCTCGCCGCCATCTTCCTTGCGGAACACCTGCGCCCACAGCGCCGATAAATCCGGCCCGGTGGCGGCAAGGTGCGCGTGGCGGCGGCCGGTTTCCAGGTCCATGCCCCAGCGCTCGGCCATGGCCGGCGACAGGGTCTTCAGGCTGGCCACCAGCATCGGCGATTTATTCAAATGGATGCTCTTGATCGGCAGGCGCGTCACGCCTTCCGGCAAGTCCGCGCCGCGCGTAAACATGCGCATGCGCACCGTGTCCGCATCGAGCCCGAACAGCTCGGATGGATCGTGCGCGCAATCCCATACCAGCACTTCATTCTTGTTGGTCGGATGGACGCCGAGCGGGAAGACCAGCGCCAGGCAGCCGCGCTCGGCCGGGAACATGCCGGACACGTGCAGGAAGGGCTGGCGCATGGCGGGCGTCACGTGCATGCCGATTTCATCGGCCACGCGGTCTTTCTTGTGCAGCGCCAGGCAAAAGTCGAACAGGCGCGGCTGCTTCGAGCGGATCAGGCGCGCCAGTGCGATGGTGGCGCGCACGTCGGACAGCGCGTCGTGCGCCGCCTCGTGCACCAGGCCGTTGGCCCGGGTTAAATCTTCCAGGCGGAAGCTGGGTTTGCCGTCCGGTTTCAGCGGCCACTCGATGCCTTCCGGGCGCAGTGCATAGGTCATGCGCACCACATCGAGCAAGTCCCAGCGGCCACACTGGTTTTGCCATTCGCGCGCATACGGGTCGATCAGGTTGCGCCAGAACAGGAAGCGCGTGACTTCATCGTCAAAGCGGATCGTGTTGTAGCCGACACCGATGGTGCCCGGCGTGGCAAATGCCTGTTCAATCGTGGCGGCGAACTGGTGTTCCGGCACACCCTGTTCCAGGCATTGCTGCGGCGTGATGCCTGTGATCAGGCACGCTTGCGGATCGGGCAGGAAGTCCGGCGCCGGCTGGCAAAACAGCATGACAGGATCGCCAATTTCGTTCAATTCCGCATCGGTGCGGATCGCGGCGAACTGTGCCGGGCGGTCGCGGCGCGGTTGCGCGCCGAAGGTTTCATAGTCGTGCCAAAGGAAGGTGTGGGTGCTCATAATCTCTGGGAATGCGCGTTGAAATGCGCTTATGCGGCGCCATCATACGCGATTGGCGCTGGGCGTAGGGCGACTTGGGTGTTTCAAGCCGCCGTGTGTGCGGGCCGGCGCCGCGGGTGTGGTTTCGGGGCTCAGGCTGCCACTACGCGGTTGCGGCCCGCTTCTTTCGCGCGGTACAGCGCGGCGTCGGCGCAGGCGATCAGCGCCTGCTCATCCTGCCCCTCGGTCAGGCTGGCCACGCCCAGCGAGGCGGTCAGGTGCGGCATCGGCAAGCGCATGTCATGGAAAATCACGGACTGGCGGATGCGGTCGCACAGCCGTTCCGCCACCACCACGGCGACGTCGGCGCCGGTGTCCGGCAACAGCACCATCATTTCTTCGCCGCCATAACGCACGGCGAAATCCGATGGCCGCAGCGCATTGCTGATGGCTTGCGCCGCGGCGCGAAGCGCCTGGTCGCCGGCCAGGTGGCCGTGGCTGTCGTTGAATTTCTTGAAGTGATCGAGGTCGACCATGATCAGCGACAGCGGCTGTTCGGTGCCATGGGCCTGGCCTACCATCGGCGGCAACAATTCATTGAGCCAGGCCCGGTTATACAAGCCGGTCAAGCCGTCGACCATCGACATTTGCCGGTAAAACTCGCCGACTTTCTGGCGCCGGCGCAATTGCGCGTTGGCGGCGCGAATGCGGAACGACAGCAGGCGCAACAGGTTGCGCGCCACGCAGTTCGATTCATCGATCAGCTTCCACACGGTGGCGGCATCGATCGCCAGCACTTCGGAATCTTCCAGCGCCGTGACGGCGGACAGGTTCGCCTCTTCATCGAGCACCGCCTGTTCGCCCGCGCTTTCCCCAGGCAATACCTTGGTGATGTTGCCATCGGCCATACCCATGCGGGCGTCGCTGGCCACCGACAAGGCGCCGCGCAGCACGATATACAGTGCGCGCCGGCCATCGCCCACCGGCCGGCCCGGCGCCACCGGGATGATGGGGCAGGGCGCCAGCAGTTTGCGGACGGTGGCCTGGTCGGCGCCCGCGAACAGCTGGATCAGGTCGGTGGAATATGGAGAGGCGCTGAACGTGATGGGCTTCAAGATAGTTACCTGCGGAAAAGATCGTTAAATGATAGCCGATGCTGGCGCGCGGCGGCCCCGCTGTGTTTCAATACCGCCACGAACATGATCAAAACCACCATGACTTATACCGACGCCATCGGGCAAACTTTTGCCGCCGCGCCCGGCGCACGCATCGTGTCGCTGGTGCCCTCGATTACGGAATTGCTGTGCGACCTGGGACTGGCGCCGCAACTGGTGGCCCGCACCGGCTTTTGCATCCACCCGGCCGCCACGGTGCGCACCATCCCGAAAGTGGGGGGCACCAAGGATGTGAACCTGGACAAGATCCGCAAGCTGGCGCCCACCCACGTCATCGTCAACATCGATGAAAATGAAAAGCCGGTCTTTGATGCCTTGCGTGAATTCGTACCGCATGTCGTGGTCACGCACCCGCTGGCGCCGCTCGACAACGTGCCGCTGGCGCGCCTGATGGGCGGTATCTTTTGCGCGGAAGAAAAAGCCGAAGCGTGGTGCCTGGCCTTCGAGCAGGAATACGCGGCACTGCGGTCGCTACCGAAAGGCCCGCCGCAAACAGTGCTGTATTGCATCTGGCAAGACCCGTGGATGAGCATTTCCGACGACACGTATATTGCACGCATGCTGGCGGAAATCGGCTGGCGCATCCCGGACCTGGGACCGGAGCGTTACCCGTCGTTCGAATGGAGCGAGGCGCTGGTGGCCGGCATCGACCAGGTGTTGCTGTCGTCGGAACCCTACCGTTTCACGCAAGCCCACGCCGATGCGCTGGAAAAGCAGATTGGCAAGCCGGTGCAACTGGTGGATGGGGAAATGATGTCGTGGTATGGCAGCAGGGCGCTGCAGGGATTGCGGTACTTGCGGAAGGTGTTGCAGGGACAGCTGTAAGCGGGCCTACACCAAGGCCGCCGTTCTCCGGCGGCCTGTCCTTGATTATGCTTCTTCTTCGTCTTCGACTTCCGGTGCCAGCGGTGCACGTTTATGGTCGGAGCGCTTGCCTAGGGCGCTGTCCAGTGCACGTTTGAGCTTGTCTGCAGCGCCATTGATGGCCTGGTGCAGGGTGGCGGAGTGGTCGCTCACGGCGACGGGTTGCAGTCCGTTGACACGGGCTTCGATCAGGCAACGGTTGTCGCCATCCAGCGATTTTTCGCCTTTATTGTCGCTGAGGTGGATTTCAACACGGCTGATATGTTCAGAGAATCGGCTGATGGCAGTTTGCACGACGGTTTGTACGTGGCTATCAAGGCCGGCATGACGTTCAATGGTTTTATCGCAATTGACGTTGATCTGCATTTACTGCTCCCGTTTGTTCATCAATACAGCACCGGAAGATGACCGGCGTGTGAAACCATCTTACTCCTTTTGCTACTAAGCGCCAATTTAGTGCAGTGCGGAACTCAGGTATTGCCCCACAGCAGTGCGCAAGCCTTACAATTGAAAAGTTGCCCGGACGTCAGGCCGCTCAGGCCGCCACGGATTTTTCCGCTGCCTCCCGCTCGGCGTGGGGGAACCTGTCCATGCGCGACAGCACCGGGAACAACACGCTCCACAAGCCGGTCACGGCCAGGGTGGCGATGCCGCCGAACACCACGGCGCGCGTCAGGCCGAACCAGCCGGCGGTGACCCCCGATTCAAATTCCCCCAGCTCATTCGAGGCGCCGATGAACACCGCATTGACGGCGCTGACCCGGCCACGGATCGCATCCGGGGTTTCATATTGCACCAGCAGGTGGCGCACGTAGACGCTGATCATGTCGCCCGCGCCCATCAGCAGCAGGGCCGCCAGCGCGACGCCGAAACTGGTGGTGGCGCCCAGCACCACGGTGCACAGGCCAAACACGGCCACGCCGCCAAACATCCAGGCGCCAACCCGGCGGGTAATCGGGAAGAACGCCAGCGCGATCGAGCACAGCGCCGCACCGGCGCCAGGCGCGGTGCGCAGCAAGCCAAGGCCGCCGGGGCCCACGTGCAGCACGTCGGCAGCCAACGCGGGCAGCAGGGCGGTGGCGCCGCCAAACAGCACGGCAAACAAATCCAGGGAAATGGCGCCCAGCACGACCGGACGCGACTTTACGAAACGCATGCCTTCCAGCACGCTGTGCCAGGTCGCGGGCTCTTTGCTGATGGCTTGCCTGGCGGCTTTGGTCATGCACATCAGCACCACCGAGGCGGCCAGCAAGACGGACGAGACGACAAACACCGTGGTGGCGCCGTAGTAGTACAGCAGGCCGCCCAGGGTGGGCCCGAGGATCACGGCGACGTGGAAGGTGGAGGAATTCAGGGCCACGGCCTTGCTGAAGCTGTCAGGCGGCACCAGGTTGATCACCATCGCTTGCGACGCCGGTGTCATGAAGGCGCGGGCGCTGCCGAACAGGGCCAGGATGGCGAATACCGGCCACACGGTCTTGGCGCCGCTGAGCGTAAAGGCCAGCAAAAGCAAGCCGCACAGCAATTGCGCCGCCATGCACAGCGCGACAATATCGCGCCGGTTGCGGCGGTCGGCGATTTGCCCGGCCGGCAAGATGAACACCAGGAACGGCGCGAACTGGGCCAGGCCGATCAGCCCGAGGTCAAACAAATTGCCGGTCAGCGCATACACGTGCCAGCCAATGGCGACGTGCTGCATTTGCACGGCCAGGGTGCCGAGCAGGCGGGCCGACAGGTAACTGGTGAAATTGCGGTGCTTGAGGACGGAAAAACCGGTGGCGTCGAAGGCGGGCATGGGCGGATATCAGGCAAGGCGGGGCGGGACAGCCTGTTATTGTGCCTGATATCGCTAACGCGTGCTGGCGGTGAGGCCACCGCCAGCAAGTGAGTACTTACTGCAAATTACTTGGCCAGGTCGGCCTCGGTGGTGAACGCATCCGCATAAAACTCGTCATCGGGCAGCTTGCACTGGGCCACGAAGTCGGTTTTGGCCGATTCCACCATGATCGGTGCGCCGCAGGCATACACTTGGTGGCCGGACAGGTCCGGCAAGTCCGCCATCACGGCATGGTGCACGAAGCCGGTGCGGCCGCTCCAGTTATCTTCCGGCAATGCATTCGAGACCACCGGCACGTAAGTAAAGTTCGGCAGCTTGGCGGCCCATTCGCGGCACAGCGCATCCATGTACAAGTCCTGTGGGCGGCGGCCGCCCCAATACAAGGTCATTGGGCGGGTGGCGCCAATCTGGTTCAAGTGTTCGACGATGGCCTTGATCGGCGCAAAGCCAGTGCCCGAAGCCAGCAGTACCATTGGCTTGTCGCTGTCGTCGCG
Source organism: Pseudoduganella sp. GW821-FHT12E03 (assembly GCF_058807115.1). Classification (NCBI taxonomy): domain Bacteria; kingdom Pseudomonadati; phylum Pseudomonadota; class Betaproteobacteria; order Burkholderiales; family Oxalobacteraceae; genus Pseudoduganella; species Pseudoduganella sp. GW821-FHT12E03. The sequence continues at coordinate 356,055 of NZ_JBXAQJ010000003.1, read as the reverse complement.
CACGAAGAACGTGCCCAGCGGGCCTTCAAAGCGCAGGATGTCGCGCTCTTTCATGGTCGAGAACACTTGTTCGGTAAAGAAACCGCCCGCCATGTGGCGGATGTGCAGGGTGATCGGGCCATTGTCCGGCGCGGTGGCCATGCTGTAGCTGCGGCGCTTGCCGCCTGGCAGCATGAATTCAATGTATTGGCCGGCGCGGTATTTCAGGTTTTCGTTGGCCGGCAATTGCAGGGAAATCACCACCACGTCCGGCGCGACTTTTTCAATGGTCGAGACGCGCGACGGCATTTTCTTGACCGGGTAATCGCTGCTGCCCGCCACTTCGCGTGCTTCGATGACCAGGTCGGCATGGGGCGTGGCGCAGCAAAACAGCGACATGCCGGCCGCGGCTTCTTCTTCCGTCAGCGCGCGCTGCTGGTGCGCCTTGTGCGTCACATTGCCGGAAATGACTTTGCCTTTGCATGAACTGCACGCACCGTTCTTGCAGCCATAGGGCAAGCCGACGCCGGCGCGCATGGCTGCGGCCAGGATGGTTTCATCTTCGTCGCAAGTGAACTGGTGGCCGCTCGGCTGAACAGTAATCTGGAAAGTCATACAATCCTTACTTATGAAAAACGTCAACGTTAATAAATTTGCCCGCCCACGCTTGCTGATCGTCGGCTGCGGTGATGTCGGTATGCGCTTGTTGCCACTGGTGCGGCAGGCATTTCGCGTGATTGCCATCACCAGCCAGCCGGAACGCTGTGCGGAATTGCGGGCTGCCGGCGCGGTGCCGGTGGTGGCCAACCTGGACCACCCGGCTACGCTGCGCCGGCTCAAAGGGCTGGCGCGCCACGTCGTGCACCTGGCGCCACCGCAGCCGGAAGGCCCGCTCGACCGGCGCACGCGCCATCTGACCGCCATTTTACCCGAGCGGGGGCGGCTGGTTTACATCAGCACCACCGGCGTTTATGGCGATTGCAAGGGGGAATGGGTGGCGGAAAGCCGTCCCGTGGCGCCGCGCAACGCGCGCGCCATCCGCCGGGTCGATGCGGAACAGGTGTTGCGCCGCTGGGCACGGCGTAGCGGGAGCGTGCTGTCGATCTTGCGCGCCCCCGGCATTTACGCGGAAGACCGCTTGCCGCTGGAGCGTCTCCGGCTGGGGACGCCGGCGTTGCGTGACGACGACGATGTGTACACCAACCACATCCATGCCGAGGATCTGGCGCGGGCCATTGCCCGCGCCTTGTTCAAGGGCTTGCCGGGCAGGGTGGTCAATGCGGTTGATGACAGCGATATGAAGATGGCGGCGTATTTCGATGCGGTGGCCGATGCGCATGGCTTGCCGCGGCCGCCCCGTTTGCCACGGGATGCGCTGCGCCAGGTGGTCTCGCCCGCATTGCTGTCGTTCATGTCGGAATCGCGGCGTTTGCGCAACAGCCGGTTGAAGAACGAACTGGGCTTGAGGTTACGTTACGAAAAGGTTGTGGACTGTCTACAACAACGAAAGCCCGGCGTAAGTTAGCTGGAGCATAATTAATTCCACGACGGTCCTGCAGGAGAGCAAATGCAAACCATCCCGCACCCTACGAAAGAGCAAGTGCGCTTGTATATGATGTTGCGGGGCCGGGCCCATCACCCGCCGCCGGCGCCGGATGAAATCCGGCGTCAGCTGGGATGGAGCTGGCGTTGCGAAGATGCTACGCCGTGCCTGATTTTCCCATCGCCACAATTTGGCTTGTTTTTTCCAGGCACGCTTGCGCAACTGAGCGCGGCGATTGCCGTGGAATGGATGTTCCTGGCATCCGGTTTCTATGGGCGCGAATAACGAAAAACAACGATTTCGATATTTAACAATTCCTACCACAGCTTGCAAGTGAGAAATCTATCAAATTCTCACAAATTTCTCGCCAGATTAGCCTATAAGCAATAAAAACGTGTATCATACGGGTCATGTGCTATAAAACATAGCAAATGCCCTATGTAGGCTAGCGCTCGACCGACTTTATTCCGCTAATTATTTTGTGAAAGTGTGGCCTTTTTACAACATAAGGCTACCGGGAACCGACAAATGACTACCTCTCTCAAGGAAATCACCTCTTCGCCAACGTACAACCCGAACCGGGTACTGGATGCGATCATTGAAAAGCTGCAGCTGAAGAATGATGCGGCACTGTCGCGCGCGCTCGAAGTGGCGCCACCTGTGATCAGCAAAATTCGCCACAACACGCTGCCGATCGGCGCCACCATCCTGATCCGCATGCATGAAATCAGCGATTTCAGCATCCGCGAACTGCGTGAATTGATGTCTGCCTGATCCGCGAACAGCATGAATGCAACGGGCCGCTACCTGGTGACAGGTAGCGGCCCGTTGTTGTTTTTAGCGGATAGCGTCCGCGTTATCTGGCTCAGGCAGCCGGGGTCAGGCGTGGACGTTCCATGTACATGTCCGCCACCTGGCGCGCCGGTGCGGATGGCACGCCGGAGTACGCGGTTTGCGCGGACGGCACACCGGAATAGGCGGTTTGCGCTTGCGCAGCCGGTACACCCGAGTAAGCGGTTTTCGCCTGGGCGGCAGGTACGCCGGAATACGCGGTTTGCGCTTGTGCCGCAGGGACGCCGGAGTAAGCGGTTTTAGCCTGTGCGGCAGGCACGCCTGAGTACGCGGTTTGTGCTTTTGCGGCAGGCACGCCCGAGTAAGCGGTTTGTGCTTTTGCGGCAGGTACGCCCGAGTACGCGGTTTGTGCTTTTGCGGCAGGTACGCCCGAGTACGCGGTTTGTGCTTTTGCAGCAGGTACGCCCGAGTATGCGGTTTGCGCTTTTGCGGCAGGTACGCCCGAGTATGCGGTTTTCGCCTGGGCGGTTGGCACGCCGGAATAGGCGGTTTGCGCTTGCGCGGCTGGCACGCCCGAGTACGCGGTTTTCGCCTGGGCCGCCGGCACGCCGGAATACGCCACCGTTGGCACGCCGGAATAAGCGGACTTGGCTTCGGCCGCAGGGACACCGGAATACGCCACGGTTGGCACGCCCGAATAAGCCGCGTCAGCCTGCTGGGCAGGCACGCCGGAATACGCCGCTTCGGCTTTCAGGTAGCTTTCGCCGAACGTCGCTTCATACAATTCCTTCATGCGGTCGCCGACGCGGTGGTGTACTTCTTCGTCGTCTTCGCCGCGCAGGCCAATGTATGGGAAATGGTGCAGGAAGTAGCCAAATACAGCGTCGCAGTCGACCGCGTACTTCATCGTGTCGAGGATGTGGTAGTGCCAGAAGGTATCCACATCCATCAGCGGTGCAGTCTGCTCATGTGGGAATGTCTTCATCAGGTACAGGAACCGGCGGTATTCAAATTCCACTGCATTGGCTTTTTGCAGAGACCAGCCTTCACCGGACGCTTCGTGCATCAGCTTGACTTTAATTGGCTCGAGGTCGAGGTCCGCAATGGCTTGGAAGCTTTCTGCTGAAATCATGGATGACATTCCTCTATGTGGATAAGGTTTTGTTGTCGAAAAAAGTGGGTAGACGCTTGTGTTGGCTGAAGAGGCCGGCGCGCTCAAGTTCGTTGTTGTGGAACGAGAGTTGATTCGTGTCAACAAAACCTAGTATAGGCAGACTGTAGTGGAATGCAAGCGAGGGTGTCTATCGTGCGCAACGTCAATAAATGCTTGTGGGAACAATGACTTATTGTTCCCACGTTCCTACTATAACACTAGTAAATTAGGCGGTTACCGGCAAACGTGGACGAACAGTATAAAACGCCGCCACGTCTTGCTTGCCGCTGGCAATGCCGGAAAACGCGGTCTGGGCGCTGGCTTGCTCCGTTTTACCTTGAGTGGCAATCCCGGAAAACGCGGTCTGCGCGCCAGCAGTGGCCTCTTTACCCTGGGCCGCGATACCCGAGAATGCTGTCTTGGCGGCAATGCCGGAGAAGGCGGTCTTGGTGGCGATGCCGGAAAACGCAGTCTGGCTTCCCGCCGCTTCGCCTTTGCCCTGGGCCGCGATGCCCGAGAATGCTGTCTTGGCGGCAATGCCGGAGAAGGCGGTCTTGGTGGCGATGCCGGAAAACGCAGTCTGACTTCCCGCCGCTTCACCTTTGCCCTGGGCCGCGATACCCGAGAATGCTGTCTTGGCGGCAATGCCGGAGAAGGCGGTCTTGGTGGCGATGCCGGAAAA